>CACFBG010000001.1 GCA_902564535.1 uncultured Prochlorococcus sp.
AGATCAATTGTTATACCCTCCTTACCAGCGACGCCAAAATCCCTACAAAGTACCAAAAGGAAACTAACTAATCGAGAGGACATATCCCGATGAGTAAGAGTTTCAATCATCGTTTCTGTTTGCAATATCCGACTTGATAGGCCCTGAAGGAGGAGTAATCCAACTGTCGTATCCTCTTCAATCGCCCTCTTAACAGAAGTTGCTGGAGCTGTAATCATGTCAACCTTAGTAAAAGCAACAGCGTGATAAAAACGATCTGATCGATTACCTGTAATCAAAGAAAGTACGCCAAAAAGGCTGTTTTCCCTTAACAAGGCAACGGTTATTTCTTCTCCTGATTCATATACCCTAGACAATCTGACAGCTCCTCTTCTAATTAAATAAACTTTTTCTGCAGGATCTCCGGGGAAAAAGATTGTTTTTGACCTTTCAACCTGTTCGGTACTTGCACCACTCAGGGAATGTATTACATCCTGAAGGTTTCTATCAGAGGAATGATGATCATTGTCCAAATTTGAATTTCCCCGAAGATAACCATTAGAGGCTATCCGGCTAAAGCCACGATTTGCCTCAAACATAACTTCACAGCGAATCTGTGGACGCTAATAAGTGATGCTCAAAAAGCATGTAGCAATAATGACTGTTTTAAGGCTTACTACGTTAATGAAGATTTTTGAGCAGAATGTAATTTTTGAATACCAGTTTCAGCCAACTCAAGAAGCTCATTAAGCTCTGATCTATTAAAAGTGGATTTCTCTGCGGTACCTTGAATCTCTAAGAATCGGCCGTCTGTGTCCATTACAACATTAAGATCTACATCTGCACTTGAATCTTCTTTGTAATCAAGATCTAATAAGGGTCGCCCATTAAATAATCCAACAGATATAGCTGCAACTTGCGATTTAATAGGGTTTTTATTTATAAGGCCCTGATCCAATAAATTCTCCATTCCTTTATAAAGTACCAACCAAGCTCCTGTTATTGCAGCTGTTCTGGTACCAGCATCAGCCTGAATTACGTCGCAATCAATTAATAAAGTCTTTTCCCCTAACAATTTCATATCAATAACTCCTCTCAGGCTTCTACCAATCAATCTCTGTATCTCTTGCGTCCTCCCTGAAAGCTTTATTAACTCTCTTTTTTGTCTCTGTGGAGTCGATCCAGGCAAAAGACGATATTCAGCACTTAACCACCCTTTCCCTTGGCCTTCTCTCCATGAAGGGATAGTGTCTTGGACTGAAACACTACACAAAACTGCCGTACGGCCAGTTCGAACTATTAAAGAACTCAGTGCAAAATCCATTGGATTCCACGTGACCTCAAAAGGCCTTATTTCATCAAATAATCTGCCATTAGCTCTGTTCTGAACTGGACTTGTCATCACATATCCTCCAGAGGCGATAAAATGGTATCAACCATTACTAGCTACATAACACTATAGATAGTGTTATATTTATTGTTTTGCGGAATCTTGCCGCTAGATTTATAGCAGCATTTTAGTAGGACCTTTGAAATATTTATGACAACAAGCCTAAACACTTCTCAGGGCTCAACAAAGACTGATTCTCATCCAAATCTTGCTCTTTTACCAAGAGCAGAACAAGCTAAAGACAGGAATTTCCTTCATCTTGTAGAACCAGAAGGACAATTAAAAGTGCTTAATTCTCCATTTAGAGGAAGTTTTCCTGGCGTTTTAAGCGAAGCACTTAGGTCAGCAGGATTAGGAAGTCGAGTACTAATTGCACAATTACTCAAAGGTGGAGTAGAGCAAGGACCAAAAGGATTGATAAGACTTTGCGATCGACTTGAATGGTTCAGACCAGCCATTCCATATAGTATTAACAGTCATTTATCTGCAAAAAACTCCTTAAAAGACAAAGAAATCAATCTGCAGGCCGTCTTAGAGATCTGGGAAATTTGTAAAAAAAGGCTCTTAGGAGGAAAGCTTGATCAATTGGTTTTAGATGAGATTGGATTGGCAATAGAACTTGGATATTTGGAGGAAGTGGAATTAATCTCAATTCTTGAACAAAGACCTCGTGCTGTTGACGTAATCCTCACAGGACCTTCAATACCTACTACTGTCATGGCAATGGCTGATCAAGTAACCGTATTGCGCTGTGGCCTCTAATGCTTAAAAACGACCTCTGGATTAAAGAACAATCAGCAAAAGGAATGCTCAAGCCATTCCAAGAAAAGCTTGTAAGGCATTTAAACCCAAATAAAAAAGAACAACCTGTACTTAGTTTTGGCTGTTCTTCATATGGCTATGACTTAAGACTTTCTCCAAAAGAATTCATGATTTTCCGTCATGTTCCTGGGACAGTTATGAATCCTAAAAGATTCAATCCTGAGAATCTTGAATCCACTCCACTTCATAGGGATGAGGATGGGGAATATTTCATTTTACCTGCCCATTCTTATGGACTTGGAGTTGCATTAGAACATATGAAAGTGCCTGAAAATATTACCGTAATTTGTCTTGGCAAGAGTACTTATGCAAGACTAGGAATCATCGTCAACACTACTCCTGCAGAGGCAAGTTGGGAAGGTCATTTAACACTAGAATTTAGTAATAGTTCTGGAGCAGATTGTAGGATATTTGCCAATGAAGGAATTTGCCAACTCTTATTCTTTGAAGGTGATGAATGTGAAACTACTTATAAAGATAGACAGGGTAAATATCAATATCAAGAAGAACGTGTAACTCTAGCCAAAGTTTAAAATGAGTTTAGCTAAATTAATATCAACCACACCAAATGCAGAGCAAACCATGGCATACATTGCCAGGGTAAGTAATCCCAAGAATCAAGACAATAAAGATTACAGTAGGCTACTAAAATATTGTATCAAGCATGAACATTGGAGTGTATTTGAACAAGCTTACATGACTCTTGAAATCTCAACTAATAGAGGAATAGCTGCCCAAATATTAAGACATAGATCTTTTACTTTTCAAGAATTTTCTCAAAGGTATGCAGATAGCACTCAATTAGGTGAGATCCCTATACCTCAATTACGTAGACAAGATACAAAAAATAGACAGAATTCTACTGATGATATGCAAGAAGAAATATTAAATATGTTTAATGAAAAAATTAATAATCACTTCGCCAATTCAAAGAAGCTATATCAAGAAATGCTAGAAGCTGGAATAGCAAAAGAATGTGCACGTTTTGTTCTCCCTATTGCTACGCCTACAAGAATCTACATGACTGGATCATGCAGATCTTGGATCCATTATATCAATCTAAGATCTTCACATGGGACCCAAAAAGAACATAAAAATATAGTTGAAGACTGTAAAAAGATTTTTTGTCAAGAATTTCCAATCGTATCAGAAGCACTAGATTGGCTAATCACTACTTAGGCAAAGGTTAAAAGCTTATTAAGCTTAACTGTGGCTCCTTGGTTTAACAATGAAAGAGTTATTATTTGATTTATCAAGCAAAATTGCAGATGTCTTGCCATAGCTCATTAAATTATTATCCTTTGTAAGGTCCACATCTTTAACTAAAAAGTCTACTATTTTCTTCACTTCAAGCTTACTTTTAGCACCTATTAATTTACCTTTAAAATCACCTTCTTTAGAAAAAAGGTTAAAGTGTGGAATTCCATTAACATCATATTTATCAATCAATTCCTCCCATTTAGGATTATCAACATTTAACATCACAAGATTTATATTCTCTTGATTTTCTTCAAAAATTTCTAACATTATGGGAGCCATTTCTCTACATACTTCGCACCAGTCTGCATAAAATTCAATTATAGTAGGCTTTCCATTCTTCAAAGCAATCTGAGGCTCTATAGAACTTCTAGCAAGATAATCGAGAGCTTTCTGCTGATCAACTCCACCTCTTAAAAAGAAAAGCAAAAAAGCCAAAATAATTGCAGAAGAAAGCAGAAATATTTTTTGCCATATTCCTAATTGAGTTTGCTCCGGACTCGAATTCATACTTCAAAACCAAAAGGGGGAAAATAAAGAAGGTGGATTTTAATTTAATATATTCAAATACAAGAACAATATAATTATATTAATATAAAATCAATGAAAACTTTAACTAAAAAAACATATAACTTGTCATAATATTTTAAATATTAACCAATGCTATAGAATAAAATAAGTAAATCACTAATAGGAATAAAATAAAAGAATGCATTGTAATCCTATACCTAAATTTGGTACAGATGGCATTAGAGGGAAAGTTGGAACAGAGTTAACTCCCACTTTTTTAGTCAAATTAGGCTACTTAATTGGGAAAGTTTTGGAAAGAGAAGGCCCAATACTTATTGGCAATGACTCAAGGATCAGTAACTCTATGCTTGTATCTGCCTTAACCACTGGCTTAACTTGTTCAGGAAGAGAAGTATGGGCTTTAGGTCTTTGTCCAACCCCAGCAGTATCAGGATTGATAAGAAAATTGAACTCTGCTGGAGGCATAATGGTTTCTGCAAGTCATAATCCCCCAGAGGACAATGGAATAAAGATCTTTAATTTTGATGGATTAAAAATAAACTCGAAAACACAAGAAAATATCACAAAGAAATTAAAGGAAGAGAATATAGATGATCTTTTTAATAATAAAAGCTATGGAAAATTATATTATAGGAATGAACTTCTCAAGTTCTATCGTGAGCATTTAATTGCATCCGTTTCAAACAAAAATCTTAATGGTGTCAAAGTAATATTAGACCTATGTTTTGGTTCTGCAACAGCTTTTGGAGAAAATGTTTTTAAAGAGATAGGTGCAGAGTTAACAATTATTAATGGAGAGCCTAATGGACATTTAATAAATGTCAAATGTGGTTCAACATGTTTAGATCCTCTCCGGGAAAAAGTACTCGAAAATCAAGCTGATATGGGATTTGCTTTTGATGGTGATTCTGATCGGATGCTGGCAATAGATGGGAAAGGAAGAGTAATAGATGGTGATCACATCCTTTATTTGTGGGGACAATTTTTACAGGAAGAAAAGGCCCTACCAGAAAATCGTATTGTTGGAACCATAATGTCCAATCTTGGCCTTGAAAGAGCATGGACAGAAAGAGGTGGGATTTTAGAACGTACTCCAGTAGGAGATCAAAATGTTCATGCTGAAATGATTGCTAAGGGAGCGACTTTAGGTGGAGAACAATCAGGGCATATCCTTTCTGCCAGTAATGGTTTTTGTGGTGATGGCTTGCTAACAGCATTGCAATTATCAACAATTTGCCATTCGAAACAACTTACTCTTGCTGAATGGAGAGACAAAAGTTTTAAGGCTTTTCCGCAAAATATGGTAAATATTCCATTGCCTAAAAATATAAATTACAACCGCTTAAGAGAATCTGATTCTATTCAAAAAATTCTTTTACAAGCAGAAGAACAAATGGGCAAAAATGGTAGAGTAGTTATTAGAGAAAGTGGGACTGAACCATTAATTAGAATAATGGTTGAAGCAGAATCACAAAATCTAGCTAATTTATGGTCTAATAATATCGCGAAGGTATTTGAAGAATACTTATTATAAAACTTAATTTGAATTATTATCCAATATATTTTCATTAATTTTGTGAATAAATTGATTTAATTTTGGTGGAATATTATTATTTCTAATATAAAAAGCTCGATAAATAGTGAAACCTTTATTTATTGCATATTTCTCCCTATTTGTTTGAACAGGGAAGGGGTTATGATTAATACTGAAATCATTTATATGAGTTTTGATATCAAAACATGAACTAGCCATTATTAGGCTATTCATAGAATCAATCATTTCCAAAACATCACTTTGTATGAAAAATTCTGAGCCATAAGAGAGGTACCTACTTAAACTAATTAACAAGGAGGGTTGGAGTACTCTTCTTTTATAATGTCTTCGTTTAAACCATGGATCAGGAAATTGAATTGAAACTCTTTGGATGAGATTTTCAGGTAAATGATTAAGCCATCTCTCAAGGCTAATATTTGCATTGCAAAAAGAAAATTTAATATTTTTCAACCCTTTACTTTGAACTTCAACATTTGCTGATCGGACCAACTTTTCTCTAATCTCAACGCCAAGGAAATTCCAATCATCATAAACTTCTGCCATCCCAATTAAAAAGTCACCTCGTGCCGATCCAATATCTAAATGGATTGGTTTTGTAGGGTCGGCGAATAGATCATTTGGCGAAGGCAGATCTACGGGAAGCTGAAAAAAACGACTTAAAGGATTTACGTGCTGCCTCAATAAAGAAAGTCCCATAATGAACTTGTTAAAGCTTATTTCTTAAAGTCTCAAAAGCTCAAATTATAATTACTTCTTCAATAAATCATTACTCATAAGATATTTTAGAGCATTACAAAGTGATATATTGACAATCCATCAATACATGCATCATTGCGAATAATCAGGATTTACAAAAGCGAAAGTAGACAATGACAAACTCTTGAAGATAATAAATATAAATGGCAAGCAGGAGTGACTGAAACTTCTTATACCGCTCTAATATGGCTGAGTTATAGACTTGCCATGACCTTTGCTATTGGCATTCCATTAATTCTGGTTAGTTGGGCCACTTTTCGTAAGGAAAGAGCAATATTGAGATTGTTACAAATTTACTGGAAAGTAACTAGCCTTATGGGCATAAGTCTTTTATTGTTAACCGATCATCGAACAATTGGTTATATATCATTTTTTATAGCACCAATATTGATGGTAATTTCAATTTGGTTTTGGATAGATTTAAATGAAGAATTAACAGATCTCCCATTATGGAGACCACTTCCATTAACCGTTAAAATATGGAGGTTTAGCTTAACTTCCTATGCGATTATTACTTCAATAATCTCGATTATAAGTATACCTTGTATCTATGCAACAAGAAACACTTATTGCAATAAATGGCTAGTGTTTCCAAATACAATGCATCAAAGGTTAGAAGAAATATTTGGTTTTCTATTTGGAGCAACTTGGTCTCAATCTTTAGCCGCCTTTTTGGGATATATTTTATTAATTGGATACCTAGTTGGATTCATTCAATGGCTACTTTTAAAACTTCCAAAACAGGGCAGAATAGCAGGTGGTTTTTAATCAATCTTATTTAATAAATTAGATTGATTAAATTTATATTCTTTCTAGAACTTCCTTACATCTACTACAAAGATTTTGATTAAGTTCTGGAATAATATCCATTTCATAATGCCAACAACGATCACATTTTATTCCTCTTGCTCTAGAAATTTCTATAATGTATTTATCGGTTTCATTATCAATAAGTACTTCTGCCCAAGGCTCACCTCCAAATTGTAATTGAGAGACAAGGAACCAATCACTTAAAATATCAACATCTTTATTTGAATTTTTTGTTATCCATTCAATAGAATCCTGTGATTTTTTATCTTTAACCTCAACACGAATTGCGGCCTCTAGAGAAGATCCTAGTCCCTTTATACTTCTACAATTTTCTAAAACTTGATTGACAGAGCTCCTTAGGATTTGAATTTCATTCATTGGGTCAATCAAAGAATCATCTTTCCAAGAGTCGGGGATTTTAGGCCAACCTCTTAAAAAAACAGATTCCTCTTCAAGTTTATATGGAATATTTTGCCAAATATCTTCAGCCATATGACATAAAACTGGTGAAATAAGGCCTGCAATTGTTTCAATAATAAGAGACAAAACTGTTTGACAGCTACGTCTTCTATAGTCAGATTTTCCACTAACATAAAGACGATCTTTGGCTATATCAAGATAGAAATTTGACAAATCAACAACACAGTAATTTTGAATTAATTGAAAAAATTTAGAAAACTCATTATTCTCAAATGAATTTGTGATTTGATCTGCGAATTCAGCAGTTTTATTAAGCATCCATCTATCTAATAAAGGTAATTCTTCTAAAGGTACAGAATCTATTTTAGGATTAAAATCATGAATATTACCTAATAAGTATCTTGCAGTATTTCTAACTTTTCGATAAACATCAGAAAGTTGATTTAATATATTACTACCAATAGGAACATCAACTGTATAATCAACGGAACTAACCCAAAGTCTTAAAACATCTGCGCCAAAAGGTGGCTTTTCTTTCTTATTAGAGCCCCCTTCAATAATTTCTAATGGATCGACAATATTTCCTAATGATTTGCTCATTTTTCTACCCTTTTCATCAAGAACAAATCCATGTGTTAAAACTTTTTTATAAGGTGCCTGATCCTTAACAGCCACAGAAGTTAACAACGAAGATTGGAACCAACCTCTATGCTGATCAGAACCTTCTAAATACAAATCAGCAGGAAGTTTTAATTCTTCTCTCTTACTAACTACTCCAGCCCAACTTGTGCCTGAATCAAACCAAACATCCATCGTATCAAATCCTTTACGCCAAATCTTGGCTTGAGAAGTATAAGAAGGAGGTAATAAATCTTCTACTTCCAATTCCCACCAAATATCTGAACCATGTTTTAAAATTAAATTTTGTATAAAGGAAATAGTCTCCTGGTTAATTAATACCTCATCACCTTCAATTGAATAAAAAACAGGAATAGGAACTCCCCATGTCCTTTGTCTAGAAATACACCAATCTCCTCTATCTTTGACCATTGCCTCTATACGATTTTTACCAGAGGAAGGAAACCACTCAACATTTTCTATTTCTTGAAGTGCACTTGATCTAAACCCTTCTACCGAAGCAAACCATTGTTCAGTAGCTCTGAATATCGTGGGTTTTTTTGTCCTCCAATCATATGGATACCTATGGCCATAATCTTCTTGTGCAAGAAGAAGATTTGCATCCTCTAAAACCTTGATAATATGTTCATTTGCATCTTTAAGTACATTTAATCCTTCAAAGGGACCTGCTTCAGAAGTCATTCGTCCAGACTCATCTACAGGACAAAGCACGGGTAAATTATATTTTTTGCCAGTATTAAAATCATCTATACCATGTCCAGGAGCAGTATGTACTA
This sequence comes from uncultured Prochlorococcus sp., assembly GCA_902564535.1. Taxonomy (GTDB): domain Bacteria; phylum Cyanobacteriota; class Cyanobacteriia; order PCC-6307; family Cyanobiaceae; genus CACFBG01. The sequence goes on from CACFBG010000001.1 coordinate 8,936, forward strand.
GTCCAGTTCCGGAATCAATTGTTATATAATTACCTCCTATTACAACTGGGCTATTCCTCTGCATTAGTACATTTCTATATAAGATTTTATCGAGTAATATGCCCTCAATAGTTGCACATATTTTTAAATCATATCCAAATTTTTTACTAAGTGAATCTAAAAGTTTAGTAGCAACAATTATGAATGAATTATCTTTAAAAGATACCACAGAATAATCAATACTTTGATTAACAGCAATGGCAAGATTCGCAGGGATTGTCCAGGGAGTTGTTGTCCAAATTGCAACTTTTAGGACCTTACTTAACTCTTGAGTTGAAGTTGGAAGTTTTAAACCTTGGGTATCAAGAGATTGTCGTAACTTCTCTGTGATTTGTATAACTGGGAAAGCCACATAAATACTTTTACTTTTATGACCATCTGGATACTCTAATTCTGCTTCTGCAAGTGCTGTTCTTGAAGAAGGGCTCCAATGAACTGGTTTTAGACCTCTATATATATATCCTTTAACTACCATTTCTCCAAATATTTTAATTTGAGCAGCTTCATATTCTTTATTCAAAGTTAAATAAGGATTGGACCAATCAGCCCAGATCCCCCAACGCTTAAAACCTGCTTTTTGAATATCAATTTGCTTCCTTGCATAAGAAGCTGCTTTCTTTCTCAATTTAAGAGGTGTTAAATCTTTTTTTTCATCTTTTTTTAAAGCTTGTAGAACTTTTAATTCAATTGGCAAGCCATGACAATCCCAACCCGGAATAAAACGGACCTTTCGGCCCTTCATGATCTGATATTTATTAATGATATCTTTTAGAACTTTATTTAATGCATGTCCCATATGCAAAGAACCATTTGCATATGGGGGTCCATCGTGCAAGGTAAAACTTGGGCCCTGGTTGTTTAGACCTAGTTGAAAATCAATTCCCTTCTCATTCCAAAATCTCTGGAGCTCTGGCTCTCTTTGAATGGAATTAGCCCTCATCCCAAAACTTGTTTTAAGCAAGTTCAAGGTTTTTTTAAAAGACGGTCTGGCATCTCCGCCTTTATGATTAGTCTCCTTGTTCACGGCAATGCTTAATCAAGAAGATTATGGGCCCTTATGAGCAAGATGTCCGAACAAAACAATTGTATTTGTTTAGAATCAAGATTAATTTTAGTTTAGATCACCTAAAAGAGTCCTCAAAGATTTATTACTCGCATTTGCTTGCAACAAAAATGTTTGCCCCTTGGAACACAATCGACTTTTATGAGATATAAGCTTCTAATCCTATTCAATCAATTGTGTTGAATTGACCAAAATCTAATAGAAATCAGATTATGATAACTTTATTTTCAATAGATTATTTCTCTGATCTTCAATAAATTAATTAATAATTTTTTCTACTTGAGAATACTTAAACTATATAAATCTTTTCATAGATTTATATAGTTTGAAAATGTTGTAATCCTTTTAGAATCAATAGTATTAGAATATTTATAAATCAAGAATTCCGAGATTCGATAGTGAAACTAAAAATTAATTTACCTCTCATTTAACTTCTTAAGATTAGAAGAATTAATTGGCCAATAAATTGTCTCGTCGCAACTACGTATTACTATCAGAAAAAATCCATGGCCACTAATAGTTCGTAAAGAGATGATATGTCTTAGGTTAGAAGAATGCCCATCTGGCGGAATTGGTAGACGCGCAGGTTTTAGGTACCTGTGACCTAGGTCGTGGGGGTTCAAGTCCCCCGGTGGGCATAATTGATAAGTTAGTTGCAGCTTGGCTTAATTGCTTCTAATAGCAATATTGATGACTCACACCTTGTCGAGACCTAAGTCATTTGAGGACTCGAAAAAACAAACATCTAATACTGATTGGCAGAAAGCAATCCAGAATTATCTGGATCCGCCTGGTCCCTTCAATATCACCTTGGGATTATTCCTAGGAGGGTATTTACTAGCTGCTTTAAGCATTTGGCAATGGTATGAAGGGAATTGGCCTTTACCAGTTCTCGTTGGTTTAGCTTTCCTATCTCTTCATATGGAAGGCACAGTTATTCACGATGCATGTCATAACTCAGCTCATCCAAATCGTTGGATCAATCAATTAATGGGTCATGGTGCAGCAATTTTATTAGGTTTTAGCTTCCCAGTTTTTACTCGTGTTCATCTTGAGCATCACAAATACGTAAATGACCCAAAGAATGATCCAGATCATATTGTTAGTACTTTTGGCCCCGTTTGGTTAATAGCGCCAAGATTTTTTTACCATGAGTATTTCTTTTTCGAAAGGAAACTGTGGAGGAAATATGAGTTAATGCAATGGGGACTTGAGAGAGGATTATTTATTTTCATAGTTCTAGCCGGAATAAAATATGATTTTATGAATGTTATTTATAATCTCTGGTTCGGGCCAGCTTTAATGGTAGGAGTAACGTTAGGCATATTTTTTGATTACCTTCCCCATAGACCATTTATATCTAGAAATAGATGGAAAAATGCAAGAGTTTATCCAAGTCGAGTAATGAATTGGATAATAATGGGGCAAAATTATCATCTTGTTCATCATTTATGGCCCTCTATTCCATGGTTTGAATATAAACCAGCTTATGAAGCTACAAAACCACTTTTAGATGCAAAAGGTTCTCCTCAAAGAATGGGTATTTTTGAATCAAAAGAAGATGGATTTAATTTTCTCTATGATGTATTACTTGGGATCAGAAGTCACAAAAAAAATAGAAGCAAAATGAGAATATTAGCTCATCTCATTCCAAAAAATAAATGGCGAAAATGGTTTATTTCTTTTTTACATAAAACTTCAATAAACCCATCTTAAGTAAAAAGTTATTAATACAAAAATTTCACAAGATCCTGGGTACTTTAAAAAAGTCTCCTTCTCGATTTGGCGCCAATTCAAGTAACTCTTCTCGAATATCTGTATTCTCCACTAGATCATCGCGGGTTCGATTAACCACCTCTACTGCTCTAGTAGTAGGAATAACGTTGGTAGTATCAATTTTTTCTAATTCAGCAACATAATTCAGTATCTTTTCTAGTTGAACTGAATGTTTTTCTAAATCTGTATCAGAAAGTTCTAATCTAGCCAACTTAGCAACCTTCTTAACATCGTCAGGGGTGATTTTACTCATGAATCCTCAAGGAAAATAGATAATTCTTTAGTCAGATCAAATACTGCTTTTTCAAGCAGTACAGCTCCATCTTTAGCAGATGCAAGAAAAGGGTCAGACCCCATTCTTCCATCAGGATACCTAAGACGAAAATCATCTGGGCCATAAATAGGGCCTGACGGTGAAGGTTCTGGAAGAGGTCGTTGCTTACTTATCAGGCCTGACTCCACATGCAAAGTTAAAGCTATTTCGCTTGGAGTGGCATGCTGGCCTTCCTTATCTCCATAAAGTTCTCTTGATTTTTTAAACACTGAAGGTGCTAAAAACCAATTAGAAATTCGGCATCGTAATTTTTTAGCTACACACAGGTTGCGCAATGCAGCCGTTTTATAAGACTCTGCAAAAGCTGCCTTTGCAGTCGCAATATTTCCACCATGCCCATTTACAAAAAAAATTCTTTCAAAACCATGGCCTGCCAATGAAATCACTAAATCATGAATAACCTTCAACAAAGTTGAGGGCTGAAGGCTCATTGTTCCAGGGAAAGCTAAATGATGTTCTGCCATACCAAAAGGCAATACTGGAGTAACAAGTACTCTTGTTTGCCTGGAAAGTTCAGAGGCAACCGCATTAGCTGTTAAAGCATCTGTTCCGATCGCTCCAGTTGGACCATGCTGTTCTGTAGAACCAATAGGAACAATAATCCCTTTGCAATTAGTCAAGTATTTTTCAACTTCTTGCCAGGTACATAAATCTAATCGGTGTGAGATCTGATCATCAGGAGGCAATTCAAAAGGTAACTTCATAAAGTTGTAAATAAATTAAAAGTTAATTGTTAATTTTAACAATTAACTTAATCTGAGTCTTAATTCTATCCTAACTCAATATTCCGATCTTTTAAAAATAAAAACTAAAGTTCAGAAAATTAACCACGAAAAGAACTTGATTGCGAAATAATCAATAAAATGCTATAAACAATTGGATGTCTAGAAAACATATATAAAAAATTCCTTAAAGTACTAAATAGCTAAAGACAGATCAACCGCATTGTCAAATTCTCTTGCCATCATTCCAAAAGATTTTTTTTCAAGGCCTTCTCAAAAAGTTGCACCTGATCTCATTGGATGCTCTTTAGTGAAGCGAATGCCAAATGGTGATTTTTTATCTGGTGTGATCGTCGAAACAGAAGCATATTCTCAAGAAGAACCTGGATGCCATGGTTTTAGAAAAAAAACTAAAAAGAATGAAACTCTTTTTGGCCCATCAGGTAATTTATATGTTTACTTAACTTATGGAATTTATCATTGCGTAAATATTGTCACTGATAAGAGTGATTGGGCAAGTGGAGTTTTATTGCGTGCAATTGCAATCCCTGGAGAAGAAGAACGGATAGCTTCTGGCCCAGGATTATTAGCTCGACGATTTGATTTAAATATTAACCATGACAACCTATCCTTATCTATAGAGAATGGTATTTGGGTTACAAAGAAGTTAAACTCTATCCAGAAAATGTACAAAATTATTCAAACAACTCGAATTGGTCTTTCTGAAGGAAAGGATATAGCTTGGAGATGGTATCTCCAAGCCAGCAGAAGTATTAGCAAAAGAGCAATAGGAGATACTAAACCTTCTATTGCTCAAGCATGGATGCCTAAATAAATGACGAATTGGAATCATCGTCACATTCTTGATCTTGCTACCTTCTCTTTTGAGGATTTTACTACTGTTCTAGAGCTAGCTAATCGATTTAAATCCCTACCGAACAAAGGAACAAGAAAGCTCCCTGTACTCCAAGGAAGGTTAATTACTACTTTATTCTTCGAGCCAAGTACAAGAACAAGAAGTAGCTTTGAACTCGCTGCAAAATTACTGTCAGCAGATGTAATTAGTTTCGCTGTTAGCAACAGTTCTATTTCAAAGGGCGAAAGTGTCTTAGACACTGCAATGACTTATGTAGCAATGGGTGCAGATGCTCTAATTATTAGACATGATTCAACAAGTGTTCCAGAAATAATTGCGAATGCACTAGATGAAAAGGGACTAAAAACATCTGTCCTTAATGCAGGAGATGGTCTTCATAGCCACCCAAGTCAAGGATTATTAGATCTTTTTACACTTGCAAATTATTTTTGTCCTGAAGAACCTTTACCTAGTTCACTATGTGGAAAATCTATTGCCATTGTGGGAGACATCTTGCATTCAAGAGTTGCACGCTCGAACTTATGGGCATTGACAGGTTGTGGGGCTAATGTGATTTTATGTGGTCCTCCAAGCCTTTTACCAGAGGAGTTTGAAGCTTTCGTAGATTCACCTCCACCAGGTCAAAATAAAGATCCTATTAAAAAAAGAGGTAAAATTAAAATAGAAAGATCTTTAAAAAAAGCATTGCAGGCAGCTGATGCAGTAATGACTCTTAGAATACAAAAAGAAAGAATGAATCAAAATTTACTCACTGATTTTGACAGATACTATTTTGATTACGGAATTTCTCATGAAAAACTTAAATGGTGTGACAAAAAAATAGCCTTATTACATCCTGGACCTGTAAACCGAGGGATTGAAATTAGTAGTGAACTAATGCAAGATAGTTCCATTTGCATGATTGACAAACAAGTGTCCAATGGTATTAGTATTCGGATGGCACTACTTTATTTAATTACAGCCATTAATCCTTCACAAAAAATATTTTAGATCAAAGCAATTTAAATCCTTCCATTAATAAACCATATAATAGTCCAATTCTAGCAGTATCAATGATTTCTAAGGCTATTTTATAACCCTTTGATGAAGGCCAGTTTCTCCTAAGGCGAACCATAAACTCTAACAATGCAACTACAAAAAAAGCTCCGATAGGATCCATCAATGCTAGAACACCATTTATCGTTCCAATAGATGATCCAAATACAAAACCTATTAACAAAATAATTATCAATAATGAATATTTTCGCCATGGATTAAATGACCAGTTCTCAAGAACCTCCAAAGCATTAACTACATTTCGATGTAAGTTTGTCTTTTGAAAGTTCTTTGTCATCAAAGTAAGCCCTTTTACAACTATGGAGAATAGGGGATTCGAACCCCTGACCTCTGCAGTGCGATTGCAGCGCTCTACCAATTGAGCTAATTCCCCATCCCTTAAAAGTAGCGAATTCAAAAAATAGAACTATAAATAACTTGTTAAATATAAATTGATTAGTTTATTTTTGATTTTTTACCTTATAATTTGCTCTATAAACAGCCAGGATGAATTCAAGAATTAGCCCTAGATATGATCAAAAATCTTTAAATTTCAAAACAGGTTTACCTAGCAACCAAAATAATAAAGTAATCCAAAGGCAAATTTATTTTTCTCTGAGATTCATGAAAAGACCATATCTTCAAATTTTAAAGGAGTTCACTGAATGACTATTCAAAGTAAGAATCTCTTACAAGGTTTAAAGATACTAGTAGCAGCTTCAGGAAGCATTGCCGCAGTTAAAACACCCTTACTAATCAGTGGTTTAATTAAAGCAGGGGCAGAGGTTAGATCAGTTATCACTCCAAGTGCTTCAAAACTAGTTAGCGCATTAAGCCTTGCAACCCTTAGTAGAAATAAGTGTTATCAAGATGAAGATCAATGGGACCCAGCTCAAATTAAGCCTTTACATATTGAGCTTGCTGAATGGGCAGAAATGGTTGTCATCGCTCCACTAACAGCTTCTACTCTTTCAAGATGGACTCAAGGGCTTGGTGAAGGCTTATTGGCAAGTTTGCTTTTGGCATATGAAGGGCCAGTTATAGCAGCGGCTGGGATGAATACATCGATGTGGAAAAACCTAGCAGTTAAAAGGAATTGGGAACAGCTCAAACAAAATACAAACGTCCTTTGTTTAAATCCTGCATCTGGTCTTCTTGCTTGTAATCGAATAGGAGAAGGTCGAATGGCTGATCCAGAACTTATAGAACTAGCTATCAAAAGTGGAAAAATTCAAATAAATAAATATAGAAAACTCAATCAAGATCTAGAGGGCTTAAAAATATTAGTGACGGCAGGACCTACACAAGAGGTCTTAGACCCAGCAAGAGTACTGACAAATAAAAGTAGTGGAAGGATGGGCGTTCTGATTGCACAAGCAGCAAGATTTAGAGGAGCAGAAGTCGATTTAATACATGGACCGTTAGATCTACCTGAAGCATGGCTTGAAGGACTGAAAAGTATAAAAATAGATAATGCAAAAGAGATGAGAAGTTGGATTACAAAACTTCAACCATCAGTTGATGCTGTCATCATGGCGGCCGCTGTAGCAGATTTAAGGAAGAAAGATGGCCCTACGAAAGAAAAATCTAGTAAAAAGGAATTTATGAAATCCTTATCAACTTCCTTAGAAGAGGTACCGGATCTTCTAAAAGAGCTAGTAGTCAATAAAACTAAAAAACAAATTCTTCTTGGATTTGCAGCATTAAGTGGAAGCGACACAGAAATTGAACTTGCTGCAAAGGCAAAAAAAATTGCTAAGGGCTGCGATTTATTGATGGCCAATCCAATTGATAGACCCAACCAAGGATTTGGATCTCATCCCAATGGAGGTTTTCTTATTGGAGCTAATGAAATGGTTCGAAAGATTCCCACAACCTCAAAAATCGCATTAGCGCACGAATTAATGGACGAATTAATGGAACATTACAGAAATATTTCCTTTGAGAGTTAATATTTGCTTTTCTTAAGGCAGCTTTAATCTGTAGCCCAAAACCCTTTAAATGGAAGGGTTCTCGAGGAATTTTAGGCCCTTTTCAGGTGTCTTAAGAAGCGACAGGTTGTTTAAAGCTGCAAAAGGCTTAACCTATCCGCCATTTGACCCCTGTAATATCCAAAAGATCAATTGAGCGGTTTATACCGCAGTCATCTGGCCTATTCGGCTTACTCTCATGCCATTTCGTCCTTTGCTGGCCTTGGTGCTGGCTTTCTGTCTAACCTTTGTAACTGCTCCAAGCAGGGTCTCGGCAGCATTCGTCAAGGGACCCGAAAGGGGCAATGCAAACTTCGCCGGGGTAGTTAATACTGGCCAGGCAGGCACATGTAAAACCCTTCCAGCTGGTTCTCAAGGCTCCATAAACGTTGATGGAAAATTCAAAGGCCTTTGCTTACAGCCAACTGATTTTGCAGTGAAGCTATCAACTAAGCGAGGCCAAAAAGCTGATTTCGTCCCAGCCAAAATCATTAGCCCTCGATTCAACTCGAACATCGATGAAGTCTCCGGAGATCTTTCTGGAGGGAAAATCACAGCTAAAGGTGGACTTGACTTTGCTCTGATGACCGTTTTAGGTCCTAACAGTGAAGAGTTTCCTTTGGTTTTTTCAGTTAAAGACATGGTTGCTAGTGGCGATAAATCCATCTCACCTGGTGCTGAATTCAAAGGAACCACTTTTACTCCTAGTTACCGCACTGGAGACTTCCTTGATCCAAAGAGTCGTGCTAAAGACACAGGCGTTGACTATGCCCAAGGGCTTGTTGCCTTAGGTGGTGATGATGAAGAGCTAGCCAAAGAAAACATTAAGCAAGACCTAAGTGGTAATGGTGAGATCACCCTTACCGTTAATAGTGTCGACGCTGCTTCCAATGAATTTTCTGGCACCTTTATAGCCATTCAACCTTCAGACAATGACCTTGGTTCTAAAGAACCAGTTGATGTCAAACTTAGTGGCAACTTCTATGGTCGCAAAGCGTAAAATTAATTTCTGACCTGAATTCAAAAAGGTTCGAAATTTTATAGACATACAAAAAGGGAGAAGAAATTATTTTCTTCTCCCTTTTTGTATGCAGAATTATTAGTGTTTTGCTAACTGGAATTTATTGACCAATCATCTGGGAGAATCTGCATACGCATTTTTACTAATAATGACCTCCACCCAATCAGGCAAGGAAAATAATTCTGGTCTCATTGCCCCTTATGGCGGAACCCTAGTGAATTTGATGTGTTCTGCAGAGGAGAAATTAGATATCACAGCTAAATCATCTAAAAGTATCGAATGCTCTGACAGAAATGCCTGCGATATCGAATTATTAATTATTGGCGGTTTCTCGCCTGAAAGAGGCTTTATGCATAGGGCTGATTATGAAGCAGTCATTAAAAGTAATAGAACTACATCAGGATATTTATTCGGATTGCCTATCGTTTTTGATACTGATAGAGAGGATTTGAATATTGGGGATAAGGTCCTACTTACGTATAAAGGTCAAAATCTTGCTGAGCTAATAGTTGAAGACCAGTGGGAACCAGACAAGGTTTTAGAAGCTCAAGGGTGCTATGGAACTACATCCTTAGAGCATCCAGCAGTTCGGATGATTGCTACAGAACGGAAACGTTTTTACATTGGTGGTCCTCTAAAAGGACTGGAACTGCCCAAGAGAATTTTTCCCTGTAAAACTCCTTCGGAAGTCAGGAATCAATTACCCGCAAATGAAGATGTAGTTGCATTTCAATGCAGAAACCCCATTCATAGAGCACATTATGAACTTTTCACAAGAGCATTAAAAGCAAACAATGTAAGTAACAATGCTGTAGTTCTTGTACATCCAACATGTGGTCCTACTCAACAAGATGATATCCCTGGAGAAATAAGATTCCAAACTTACGAACGACTTGCTGCTGAAGTAAAAAACCCAAACATCAGATGGTCCTATCTTCCTTATGCAATGCATATGGCAGGCCCTAGAGAGGCATTACAACATATGATTATCCGCCGAAATTATGGGTGCACCCATTTCATAATCGGGAGAGATATGGCGGGTTGTAAGTCAAGTATTAGTGGTGAAGATTTTTATGGACCATACGAAGCACAAAATTTTGCTAGAGAGTGTGCTCCAGAACTTGCCATGGAAACTGTTCCTTCACTAAACCTTGTATATACGCAGGAAGAAGGTTATGTAACCGCTGAACATGCAGAAGCAAGAGGCTTGCATATCAAAAAGCTAAGTGGGACTCAATTTCGAAAAATGCTTCGTAGTGGAGAGGAAATTCCAGAATGGTTTGCCTTTAAAAGTGTTGTTGAAGTACTTAGATCCGCATAAATACATCTTGGCCTATTAACATCCCTTCATCTGAGGCAAAAGAATCTTGAACAAGCGCTTGCGAAACATTGGGCTTTATCTGCTCATAGTAATGATTGTCATCTTTCTAGGAACCGCTTTCTTAGATAGTCCAAAAGACAACAACTCAACCAGATCAATTCGATACAGTGATTTCGTTGAGGCTGTTGAAGAAAATCAAATAAGTAGGGTATTAATTTCGCCTGACCAAGGCACAGCCCAAGTCATAGAAAATGATGGAAGTAGAGCTCAAGTCAATCTTGCCCCTGATAAGGATCTTTTAAAACTATTAACAGCTCATAACGTCGATATTGCAGTTCAACCATCTCGTCAGGCAAGTCCATGGCAACAAGCTGCAAGCAGCTTGATATTTCCTCTACTTTTATTAGGCGGCTTATTCTTTCTCTTTAGAAGATCTCAAGGAGGAGGAGGAGGAGGAGGAAATCCAGCTATGAGCTTTGGGAAAAGCAAAGCAAGATTGCAAATGGAACCTTCTACTCAAGTTACTTTTGAAGATGTCGCAGGAATAGAAGGTGCAAAGCTAGAACTGACAGAAGTTGTTGACTTCCTAAAAAATCCTGATCGATTTACAGCTGTTGGAGCAAAAATCCCTAAAGGCGTTCTGCTTGTAGGACCTCCAGGAACAGGTAAAACTCTTCTTGCAAAAGCGGTAGCTGGAGAAGCTGATGTTCCATTTTTCTCTATATCAGGATCAGAATTTGTAGAAATGTTTGTAGGCGTGGGAGCTAGCAGAGTAAGAGATTTGTTTGAACAAGCTAAAAAAAATGCCCCATGCATTGTGTTCATTGATGAAATTGATGCTGTTGGTAGGCAAAGAGGCGCTGGGCTTGGAGGAGGGAATGACGAAAGAGAGCAAACTCTTAATCAACTATTAACCGAGATGGATGGTTTCGAGGGCAATACAGGGATAATTATTGTTGCTGCTACTAATAGACCAGACGTTCTAGATGCAGCATTAATGAGGCCTGGGCGATTTGATAGACAAGTAACAGTAGAGAGACCCGACTACAGCGGCAGACTACAAATCCTCAAAGTACATGCTCGCGACAAAACTCTTTCTAAAGATGTTGATTTAGATAAGGTTGCTCGACGAACTCCTGGTTTTACTGGAGCTGATTTAGCAAATCTCCTCAATGAAGCTGCAATATTTGCAGCCAGAAGAGAACTTAATGAAGTTAGTAATGATGAGATTGAAGATGCCATTGAAAGAGTCATGGCAGGACCAGAGAAAAAAGATACCGTGATTAGTGAAAAGAGAAAAAGACTAGTTGCTTATCACGAAGCTGGGCATGCTCTAGTAGGCGCTTTGATGCCTGATTATGATCCAGTACAAAAGATTTCAATAATTCCTAGAGGCCAAGCGGGTGGGCTTACATTTTTCACTCCTAGCGAAGAACGCATGGAGTCAGGTCTATATTCCAGATCTTATTTACAAAATCAAATGGCCGTTGCATTAGGAGGAAGAGTCGCTGAAGAAATTGTTTATGGAGAAGATGAAGTTACTACTGGTGCATCGAATGATCTTAAACAAGTTGCACAAGTCGCCAGACAAATGGTTACTCGTTTTGGAATGAGCGATAAGCTTGGTCCAATTGCCCTTGGGAGGTCACAAGGTGGAATGTTTCTTGGCAGAGAAATAGCATCTGAGAGAGATTTTTCTGAAGATACAGCAGCAACAATTGATGCAGAAGTTTCTGATTTAGTTGAGGTTGCCTACATAAGAGCAACTAAAGTGTTAGTAGATAATCGCAATATTCTTGATGAATTAGCAGAAATGTTAATCGAGAAAGAAACAGTTAATTCAGAAGAGCTGCAAGAACTCCTAATTCTTAGGGAAGTCAAAGTAGCGGAATACGTGTAAATTTGTTTCCTATTAATAATAGTTTAGATATTCAGGAAGAATCTCTAATTTCTTCTCTTCAAAAGCAACCAATTATAGTAGTTCTTAGACCTAACGAAGATAATCTTTGCATTGATAAGAGTTTTTTTTCAACGATTCAAACTTTACATTTGAATGGAATTAAGCACATAGAAATAGCATGGACTTCAGATGCTCGCTGGAGGCAAATGATGAAGAATATAATCAAAGAGTTTAGAAATATTTCTTTCGGAATAGCTTCAATTTCTTCCCCAAAGGGTTTGCAGGACATTGAAGTTCTTCCAATAAAATATGCCATGAGCCCAATATTCGACAAGAATCTTCAAAACCAAGCAAAAAAAAATAAACTATTACTTATACCTGGTGTCTTTACCCCCTCAGAAATCAAAGAAGCAACAAGTTATGGGTGTAAAATCATCAAACTATTTCCTGCTATAAATCTTGGAATCGAATACATTAACCAAATCAAGATTCCACTTAATGTAAGTCCATTTATTATTGCAGCAGGAGGCCTTAGTTCAAAAGATATAATTTCTTGGTTGAATGCAGGTTATAACACCGTAGCTATAGGTAGAAATTTAATTCAACATGGGAAGATTGATCCTTCCCTTGATCAATGGATAAAATTAAATGCAAAGTAGTAGTAGTAAGTTTAGAGCAGAGATATTATTGAATGATCATCCAAGTATTAACTACAAATAAACCTGCCATAGTAATAATTACTTCCTAAATTAGAAAAGATTACATTGACCATTCTGTATAAGCAAATGATCTGCTAAAACTAATGAAACCATAGCCTCAACCATTGGTACTGCTCTAGGCAAGACACATGGATCATGTCTTCCTTTAGCAGACAAGTTAACTGCTTTACCACTTGAATCAATAGTTTTCTGATTTTTGCGAATAGTTGCTGTTGGTTTAAATGCAACTCTGATCAATATGTCCTCCCCATTACTAATTCCTCCCTGAATACCTCCCGAATTATTAGTAGCTGTTTTAAGAGAACCATCTTGTGAAGGCAAGAAAGCATCATTATGCTCACTTCCCTTAAGCAGAGTTCCCTGGAAACCTGAACCTATTTCAAAACCCTTAGTGGCTGGTAAAGACATTACTGCTTTAGCTAAATCAGCCTCTAATTTGTCAAAGACAGGCATGCCTAGACCAATAGGAACATTCCTAACTAAACACTCAATTATACCTCCACAAGAATCTCCTTCTAAACTAATCTCCTCGATACGTTTAATCATTAATTCGGCATCAGAAGGGTTAGGGCATCTAACTATATTGGACTCCACATCTTGAAAAGAAACAGTATTTAGATCTACTTGTGCCTCGATATCGTGAATACTTTTAACCCAGGCCAATACTTCTGTTTGATTAACCTTTGCGAGTAATTGTTTAGCAATAGCTCCTGATGCAACCCTTCCTATTGTTTCTCTTGCAGATGCTCTCCCTCCTCCACTAGAAGACCTAATTCCATATTTAAATTGATATGTTGCATCAGCATGGGAAGGCCTAAAGATAGATTGCATATCTTGATAATCGCCTGGCCTTTGATCTTTATTACGAACCAGCATTGAGATTGGAGTTCCAAGGGTTACTCCTTCCACAAGTCCACTAAGAATTTCTATCTGATCGGATTCTTTTCGTGGAGTTGTTAATTTACTTTGACCTGGTTTTCTCCTATCTAAGTCCATTTGAATCTTTTCAAGATCTAATTTCAATCTGGGAGGGCATCCCTCCAAGATGACCCCAACTGCTCCCCCATGGGATTCCCCAAAGGTACTTATTCGGAATAACCGACCAAAACTACTTCCCATAAATAAAATTTATAAAGAGCCGTAAATAATAAGAAATTTATTTTAGCCATAAAAAAGCCCCCTATTTAAAGGGGGCTTTTTCCTCAGCCAAAATTGGTGAGCTTTAAACACTTAAAACGAATTTAGCGCTTAAAGTTCAACCAATAGCAGGTGCTACAAGTGCCACTGGAGTGGACTCAGCTGCTGCTAAATCTAGAGGGAAGTTATGAGCATTACGCTCGTGCATAACTTCCATTCCAAGGTTCGCACGGTTTAGAACGTCACCCCATGTTGGGACAACCTTTCCTTGCGAATCAAGAATTGACTGGTTGAAGTTGAAGCCATTCAAGTTGAAAGCCATGGTGCAAATACCCATGGAAGTCAACCAAACACAAACAACTGGGAAAATAGCCAAGAAGAAGTGAAGACTACGGCTGTTGTTGAAGCTGGCATATTGGAAGATCAAACGACCGAAATAACCGTGGGCAGCCACGATGTTGTAGGTCTCTTCTTCTTGCCCGAACTTATAGCCATAGTTTTGTGATTCAGTCTCGGTAGTCTCACGGATAAGTGATGAGGTAACCAAAGAACCATGCATAGCGGAGAACAAGCTTCCGCCAAACATTCCTGCTACACCAGCCATATGGAATGGGTGCATAAGGATGTTGTGCTCAGCCTGGAACACGAACATGAAGTTAAAGGTTCCTGAAATACCAAGAGGCATTCCATCCGAGAAGGATCCCTGTCCAAATGGATAAACAAGGAAAACTGCGAAAGCAGCAGATACAGGAGCTGAATAAGCAACGCAAATCCAAGGACGCATACCTAAACGGTATGACAATTCCCATTGGCGTCCCATCCAACCGCAAATTCCGATCAAGAAGTGGAAAATAACTAGCTGGTAAGGACCGCCGTTATAAAGCCACTCATCGATTGTTGCAGCTTCCCAAATCGGATAGAAATGAAGGCCAATAGCATTACTAGAAGGAACAACAGCACCAGAGATGATGTTATTTCCATACATGAATGAACCAGCAACTGGCTCACGAATACCGTCGATATCAACCGGCGGTGCCGCAATAAATGCAATAACGAAGCAAGTGGTTGCCGCAAGCAGGCAAGGAATCATCAATACACCAAACCAACCGACATAAATACGATTGTTAGTGGAAGTGACCCATTCACAGAACTGCGGCCAACCTTTAAGCAACGAAGAGCGTTGTTGAAGGGTAGTCATAAGGACGTAAATGTAACCCCTAACTAGGGGCAACTAAAATAAGAACAGGAATACCTGCCAGGTGGATTTTATAGGAAGATCGCTCAATTCGTGGCTTCTTCTTGAAAGCCAAATGGATTAGAAGCAGCTCATATCCAAAAACAATAGAAAGGTTTAAGATTTAGAGAGATGGCAAAGGAGATTCATTTGGTCCTTATAAGATGGCTCTTTAAAGGGCGGCACCTGCAAGAGACAGTGCCAATGAGCAAAGCTAGGCACAGGAGAATCGAATTAGAGTCTCAGGGGGCTGTCGTGTATTGGAGTGAAAGGGTGCTAACTTCTAGTTAATTTTAAGAAGCAAGTTGAAAGCAAGAACAATTAAATTTAAAAAGATCAAAACATTGGTCACTATTTTCTGTGGTATATGCATTTTTTCGGTATTGGCTTGTCAAAGCAGACAAAAAAGTAACTTATCAAGCCCTAATAAAACCTCTAATTCAATCAGCGAACTAGAAATGAAAGTAGATAGACTAGAAAAAGTAGTTAAACAAAATATCAATTTAAATACAAATGAAAAAACAGAAAAAATTCCTGCAGGGAAAATTAAATCTCTAACATTTAGGATTGGAACTGAAGATGATCGATTGAGAATTTACTGGGAAGATGGAAGCAAAAGTGACCTCCCATGTACTAAAGAACAAGTTATATGGGCATGCGGTTAGAGTTATTAATTTAACAATGCATGAAGATCATTTTGCCAAGATTTTTTGATAGAAATTTTCTCTCTTTTTGTAATACTCATAGCAATTCTTTTCTCAACATAAGCAGCCTCATTTATAAACAATGCATACAGATCTTCTTCTAGATTATAAAAACTTTTATCGAATCTCATTATCTTTTGCGAAGAGTCAACAAAGAGCGGTGAGTTATTGTCAATAATCTGCCAATCATTACCTAATAAATCAGGATGAATAGAAGAGGTAATGTTACCCTCTAGATCACGCGGAAAATCAATACTTCCCATATGAGAGTAGACTATTAAATCCTTGGGATAATGTATTTTATCTGATAAAACTTTAGAGAGTTCATTAAAACAAGCTTCTAAAATTATTTTATACTTATCTATAATATTTTGATGAATCAAAGACTGTGCTACTGGGCCTATTTCGACTACCAATCCACATGGCCACGATTCAACCAAAAAGCCTTTTTCAGAAGAGTCATCTTCATGCAAATAAACAGGAATGCCAAGACGAAATTGCATTAAAGACGCTAGAGCTAGATCTGCTGGTCTACGTCCATAAATGACCAAGCTGCTTCCCATTGCAGCTGTAGTCGTGTGAAGGTCAATTGCGATTTTGCATGGATTTATTCCATCAGGTCCATATTCAATTATCAATTCTTTAGCTCTTTGAGCTTCATAAAATGAATGGCTAGAAGAGTTAATTAAATCGGGAAGAAAGCTTCTGTTTAAATCACGATCTATATAACGTTTACATTGCTGCAATGCAAGAGGATTTCCTATAGCTTGAATGATTTTTAAATTGCTCTTATTTATAAGATCAGGATTCTCTCTCCATTGCTTAAAAAGCAATGGAGCATTTATCTCATTGCCATGGGTTCCTGCAACCAAAAGCAACTGAGAATTCACCATTACTATTTAGACACTATCCTAAGGATGACTGAAAATAACTATAAAGGGAACTATTTCCAAATATGTCTTCTCCTCCTGCCCAACTTGTTAAAACAGCACGCATTTGCTGGAAATGGCAATGGAATCAATTAATGAATGCTCTGGCTCCTTGCGATGAAGAAGGTAATTATCAAAGGCCTAAAAGCGAACATCAATATGCAGTCATACCTCCAAAAAAAGATTTTTTCGAAAGGCCCTTAAAAGAGCTTCCAACACTTGTAATAGGTAAAAGCTGCCCATGGGCACATCGCACTTGGTTGACTTATAAATTAAAAAACTTAGAAACAAATCTCAATTTATTAATTGCAAGACCTTCTCCCCAAAAAGGCAAGTGGGAGTTAAGTCCGACTTGGTTAGGTTGTAATTATTTAGATGAGTTGTACAGACTCTGTGGAAGTCCTCCTAGCCATAGGGCAACTGTACCAACTTTAATCGATCCATTTGGGAAAGGAATACATAAGCCAAAATTGCTAGGTAACGAAAGCAGTCAATTAATTGAAATTTTAAATAAATGGCCAACTTCTAACCAATCAAAAGAACTTTCTCCAAAAAGTCTTGAAGAGGAAATTAAAAGCTGGAATGAGCTTTTACAACCCACAGTTAATGATGGTGTTTACAGATGTGGGTTCGCTAGGAATCAAAACTCTTACAACAAAGCATCTAAGGAACTATTCTCATCTTTAGATCAAGTAGACAAATCACTAACAAATAAAGGGCCTTGGTTGTGCGGTGAAGAATTAACCCTTGCAGATGTCAGGCTTTTTCCAACTCTAATTAGATGGGAAAATATCTACATGCCTTTCTTTGGCTGTAGTGAAAGGCCTCTTTGGACATTCCCAAAAATCTGGGAGTGGAGAAGGAGGTTTTTCAATCTCCCAAATGTCCAAGGAACCTGTGATTCAAATACTTGGAGGAAGGACTATTTTGGCAATCTATTTCCTTTAAGACCGAGCGGAGTAGTTCCTGCAGGAGTAGAACTCACTAATATAGTAAATACTAAGGTCCCAAAATAAGAATGAACTTAAAATCTTGGTTCTTTAACGATAACAATTTAAAAGAGGAAAAAGAAATCTATTTAGAGGGAATTTATGGTTCATATAAGATTACCACTAAAGATAGGATTGAAGTGAATAGGTATAGATTATCAGTTTTATTTTGCGGCCTTTCATTTTGCTTGGGTTTAATACATTGGCTTTATTTAGGTGAATCATTGGCATCTATATGGTTATTCTCTATGGCATTAAGTCTTGGCTTTGCTTTAAACTGGATCCATATTTACATACGATTTATTCACAACATCCTTAAAGTTTCATGGGGGATTGGGTGCCTAGGCGTAATCATCATGGCTTCATATGTAGGTTTCGACAATATCCTTATGAATTTAAGAGTTCAACCTTACTGGTTATTTCTAATAGGACCAATATTTATAGCTCTAACAGGTTTAGGTTTTAAAGAATTCTTTTGCTTCAGGAGAGCAGAAGCTTTAGGTCTTACTATTTTACTTCCTATTGCATTATTAGGACACATTACGAATCTACTCAATGAATCTACAATTATTTCATTGATAAGTATTTCAGCTGCTCTTTTATTATTAATGTCTATAAGAAAATTTGGGATAGATGCTGCCTTAGATATAGGAGATAAAAGTATATTTGAATATCTTGAAAGGCAACGGGAAAGTAAATCAGCGTGAATATTATTAGCTTAATTGAGGCTGGTAAAGACTTTGGAATCAAAAATCTATTTGATAATTTTACGCTTCATATAAATGAAAAAGAGCGTCTTGGTCTTATTGGCCCAAATGGATCAGGAAAATCAACATTACTAAAAATAATTGCGGGTGAAGAAAGCATTGATAATGGGAAAAGATTGTGTGCTAAAAGTCTAAAATTATCATTAGTTAGCCAAGAAGATACTCTACTAGATCATGAAAGTATTCTTGAGTCAGTGCTGAGAAATTGCGGGGAAAAACGTGATTTAATTATACAATTTAATCAAATAAGTGAATCGGTTGGCAAAGAGCCAAATAACGAACAATTGCTGAATAAACTTGCTAACATTGGAGAACTAATGGATCAATCTAATAGTTGGGGTCTTGAGTTTAAAATCAAAGAAATACTAGATAAGCTTGGCATAAAGGATCTTAACAAATTAATTAGTGAGCTATCAGGTGGATATAAAAAAAGAGTATCGCTTGCTGCAGCACTTGTATCTGATCCTGATTTATTATTACTAGATGAGCCTACTAATCATCTAGATGCTAGTTCTATTGAGTGGTTAGAGAATTGGCTCAAGAATTTCAAAGGAGGCTTAATACTTGTAACTCATGATCGCTATGTATTAGATAAAGTCACCAATAGAATTGTAGAGGTAAATAAAGGGGAAGCAATCATATATAAAGGTAATTATAGTAATTATTTAAAACAAAAATCAGAGCTTCAAAACGCTAGAAATAATTATGAGAATAAGTTTCATAGCGTTCTTAGAAGAGAGCTGAAATGGTTACAACAAGGTCCCAAAGCAAGGAGCTCTAAGCAAAAAGCTCGACTTATTAGAATAAAAGAAATGCAAAGCAAAGAGGTGAAGCAAAATAAAAAATTACTAGATATGAAATATTTAAAAAGAAGGATTGGGAAATTAATAATCGAGGCAGATAATATTAAAATAACAAATAATGGTAAGGAGAATGGAGATATATTGTTAAAGGAGTTTAGCTATTCTTTTAATAAAGAAGATCGCGTTGGCTTTATTGGCCCTAATGGATCAGGGAAATCAACTTTACTAAATATTTTAGCAGGTCAAATAAAGCCACTAGAAGGAAGCTTGAAAATTGGAGAAACAATAAAAATAGGATACTTAGATCAAGTTTCTAAAGAGCTTAACCAAAAAGTGAATTTAAATAGAAAGGTTATTGAATATTTAGAAGAAATTGCAACTAGAATCAAAATTCATAACAGAGAAGTTACAGCTTCTCAACTATTAGAGAATTTTTTATTCCCGCCTTCTCAGCAACATAGTCCTTTAAGTAAATTATCAGGAGGAGAAAGGAGAAGGTTAAGTCTGTGCAGAATACTTATCAGTGCACCTAATGTAATAATATTAGATGAACCAACTAATGATCTAGATATACAAACACTAAGCGTACTTGAGGATTTTCTTGAAGATTTTCATGGCTGCGTCATTATTGTTTCACATGATCGATTCTTTTTAGATAGAACTGTAGACAGGATTTTCAATTTCGAGAATGCCTTACTAAAAAGATTTGAGGGTAATTATAGTTCTTTTCTTGAAAAACAAGAAAAGAAAAAAATAAGTTCAAAAAGCAAGTCTATTGACAATCGTCCTAAAAAATCTTTATTGCCTGCAAAAGAATCAATTAGTCAAATATCAACCAAAAGTCATATATCAAAAGTCAGCAAAAGGAAACGAAGCTTCAAGGAAAACAAGGAGCTATGCGAATTAGAGAAGGAACTATCCATTCTTGAGGAAAAAAAAAGGAATCTAGAGGAAGCCATCTCATTAAATAGTGAAAACTTAACCAACAAAAGTTTTCAATTAGCAGAATTAATTGATCAAATAGGAAGTAAAGAAGAAAGATGGATAGAGCTTAGTGAGATAGAGGTATAAGCAAGAAATTGATTTTATTAAAGCCTAAAAAAATTGTCGCTCAGAGTTCTTTATAGCTTGTGAGCAATACAATGTATAAAGATTCATTGATAAATAATTGATATACTAAAAGTAATAAATAATCAATAATATATGTACATTAAAAGTAAATATAGGGATATCAGTTTCCCTATTAAGACTAGTGATAAGCCTTAAATTCCAATCAAACAACGCATTTGGTATCATTTGACACCTAATTTCGCCAATGGTGTTGTAAACAAAACGAAGTGGACATTACAACTATGGCATAACTATCAAGTCACCTTATGGTGTGCAAGTCGACCAAGACCAAGGAAGGTCACGATCCATGAAAAGCATCGACGAACACATTCAAAAGGATCAATCTGAGATCCAAAGTGCCAAAGCCCAAGGGGATGAAGCCAAAGTTCGACATTTAACAGAAGAACTTCATTCCTTGGAGGAATACAAGGAACACCATCCAGAAGATAGGCATGATCCAAATGCTCTGGAGTTGTTTTGCGAAGCCAACCCAGATGAGCCAGAATGCCTTGTATATGACGACTAAAGCCAATATTTACTAGTTGGTGGAAAATCCACCAACTAGTAAATATTGGCTTGCGCTAGCAAAAGCTCAATAATCTTCGTTGTAGTCAGAAGGACTGCTAGTTAGAGAACAAACAATTGCTTCCTCGTTCCGAAGTTGTCTCACTTCAGCGATTGGTCTTCCCATTCGCTTAAGTACCTCAATTTCTTGTTCAGTTTGACATCTAGCTATTACTTTGCCTGTCTGGTCGAAACAACTAAAAAAGTTCATACCCAAAATATATTCCTTCCATTTATGGCTAATAATTAATCATTAGACAAGTACTAATCTAACTATTCACATTTATTTCCTAATTCATTCCATACTTTTTCTAATAAATGATCCAAGCCAGTCCCCATGACTGCAGAAACTAAGTGAATATCTTTTTGTGTTACATCCTTAAATAATTTAATTAATTCCAAAGAATCCTGGTCTGATAGGAGTTCAATTTTGTTTAATGCAAGAATTCTTGGTCGATCAATCAATCCATGACCATACTCTCTAAGTTCTTTTTCAACAACAAGTAAATCTTGGAAGGGGTTTTCTGACCCTGCATCTAACAAATGAATTAAAAGCTTTGTTCTTTCAATATGTCTTAAGAAATCATGTCCTAAACCTGCTCCATTAGCAGCTCCAGAAATTAAACCTGGTATATCTGCAAAAACAGTTCCATCTCCAGAAGGCCTACGTACCACACCAAGGTTTGGCACCAATGTTGTAAATGGATAATCTGCAATTTTTGGTCTAGCTGAAGAAAGAAATGCAATCAAAGTACTTTTGCCTGAATTAGGCAAACCAATAATTCCTACTTCAGCAATCAATTTCAACTCCAATTGAAATTCCCATTCTTCGCCAAGATTTCCTTCTGTACATTTTTCTGGTGCTCTATTGCTATTACTCAAATAACGGGCATTACCGAATCCTCCTTTACCTCCATAAGCCGCAACAAGTTGTTGAGAATTTTCGATTAAATCCCCAAAAATAACTCCTGTAGAAAGATGTCTAACTTCAGTACCACAGGGAACTTTGATGATTAAGTCTTTTCCTGAAGAACCTTTACATCGATTAGGTCCCCCTCTTCGACCATCTTCAGCTGCAAACAATCTTTTGTACTTTAAATCCAAAAGTGTTTGCAAATTCGAATCAGCTTCAAAAACAACTTGACCGCCTTGTCCACCATCTCCTCCAGATGGTCCTCCAGCAGGTACATATTTCTCTCTTCTAAAAGCAACGATGCCATCACCCCCTGCTCCACCACGAACCGTAATACGAGCCTGATCAATGAAGTGCATTTTCCTCCTGTCTAGGGCTGAGATTTAGGGGATTGAAAATTACTTGGAACAAATCCAGTTCCAAACAACACAAACTATTTCTCCAAAAATAATTATTTAGTGATCCCCTATCTTAATTTACAGATTGAAAGGTTGCAAAGTCTTCAGAAAACTTAAACAACAAAGTCTTAGTTTATTTTCAAATATATAGTTTAGAATTCTTATTTCCTTCTCAGCTATAATTTGCAAGGAAGCATATATTATCAATTGGCTAATGAATCTTGTTACTGCAAGATGACTTGTATTAAAGAAGAGCCAATGTCCTCATAATTAACCCCCAAATTCATTGATACAGCTTTATCTATGAGAATAGGATTTATTCTCATAAGAGAAAAATAATAGGAACATATGGGATTAGTAGCACAAGCTCAAAAAGAGCGTTAAATTTAAATTAAAGATATGATTTTTGCAGAATGAGTTTATTGCACATGGCGATGAATTCGCGTATTGATTTTGAAGCATCTGATCAAGTTAAAGCACTCCTAATGGTTTGCTCCCACGAAAGAAGCGGAACTCACTTCCTTATCGATTCTCTTTCTAGCTGTACTGAATATACAAATAATCCATTATTTTACTTTGACTATAGACCATTCTTAGGTTCAGATCATATTTTCTTTAGCGAAGAAAGAAATATTAAACTTTTCAAAAGATTATCAAATCTTAAGATAGAAAATAACAAGCTTTGTATGAAAAGTATTATCAAATCTCATTTTCCTGTTTCTATGATTGGACAAAAGATACCAGAAAATCTTTTAATTGCTTATATATATAGAAATCCTGTAGACGTATTGATCTCATTCTGGAAGTTGCTCCACCGAATAAGTTATCCAGAAGGGCCAAAAACGAACTCTCCCTTGGAATTAGCAAAGCATGTTCCTATAGGTCACTCCCAAAGGTACCAAATCAGTAATGTAAGAAGTTATTTTGATCGTTGGGCTGAACATGTCTCTATTGCCCACAAATACTCCAAAAAACATAATAATATATCTTTAATAAGTTATAATGAATTATCAGAAAAATACAATGAATCAATAAGTTATTTATCCAATAAATTAGGAATAAATATCACAAACAAGTTAGATTCACCGAAAAAAGAAGATCGATCAAATTCGACCTATATAAAAGGTGCTGAAATTAGTCTTTCAGAAGCTGAGTATTCTGATTTATATACTCATTGCTCTAATGAAATTAAAAACTACCCTGACTTACCTAAAAATATTATGGCTGCTTAAATAAAATTTATAATCTCATTGGTCAATTAAGTTATTGGAGAATGCAGAAGAATTATCTTATTTATTGATTCAAATCTGATTCTAATTTCTTTACAAAGAAAAAACTTAAGTTAAATCTATAAGAACCTGAAAAAGGAATTAACAAGAAATCTTAAAGATAAGTTTTACTATTAATATAACCAAATCACACTACAGCCAGCACCACCATCTTGCTGTTCAGCATCTATAACACGTTCTACATAAGAAAGAGTTTTCAACCACTCTCTTAAACCACGCTTAAGCTTACCGGAACCAATTCCATGAACAACCCATACTGGACTAGCAGTTTTTCGTAAAAATTCTTCAAGGATTACTTCTGCTTCATGAACTCGTAAGCCACGAACATCGAGAGTATTAGTAGTAGTCCGAACCTTAGAACCTCTACTTTGAGTAGTCTTAGAATTAACCTTGACGACTGTCTTTAATAATTTTGGCTTTTCTCCCTTAATACTTTCAACGGAGCTTAAAGAAACCTTACTTCGAAAAGAGCCACAAAGAAGAGTTAATTGAGAACCATCATCGGATATATATATAACTTCGGCTATTTTGCCCAAATCAATTAAACGAACTCGATCACCTACCTTGGGGACCCAACCTTCATTATGACTTTGATTGCAAGAAGCTTTTTGCAAAACATCTTCTTGCAATTGACGTAATCTTTGCCCAGCAAGTCTTGCGGTCTCACCAGTAGCTGTTTTACTCCTTAAACGACTAATTAAATTTCTCACTTCCTTTTGAGCTGATTCAATCGTTACAGAAAAATTCTTACGTTGTACTAATTTTTGCCTTTCTGAATATTCAATTTGCTTTTGCCAATGAATTAATAGTTCTTCATGAAGTATTTCAGTCCTGGCTAATAGCACTGCAGCTTTTTCTGCCGATTCTTGCTGTAATTTCCGTTGTTCTTCCAAACCAATAATCATCTGATCTACTTCTTGCCCTCTCAAAGGAGTTAGTAGTTCTTGAGCTTTGTCAATAACAGAAGAATCAAGATCTAAACGTTTAGCGATCGCAATTGCATTACTTCGCCCTGGAATCCCCCATTGCAAATGATATGTAGGAGACATTGTCTCACTATCAAAAGAAACTGATGCATTTTCAAAACGTGAATCACTATATTTGAGTGCTTTTAATTCACCAAAATGTGTGGTTGCTATAGTTAATCTTGCTCGTTCAGCAAATGTTTTTAGAAGAGCAATTGCTAAAGCAACTCCTTCACTTGGATCAGTTCCTGCTCCTATTTCATCAAGAAGAACTAAAGTAGGACCATGACTATTCTTAATGGCCTCAAGAATATTATTGACTCTCCTTAAGTGACCGCTGAATGTTGAAAGACTCTGCTGTAGAGATTGTTCATCTCCTATGTCTGCCAAAACCATTTCACACCATGGGAGGGAAGCCTTCCCACTACATGGCAATAGCAGACCTGCTCGAGCCATTAAAACTGCCAGTCCCACACTTTTGAGAGTTACCGTCTTCCCTCCAGTGTTGGGGCCTGTAATAGCTATTACTCTAAGATCAGAAGAGACCTCTAAAGAAACTGGGACTACCTTCTCACCAGCTTGAAAATGTTCTTTCCATACCAATAAAGGATGGCGTAAATCTTTTAAACAAAATGGAGCATCCTTTTCTTCCTCTAAAATAGGTAAAACCCCATCTAAAAACTCTCCATAACGTGCACGAGTTAATGCCAAGTCTATTTGCAAGATGACATCACATAAATGGAGTAATGAAACATGATTTCTTGCTATCTCCAGACTCCATTCTTTCAGAATTCTCTGTTCCTCGTGATGAATCTTTGATTTAATGCTTGCAATTATGTTACCCAAAGGGATCACTTTTTGTGGCTCAATAAACAAAGTATTGCCTGAAGCGGAACTATCATGGACAATACCGGGGAGTTGTGATGATAAGCCTACTTTAATTGATAAGACTGGCCTTTCATATCTAATTCCTATAACTGAATCCTGAAATATACTTGGTGATCTTCTTAAGATATCATTCAATAAATCTTTCCTCTCTACATTTAATTCTAAAAATTTTTGTCTTAATGATGAGAGTTTTATACTGGCCCGATCTGCAACTCTTCCTCCTTCCTCCAAGCCAAATCGCAACAATTTTTCTAAATCTGGAAGAGTCACTAAATCCTCCAATAAACTTGAAATATTTGGCCTAATTGTTGGATCATATATCTGCTTCCTGAGTCTTCGCGCAGCCGCAAGTGTGTCAGCTACTTTTATCAACTCCTCTCCATTTATCACTGCTCCTTTAATAGCTCTAGAACAAATCCGATCTAAATTACTAACTCCACTGAAACTTACTCCTCCCTCCAAAAGATTATCTAAAAGTCCAATCTCTAATGTCTGCTTCAGAAGCAATTTACTTGTAAGCAAATTTTCAGGCATCACTAGGTTTTCGCTTTCCAAGCGACCCTTATCAGTACTTGCAAAAGTTGCTAGGTTTTTACACAGCAATGGCCATTCCAAAAGCTCGAGTGTTTCTCGTACTGCTAAAGAGCAAGAAATTGAAGCCAAGTCAGACAATTCTCGAAATAGGTGTTAATTGACTATTAAGATTGTGACTACCAAGAGGATCATTAGTGCAAATCAAACCAATGATTAATGGTTATAATAACAAAGTTTAGGGAAATAGTTATAAAGTATTAATTCTTATATATAATAAAAAGGATGATTTATCTTTAAAATTTTATTTTAGTTAAATAGTTTAAATTAGTCAAAACTTGTTATCATTCATTTAACCATTTCGCAGCATCACATGCATGATAAGTAAGGATCAAGTCTGCGCCCGCCCGTTTAAAGCTGAGCAAAGTTTCTAAAACTACTGCCTTTTCATCTATCCATCCCTTTTGAGCAGCAGCTTTAACCATAGAGAACTCTCCACTAACATTATAAGCAGCAATTGGCAAATCCGACTCTTCTCTAAGCTTATAAATTATATCTAAATATGCCAAACCTGGCTTTACCATCAATATATCTGCCCCCTCTTGTTCATCTAACTGAGCTTCAGTTATAGCTTCACGTGAATTTGCTGGATCCATTTGATAAGTATTCTTATTAGATGGAATTATTTTAGATGTAGTTTCTCTTGGAGCTGAATCTAAGGCCTCTCTAAAAGGACCATAATAAGCAGAGGAATATTTAGCAGTATAACTAATTATTCCAACATCTTGAAACCCTTCCTCATCAAGAGCTTCTCGAATAGCGCCAACTCTTCCATCCATCATGTCACTTGGACCAATCAAATCAGCTCCCGCATTAGCTTGCATAACTGCCTGTTTACACAAAGATTGAATTGTTTCATCGTTCAGAATTATTCCATCATCATTCACTATTCCATCATGCCCATCACTCGAATAGGGATCTAACGCGACATCAGTCATTATTGTCATTTGTGGAATTTCTTCCTTTAATCTGGCAATTGCTCTAGGAATCAAACCCTTTTCATTAAAACATTCAGATCCATCTTCTGTTTTCAATTCATCGGCAACCTTTGGGAAAAGGACAATAGATCTAACACCTAAATTCCAAGCTCTTTCAACTTCGCCTACAAGTGTATCTAGAGTCCATCTATTAACACCTGGCATAGCACTAATGGGCTCTATCCCTAAACCTTCATGGACAAATAATGGATATATGAAATCATTAGCAAATACACTGTTTTCTCTAACCATGCTTCTTAAAGCAGGCGTACGACGCAGGCGGCGTGGGCGATAAGTTAAATCCATAAAATCACTCTAAGCCAAAGAAAACCTTAGGTCAGCCCTAAATGCGAGCAGACTTAAGCCAAGATTCTCTAGGATTGTTGCAACGAATTCGCTTTAATTCCTGAAAATGTTGCAACTCCTCAGGTGACCATTCCTCTGGTAAAGCAATTTTAATAGTAAAAATCAAATCTCCTCTTGAACCATGCAATGGCCAGCCCTTGGCTTTTAATCGCAAATTAGAGCCCATAGAAGTTCCCGGGGGAATATTTACTTGTGCTTCTCCATCTGGAGTAATTACAGTTATGTTTGCACCTAAAACCATCTCATCCAAAGATAATGGGAGATCAGCAAACAGTTGATCTCCTTCTAAGCGCCAAATCTTGTGAGGAGAAACTTGAATGATTAAATATAAATCACCTCTTCTTCCCATCCCTGGTTGAATGTTGCCTTTCCCTTTTAATCGCAAACGAGAACCAGATTTAACACCCGAAGGAATCTTGACTTGAACTCGTTCTTCATTGACTGAAAGTGTCCTGCTAGTGCCTTGAAAAGACTCCGCAAAATTAATCTGTACTTTCACTTCAGCATCTAAATTTATTGAATTTTTTGCAGAATTCCATTTAGACCCTTTCCCTCCAGGGAAACCCGATGCACCTCTCGGACCACCCAACCTGCCAAGAAGATCATTTATAAATTCGTCAAAATTCCCATAATTTCCAAAGTCAACATCAAACCCATTACTTGGGTTATTTGTGGCCTGATTCCAATACTCACCATACTGCTCATATCTTCTCCTTTTTTCAGGATCAGAAAGCACTTCATAAGCTTCAGAAATTTCTTTGAATTTTGCTTCTGCATTTTCATCACCAGGATTAACATCTGGATGATATTTCCTGGCTAGTTTCCTAAAAGCACCTTTGATAGAATCAGTATTGGCATTTCGCTCTACCCCAAGGACTTTGAAGTAATCACGATAGCCAGTTGAAGACATAAACTCGGTTCTTAAGAAATTTAGATCAAGTCTCCCAAATCTTCGCTTAGAGAGGTTTATTCATATTGTGGTAAACCCCGAACGCTAAATCAATATTGCGAATAAAGACTTAATCAAGAATGAACCCAATCCACACGAATTGTCTTTCTGCTATTCAAATATCGATCTATTGCCATTGCTGCTATACAACCATCAGAAGCAGCAACAACAGCTTGCTTAAAAGGAGTATTACGAATATCACCAATAGCCCAAACCCCTTCTGATGTAGTTGACATGAAATCGTCTACAACAACTCCACCATCTTCCTTTAAGGCCACCTGATCTCCAAGAAAATCAGTAATCGGTTTAGAGCCACTCATATAAACAAAAACTCCATCAACAGCCAATTCTTGAGGGTTTTCTTCAGAATGAGGTTTAATTTTAATCCCAGTCACACCTCCATCATTGCCATCAATTTGCATCAATCTAGTTTTGCTCCAATGCTGTACATTTTCCTTTGACATTAAGTCTTTTGCCAACAAATCCTCAGGCTTGGGGTTATTAGAAGTAATCCAATGAACCTTTGATGCAAACTTTGTAAGTACTTGTGCCTCTTCAATAGCTTCTTTATTAATTCCAACAACAGCCACTTCTCGACCTCGGTAAAAAGCGCCATCACAAGTGGCGCAATAACTAACTCCTCTTCCTAAGAAGTCAGCTTCCCCCTTAAAAGAAGCGGGTCTACCCATAGCTCCACTAGCAAGAACAAGTGCTTTGGCTTTAAAAGTTCCTTCAGGTGAATAAACCGTTTTAATATCACCTGTAACATCTACACCAAAAACCTGCGCTCTTAGATATTGCGAGCCATACGAGATAGCTTGATCACGCATTAAATCAAGTAAAGCCTCACCACTCATATCACTTGGTACTCCTGGGTAATTAGCTATCTGGTGTGTAATAGCCAATGCCCCAACAGAAGGGTTTTTATCAAGAATGACTGTTTTCAAGTCAGCTCTGGATGTATATAAAGCACAACTGCATCCTGCAGGACCTCCTCCAACGATGACCACATCAGTTTCAATGGTTTCCACAGATTTAAATCTCCAGTGATTAAAAGCCCTAAGTCCTAAGTCCTAAGTCCTAAGTCCTAAGCATGATAGAAATAAGTCTTAGGAAGAGATTTCTTCCAAGCAAGGAAGAAACGCTTCAGTAAATCGACGAGCTTCTTATAAGACTCTAATGAAAATCAGCAAGGAATTGAATATAAAGTTAAATCTACGAACAATTCTCCAAAATAGAATCTATAGATTCTTCGTTTTTGACGAAAGCAAAGGATTGATTAAGGAAATTCATTTTTTACAATTGGTACAGTGCTTTATGGCCCACAAAAATCCTAAGCCATTCGTTTTTTTGATAGGTCCATTTATTGCTGGTGGATTATTTGCTTTGGGATATGGACTTACTTATAGAATCTTGATTATTTTGGGTGGTTGGAAAGAAGTCTCTCAAGAAAATTTTAACAAGCCTAAAGACTTTCCTGGCAAGGGTCTTGAAAAGATAGAACTTCAATCTAAAAAGTCACAAATTAATTTGAGCAGATCAAAAAATAAAAAAACATTTCAAACTAAATCGTTTAAACCTATTAGATCAGCTAATGAGTTGCATGGTTCCGTCCAGAACGAGGAAAATACTACTAAAGTATTTTCTGACTTAGAAAGTATTCCTAAAAGCAAAATAGAATCTAAGGATTCTATTTTCTCAAAAGAAAACTTCATGAAGGTACTTCGGACTCTTCCTGATTCCAGATGAACCCGAAAAGCCCTTAAAATTCTTTTTCACTTATCAACTAAAAATAATGAGTTCATCTGATCACTTAATGAAAGCATTCATTAATCGATTATCAGCAAGGATAGGAAGTAAAGTTATTAGTTTGGCGGCAAAGCTTGCAATAATCACAGAAGAAGCACCAGAAAAAATAAAGAAAGAGTGGACTCAATTTAAAGAAGAAGTTAATGCAGAAGCTGAACGTTTAAATAATGAAAATATGCCAAATGAGCAAAGTAATTATTCTGATAATGAAAATGCTAACCATGATCCACAAGCAACAATAGATCGTATTAGATTAAAAATATCAAATCTTGAGAGTTTAGGAGAAAAGAATAAATGAATAGAAGCTCAATAATAAAAAAAAGTCTAAGAGCTCTGCGAATATGGAAAACAGTTATTTCTTTAATAATATTTTTGTGGTGGGATTCCTCAAAATGGAACTATATCAATGGATTCAAAGAAATTAATAAGCTTAGGCGGCAAAAGCAAAGGGCAAATTGGTTAACAAAAGAATTGATTAAACTTGGCTCAGCTTTTATTAAAATCGGACAACTACTCTCTGCAAGGCCGGATGTCTTACCTTCAGGCTGGGTCGTAGAACTAGCTAATTTGCAAGATAAAGTTCCACCTTTTAGTTTTAAAGCCGCACGTGCAATTCTTGAGAAAGAACTTGGTTTAAATGTTTCAGAAATCAACAAATTAGAATCAAACCCTATAGGAGCAGCTTCACTTGCGCAAGTACATCTCGCAGAATTAAAAAATGGAAGAGAAGTTGTTTTAAAGATCCAAAGACCGGGTCTAGATGAATTATTCTCTCTCGACTTAGAAATAATGCAACAGGTTGCTTTTGTTCTACAAAAAAATCCAAGGTGGAGTAATGGTAGAGACTGGGTAGGAATTGCTAAAGAAACTAAAAAAGTATTACTTAAAGAGTTAGATTTTAGAATCGAAGCACAATATGCTGCCAGGTTTAAACAACAATTTTTAGACAGCGAAAGAATTAAAATTCCTAGTGTAATTTGGCAGTTAAGTACTAAAAAAGTTCTTTGCCTTGATTATCTTCCAGGAATAAAAGTAAACGACAAAGAAGCTATTCTAAGAAATGGAATAAATCCTAAATCAATTGCAGAAATTGGAGCAACTAGTTATTTACAGCAGTTAGTTCAATTCGGTTTTTTTCATGCTGACCCTCATCCAGGCAATTTGGCAGTTGCAACTGATGGTGCTTTGATCTATTACGATTTTGGCATGATGGGGCTTATTTCAGAAGGACTTAGGAGAAGGATTGGTTCGATGGTTAGGTACGCAGCCGTAAAAGATGCAAATGGATTAGTCCAAGAACTACAGGCAGCTGGCCTGGTTACCTCCGATGTTGATATAGGACCTGTTCGAAGATTAGTGAGAGTAATGCTTAAAGAAGCATTAACTCCCCCATTTAGCTCAAACATTATAGAAAAACTCTCTGGTGATTTATATGATTTGGTTTATGGGAAACCTTTTCGATTGCCAGTCGAACTAATTTTTGTTATGAGGGCTTTATCAACATTCGAAGGTGTTGGGCGAGATCTTGACCCTACCTTTAACTTGATGTCTATAGCTAAGCCTTACTTTATTCCTCTTATGTCTGGGAACGATTCAAATCCAAACGATTTACTTAATGAGCTAGGACGTCAAGTTACTGCCATTGGAAGCAAAGCAGTAAAAATCCCTCGTAGATTAGATGAAAGTCTTGAGAAGCTCGAGCAAGGTGACTTACAGCTTCAGGTACGAATTGGTGAATCTGATAGAAGGCTGCGTCGAATATCTAATACTCAATTAATAATAGGACAATCAATTTTACTTGGAAGCTTAAGTATTTCAGCCGCAATATTAGGCTCTAGCCAAAAACCAACATTAGCTTACATACCATTAGCTTTAGTTTTACCAATAGGAATCAGTTGGCTTAAATCTCAATTTAAAATTAGAAGAGATAACAGGATAGACAATATTCCAACAAAATAAAAACTCTAAGTCACAAAAAGACTAGGACTTACCTCTTGGCCCTAATCCAATTGAACCTGCATAAATTGCCTGTTCTCCTAATTCATCTTCAATCCGTAAGAGTTGATTATATTTAGCAATTCTCTCACTCCTACTTAATGAGCCTGTTTTAATTTGGCCAGATCTAGTTGCAACAGCCAAATCAGCAATAAAAGTATCCTCTGTTTCACCACTCCTATGACTAATGACGCTAGTAAAGCCATTTCTAGTAGCATGATCTATGGCATCTAATGTCTCTGATAAAGAACCTATCTGATTAACTTTAATAAGGATAGAGTTAGCTATATTTTTCTGAATACCAAGCTTCAATCGATCTGTATTTGTTACAAATAGATCGTCGCCAACTAATTGAACTTTTTGACCAAGTTTTTTGGTTAAGACAGACCATCCATCCCAATCATCTTCTGCAAGTCCATCCTCAATTGATATTATAGGGTATAAATTAACTAATTTTTCTAATTCCTCAACCATTTGCTCATTGGAATAATTAGAGCCGCCACATTTATAAATTCCATTTTGGAAAAATTCAGTACTAGCTACATCAAGTGCTAATGATATTTGCTCACCAGGAATAAAACCTGCTTTTTCAATAGCTTTAACAAGTAAATCTCCTGCTTCTTCATTACTGGATAAGTCAGGAGCAAAGCCTCCCTCATCTCCAACAGCCGTTGATAAACCTCTATCACTTAACAGCCTTTTTAAAGTATGAAAAACTTCTGTCCCCATTCTGAGAGATTCGCTAAAAGTATTTGCCCCATGTGGCACCAGCATAAATTCTTGAAAATCTAAATTATTAGAAGCGTGCTCTCCTCCGTTTATGACATTCATTAATGGCACCGGAAGGAGAGAAGCCATAGGCCCTCCCAAATACCTGTATAGAGGCAATCCAACACCATTAGCTGCCGCTTTAGCCACAGCCATACTGACGGCAAGAATTGAATTTGCTCCTAAAGAAGATTTGTTTGTTGTTCCATCCAACTCTTTCATTGATGTATCTACAGCAACTTGATCTAATGCAGAGATGCCACAAAGTGTAGGAGCAATTTTTTCTTCAATATTTTGAACTGCTTTCAGAACCCCTTTGCCTTTATATCTATTTCCCCCATCTCTCATCTCATGAGCCTCATGAGCGCCAGTACTTGCACCACTTGGAACTATTGATTTACCCATAGCTCCTCCCTCAAGGAGAACCTCTGCTTCTACAGTTGGGTTCCCTCTAGAGTCGAGAACTTCCCTAGCAACGATTGTATCGATGACCAAATCAAGAGAATCAATCACTTTTGAATTTCCTTTGTTTAGATCCTATGGTTAGGCAGAATTGAATTGGCTTTAAGTTCATTTGCACTCCTAATATTGGAATTGCAAATGATCCAATCATCCTTCCCAAGAATGAAGATACTTCTATGCATACAAAAAAACAGGTAATTTGAGCAAATTACCAAGATTTTCAAACACAAGATTTCTTGGAAATAATTCGCTCACTGCGTTTAATGATTATGCAAAACCACAATGAGAACTGAAAACGTCCAAGCATCATCTATGAAAGAAAGCCTAACAACTAATCCTGATCAGTTTAGTGATGATGCTTGGACGCTTTTACTAAAAGGCGAAAATATAGCAAAGCAATGGCAACATCTATATTTCGATGTTGAACATCTTATTCAAGTAATTTTCAATGATCACACTTATAAATCACTCGTTGACTCTCTAAAAGTTAATCCTTCCGCTCTTCTTAATGAACTTGAAGAGTTCTTAGCGAATCAACAAATCCGAAGATCAGAAGAGTTTTTTATAGGAGATGATCTAGAAGATCTTCTAGACAATTCAAATCATTGCAGGTCTCAATGGGGCTCAAAGCTTATTGAAATTTCTCATATTTTAATTGCAATTGGCAGAGATAATAGAATTGGTTCTTCACTATTTAAAAAATGTGGACTACCAAGTGAGAAATTAGAATCCGCATTAAAGCTCACTCCTTCAAGAATTATCACTAACAAGGCTCAAGTTAATTTATCAAATTCAGAGCACAAACAAAAGCAAACTATTAGTAATAATCAAATACAAAATCTTGCAGATAATCAAACTTTAAACCGGTTCAAGGAAGAAGAAAATCAAAGCAGTGGAAACTTAACTCTTGAAGCAGAGCCAAAAGCCTTAGAAACTTTTGGGAGAGACCTTACACAAGATGCTGCTGATGGTGTCTTAGATCCAGTAATTGGAAGAGATCCTGAAATTCGTAAATTAATCAAAGTTCTATCCAGACGAGGTAAAAATAATCCTGTTTTAATTGGTGCTCCAGGAGTAGGAAAAACTGCAATTGCTGAATTACTAGCACAAAAAATAGTAAATAATGAAGTTCCTGATTCTATAAAAGGTTTAAAACTAATTGCACTAGATTTAGGTGCATTAATTGCAGGTGCAAAATTTCGTGGACAATTCGAAGAAAGATTTCGTTCTGTTCTTGCTGAAGTAAGCGATCCAAGCGCAGGAGTAATACTTTTTATAGATGAGCTGCATACTGTAATTGGGAATGATCGATCAAATGCAAATGCAGGTAATCTTTTAAAACCTTTATTAGCTCGTGGTGAAATAAGATGTATTGGTGCAACTACACCAGATAATTATCAAAGAAGTATTGAAAAAGATCAGGCTCTAAATAGAAGGTTCCAACAAGTTTTAATTAAAGAGCCTAGCCTTGAATTAAGTATAGAAATCTTAAGAGGTGTTAAAGAAAAATATGAATCGCACCATGGCGTATCTATTACAGATGGAGCTATTATTACGGCGAATCGATTAGCGAGTCGCTACATCAGTGATCGATGTCTTCCTGACAAAGCTATAGATCTTATAGATGAAGCTGCCGCACAATTAAAAATCGAGATAACTTCTAAACCCCAAATAATAGAAGAAGCAGAATCTAATCTAAAAAAAATTGAATACTCGATTATATCCTCCGAAACTATTTCTGATACAGATAAAAATGAATTAGAAAATGCAAAGCTTATTGCGGAAAAGAACTTATCTTATCTTCATGATCAATGGGAGATAGAACTTAATTTGATAACGGAAGTTAATGAGCTAAATTTACAAGAGGAGAATTTAATAGATGCAATAAGTGAAGCTGAAATCAATGGTGATTTAGAAGAAGCTGCAAGGCTACAATACGATCAATTACATTCTATTCGGAAGAGACAAGAGGATATAAAAAGTAAACTTTATGCCAAGAAGTCTTCAGGCGAAGCCATACTCAGAGATGAAGTTGAGGCTGAAGATATAGCAGATGTTGTGGCCCGTTGGACAGGAATACCTGTCCAACGGGTTTTAGCAGAAGAAAGGCAAAAACTTTTAACACTTGAAAAAGATTTAAATCAAAGAGTCATAGGGCAAAAAGAAGCACTTCAAGCCGTGGCAGCGGCAATAAGAAGAGCAAGAGCCGGTATGAAAGACCCAAAAAGACCAGTAGGGTCATTTCTCTTTCTTGGTCCAACAGGAGTAGGAAAAACCGAATTAGCAAAAGCTCTTGCTTCCTCACTATTTGACGAAGAAGAAGCACTAGTCAGACTTGATATGAGTGAATTTATGGAAAGGAATGCTGTAGCCAGATTAATCGGAGCTCCTCCAGGATATGTAGGTTATGAAGAAGGCGGGCAACTAACCGAAGCCGTCAGGAGACGTCCATATGCTGTCTTGTTATTAGATGAAATTGAAAAAGCTCATACAGATGTATTTAACTTGCTTCTACAAGTACTTGATGATGGTCGACTCACGGATTCACAAGGGAGAACTGTTGATTTTCGACATACAATTATTGTAATGACGAGCAATCTAGCTAGTAGAGAAATACTAAATAATTCAAAAGCTGGTCAAAATGAATCTCAGAATCTTGATAATCAAATTGATCAAGCTTTAAGTAAGCATTTTCGACCTGAGTTTCTTAATCGAATAGATGAAACAATTAGATTCCATCCTTTAAAAGCAGAAGACCTTGAAAAAATCGTTAGACTTCAATTAGATGAATTAGGGAATCTTCTTAATGAACAAGGACTAGATCTAAGAGTTGATGATGAAACAGTTAAAGTGTTAGCAAATGAAGGTTACGAGCCTGAATATGGAGCAAGGCCTATTAAAAGAGTCCTTAGGCGAAAAGTGGAGAATCCACTTGCTACACAATTGTTAGAAGAAAAGTTTAGGCAAGCTCGTGCTATTAGGATTCAAGTTTCAACTCACGACTCAGAATCCCTAATATTTTTTGCAGAAGAGTAGTTATTCAGCCATCCTTTAGGGTGAACTTGCGAAAGAACTTCATACTCAAGAGCTTCCGCTTCTGGTTCTAACTATCGTGACAACCCCAAAACCATCAGAAAACAAAGACTCACTCATGACATCTAACGATGAGATACCCCCTCGCAAGACTGGGTTTTTCTCTTCAACATTAGATGAATTGAAATTAGTTGTATGGCCTAGCCGCCAACAACTATTTAGTGAATCTATCGCAGTGATTCTTATGGTAACCCTATCTGCTGCGTCAATTGCAGCTATTAGTCGTTTCTACGGTTGGATAGCTTCACAAATTTTTCGTTGAATTAAATCATATTCAACGAAGGTTGGTCTTTCATTTCACTTAATTCAAAATTCCAGTGTCAGAGTTCGATCCCACACCTACAGAGTCACCCCAAGGACTGGATAATGTCCATTCACCAATAGATTCATCAAATGGTGATTTTCCAGCTCCATCATTAGCAAAAACGAGTATTGCTAGATGGTATGCAGTCCAAGTTGCATCTAGTTGTGAAAAAAAAGTCAAAGCAACTCTTGAACAACGTGCGGTAACTCTTGGAGTAAGTAACAGAATTCTTGAAATTGAAATTCCTCAGACTCCAGCAGTGAAATTAAAGAAAGATGGCAGCAGGCAATCAACAGAAGAAAAAGTTTTTCCAGGGTACGTTCTTGTAAGAATGGTTCTTGATGAAGACACAATGATGGCTGTAAGAAGCACACCAAACGTCATTAATTTTGTAGGAGCTGAAGATAGACGAGCTACTGGGAAAGCTCGTGGTCACATAAAACCTAGACCTCTAAGTAGGCAGGAGGTTGATAGGATCTTCAAGCGAGCAGCTGAGAAAAAGACTGTAGTAAAATTGGATCTTGCTGAGGGCGACCAAATTATTGTTACCGCAGGCCCTTTCAAAGATTTCCAAGGTGAAGTCATAGAAGTGTCTGGAGAGAGAAGTAAATTAAAAGCTCTTCTTTCTATCTTTGGGAGAGAAACACCAGTTGAACTTGAATTCTCTCAAATAAGTAAACAGAACTAACTAAGCGGCGGCCGTCTCCCTACGGAGGGCGGCCAGGGAGGTATGTTTGCCACCTCGCCGGACCTGTCAGAAGTGCCAGGTAATCCGTAGCCTTCCAATTAAACTCGCCGATGGCAAAGAAAGTAGTAGCTTTGATCAAACTGGCATTACAAGCCGGCAAAGCCAATCCAGCGCCCCCAGTAGGCCCTGCTTTAGGTCAACATGGGGTCAATATTATGGCGTTCTGCAAAGAGTACAATGCACGAACGCAAGACAAAGCAGGCTTTGTCATCCCAGTTGAAATTTCAGTTTTCGAAGACCGAAGTTTCACCTTTATAACCAAAACCCCTCCTGCTTCTGTACTAATTACAAAAGCAGCAGGAATAAGCAAAGGTTCTGGGGAGTCAGCGAAAGGACAAGTAGGGACAATTAATCGTTCTCAACTTGAAGAAATCGCAAAAACTAAATTGCCTGATTTGAATTGCACAAGCATTGAGTCTGCAATGCGTATTATTGAAGGGACAGCAAGAAACATGGGAGTTTCCATCTCAGAATGACTTGCCATTCCTAACTGTCTTCAATTTCACAAATTCTTTACCGGGGGAGACAAATTCTGTCGATTGCACCCCAAATAAAAACCATGCCAAAACTTTCCAAAAGACTTGCAAGTATTAAGTCCAAAATTGAAGAAAAGTCTTATGAACCTCTTGAAGCTATTAAATTAGTCAAAGAAAATGCTATAGCAAAATTTGACGAAACCATTGAGGCTCATATTCGTCTTGGAATAGATCCCAAATACACTGATCAGCAATTAAGAACTACTGTTGTCCTTCCCAAAGGAAGTGGCCAAACCGTTCGAATTGCAGTTATTGCTAGAGGCGAAAAAGTTGCTGAAGCTAAAGCTGCAGGTGCTGAAATTTCAGGGGATGACGATTTGGTGGAAAAAATCAATAAAGGGGAAATGAACTTCGATCTCCTGATTGCGACTCCAGATATGATGCCAAAAGTGGCCAAACTTGGAAGAGTTTTAGGTCCAAGAGGCTTGATGCCTAATCCAAAAGCAGGAACTGTTACTACTGATTTAGAAGGATCGATTAAAGAATTTAAAGCAGGCAAGCTTGAATTCAGAGCCGATAGAGCAGGCATTGTCCATGTTCGTTTTGGGAAAGCAAGCTTTCCTGCAGAATCTTTGCTTGAGAATTTGAAAACCTTACAAGAAGCAATTGATAGGAATAAACCGAGTGGAGCAAAAGGTCGATACTGGAAAAGTCTTTATATAACCTCAACCATGGGAGCCTCAGTTCAAGTTGATTACGCTGCCTTGCAGGATATGCAGCAAGAGGATTAAAACAGTCGTTGATGTATTCTTTATAAGCTGGCTAATAAAGCCATGGGCATGCGTGCCTGGCCACAGACAGCAGGTTAAATAATTTCCAAGGAACTATTTTCTAGGAAATTATTTTTAAACCCTGCCGAGGTCCTAGCAACGATTTTTCCTATAAAGGATTGAATCGGACTGCGGCCTCATCTCAATCCTTTATAGGAAAGAGTATTTTTCGGCCGTATGTCCAAGCTTCTTCCCCCGATTCGATCCAAACACTATGGGCCGCACGCTGGAAAGCAAAAAAAAGATTGTCGAAGAGCTCAAAAAGCTTCTCGGCGAGGCAGAGATGGCATTGGTTCTGGATTACCAGGGCCTATCCATTAAGGAAATGTCCGACCTGCGTACTCGTTTACATTCAAACAATGGAGTTTGCAAGGTTACTAAAAATACCTTGATGCGCCAAGCAATTGATGGAGACGATACTTGGTCTGATTTGAAGTCTTTATTAACAGGCACTAATGCATTTGTCTTAATCAAAGGCGATGTAGGTGGCGCAGTTAAGGAAGTTCAAACATTTCAAAAGGACACCAAAAAATCTCAAACGAAAGGGGGCCTTTTTGAAGGCAAGCTTCTTTCTCAGGATGAGATTAAGGCTATTGCAAGCCTCCCAAGTAGGGAGTTGTTAATGGCCCAAATTGCTGGTTCTATAAATGCTTTGGCAACAAAAGTTGCACTTGGTATTAACGAAGTTCCCTCCGGCCTTGCTCGGTCTATCAAGCAACATGCTGATAGCACTGAAAGCTAACTCCTTCACCTCTAATTTACTTTTTCCAAAATTTGTTGCTAACTGAAAATCATGTCTGCAAAAACTGATGAAATCCTTGACTCGCTAAAGAGTCTTTCATTGCTCGAGGCTTCTGAGCTCGTGAAGCAAATAGAAGAAGCTTTTGGAGTTTCTGCCGCTGCTTCAGCAGGAGTTGTAATGGCTGCACCTGGTGCTGCTGCTGGCGGTGGCGGCGAGGCTGCTGAA
Organism: uncultured Prochlorococcus sp.; assembly: GCA_902564535.1. Lineage (GTDB taxonomy): Bacteria > Cyanobacteriota > Cyanobacteriia > PCC-6307 > Cyanobiaceae > CACFBG01. The sequence continues at coordinate 48,738 of CACFBG010000001.1, forward strand.
GAACAAACTGAATTTGATGTAATTCTTGAGAGTTTTGAAGCTTCAGCAAAAATCAAAGTCCTTAAAGCAGTGCGTGAGGCAACTGGACTTGGCCTTGGTGATGCAAAAGCTATGGTTGAAGCTGCGCCTAAAACTATTAAAGAAGGCATTGCCAAAGAAGAAGCAGAAGCCCTTAAAAAAGCCATTGAAGAAGCAGGCGGTAAAGTTACACTCAAATAATTTAACTGCTATCAATCAAGATTTTTGCCGGCCTTTTAGGCCGGCTTTTTAATACTATAAACAAATTAATTCATATTACTTTCAAAGATAATTTGAACTAATCTCATCCCTTAAAAATAAAACAATCAAGAGTATTTATGCAAACAAAAAATAATCAAAAAGGTTAAAAATAAAGTAGAAAAATTTACATGCCTATTCATTATTTTATAATCTTGATATTAAGTTTTTCCAATGCAAACGTCACATCCTCTTGCTACAGGAGCTGCGACAGATGGAGCCTGTAGCGGAAATCCTGGACCAGGAGGCTGGGCAGTATTAATAAGGTTTGAAGATGGCAGTGTGGAAGAATTTGGAGGGAGAGAAGAATCCACTACTAACAACAGAATGGAACTGTTGGCTGCTCTAAAGAGTTTTGAAAGATTAAAAGAAATTCCTAGGCAATCAAATCTAGAAATCAAGACAGATAGTAAATATCTAATTAATGGGCTCTCAAATTGGATTGAAAATTGGAAGAAGAAAGGTTGGATAACTAGTAATGGTAAGCCCGTACTTAATAAAGACTTATGGGAAGCATTAGATGCTGCACGCTTAAAAGGAATAAAATTGGTCTACGTAAAAGGACATAGCGGAGAAATTGATAATGATCGTGTAGATAAAATTGCTGTGAGCTTTTCCAAAGGAAAAGCGATTGCATTAAAATGCAAAAAAAGATCAAGTCTTTCTAATTATCAAAAGCAACTCGAAACTAAAGCACCTCATCCTCATTTAATCAATATAAATAAGCTTTTATCTCAGCTAGAACTTGTTGAAAAATTTGCTGAGACTGGTTATGGTTTGAAATCAGAGGAACTGTCTAAACTAATTGATTTACCTCTAAAGCAACTTGAACAAAAAAATGATTCTTTTAAATGGAGAGATTGGGTGGTCAAGCCAATAAATAATAATCTTTGGCGCATTCAAAAAGATAAAACTAAAGCTCAAACTCCTTTAGAGGCAGATGACTAACAATCCAAAGCATAAAATCTTATTCACAGACATCCTTTATCGCAATTTATTTGGCTTTATCCTTTCAAAAGATCAAGGATTAGATGCTGAAACTCTTACAAACTTAGCATTATATTCATTAGGTTTTTTGTCCGAGCGAAAAGATATGCCAGGGATATCTTTATTATTAAAAAGAATAAAAAGTGAATTACATGTGAAAGATATTCGCCTTGAACAAAGATTATTTGACTGTAACTTTTACAATCCTATTGGTCTTGCTGCTGGATTTGATAAAAATGGAGTTGCAGCTGGAATTTGGGATCAATTTGGTTTTGGTTTTGCTGAACTAGGAACTGTTACCTGGCATCCACAATTAGGCAATCCAAAGCCAAGACTATACCGCTTAGCAAAAGAGAAGGCAGCATTAAATAGAATGGGATTTAATAATAAAGGTGCGAAAAAACTATTAAATCAACTCAACAGACAAGGTATACAGAAAAGGGGTTTACATCCGATATCTATTGGGATTAATTTTGGCAAATCTAAAATCATAGAGTTAGAAAAAGCAGCAGAAGATTATGCATTATCCTTAGAACTTCTAGGTCCATTAGCAGATTATGCTGTAATCAATATAAGTTCACCAAACACTCCTAACCTACGAGATTTACAAGATCCAAATAATTTAAAAATATTAATCAATCGCTTATCTAAAATCTCCGATTGCCCTCCATTATTGCTAAAAATAGCTCCTGACTTAAACAATAATGCTATTAAACTTATAGGAGATATTGCAGTAGATAAAAAATTAGCTGGAATTATCGCAACCAACACAAGTATTAATCGATTGGGCTTAGAAAATAGAATTCTAACTTCAACCGGTCGGTGTTTAAAAGAAGAAAAAGGTGGTCTCAGTGGTGAGCCTTTGCATCAAAGGTCCTTAGAGGTAATGAGAGTATTAAGCAAACAAACAAAAGGACAAGTAAAACTTATTGGAGTAGGGGGTATTCATTCTCCTGAATCGGCATGGGAAAGAATTGCAGCAGGAGCATCCCTCATTCAAATTTATACAAGTTGGATTTTTGAGGGGCCTTATTTAATTCCCAAGATTCTAAAGGGTCTAATCAGACAATTAGATCGTCATGGCTTTAAACATATTTCTGAAGCTGTTGGTAGTGAAGCCCCATGGCAATAAATGTCTTAATTTTCTCTTAGGTTGAAGATTGAATCTAGAATGATTTAGCACAATGAAAAAATATTGTTAATTGGTTTAAAAAAATGAATACAAGAAGTCTTATATTAAGGTTGGATAATAATATTCTTATCTCTTTAACTTCCTGTGAGTTGTAACTTCTTTTATCATGGAGGAAATTTAGAAGAGGAAGCTAGGGACATAGGCATAAAAGTCGATAAAGTCTTAGATGCTAGTGCTTCAATAGTTCCATTTAATAGTCCCAAGCATCTACGTAGACATCTAAAGAAAGCAATATCTACTCACCATTTAAAGAATTACCCTGATAGGAATCATAAGTTGCTCAAAGAAGCAATCAGTAAATGGCATAACATTTCCCCTGACATGATTCTTCCAGGCAATGGGGCTTCGGAATTATTTACATGGGCAGCGCATGATGCTTCTAAATATGGAACCAGTGGATTGCTTTCACCAGGTTTCTCTGATTACTCTAGAGCACTGAATTGCTGGGATGCATCTTATTTACAAATACCAATTCCATTAATTTGGGCTAATAAGATGGCTCAAAAGTTTCCAGTTATTCCCAAAACAAAAGTCCTATGGATTACTAATCCTCATAACCCTACTGGACAGCTTTGGAGCAGAGAATCAATCGAACCATTAATTCCAAATTATCAATTAATTATCTGTGATGAAGCATTCCTAGATTTAGTTCCCAATGGTGCAGATGAATCACTGTTACCTTTAACAAAAAAATATTCTAATCTTATTGTTATAAAAAGTTTAACCAAATTATTCTCTATAGCAGGTCTACGATTAGGATATGCAATTGGCTCCCCTGAAAGGTTACTAAACTGGAAAAGGCTAAGAGATCCTTGGCCAGTTAATGGATTAGCTATTTCGGCTGGAATAAAACTAATTAGTGAGGAAAAAGAATTAAATGCATGGATTAATAAAATACATAAATGGATAAATAAAGAAGGGAAATGGCTTTATTCACAGTTAGAACTTATTCCAGAGATTATGCCTCTAACATCGTCTACAAATTTCCTTTTAATTAAAGGCAATTTTCCTTTAATTAATATTAGAAAAAAATTAAAAGAGCGCTCTATTCTAACAAGAGATTGTCGTTCTTTTGAAGGATTAAATGAATATTATTTAAGAATTAGTCTACAAAAAAGGAAAGGGAATAAAAAAATAATTTCAAATCTAAAAGAAATCATACGGTCAAATGAATAAGTAGTTCTGCTAACTTCCTATCAGCATCCAATGTCGCAATAGATTTCATCGCTAATTTCATTTCCAACAGTACTTCACTGCAATTAGAAAATTCTCCAGAGTTAATATTCAATAGTAGAGAGATACTATCCCAAAGAGCATTAGATTCAGGAGATTGTTGATGCACAATCAATGCAGCTCCAGATTTAGCAAAGTACATAGCATTGATATCTTGATGCTTATCTTTGGCCTGAGGGAAAGGAATCAAAATAGCTGGTGTTCCACAAACTGATAGTTCACTTAATGCACTTGCACCAGCCCTACTGATTGCCAAATCTGCGTTATGCAACAAAGCAGGTATTTCATTAGTAAAAGTTCTTTCGACAAGATTGGGATGAACAATCTTGTGCCGGTTTGGATCGTTTACTCCAGTCAAATGAACAATTCGACATCCTTCTTTTAAAAGTTTAGGAGTTATAAAACGCACCATCAGGTTTAAACCCAAAGCACCTTGACTACCTCCCATGACAACAAGCAATGGGCCATTGCCAGAGGGGACCCATTTCGGCAAGGCTTGGGTAGAAAGGAACGAAGGTCTAACAGGTGTTCCTGTAAAGACAGTTCTACAACCTTTTATCTTGTTCGAAGCCCCAAAAAAACCAAGAGCTACTGTTTCACAAAATCTTCCCAACAGCTTGACAGCTCTTCCAGGTTCAGCATTGGATTCATGCATCACGGCTGGAACATTACACAAAAAAGCTCCTATTATTGCAGGTGCTGCAATGTATCCTCCTGTAGAAAAGACTACATCGATTTTTTCACGATGAATGGAATATACGATTCTAAAAATAGATAAAAGAAGCCCAATAATTGCCCAAAATTTTCTAGTAAAATTCCCCTGTATAGCTCCTCCTCGAATTGTTTGTAACTGATATTTTTTAGGAACTAATTCGTTTTCCAATCGATCAAGGACACCAACCCAAAGTACGTCCCATTCATCAGGCAATGCCTCGGCTACCGCCAAGGCCGGAAAAATGTGCCCTCCAGTTCCACTGGCAGCAATCAAGACTCTAGGCATTAAATTAAGGCGATCAAGCCAAGAGGGTTTAAGTGGTTACTATTACTAGAGGCAGAAAAGTGGTTCATTTACTGAAAGTACTTTTTTTTACTTTAGTTATACCAATTTTCATTCCTATAAGACCCTTAGATGTACTAGCACAAGATGTCTCTATCCAAAAAATAATTAAAGATCTGCAAAAGAATCTAAACAGAAAAAAAACTCGGCCATTTGATCTATCTTTTCACAAGAAAGATGCTTCAAAATTAAACATTCTTTATGAAAGATTTAGTGATCAATTCCCAAACACAAATTGGGAAATAGAAAGATCTGAAAACTTGTTTGATGGCAGACCTTCTATAAATATTAAAATTTCAGGAATAATTAAAAAAGGGGATCACTTATACCAATTAAAATCATTTCAAAAAATAGGATTTGAAATAAAAGATAGAAAAATTATCAACAATGAAATAATTAATTCATATTCGATCCTAACTAGTAAAAAAAATAATTTACCTATTAGCATCGCTATACCTAATACAGTCCTTACAGGCACAAGATATGACTTAGATATAATTTTTGATGAACCTATCCAAAATTCCATTATTGCGGGCGGAATAATCAATCTAACCAATCAACAAATTCATAGTTATAAGCATCCAAAAATTGAACTTTCTCCTCTACAAGGAGGAGGTTTATTTAAATCTGTACAAGCACCTCTTAAGCCCGGTATGCAACACTGGGCCGCTCTTCTTGCACATCCAGATGGATTAATTAGCGTAACTAAATCCGTTAAAATAGTATCCAATAAATCAGAATTAATTAACTGATTTTAATTAGTATGTATTACTTCAAATGGCATTAAACTACATCATCTAAAGCAGATACACCAGGCAAGACTTTCCCTTCTAAAAGTTCCAAACTAGCTCCCCCACCAGTAGAGATATGAGACATTCTTGATGCTAAACCAGCTTTCTCAACAGCTGCAACTGAATCTCCACCTCCAATAATTGTGCAACAACCATTTGCACTAAGTTCAGCGAGTGTCTGTGCAATGGAGTTAGTTCCATCTGCAAACTTGTCAAATTCAAATACACCCATTGGTCCATTCCAAATTACAGTCTTACAATTGTTCAATGCATCCTGGAAAAGTTTTATCGATTCAGGACCAATATCTAACCCCATCCAACCTTCGGGGATTGAATCTATAGATGAAGTTTGACTATTTGCATCTGGAGAAAAGTTATCTGCTAAAACAACATCTGTAGGTAATAACAATTCAACTCCCTTTTCCTTAGCTTTAATCTCCAAAGCCTTAGCAAGTTCTAACTTATCTTCTTCTACCAAACTTTTTCCAACTGAAAGTCCGCGGGCTTTGTAAAAAGTGAAAATCATTCCACCACCAATTAAAACCTTATCGCACTTATCTATCAATGATTCAAGGACACCTATTTTGCTACTTACTTTTGAGCCTCCTACAATTGCAGCCAAAGGTCTCTTAGGTTCATCAATAGCTCCTTGAAGATATTGGAGCTCTTTCTCCATTAAATAACCTGCAACACTAGGACTAAGGAACTTTGTTACGCCTTCTGTAGAAGCATGAGCACGGTGTGCAGCCCCAAAAGCATCATTTACATATAAATCAGCTAAAGCAGATAATTGTCTTGCAAAATCAGAGTCATTCTTTTCTTCTTCAGAAAAGAAACGAACATTTTCTAAAAGAATGACATCTCCCTGATTTAAAGAATTCACCTTGGATTCAGCATCAGAACCTACACAACTATCAGTTTTAAGAACATTTTTAGATAACAATTCTCCTAATCTTTTAGCTACTGGAGTCAATCTCATGGATTCATTAACCTTCCCCTTTGGTCTTCCAAAATGAGCTGCCAATATCACTTTGGCATCATTTTTAATTAAATGATTAATAGTGGGAAGAGCAGCACGAATTCTTGTGTCGTCAGTGATTGCCCCCTCATCATTTAAAGGAACATTAAAATCAACTCTTACCAAAACACGCTTTGCGCGTAGGTCCTCTGCGCTGAGACTAGACAGGGAACGCTTCGCCATGATGAGCTTAAGGTACTAAAACCTGGTGAGACTAACCCTTGATCAGTGAAATTGACTTATAAGGATGTGAGAGAAAATAAGTTGACCTTTTTGGCAAACTTAAAAAACTCAGTTCACCACTAGAATTATTAATCTATAGATTCAAATCGAGTTTCAGGCTTTAGGTCAAACAAACTAAACCGGGTTAAAGCAACACACTCAAAACCTCAAAACTTTGATGAACAAAGCCTAAACCATTAATTCAAAGACTTACGTGAGCAAAAACCTAGATATTAAAGTATCTCTTGAACTATGAAACCTACTATAAGATGCCTATAAATTAGGGATTCATAAATCAAAAAATCAATTCAATAGACTCTTCAGTCGTCCAAAGCAAATTTAATTAGCTGCTGCTCTAAAAAAATCCGTGAGCAAACCTCAAATTCAGTGGTATCCAGGCCACATAGCAAAAGCCGAAAAACAACTAACAAAAAATTTAGAAAAAGTTGACCTTGTCATTGAAGTTCGTGATGCACGCATTCCAAAGGCAACTTCTCATCCTCATTTAGAAAGATGGATTCAAGGGAAAAAGCATCTTTTAGTTATCAATAGAATGGACATGATTTCTACTAGAGCTCAGATGCTCTGGAAAGAATGGTTCAAAGCACAAGGTAAAAGCCCCATATGGTGCAATGCAAAAGATGGTGAAGGGGTCAAGCTTCTTCATGAAGCCGCTATACGGGCCGGGATAGATATCAACAAACGAAGAACATCTAGAGGCATGCTGCATCGTCCAATTCGGGCTCTTACACTAGGGTTTCCCAATGTTGGTAAATCAGCTTTAATAAATAGGTTGGTAAGAAAGAAAGTTGTAGATAGCGCTAGACGAGCTGGTGTCACTCGATCATTGAGATGGGTACGAATGGGACAAAAACTAGATCTACTAGATGCTCCTGGAGTATTGCCGCCACGTTTAGACGATCAAGAAGCTGCTTTAAGACTTGCAATTTGCGATGACATTGGCCAAGGAGGATATGACGTAGAATCAGTAGCAATAGCTTTTCTGAAAATACTTTGCAATTTAAGTAATTTAAGTGATTCAGGTTTGAATATGAAAGTTTTAGAGAAAAGATATGGTATGACTTTAGGGGAAGAAAAGATGGGCACAAATCAATGGCTTAAAGCAGTCGCTAAATTACATACATCAGGGGAGGAACCTAGAATGGCTCAAAGAATTCTCGATGATTATAGAAAAAACTTTCTTGGGAAAATTAGTTTAGAGCTTCCATGAAAATAGAAACTGATTGCAAACAAATATTTGGGCAAGGAGAAGGAGAACTAATAGCACTAAAGTATGACAAACCTTTACCAATGCGTCTCGATAGATGGCTTGTTAGTCAAAGGCCAGAACAAAGTAGGGCTCGAATTCAAAAATTCATAAATGCAGAGTTAGTTCGCGTAAATGGAAAAACAGGGTCAGCAAAAACCCCTTTAAGGAATGGCGATGAGGTCTTACTTTGGCTACTTCCGCCTGAACCTCTTTCATATTTAAAACCTCAAAAAATGGAGCTAGATATTTTATTTGAAGACAAAGATATAATTGTCATTAATAAATCTGCTGGCATAACAGTTCATCCTGCTCCTGGGAATAAAGATGGAACTTTAGTTAATGGTTTATTGCATCATTGTGAAGACTTGCCAGGCATTAATGGTAAGCTCAGGCCAGGAATAGTGCATCGACTAGATAAAGATACTACTGGTTGTATTGTCATTGCAAAAAGCCAGGAAGCGCTTATTAAGCTTCAACTACAAATCCAGAATCGTATTGCAAAAAGAACTTATTTAGCAATAGTTCATGGCTCTCCAAAAGGAACAGAAGGCGTAATCAAAGGGGCCATCGGGCGACATCCAAAAGATAGAAAAAAATATGCAGTAGTTGATAATGATTCTGGTCGAAATGCCTGTACAAATTGGTTTTTAGAAGAAAGAATCGGAGATTATTCTTTAATACGATTTGAATTAGATACAGGAAGAACCCACCAAATTAGAGTGCATTCTTCATATTTAGGTCATCCGGTATTAGGGGATCAAACTTATAGTCGATGCAGAAAATTACCCATACTCATCACTGGCCAAATGCTTCATGCTATTAGATTAGAATTAATACACCCTAGCAACAACAAAATAATGTGTTTTGAAGCCCCACTTCCAAGGATATTTTCAAAACTATTAACTTATCTTCGTCAAAAAAGAGAAGCTTAATTTATAGTAATCTAGGAGTAGATTCAAATAGTTTTTTTGTAAGTAAGTTCTTAGGATTACTGGTTAATTCCTGATCGGTACCTTGATCAATAACTTTACCTTGATCCAAAACTAAAATATTGTCACAAAAGCCTCTAGCAACATTCAAATCATGCGTGATCATTAAAATCGCCAAATTCAATCGGTCTTTCAATGATGTCAATAAATCTAAAATTTCAGATTGAATTTGAGGGTCAAGCATACTTAAGCTTTCATCGCAAATAAGAATTTTAGGTTCTAGAACTATAGATCTTGCAATCGCAACTCTTTGCTGTTGTCCTCCAGAAAGCTCTTTTGGAAAGCGATCTTGATATATTTCTGGAGGATTCAAACCTACTTGAGAAAGCATATATCTTGCTTTTTCTTTTGCTTTAGATTTAGAACAAATTTTGTGAATTAATAATGGATCAATAATAATCTCCCAAATTCTCATCTTTGGATTTAAACAACCTAATGGATCTTGGAAAACCATTTGTATATGCTTTCTTAAATATGACTTATGGCTATTAATTTTTAAAGATTTTCCAAGAAGTTTGATTTCCCCACTTCTCAAAGGAAGTAAACCCATAAGGGCCCAACAAAGTGTACTTTTACCACACCCAGAAACACCTACTAATCCAAGGATTTCTCCCTCTCGAAGAATAAAACTTATACCATCAACAGCTTTCAACCAATTTCTTTGGAAAGGAGTTTTAGCCAAAGAATGCCAACAGCGCAAATCATTAACTTCTAAGACTAGAGAATAAGAATCAAATACTTTGGAGGTTCTAATTCTTTCTCTAGCGCGGGCTGCTGAAACGAGACTTTTCCCAACAAGAGATTCTGGACTATTCAGGATCTTTCTACTAAAACCCTCTTCAACTATATTTCCTTGATCTAGTATTGCGATCCGCTCACACCAATTAGATGCAATAGCTAGATCATGAGTAATTAGAAGAAGTGAAGTTCCTAATTCATCGCATAGATTCGTCAGTTCCGTCATTATCTGATTAGCCACAGTTACATCAAGACTGGTCGTAGGCTCATCAGCAATAATCAATGAAGGGTTTAATGCAAGAGCCAAGGCAATTACAACTCTTTGACGCATTCCTCCACTGAATTCATGAGGATAAGAACCAAAACGTGCAGGATCAATACCAACTCGATCTAATAATTCTTCAGATTTTTGTCTATACCAAAACTTATCTCTAGAAGGTCTATGTGCTTTCAACGTATCAATTAAATGTCCACCTATTGTCATAAGTGGATTTAAACGAGTCATTGGATCCTGAAAGACAAGTCCCACCACCTCACCTCGCAACCTTCTTAATTCCTTTTCGGCAACCTTCCTGGGATCTATACCATTAACTAAAATCTCCCCTTCACAAATACTCCCTGAAGGGGTTAACTGAAGAAGAGTTTTTGCTATCGAACTTTTTCCACTACCCGAAGGGCCAACCAAAGCCAGACTCTCGCCAGGATCAATTGTTAAGTTCACATTTTGCAATACCCAACACAAACTCGTTGGGTATCTCATCTTTAAGTTTCTAAGTTCTAAAACATGCGCTACAGAATTATTCATAAGAAGTAGCACGGTTTCTTGAGTCTGAATAGCATGGATTAATCCGTAATGTCGGATATTTAATGTGACCTCTTCTGCAACTTCCACACAGACCAAAAAGATCTGGAAAGAAGAGGTGCACAACGAACCTCAACTTAGACAAAACCAGATTAAAGCCCCGGCAGATTATGGCCTTTCATTACCTGACTGGTTGCATACTTGTATTGAAAAAAGCCCTCCTGGCATAGGTCAAACTTGCCCTGTAGATACAGATGCATTATTAGCATCATCCTTTGATTTAGCCTTTCAATTGCATGAAGGTCAATTTCGAGTCAGTGGTGAGCCATACATCGTGCATCCCATCGCAGTCGCAAATCTCTTAAGAGATATTGGAGCAAGCCCAAGTGTAATAGCCGCAGGTTTTTTACATGATGTTGTGGAAGATACCGACATAACACCTGAACAATTAGAAAATTATTTCGGGAGCGAAGTTCGAGGATTAGTTGAAGGAGTAACAAAATTAGGAGGCATTCATTTTACTAATCGCACCGAAGCTCAAGCAGAGAACTTAAGGAAGATGTTTCTGGCTATGGCTAGTGACATAAGAGTTGTTCTAGTCAAACTTGCAGATAGGTTGCATAACATGCGTACTATCCAATCTTTGCAATCAGATAAGCAACAGCGTATTGCACGAGAAACAAGAGAAATTTATGCGCCCCTAGCGAATAGGCTAGGCATTGGACTATTTAAATGGGAATTAGAAGATCTAGCATTCAAATTATTAGAACCAGAGAAATATCGAGAAATTCAAATGGAGGTCTCTACAAAACGAAGTGAACGAGAAAAAAGATTAGAAGAAACGGTACAGATTCTCAAAGATCGACTGATGTCGGTAGGACTAGAGCATTGTGAAGTCAATGGCAGACCTAAGCACCTATACGGAATATGGACCAAAATGCAAAGGCAACAAAAAGAATTTCATGAGATCTTTGATGTGGCGGCACTCAGAATAATTACACCAAATGTTGAAACTTGTTATCGAACGCTGGCAGTTGTCCACGACACCTTTCGTCCTATACCAGGAAGATTTAAAGATTATATAGGCTTACCAAAGCCAAATGGCTACCAATCACTTCATACATCGGTCATTGGTCGTCATCGACCAATCGAAGTCCAAATAAGAACAGAAGAAATGCATCGTGTTGCAGAGTTTGGAATCGCAGCTCATTGGAAATACAAAGAAGGAGGCTCACCAGCTGCAGGTGACACTGAAAGATTTAATTGGCTACGACAATTAGTAGAATGGCAACAAGAAGGAGGGACTGATGATCACAATGACTACCTTGCATCAATCAAGGAAGATCTATTTGACGAAGAAGTGTTTGTTTTCACTCCGAAAGGAGATGTTGTAGGTCTTCGCAAAGGATCAACTGCTGTTGATTTTGCATACCGAATCCATTCAGAAGTAGGCAACCATTGCCATGGCAGCCGTATAAATGATCGCCTATGTCCATTATCCACTCCGCTTAAAAATGGCGATTTTATAGAAGTCTTAACGAATAGAACTGCCCATCCAAGTCTTGATTGGCTGAATTTTGTAGCCACTCCAACAGCAAGAAACCGAATTAGGCAATGGTATAAACGAAGTCACCGGAATGAGACTATCCAACGTGGAAAAGAATTATTAGAAAAGGAGTTAGGTCGCAATGACTTTGATTCCTTACTTAAAAGCGATGCAATAATGAAAGTTGCACAACGCTGCAATTTACAAACGACAGAAGATCTTCTTGCTGCACTTGGATTTGGAGCATTAACACTTCATCAAGTAATCAATAGATTACGAGAAGAAATACGTTTGCAAAATATTGGTCCTGAGGAAGCCTTAAATAACGATGAGCTTGCAAAAAAAATAGAAATACAAGCTACATCTAATCAAACAAAATCCAACTCTTTTTCGAAGGTACCTATAATAGGAGTAGAAGGACTAGATTATCGTCTTGGAGGTTGTTGTAGTCCCTTACCAGGAGAACAAATTCTAGGAACTGTAGCCTTAGGGAATCATGGGATAACCATCCATAGGCAAGATTGTGAAAATATTATCTCTACACCTACAGAAAGGAGGCTACCAGTTCATTGGAATAATGAATCCTCAATAGAAAGTGAAAGATTTCCTGTCCAATTAAGAATTGAAGTTATCGACAGAGTAGGAATCTTAAAAGATATCTTAATGCGATTATCTGATGGGAGAATTAATGTAAGTGATGCAAGAGTGAAAACTGCTTTTGGTCAGCCAGCTTGTATAGACCTCAAAGTCGAACTCTCAAGTGCAAGACAACTTAAGATTACAATGAACCAAATAAAGTCGATGGCAGATGTCCTTGACATTGCAAGAGTTGGATTCAATTAGACACTGTTAAAAAATTATTTATTCCTCTACTATTATTTAATTTTAAGTCAAAATTCGTGAAACTTAGTATGTTATTTGAGAGCTTTAAAACGACTGAATTGGCGACAAGGAAATCAATTCAAAAGAACTGATCTGACTGACGTAAAAGTTTAATCTTCAAAAATAAATAGGTTAATACCCCTACGATCAATCCCGAAAAAGTACCAACAATTATTGATCCTAATAATAATCTAAGAAAAAAATGCATACTAATATTCTTCAAAGATAAAAAAGTAATTCGAGGTAAATCCTGATGAATATGGTTACCACCTAATAACAAGCAGCCAATATGATAATTAAACCAATAAATTGGCAGATAAGTAACAGGGTTACTTATCCAGGTCGCCGAAATAGCCAATAACCGATTACCTTTAAGAATTCTTGAAAGAATTACACCTAAAAACATCTGCAAACCAAACAAGGGGAAACACCCACTGAAAACGCCACAAGCAAGACCCCGTGACCTCTGCGCTGGAGTTCCCTCCTGCTGCCACAACCAAACACAATAATCTTTGATCTTGCTAACCAATGTGCGAGAAAATTTGAACATCAGCGATTGTTTTTAATCACGACATTCCAAACTGGGATGAATCTTCAAGCAGTCTGAACAAAGTGCCACAATGTCTTATTCATTTCCTACTGAAGATACTATCGCTGCAATTTGCACTGCAATTGCAGCAGGACAAGGTGGTGTAGCAATAATACGAATTTCGGGGTCAAAAGCAAAAGAAATAGGAGAAAGCGTAGTCACCACTTCAAAAAATAAGACATGGGAAAGTCATCAAATCATGCATGGCTTTGTCCTTTCAAAGGACAAAGCAGAGCGAATAGATGAAGTCCTTGCTTTTCTCATGGCAGCTCCTAAAAGCTTTACAGGGGAGGATGTAGTCGAAATTCATTGTCATGGCGGGTTAATAGCCGTTCAAAGAGTTCTTGAAATGGTTTTAGCAACCAATCAAGCACGCAGGGCTCTCCCAGGTGAATTCACTCAACGAGCAGTATTAAATGGCAAAATTGATTTAGTAAAGGCCGAATCAATCAATGAATTAATAACAGCGCGTAGTCACAAAGCCGCACAATTAGCAATGACAGGAATCGATGGGGGTATCCAACGAAAGATCGATATGTTTAGAGAAAGATTATTAGATCAATTAAGCGAATTAGAAGCAAGAGTTGATTTTGAAGATGAGCTACCTCCTTTAGATGGAGAAAAACTTTTAGAAGAAATTAATGATGTACAAAAATCTCTAATTCAATTAGTTAATGATGCTAATCAAAGATCAATTATTCATCATGGAATAAATATAGCCATCATTGGTAGACCAAATGTTGGGAAGAGTTCTTTACTAAATAGAATAAGCAAAAAGGAGAGAGCAATAATCACTAATCTTCCCGGTACAACAAGAGATCCTTTGGAAACGGAAATGATTTTAAAAGGTGTTCCAATAAAACTAATTGATACTGCAGGGATTAGAGATAGCGATGACGAAGTAGAGCAATTAGGGATAGAAAAGAGTCACAATGAAATGATCAAAGCTGACGTAGTTATTCTCATTTATGATCTTACATTTGGGTGGACACAAAAAGATGAAGAATTACTAATAATGATCCCCAAGCAAACTTCTAAGTTAATTGTTGGCAATAAATGTGATTGTCTTGATAAAGCCCATAAACAATCTGAGAAAAATCTTCAAAAGAAAAAAATTGCGGAAGTCATTTTTAGTGCAAAGTCAGGGGAAGGAGAAGAAAAATTGATCGAAGAGTTGTTAGAAAGATGCGGAGCCAGCGAAATTCAAAGCTTAGAGCTTGGGTTAAATGAAAGGCAAAAAGACCTCGCAAATTTAGCGGCAAGTTCCTTGGAAGATGTTAAAAAAGTAGCCAAGCAAAATTTACCATGGGATTTTTGGACAATTGACTTGCGGCATACAATTAAACTGCTAAATGAAATAACAGGAGATGAAATATCTGAAAATATTCTAAATAGAATTTTTTCACGTTTCTGTATTGGGAAGTAGAATTTGTTAATTGAGGAGGCTAAAAATTAATTAAGCCTTGACAGAATCCATTATTTCCTAAGTCAATTGCATTTACTAACTCCTTCTCTAATTAATCTACTAGATTCATGGCTTAATGAAGATATTGGCCGTGGAGACCTATCGACTATTTGTCTTAATAAACTAATAGGCTCTGCTTATTGGGTATCAAGAAATACTGGTATTTTTTGTGGAAAAGAAGTTGTAGAATACCTTTTCAAAAAATTAGACAATTCAATTAAAATTGATTTTTTGATTCAAGATGGAGAGGGTTTTAGCTCTAATCAAAAGCTTCTTAAGCTGCATGGAAGTACAAAATCATTGCTAACAGTAGAAAGAACAGCATTAAATATTGCCATGCATCTATCTGGGATAGCTACAGCTACCTCAAATCTAGTCTCAGAGTTAAAAGGAACAAATGTGAAGTTTGCCGATACAAGGAAAACCACACCCGGTCTGCGTGTATTAGAAAAATATGCAACTAGATGTGGAGGAGGAATAAATCATCGTTTCGGATTAGATGATGCAATCATGCTTAAAGAAAATCATCTCGCCTGGTCCGGCAACTTGGAATCAACATTAAAAAAAATGAAAGAGTCCACACCTTGGCCTACAAGAATCATTGTAGAAGCAGAAAATCCTAATCAAGCAGAAGAAGCTGTGAAGGCTGGGGCTGATGCAGTTTTGTTAGATGAAATTGCTCCTGAAACACTTACTTCACTTATACCTAAGCTAAGAGATTTAGCTTCAAAAAGAAGTGGCTACAAAAATTCATCAGAAATTATTCTAGAAGCTTCAGGAGTTAATCCTAAGGACTTAAAAAAATATGCCGCAACAGGTATTGATTTAATCTCAAGCAGTGCACCAATAACTAAAAGTTATTGGATGGACTTCAGCATGCGATTTCAATAAATCCTCTATTGTGGAGAGTTATTGCAAAACAATTCCTAAATCCTCTATCAAGTCACAAGAGAAATAAAAAACAATGCTCAGTATTTACAAAAACCTTAAGGAATGCCTCCATGATGCGTTCCAAAAAGCACTATCAGAGCAAGAGATAAGCCATGTCGCTTCTAAAAGTTTATTTGACCCACAACTTGTCAATGCAAGCAGACCAGAATTCGGAGACTTTCAAGCTAATGGGGCACTTCCTTTAGCCAAGGAATTCAAACTCCCTCCAAGGCAAATCGCTGAATTAGTTGTTGAACAATTAATTCAAAATCAAATTTTTTCTGAGCTATGTGAAAAACCTGAAATAGCTGGCGCAGGTTTTATCAACCTAAGATTGAAAAAAAAATCTCTAACTAAAGAAATTAAAGTTAGATTAAAAGATAAAAGACTTGGTATTCCTAAAGCCAAATCAATCTCTGTAGTAATTGACTTCTCAAGTCCAAATATTGCTAAAGAAATGCATGTTGGACATCTGCGCTCAACAATTATTGGAGATTCTTTAGCTCGAATACTTGAATTTCGTGGGCACAAAGTTATTCGACTCAACCATGTAGGTGACTGGGGTACTCAATTTGGAATGTTAATCAGTTATTTGAAATTAGTAGCACCTGAAGCCCTAACCAAAGCCAATGCCATAAACATAGGAGATCTTGTAGCTTTCTATAAAGAGGCGAAACAACGTTTTGATCTAGATGATGATTTCCAAAAACAATCACGTAAAGAAGTCGTCAAGCTACAAAATGGTGATAAAGATTCCTTAAAAGCCTGGGAGCTTCTATGTAATCAATCTCGACAAGAATTTCAGAAAATTTATAATCTTCTAGATATAAAAATCATTGAGCGTGGTGAGTCTTTTTATAATCCGTATTTAAAAGAAATCATCAAAGACCTACAAAATGCGGGTCTTTTAGAGATAGATGAAGGAGCAAAATGTGTTTTTCTGAGCGGAGTAACAGGTAAAGATGGCAAGGCTCTCCCTGTTATAGTTCAAAAAGGGGATGGAGGGTTTAATTACTCAACGACTGATTTAGCCGCTATTAAATACCGCTTTAGCCCTACACCATCAGGAGATGGAGCTAATCGGGTTATATATGTTACTGATGCAGGTCAAGCTAATCATTTTAAAGGTATTTTTCAAATAGCTACTCGTGCAAAATGGATTCCCAAAACAGCCCGTGTTGAACACGTACCCTTTGGTGTTGTGCAAGGAGAAGATGGAAAAAAACTTAAAACAAGATCTGGAGAAACGGTACGTTTATCTGATCTTTTAGATTCATCTATTCAACGTGCAGAAGATGATTTAAGACAAAGATTAATTGATGAAAAACGAGAGGAAAGTGAAAGCTTTATTAAAGAAGTTTCTACAACAGTTGGACTTGCAGCAGTAAAATATGCAGATTTAAGTCAAAATAGAATTTCAAATTATCAATTTTCTTATAAGAAAATGCTTGCTCTTCAAGGCAATACAGCGCCATATCTTTTATACGCACTTGTACGTATAGCTGGCATAGCAAGGAAAGGGGGTGATCTTAATGAAAGCAGGCATGAACTGGAATTTAACGAACCTCAGGAGTTAAAACTCATTAGAGAGCTTTTAAAATTCGATGAAATAATAAATGAAGTAGAAGAAGAGCTTTTACCAAATCGATTGTGCGGTTATCTATTTGAGTTAAGCCAAATTTTTAATAGATTTTATGATCAAGTACCAATTTTAAAAGCAAAAAATCCTTATCGAAGTAGCAGGCTCTCTTTATGCAAACTCACAGCAGATACACTCAAGCTTGGATTACATTTACTAGGAATACCTACTCTAGCAAGAATGTAATGCAATTTTTGAGGAACTTGTGAAGTGACTTGGCCTAAACCCCGAGATGAAGTTTTAGCGATGGATCCTTATAAAGCTCCATTGGAAGGTCGACGCAATTTCCTTCGCTTAGATTTTAATGAAAACACAATAGGACCCAGTCCCAAAGTAATTGAGGCTCTAAACAAAGTCCCTCAAAACCATATTGCGGTATATCCTGAATATGCTGGTATTAAAGAAGCTTTAATAGAAAATCTGCAATACAAAGGTATACATATAAATCAATTTCAAATAGGTCTATTTAATGGTGTAGATGCAGCAATACATGCAATTTTCCATGCGTATGGTTCTAAAGACGACTATTTGCTAACTACTGAACCAACATTTGGTTATTATTCTCCTTGCGCAGATATGCAAGGAATGAAAATCCTTGCTGTTCCTTATCAAGGAAAAAACTTTGAATTCCCATTGCAGGAAGTTAAAATTACCTTGTCAGAGAAAAAACCCAAGCTGTTCTTTATATGCAATCCTAATAATCCCACAGGAACAAAACTTGCAGCTCAAGTCATACTTGATTTAGCTCATGAATCTCCTGAGACACTTTTTGTTGTTGATGAGCTTTATGAAGCATTTGGTGGTGATAGTCTTTTACCAATCAGCAACTTTAACTCAACTAAAAATATTTTAGTTCTTCAATCTTTATCAAAAACAGCAGGGCTGGCTGGACTAAGAATTGGTTTTGCAATAGGAAATAATAATGTTATTAATTTCATCACTCGTGTAACAGGTCCATATGACATTAATTCATATGCCAGCACAGCCGCCATTGCAGCTTTATCTGATCAACAATATATAGATTCTTATGTCAATGAAGTTTTACTTGCAAAAAATTGGCTTCAAAATAAACTAATTAAATACAATATTAAACATCATAATAGTGGAGGCAATTATCTTTTAATCTGGCCAAAGTGTTCTAGCGAAGAAATAGAAAATAATCTCAGAGGAGAAGGTATACTGATTAGGAATATGTCAAAAAAACCTCTTCTTGATAATTCTTTTAGAGTTAGTATCGGGACCAGAGAACAAATGCAAAGGTTCTGGAAAGCATTAATTAAAAATAAAAATATTAATTAATATTTACTTTATTCAAAAAGATTAATTATTAGCTTATTAGAATTATTTTTTGACAGATTTGATATTTTACCTGATTCTATAATTTTAGCCTCTGGCATTAAATCTAAAAAAGGTTTTACACCATTAAGATTACAATCTAATGGTGATTGTTTTGTAGAATATTGAACAGGGATGACTCGTCTTGGATTAAGTTCTCGAACAATTTGTGCGGCTTCTTTATAGTTATAAACTTTATCTCCCCCTCCCACTGCAATTACCAAAACATCTGGCCTACCAAGAAGAATCTTTTCTTCTACGCCAAGAGGTGCCGCAACTCCTCCTAAATGAGCAAAGTTCAATCCTGCCTGTTCCCATTGCCAAATAGTGCCAAACCCAAATCGACGTCCACCAAGCCGATCGTGCGGAACGGTAAATCCTTCAATTTGCATGTTCCTTATTCGATATGAACCTGGATTAACTAAAAACACTCCTTTAGCTACTTTTGCACCCTCATCCGCAAGTTCAGAACTTGCAAGGATGACATCTACTTTCAACTTTGGTTCCTTCAATCCTGTTGCACATCCAACTGCTTTGAAAGGATTTAACAAAATCGATCTTCCTGCGCCTTTAATCAAAAGGGAGCTATGGCCAAAGTTAGTTATCTCTACTCCCCCAGCCAAAACTTGAGGTGAAGAGATAATTAGCAATCCCAATGCAGCGAGAAAGGATCTCACACGAAATTGCAACTTGGTCATTTGGGCTGACATACAAGCAAGCCTTTCAGGGAAAATTAGATGTTTGTGTTGTTTGCTTCAGCAAGTTTTAAAAAATTGCTTAGCAATTGATGGCCGGATTGTGTAAGTACACTTTCAGGATGAAACTGTACACCTTGGATGTGCTGATATTCACTATGCTTAAGCCCCATAATTGTTCCATCCTCAAGCCAAGCTGTTATTTCTAAACATTGAGGCAAAGTATCACGATCAACAATAAGACTATGGTACCTAGTGGCTATCAAAGGTTGTGGTAATTCAGAAAATAATCCTTCTCCATTATGAGAAACTTGTGATGTTTTCCCATGCATTAGCTGCTTTGCACGCACAACTTTTGCACCAAAAACTTGAGCAAAAGCTTGATGACCTAAACATACTCCTAAAGTAGGAATTTTTGGAGATATTTTCGCTAAGACATCGAGACAAATTCCGGATTCATCAGGGTTCCCTGGGCCAGGAGATAAAAGGATTGCTGAAGGGTTCAAATCTTTTATTTTGTCTATAGAAATAGCATCATTTCTTTTAACAAGAACTCTTTTAGCAATAGAATGTACTGAAGCTAATTCACCTAAAAACTGTACAAGGTTAAAGGTAAAGCTATCATAATTGTCAATCACTAAGAGCATAAGCTTAAAAAATCAAAGACCCATTTGAGTGATAATAGGAGGCAAAAGCAATAAACAAGCAATTAATAAGGCTCCCATCGATGCAACTAAAACGGATGCTGCTGCACAATCCTTAGAGGCTTTAGCTAATGGATGAAAACGACGTCCAATAGATAGATTTACCACAGACTCTATAGAAGTATTTAGTAATTCCAAGACAATTACTAATGTTGAAGTAAAAACCAATATAGCAAGATCATCGAAATCTAATTTGAGAGATATTCCCAAAACAAAGACAATCGTAGCCATTAACAAATGTATTCGAAAATTTCTCTGTGTATTTAGCCCAAACATAATTCCTTGGAAGGCATATTTAAAACTCACAAGTAAATTTCCTGATACTTGCCAAGAACTTATCCCAAAAGTCCTATGATTTTTCCTAACAAATTTTTTAAAACTTCTTGACATTAATATTATTTATTAATAGATAGTTGATTCCCTGTCGAAAATGAATTATTAATTTTGCTTGTTGTGTTAATAAGTTGCTTCTGAAAAGTCAACATTTCCTCTAAAGCCTTTGAGTTAGGGTGATCCCATCCAAGGAGATGAAGAAGCCCATGGCTTACTAACCATTGTAATTCAACAACCAGTTCATGATTCATTTCTTTGGCTTGTCTTCTTGCAGTAAAAATTGAAACCACAATATCTCCCAGTTCAAGGCATTCATCTTCAGGTAAGGATATGTTGCTATCAATTATTGGAAATGACAATACATCAGTTGCCTGATTTTTTTCGCGCCAAGTACTATTCATTTTTTGAATAGTACTATCATCTGTAAATTGAAGTCCCATAGTTATCGAGCTTGCTTTTCTTAAAATCGATGGACAATGTATGTTCAAATCATTTTTTATAATAAGCAACCAAGTTTTCAATATATCTTCCCATACCTGAGATTTAGTAAGTATATATTTAATTGAAGGGTCGGCAATAGTCTCTAGCACTTCTTTTGAAGGTATATTAAAGGCAAGATCTAAATCTAATGACAATTGTTTGTTAGGAAGAAGGTCCATATCAAACTTTAACTAGGCAGGTTTGGGCGACCTAACCATGCCACAAAAACAATAAAAGTGACCAACCCAATTGCTGTTAAAAAGAAATGAAATACACTCTGAGACCCTTTCCTAACCATGTTTTTCATGGCAAGCTTCACAAAGCTTGGTGATGGGGTGTTTTTTTCAGAATCCTTTCTTTTGTTCAGCTTTGATTCCATAATCATCTAATTAATCATGTATTTGACTGACTGATTGTTCAATTCCTTGTCTCAAGAGAGAATTAATAAAGCAATCTAGTTCTCCATTCATAACACTTTGCACATCATTTGTCTCTTCACCTGTTCTTAAATCTTTAACCATTTGATATGGATGAAAAACATAATTGCGAATTTGATTGCCCCATGCTGCTTCAACCATGTCTCCTCTAATGTCTGCTATCTCTGAAGCTCTTTGCTCTTTAGCAATGATAAGAAGTTTCGCTTTCAATAAAGCCATCGCTTTCTCTTTATTCTGCAACTGAGACCGTTCTTGAGTGCAACGAACTGCTAAGCCTGTGGGTACATGAAGAATTCTCACAGCAGTCTCTACTTTGTTCACATTTTGTCCTCCTGCCCCACCAGATCTACTTGTAGTTATTTCCAAATCCTTATCTGGAATTTCAAGTTCAACATCATTATCTAATTTAGGCATCACCTCAACTCCAGCAAAACTAGTTTGCCTTTTAGCATTGGCATTAAATGGAGATATACGAACTAAGCGATGAGTACCTTTCTCATTTTGCAGATATCCATATGCATATCTACCTTCTATCTCAATAGTGACACTTTTCAGACCTGCTTCTTCTCCCTCAGAAAGCTCATTTATAGAAACCTTCATCCCTTGCTCCTCAGCCCATCGGGTATACATTCGCAAAATCATTTGAGCCCAATCTTGTGCATCGGTGCCACCTGCACCTGCATTGATCGAAAGCACTGCTCCCTCTTTATCATAAGGACCGCTTAAAAGTCGCTCTAATTCCCATCTATCTAGATCCTTGCTCAAACTAGATAATCCTGCATTAGCTTCCTCCATCATTTCTAAATCTGGGTCTAATTCATACAGTTCTATAGAAGCCTGAGCATCATTAAGAACTGTTTTCCATCTGCAAAGTTGATCAAGCTGATGCTTAATTTCGTCAAGCTGACGCATATAGCTCTGAGCTTTATTTTGGTTATCCCAAAAATCAGGCTGTGCAGCTAACTGCTCTAAATCATTTTTGCTCGCTGTCAAAGCCTCAACGTCAAAGACAATCCTGCGCCTTGCTCAGACGATCAGTTAAAACAGAAAGGTCTCTCTTGAAATCAGTAATGTCTATCAAAATAAATGCTTGAATCTATAAACCTGACGCTATCAGTAAACGCCTCCTTCATAAGATCAATATCAATTCAAGAAAATCTATGGCAAAAGTCGAAATCTACACATGGCAATCATGCCCTTTTTGTATTCGTGCAAAAGCACTCTTAGACAGAAAAGGAGTCTCTTATGAAGAATATCCAATAGATGGAGACCAAGAGGCAAGGCTTAAAATGACAAAGAGGGCTGGCGGTCGCAGATCCGTCCCTCAAATCTTCATTGACGATCAAGGTATTGGTGGATGCGATGACCTCTACAACCTTGAAAGGGAGCAGCAATTAGACAAATTACTTAACTTGCCAAACTAAGTTCATGAAACAACTTTTCGTATTAGATCCAATTAATGAGATAAACCAATCTAAAGACTCATCTGCCGCACTCATGCAGGCCGCTCATAGAGCTTCTATTGAGGTATGGGCATGTACACCCTCAGACCTCCAAGCGAGAGGGGATAAGGCATGGGTTATTGCCTCTCATGTAGTCCCAGATCCCTGGATACAAATCAAAGCTCCTCAAGGTAAATATCTAAGTGACTTCAATTGCATTTGGATGAGAAAAGATCCCCCAGTTGACGAAGCTTTTTTATATGCAACTCATTTGTTAGAAGTAGCCGAGAGAGAAGGGGTACAAGTAATTAATAAGCCATCTTCCCTTAGAGCGTGGAATGAAAAACTTGGAGCATTACGCTTCAGCAAGCTAATGGCTCCTACACTTGTTGCGAGTAGGGTTCAAGAACTATCCAACTTTGCACGCGAACAAGGCGACGTAGTACTGAAACCACTAGGTGGAAAAGGAGGGCAAGGGGTTATTCGAATCGCTAAAGCTGCTCCAGGATTAGAAGCTTTACTTGAATTAACAACTGCTCAAGAAAAATTACCAGTAATGATGCAACGCTTTCTACCAGAAGTTAGAGAAGGAGATAAAAGAATTTTGCTCGTTGACGGTAAACCGCTTGGTGCAATAAACAGACGTCCTAAAGATGGAGACTTTCGGAGCAATCTTGCTTTAGGTGGTAAGCCAGAGGCCACAAAATTGACGAAAAGAGAACAAGAAATTTGCGATACACTTGAATCAACCTTAAAAAATGAAGGTTTATTCTTTGTAGGAATTGATATAATAGGAGGAATGTTAAGTGAAATAAATGTAACTAGTCCTACAGGAATTAGGGAGGTTGAAAGGTTAATGCAGATTCCAATTGCAGATCAGACAGTGTCTATTTTACTTTCGAAAATAAGTTAAAAAGTTTTAGTCAAATCAAATTGATCAGATAAAACCTCAAATTTAAGGGCAACTTCGCGTAATTCTTTTTCCTTAATAGAACCCCTTACAAGCCCTGCTCCTGCCATTAAATCTAGTTTTTTACCAGAAGTATTTCCACAGCGAATAGCTACTCGAAACTCTGAGTTCCCTAATGAATCAATCCATCCAATCGGCGCTGCGTATCGTCCTCTTTCAAATGGCTCAAGAGCACGAATCCAATTAATTGCTTCTTTCACAGGAAATCCTGCTACAGCTGGCGTTGGATGCAATGCACCAACTAATTGAAAAGGCTTAATAAAATTTACTTTTGAAAAAATTTGGGTATGTAAATGAAAAAGTTTTCCATGTCTTACCAAATTAGGTTTTGAAGAACATTTAGGATTTAATCCTTGGGCAATCAATTGATCCAATATTGAAGAAACAACAACTTGATGTTCTCTACGATCTTTTTCTGATCCAAGAAGAATATTCCCAGGTAAATCAACAGTACTAGTTCCAGCTAATGCATCACTAAATAAAGAACTTCCTTTTAACTTGAACAATCTTTCTGGCGAAGCCCCAAAAAAAGATTGATCAAAATTACTTTGCCAAAGAAAACGACAACTACCTTTTTGCTGATCTCTAAGACGTAAAAGAACTGATAATGGGTCTAAAGGATTATCAAGCAAAATTGATTGTCGCACAGCAAGGACTAATTTTTTAATCGCTCCGCTATTTACTAAATCAATACCTTTATTCAAAACTGGCTGATAACAAGATTGCCAATTTTGCACACCTTGAAACTCACATAAATTAGGGAGTTGTCTAGAGAGTCCTTGCTTTTTATTAGCAGATATAGTCTCCCACATAATCCACAATTGTTCAGCTAGTTCTCTTGTGTCAGACTCATTTATAGCCAGGCCATTGATACGCAAATACGAGACTTCGCCAGTTCGTACTAACTGCCATCTAGGAAGTAATGCTTGAAGTAAAGGAGGGTTTTCATTATCAAGATACCTTTCGGAAATTTGTTCAAAAAAAGAGCAAGCAAAAAGCACTCTTGGCCTAGCATTTATAGGAACTTCTGGAGTCACATCTAAGAGTCGGGCAAAAATCGAATCACTAAAACGTTGTGCAAGTTCAAATCTCTTTGGACCAGTTAGATCAATATGTTGACTGTTTCCTGAAGCAACAAATGAATCTGTCGCCGATAGCTCCCACAAAAATCGAAACTTTTGACTCTTAGAGAGAATGGGCAAACAACTTAAAGGGTCTATTCCTCTAATTGGCAATGCAAGACTCAGAACACATTCATCACTCTTGCGAGCACTCCAAACTCTCGACAAAGACGTCAAAATATTGCTGAATGCAGGCAAAGCCGTCATGACTAATCAGATTTGATCAGAGAGTCCTATCAAATGTATAAACGGTCACCAAGGAAAAAGGCTACTAATGCAATGACAAAGCACAAAGATGTTGCATCCCTTCATGAGTCAAATCATGATCAAAAGCAACTTTGGCAAGACGCTATCAAATGGCCTTTATATTCAATTGCAGTAATGCCAATTGTTTTAGCTGCTGGCTGGACATTAGGCCAAGGAGAAGCCCTTAGGCTAAATCAATTCTTTGGATTCCTCATTGCTTCTATTGCTCTTTTATTGTGGGAGAACCTTACTAATGACCTTTTTGATTCAGAGACCGGAGTAGATGAGATCAATAAACCTCATTCTGTTGTTACCCTTATTGGAAAAAAACGTCCTGTTCAACAATTAGCATCTATAGCATTATTAATTGGTCTCTTATTAATTTTCCTGTTAGCACTTAGAAGTAGTCAATCAGTCTTTTATTTAGTTATAGGATCATGTTTCTTAGGATACTTATATCAAGGTCCTCCTTTTAGGCTTGGATATAAAGGTTTAGGTGAACCTTTGTGCTGGTTAGCCTTTGGACCTTTAGCCACATCTGCAGGAATATTAGTACTCTCACCTCAGATAATTGACGTAACAAAAATACCTTGGAATCACTCACTAATTTTAGGATCAGGACCTGCGTTAGCAACAACTCTTGTACTTTTCTGTTCACATTTCCATCAAGTTACTGAAGATGCTGCAAATGGCAAAAATTCACCCCTTGTGCGTCTTGGGACAAGAAGAGCTTCTGCATTAATTCCGTGGTTAATAATTACAACTTTTGCTCTTGAATGGATCCCAATTCTTATTGGAATAGTACCTTTAACAGGCTTCCTTGGAATAATTGGATTAGCACCTGCTATGTCTCTAATTAAATTACTAAAGAAATATCATAATCAACCAAAATTAATAAGCAAAAGTAAATTTATGGCCTTAAGATTTCAAGCATTAAATGGGTTTGGCTTTAGTCTTGGCATTGCCTTGGCTCCATTATTTGGAATATCTTTAAATATATAATTCATTTTTATGAATCTAATTATCAGAAAAAAGGCCTTCTCATTTTCATTAAATAAAGCATTAAAAACATCACAAGGTTTCTTGACACAAAAAAAAGGATGGTTAATAAAGGTAAAAGATACTACTGGGAAAGTTGGCTGGGGAGAAGTCTCACCAATTGATCAAAAAGAATTAATTAAGTGCAATCAAATTATCAACAACATAAAAAGTGATATGACAAGAAATGAATTAGAGTCTCAAATAAAAGATTGGCCTAAGCCTATAGGTTTTGGCATGGGAGCAGCACTAGCAGAAATTGATTGTAAGGTTGGGAAAGGTAGCAAAGAAGGGTGGTTAAATGCCCCTAAATCATCAATTTTACTAGACTCAAATGATTCAATCATGGATCAAGTGAATTTTATTATTAATCAAAATAGGGCTAAAAATACTACCATAAAGTTAAAAGTTGGGGTAAAATCTAACAAGTCAGAAGAGGCTCTAGTTGAAAAAATCTTATGCCTTCTACCTATACATTCAAAACTACGTCTAGATGTCAATGAAGGGTGGGAACTCAATCAAGCAGAAGACTGGGCATACAAATTCAAAAAAGAGCCTAAATTAGAGTGGATAGAGCAACCTCTGCCTGCTGAAAATATTGAAGGGTTATTCAAATTATCCAAGATAATTTCTATAGCTCTTGATGAATCTCTTGTACATGATTTTTCTTTAATCAAATCTTGGAGGGACTGGCAAATAAGAAGGCCTGTACTTGAAGGTGATCCACGTTTACTACTTGAAGAATTAAAGCAAGGAGCAAAATTTAGATCATTAAGTACAACCTTTGAAACAGGAATAGGCAAAAGATGGCTTCATCATTTGGCCGCCTTGCAAAGCCAGGGCCCTACACCAACAGCGCCAGGGCTGGGACCTGGATGGACACCAAAAACAGCATTATTCAGTAAAAACCCAGAAATTGTTTGGGAGTCAGTATGAATAACCTTATTATATGTAAATATGATCCAAATAAGCACAAAGAATGTTTACAAAATATTCTTTGTGCAATTGAAAAGAAAAGCTGGATTAAATTATCATCTAATCAAAATAAAATTAAAATAATCTCAACAGATTTATTACCTGAAAAAGCAGGAATAATAATTAATAGTAGTGGTAGTTCTGGAAGATCATACGAATGCTTGCACACATATGAAAATCTAGATATATCGGCTTCTTCATCAGGGAATTGGTTAATTAATCAAGGCATTGAAATCAAAAACTCTTTACTATTAAATTCCTTACCACTTAACCATGTAAGTGGATTAATGCCTTGGTGGCGAAGTAGGTGCTGGAATGCAACTTACAAATGGATTCATCCTGAATTAATGAAACACCCGATAGAACTTGAAGAAAATTATAAGCAATTATTTAGGAAACATGATAATCCGATTTTAACGTCACTTGTTCCAACTCAATTACATAGGCTCATTTATCATCCAGCTGGCATTAGATGGTTGCAGTCATTTTCTTTAATTTGGATTGGAGGCTCTTCTCTGCCAAATGAACTTGAGACAATAGCAAGGAGGCAAAAAATCAATTTATCTCCTTGTTATGGAGCGACAGAAACAGCCGCAATGGTGAGTGCTTTACCGCCAAAAGATTTCTTATTAGGAAGAAATGATTGTGGTTATCCACTAAAAGATGTCAAATTAGAAATAAATCAAGAAGGGCTATTACAAGTAAAAACTAAACGTTTGGCTATAGGTAGATTGAATAATGGAAAGATAGAGCAAATATCTAATACATCTGGATGGTGGAAGTCGGGAGACATTGCATATTTACATCAAACTAATAATCGACAAAAACTAGAAATCGTTGGTCGAGTCGATAACGCAATTCAATCAGGAAGTGAGACTATATTTCCTGAAATTTTAGAACAACGCCTATTACAAGAAGCTCAATCTAAAAATATGCCTTTAAGAGCAGTACTTTTTTTACCTGTTCCTAATAAGGAATGGGGGCAAAGAATAGTTGCTCTTGTAAGGTTTCATAAAAAAAATAAAGCTTCTGAAGATCATTTAAAAAACTACAATCTAAAATCTCTTGTTAAGGATTGGTTAGCAGCAGAAAGGCCAATAGAATGGCATGAATGCAATGAGCTTAGAACTAATCAGTCAGGAAAATGGAATCGAAATTTTTGGAAGGAATGGTTAGATAAAGAAAGGAAAAAAATAAAAGATTTAGCCTAGATAATTGCTACCTTTATTTCATAAAAAGTAATTTATAAAGGTTTAATTGGACCACCAACTAATGAAGATTCTAGCCAAAGTTCAATACTCTCTGGCAATAAACATCTCTTTCTAGTTGTAGAGTCTATTGCCATATGTCGAAGAATAGAATGAGCCACAATATCCTTACCTCGACAATACTTTATCAATACTTGAAAACCATATGAATCTATTTTTTCCGGTTCAATTGTAAGTTGCAAAACTTCTCCTATTGTTATTGGCATAAAAAAATTAGCCCTGCAATTAATAATAGGTAAGGCAACATTAAGGATTTCACTATTTTGACTTAGAGCTGGAAATATATCATGAGAAGAAATTCCAAAGATCTCAAGACTTTCTTCCCATGCCTCATGGGACCATCTAAATAAATTATGAAAATGTATTACTCCGGCAGCATCAACATCACCAAATCGAACATTCCTTTTAAGGGTTAACCATTCTTTCATCTTTCTTTAAATCAAACTAAAATCTAACGATCAACGGAACCCATAATTACATCAATTGAACCTAAGATTGCCATTATGTCAGCCACTTTTGCGCCTTTTAATATATGAGGAAGTATCTGAAGATTATTTAAATCTGCTGCGCGAATTTTAAATCGCCATGGCGTTACATCATTACTACCTTGAATGAATACACCTATTTCACCTTTCCCAGATTCAAGACGTGTATAAAGCTCACCATTTGGAATTTTAAATGTAGGCGCGACCTTTTTTGCCACATATTGATAATCAAAACCATAAAACTTACTTCCTTTTCCTTCATGCATTCGAGATGCTTCCAAATTCTCAGTAGGACCTCCTGGAATCATTTTGGATGCTTGCATCAAAATCTTTAATGATTGGCGCATTTCTTCAATTCTCACCCTATATCTTGCATAACAATCTCCTTCTTTTTCAGTAGCAATAGACCAATCAAAATCGTCATAACATTCATATTGATCTACTTTACGAAGATCCCAACTTACCCCTGATGCTCTAAGCATAGGACCAGACAAGCTCCAATTGATAGCCTCATCTCTAGTGATTTTTCCCAAGCCTTCAATCCGTCTACGAAAAATTGGATTGTTAGTAATTAATTTTTCATATTCATCAATTTTTGGGCCAAACCAATTACAAAAGTCTAAACATTTATCCAGCCAACCCCAGGGTAGATCACATGCAACTCCACCTATTCGAAAATAATTATTATTAATCAAACGTTGACCAGTTGCAGCCTCCCAAAGGTCATAAATCATTTCTCTTTCGCGGAAAATATAAAAGAAAGGTGTTTGAGCACCAACATCAGCTAAAAAAGGGCCTAACCACAACAAATGATTTGCAATCCTATTTAACTCAAGCATTAAAACTCGAATATAGCTGGCTCTTTTAGGTACCGAAATATTTGCCAATCTCTCAGGAGCATTCACAACTATAGCTTCATAAAACATACCTGCTGCATAATCCATTCTGCTTACATAAGGGACAAACATTACGTTCGTTCTATTCTCTGCGATTTTTTCCATGCCACGATGGAGATAACCTATAACTGGCTCACAATCAATAACATCTTCTCCATCAAGAGTTACAACCAGCCTCAAAACCCCATGCATAGAGGGATGATGGGGGCCAAAATTAACGACCATCGGCTCCGTACGCGTTTCAAGCTGCGCCATTGGGCCAAGATTGATAAAGACTTATAGGGATATTAGGAACAAGACATGACAAATGAATCTTCTAGTAACGCTTCTAAGTTCGAACATTTACCAGTCCTAACGGATGTAATTCTTGAATTCAGCAAAACACTCTCAACCGAAATGCTTCATAAAGGCCTAATGATTGATGCGACCTTAGGCTCAGGCGGTCATTCTGCTGCACTCCTTGAGTCGCATCAAAACCTTCGTTGCATAGGGTTAGATCAAGATCCACAGGCAACAAAAGCCGCGCAAGCCAGCCTTGTAATGTTCTCAGAAAGAGTGAAAATTATTAATTCTAATTTTGCCAACTTCAATCCTGATGATAAGGCTATTTTAATACTTGCAGATCTAGGAGTCAGCAGCCCTCAATTAGATGAATCAGAAAGAGGTTTTAGTTTTCAGTCAGATGGTCCCATTGATATGCGAATGAATCCAAATGACACAATCACAGCTGCTGATCTTATTAAAAATCTTTCTGAAAATGAACTTGCAGATCTTATCTTTAACTATGGAGAAGAAAAATTCTCAAGGCGAATATCAAGAAAAATCAAAGAAGATCTAAAGAGCAATGGTAATTATTCAGGAACCAAAGAATTAGCATATGCAATTGCAGGGTGTTATCCCGCGAAAATGAGATATGGTCGAATTCATCCTGCAACGAGAACATTTCAGGCATTAAGAATTGGTGTTAATAATGAATTAGAAAATCTAAGTAAATTCCTACTTAAAGCACCAAACTGGTTAGAAGTTAATGGATTAATGTTGATCATTAGTTTTCATTCCTTAGAGGATAGAATTGTAAAAAATGTATTTAAAGAAAATAAAAGTTTAGAAAGAATTAATCGCAAGCCAATTATTGCCAACGAAATCGAAAAGGCAACAAATCCTAGAAGCAGAAGTGCCAAGCTTCGAGTAGCAAAGAAAATAGATTAGTTAAATAATTACACAATTAATCTAATTTAATAAGCTCGCAATCGATCAACAATTTTCACAAGAATTTGAATCACTCTATCAATTTCACTCGAATTACTATCTCGACCAATACTAAATCTTAAAGAAGCTGAAGCTTCAGACTTGGATCGACCTAATGCTAATAAAACGTGCGAAGGCTCTCCATTACTACAAGCTGAACCACTACTACAAGAGATAAAAGGTCTTAATTCTGCATGCAAATGATGCCCCTTCACACCGGGCACAGTAATATTTAAATTATGAGGCAAACGATTATTCAAAGATCCATTTAGAACCAAATCTGGAATCCTTATTTTTAATCCTTGCCATAATTTATTCCTTAGGAAAGCTAACTTTTCTTGATTAAGCGAAAGATCTCTATATGCAATTTCAACAGCCTTAGCAAGGCCTACCACTAAAGGGACTGGTAATGTCCCAGGTCTTAAAGATTCTTCCTGCCCACCACCCCATTGCAACGGCATTAAAGATATTTCAGGTTTATAAATAAGGCACCCTATTCCTTTTGGACCATAAATTTTATGTCCACTAATACTCATTAAATCTATATCCAGATCTTCAAGATTAAATGGTAAATATCCAATAGCCTGTGAGGCATCAGTATGTAATTTTATACCTCTTGACCTACAAGCTTCGACTATTAGTTTTATTGGTTGAATCACTCCTATTTCATTATTCGCAAGCATTACGCTTACCAAAAATGTCTCTTTCCTAAAAGCTTTTATCAACATTTCTTTAGTTAACAAGCCATCAGAATTAGGTGTTATTTCTGTTAATGCGAACCCTTCTTTTGTGAGCTGCCTCAATGGATCTAAAACCGCATGGTGTTCGGTCGCTACAGTAATTAAATGACCTGGCTGACCCTGTTTTGCGCAATATTCACGAGCATATCCAAGTAAAGCCAAATTATTTGCTTCAGTAGCTCCACTAGTAAAGGCAATTCGAAAAGAATCCATTCCCAAACAACTTGATATTTGCTCACGCGCTAGCTCCACAGCAGCAGAAGCTCTTACCCCACCTCTACTTTGTCTACTTGAAGGGTTTCCCCAATGATCTTTCCAATAGGGTTCCATTGCATCCAATACTTCTTCAGCACATGGAGTAGTTGCCTGGAAATCAAACTCAAGAGGAGAACCTTGCAAGATCTGTTCTTAGTGTTTTGATATTGAAAGTTAAGCTTTCTTTAGCATCTTGCTCAGTAAAGACATCAAAAACAACTATGAGAATAGACTGCCTTTGGATCTAAGGATCGCACAAAAATGCTTCAAGATGATTATTGAAATGTAAGTATGGTTTATCAAGTCCTCGCTTTATCTATGAGGATACATCTTAATGCTACTTAAATATATCACTTAAGAATAAACTAACTTATAGTTTATTAATTTCTAAGTATCACACCTTTTACTAAATGAGCGATTCAAGTCTCCTAAACACTGAAAACAACAAAGCTCCCAGATTATTACTTGTAGATGATGAACCAGGGATGAGAAATGCTGTACAAGCCTACTTGCAGGATGATGGTTTCGAAGTCTTAACGGCTGTAGATGGAATAGAAGGCTTTGAGAAAGCGCAACAAGTTCTTCCTGACCTAATCATTACAGATGTCATGATGCCAAGATGTGATGGTTATGAGCTCCTAAAAAAATTGCGAGATGACGAGCGTCTTGGGGGCACACCTGTAATCTTCCTTACAGCTAAAGGAATGACAATTGATAGAACACAAGGCTATCAAGCAGGAGTTGATGATTACATTCCAAAACCTTTTGATCCAGATGAATTAGTTGCAAGGGTTAAGAATGTTGTGAACAGACAGGAAAGACTCCTAAGAGAAGCGGCCAGATTTGCAGATGCTGATGTTGGTCAAATGGCAAAGCAAATAACTGAAATTCGCTCAATGCTGACTAAAGGCGAAGCCGCAGCATCAAAGAATATTGAACTTCCGAACTTCACTCCTAGAGAAGCAAGTGTTTTGCAATTAGTAGCAGAAGGGTTAATGAACAAAGAGATCGCAAGAAAACTAGAAACTTCGATTAGGAATGTAGAAAAATATGTTAGTCGTTTATTCATAAAAACAGGTACTTCAAGTAGGACTGAATTAGTAAGATATGCCCTGGAGAATCATCTTGTAGTCTAAAATTGGAAGCAAATTCTACTAATCTACCAAAAGAATTTAACCAAGGATATACTTATTTAGACTGTGTAGATATATCTAATCATGGTTCAAGCTTGCTAGACTTTCTTAGCAAGCGTTACAAACATTCATCACAAGAAATCTGGAGAAATAGAATATATAAAGAAGAAATTAGAGTAAATAATTTAATCCAATCTAAAAACAAAACTGTTTACCATAAAGATCTAATTTCATGGACTCGAGAACCATGGGAAGAAATGTCTACACCTGGTTCTTGGGAGACAATTTTTGATAATGGCGACTTAGTAGTTATAAATAAACCAGCAGGCTTACCAGTCATGCCTGGTGGGAACTTCCTTAGTCATACTCTATCTGAACTCATGAAATACAAATCAAGACTTGCGAATGAAACGAATTATCCAAAACCAGTTCATCGTCTAGGTCGATTCACATCAGGGATTTTACTATGCGCAAGAACAAAAAATACTAGATCCATTTTATCTAATTTAATTCGATTCAAAAATAAATCCTTCGGAAATCCTCAAAGATTTTATAGAGCACTATCTCATACTAATAATAACTTAATGCCAGGAAAAATCATCTCTATTAATTCGCCAATTTGCAAGCATTTTCATTCAAAATTAGGGTATTTATGGGCATGGGAGGATAAAAAAGCCCACCAAGAAATTCTTAATAAAGAAAAAGCAGGTCAATGTCTAAAAGCTATATCACATATCAAATTATTAGAGAAGAGAAAAGATGAAGACCTTTTAGAAATTCTTATTTTTAGCGGTAGGCCTCATCAAATCAGGATTCACTTAGCCTCTATAGGAACCCCTTTGATAGGAGACCCTTTGTATTTAGTAAATAAAAATATTTCCCAATCAGCCCTCCCTGGAGAAGGTGGTTACAAGTTACATGCTCATAGGATAGATAACTTACTTATAAATGAGAAGCTTCATTCTTTTAAAGCAAATTTACCTTGTGATTTGACACTTAGGGATTGAAGGAAACTTCATCTCTGAATAGAGATTAAAATTATTATTTTGACTCTTTCTCAAATTCAATTAACTGAGAAAAATAAAAAGGTGCTTTATTCAGCTTTCTTCTAACAGGAATAAAACCAGAATTTCTAGCAGCTTTAACAATTCCTTCTTCTTTTAAAGTATAAGCTCTTGTAGTCTTACTAGGCCCTGGAAATAATTGGCCTATTTTCTTTAAAATTGAAAGAAATAATGTATAAGGAGCAAAGCTAACAATCAACCTTTCCTCAGTCAAACCACAAAGATGTTGAACCATATCTTCTGCAGCATTTTGTGGATAATGTATGAAAACATCCAAACAGATAACCGTATGGAAAGAACCTTTAATATTTTCCAAATCGGACGTTTCAACATTCAATCTATCTATATTTATTCCTGATTTCTGAGCTCTTAGCTGTGTTTCAGTGACCATAGCTTGCGATATGTCACTTGCAGAAATAGAACGAGCGCCCATCTGAGCCAAAGGAATTGAAAGGCTACCTACACCACAACCCGCATCACAAAAACTAATATTTTCTATTGATCCACTATCTTTAATCCAATTCAATACATCTTCAACAGTTTTTTGATGGCCAATACGAATATTTCTCTGAACTTTGTTTACATCGTCACTATTGCTATAAATCCTGTTCCAGCGTTCAAAACCTAAGCCATTAAAATAACTAGCTACTTCCGATTTCTCATCTTCTTTAAATTCTTTAGAAGACAATTTCGAATCTATTTTCGAAGTGTTGCCAAACAATTTGAAATACAAAATTCCTAAAATAAAGCAACTTGTAAAAAGGAAAATGCACTTTGTAATGAAATCCATCTAAGAAATAAAAATTGTTGAAGGATAATTGAATGATGGTCAATAGCCATAAAATACTAAGCAGCCAGATGCCAAAAAAGTTGTTGTGTCTCTGGATTAGTTTCCCATCGAAGTAATGAGCTAAGTTTTTTTCCGATAAGAAACTCTTTCATAATTAACTTTTCTTCAGACAAAACCTGACGAGGAGCCATAGTTGCACTCCATATGGAATTTCCAGCTTGACCACTCCAAGTTGCAAGTTTCTTACAGCCTTCTAATAACGACAAAGTTGATCCTGCAAGGGTCCCATCTTCAAGTCTGCAGTCACCTTTATTCACAGTAATCATACGTTTATCCCAAGGATATCTTCCATCTTGTAATCCGTAAGGAGAAATTGCATCGCTAACTAACACGACCTTATTTGGAGCTAATCTCTGCAAAATGACTGCAACTTTTGGATGTACATGAATGCCGTCAGATATTAAACCTAATGAAATTTTGCCATTAATTATAGCTTCAACAACAGGGCCGGGAAATCTGTGATGCAAAGGAGCCATTGCATTAAAGGAATGGGTCAACATAGTTACTCCTTGATCAAAAGCAAAATTAACAATCGTTTCATCAGCGGCGGAATGCCCTAAAGCAACTACTATCCCTACCTTTTTAAGTTGAGCTATCACCTGCTGAGAACCTTTTAATTCTGGAGCCAATGTCATCAAGGCGATTTCATTCTCAAAATCACCTATCCGCTGCTCTAAAGCTTCCAAACTTGGATCGACTAAATATTCTTGGTTATGCGCTCCAAGAAACGACTTGGATAAAAATGGGCCTTCTAAATGTGCGCCTAAAAGTTTGCAACGATTCTGAACATGCCGCTTTCTTGCCTCTCTGAAAACTAAAAGGGCTTGTCGCAATGAAGAAATACTACAAGTAACAATAGTCGGAGCAATTGCTTCAACCCCATCTTTCCAAAGAAGATCTAGCAAAGAAAAAAGTTTTGGAAGATCATTAAAAGTTAACTCAGGGAAAGCGAGGCCTAAACCACCATTGATCTGCAGATCAATTCCCATAGGACTTAAAAAATCTCCTTGCCAATCCTCACCTGAAACCTGCAAAGCATCAGATATAGGTACTACAGATTCAATAATTTCATTGTCATTCAAATGAATTCCCCAAACATCAGTTTCAGAAATTGCTAAAGATGGATTTGGTAAGCGAACATTAATGAGCCAACGCATTTAAATAGATCAATAATTGGTTTGATTGTTAATTGCTAAAACAATTTGATTATCCTTTAATCCCATCTACTTCACTAAATATGCCTTCATCAAAAGCTGAATCCATGCCCTTAGTTGCAGTTGTAATGGGAAGTGACTCTGACCTTAAAACATTAGAGCCAACAATAGATATCTTGGAAAAATTTGAGATCATGATTGAAGTAAGGATTCTTTCTGCTCATAGAACACCATTGAAAATGATTGATTTTTCAATGCAGGCTGAAGAACGAGGGAT
Organism: uncultured Prochlorococcus sp.; assembly: GCA_902564535.1. Classification (GTDB taxonomy): domain Bacteria; phylum Cyanobacteriota; class Cyanobacteriia; order PCC-6307; family Cyanobiaceae; genus CACFBG01. The sequence goes on from CACFBG010000001.1 coordinate 85,510, forward strand.
ACAAGTGATTATCGCGGGAGCAGGAGGTGCCGCACATCTACCAGGAATGATTGCATCTATTACTAACATCCCTGTAATAGGAGTACCCATTCAAAGCAAAGCACTTTCAGGCGTTGATTCAATGCATTCAATTCTTCAAATGCCTGGAGGAGTTCCTGTAGCTACTGTTGCTATTGGAGGAGGATTAAATGCAGGGTTGCTAGCTGCACAAATTTTAAGTATTTATAATTCTGACATTCGAAAGAAAGTTTCAAACTATCGAAATCAAATGCATGAAGTTGTTGTAAGAAAAGATATGAAACTAACCAAATTAGGAGTAAAAAAATATTTATCTTTGATGGAATAAAGTAAAAGTTTATATCATCAGATTATATTCCTTTTTGATAATTGATTAATAATCTCCTGAACACATTGATCTAAATCTAAACTCCCCGTATCAATTTTCATCTCTGCATCTTTTGGCTCTTCATAAGGACTGGAAATACCTGTAAAATCTTTAACTTCTCCCGATCTTGCCTTTGCATATAGTCCCTTTGTGTCTCTATCCTCACAGATTTTTAGCCCTGCAGCACAATAAATTTCGATAAAATCACCCTCTTCAACTAATTCTCTAGCCTTGTTCCTATCAGCTCTAAATGGAGAAACAAAAGCTGTTAAAACTATTATTCCTGAATCTAAAAATAACTTTGCTACTTCACCAATTCTACGAATATTTTCTTCTCTATCTGAATCCGAAAATCCTAAATCTTGGCACAATCCATGCCTCATATTATCTCCATCAAGGACATATGAGCCAAATCCTCGCCGAAACAACTCAGCATTAACAGCATTAGCCAAAGTACTTTTGCCCGATCCAGATAAACCGGTAAACCATAAAATTGCACTTTTATGCCCTCTTTTATTTGCAATTTCTTGACGACTTACGGATGTTTGATGCCAAACAATGTTAGTTGATTTAGAAGACATTTGGAAATTAAAATCTTTAAGGATTTTCATGAATGAACTTCCAACATATTCTCTATGATGGAAGAAGAGGTTTGCAGATTAACCCCCTGCCTGTTTTGGTATATATCCCTTCCCTCTCAAAACATCCAAAATTATTTCGACTTGGTCTCCCTGTAATTCCAAAACCTCATCTTTTATTGTCCCCCCAGTACCACAGGAAGTCTTCAAAAGTTTAAGCAATTCTTTTGCCTCTGAAGAACTTAAGTGCAATCCATTAATTTCAGTCACTATTTTTCCTCGCTTACCTGACTTGGTTTTTTGAACACGAACCTTTTGATCAGACTTTTTTAACAGGCTTCCTTTAGCTAAATTGCCTGAAATTGGTTTAATTTGATCTTGACCAAACTCCTGCCAGCTTCCTTTAGGCATAGCACTAATTCATAGGCTGGTTTATATCATTCTCCCCTGAACGGTGAAAAGCACAACTTTCTCTCAACTAAAGGATATAGATCTATCTGTAAAGTCTCGTCCTTCAAAATTTGGGAGGTATGGACAATATGGAGGCCAATATGTGCCGGAGACATTAATACCTGCATTATCTGAACTGGAAATTGCTGCAAAACAGGCCTGGGAAGACAAAAGTTTCACCAATGAGCTAAATGATTTATTGCATTCTTATGTGGGTCGAGAAACGCCTTTATATGAAGCGAAGAGATTGACAAAGCATTACTCAAAAGGCAAAGAAGGACCAAGAATTTGGCTAAAACGAGAGGATCTCAATCACACAGGTGCCCACAAAATAAACAATGCATTAGGTCAAGCCTTATTAGCTTTAAGGATGGGGAAGAAAAGAATAATTGCTGAAACTGGAGCAGGACAACATGGGGTAGCCACTGCAACTGTATGTGCACGCTTTGGATTGGAATGCGTTATTTACATGGGTAAAGAGGATATGAAAAGACAAGCTTTGAATGTTTTCAGAATGAATCTATTGGGTGCAACTGTTAGACCTGTAACTTCTGGGACCGCCACACTCAAAGATGCAACTAGTGAAGCAATTCGTGATTGGGTTACAAATGTAGAGACTACTCATTACATATTGGGATCAGTGGCTGGGCCTCATCCCTACCCAATGTTAGTAAGAGACTTTCATGCCGTTATAGGCGAAGAAACGAAAAGACAATGCGCGGAGGCTTTTGGGAAACTGCCTGATGTACTTCTTGCATGCGTTGGCGGTGGGTCTAATGCTATGGGGTTATTCCATCCCTTTATTGAAGATAAATCTGTTCGCATGATAGGAGTTGAAGCTGCAGGAGAAGGAATCAAAACAGGAAAACACGCTGCAACAATTACTGAAGGAAGCATAGGAGTTCTTCATGGAGCAATGAGCTTGCTTCTACAAAATCAGGAAGGCCAAGTCCAAGAAGCACATTCAATTAGCGCTGGGCTTGATTATCCTGGAGTTGGACCAGAGCATAGTTATTTAAAAGAAATCGGAAGAGCTGAATATGTTGCCGTAACAGATGAACAAGCCTTAACAGCTTTGCAATTAGTAAGTGAACTAGAAGGAATAATTCCTGCTCTAGAAACATCTCATGCTTTTGCATGGCTTGATATTCTTTGCCCATCCTTAAAACAAGATCATGAAATAATAATTAATTGCTCAGGAAGAGGTGATAAAGATGTTAATACAGTGGCAAAAAGGCTTGGAGAAGACATATAAATAGTAACTATCATTAAGACAAAATCCTTTCCAAATGTTTTGCAACACTTTTAACAGATGACATAGCTGTTGCATAACCCATTCTCATTGGACCAATCAAAGCAACGTGTCCTATACCCTCATTGGAACTTTTATAAGATGCTTTCACCACTGAGCAATTAGATAATTGATTTTGAGGATGTTCTTTTCCAATCCATACAGAACCCTGTTGATTAGCATCATTTGGCACTACTGCAGTTGGATGAGTATCCATAAGATTTAAAATAGGTTGAAACATTTTAATATCACTAAATTCAGGCTGAGCGGCTAATCTTGAAATACCATGAAAAATTGCTGCTTCTTCCGGAATTGATTTTGACTTATTATGACTATTAATAGCATCTTTAATAATACTGCCACTTGTATACAAATGTGATGGCAAAGTTGACCAATCTAATATGCCATTTTTTGAATGCTCTAAATGATTACAAATCCATTTTTCTATAGGTTCAATTTGTTGAACAGCATCTGATGGTAATCGCAGATTTAAATGACTAACTTGATTAGAACTTTCAACTAGCATAACTAAAAGTCTATCCCCGCTTTGTACAAGACGTATTTCATTCAAAAAGCATTTTTTTCCTGTAGGTCTAGTGATTAAACTCATTAATCCAGTGAAATCAGTTAATCTTCGAGCAAGTTGCCAAAGCAAATCATCAAAAGAAGCCCAAATCAAGCTGAGATTAGTTAATTCATTTCTAAGGTGCTGTGCAGGTGCTCCTGGTGGAGGCAACAAACAATCAACATAATGCCTATAACCCATAGGACTTGGAATCCTTCCTGAGGAAACATGAGGCTGACTTAACAATCCTTTCCTCTCTAAATCACCCATAGCAGAGCGAACCGTTGAAGATGAAGTATTAAGTCCAAAACGCTGTACGAGAGTTTTACTCCCAACTGGTTCCATGGTGTCAACGTAATGATGAACCGTTGCACTAAGGACTTGCTGTTCTCTTGTGGAAAGAATTTCCAATCGAACTAAAAGATCAAAGTGAATTCTCGATTCATATCATCAATCATTTTTCGCTTTAAAATGAAATCTGTAGGAGAATTCAATATCTTGGAACTTTTGAATCGATATTTACGCTCCAAGCTTCAATACCACCTTCAAGATTCCAAATCTCTCCTTCCCAAGAGTTTTCTATCATCCAAACACTAAAGTTCCAACTCCTTACTCCAGCATGACAAAAAACTACTATTGGTTGATCCAAAGGAAGGTATTGAGATAAATCATGAATCCAATCCGATGACTTACTTAAAGGCAAATGAATTGATACATAAGGGAAAGGCGCAACTTCCAATTCTCTATCTTCTCTAACATCAACCAAAATAGGATTTTTTCTATCACCTTGCAGCCATTCATTTAATTCAAAGACTGACAAATTCCTAGGAACTCTTATCATAATTCTTTCTTTAATTTGAATAATTATCTTATAAGATTATCTAAGATTTAGCAATCTAAATCTTAGATAATCTGAATTTAGTATGTTGATGTTTGTATCATTAATAAAAGATGTTTGTAAATGATTTGTAATTTAATTGAATTAAATTTTTATCAGGGGAATTTGTGGCTACATCCATCCAATTCTCTAAGCATTGAGATTCTTACCTTAATATAAAATCAGAGTAATTATTCACTCCAATGTTTTCTAAAGTAGAATCTCATTGCCTAATCACAAATTAAGCCACGTTGAGATTTAGCTTTTGAGAAGTTTTGAAGAAGGAATCCCTATTAAGAAATGCAGACCAAGCCTATTGAAATGACTCTAAGACCAGGGCTAGAAGGCGTTCCTGTCACTCAGTCCTCAATATGTGACATAGATGGAGCCAAAGGAAATCTCTCATATCGTGGATATCCCATTGGTGACTTAACTGCACAAAGTAGCTTTCTAGAAATCACTTACTTACTGATTTGGGGAGAATTACCTAGTCCCCAACAATTGAGAGACTTTGAAGGGGAAGTGCAAATGCACCGTCGAATGAGCTTTCGCGTAAGAGACATGATGAAATGCTTCCCTGCTACAGGTCATCCAATGGATGCTTTGCAAGCTAGTGCTGCCTCCCTTGGACTATTTTATTCCAGAAGAGCAATTGATAAACCTGAATATATATATGATGCAGTAGTTAGGCTAATCGCCAAGATCCCTACAATGGTTGCGGCTTTTCAGCTAATTAGAAAAGGTCAAGACCCCATCCAACCAAGAGATGATCTTGCTTATTCAGCAAATTTTTTATATATGCTTACAGAAAGGGAACCAGACCCTTTAGCGGCAAGAATCCTAGATAGATGTCTCATACTGCATGCAGAACATAGCCTTAATGCAAGTACTTTTAGTGCAAGAGTAACTGCAAGCACTCTCACTGATCCATATGCAGTAATTGCATCAGCAGTAGGTACCCTTGCTGGGCCTTTGCACGGAGGTGCAAACGAAGATGTTTTAGCCATGCTTGAAGAAATTGGTGTTCCTGAAAAAGCGGGACAATATCTTGACGAAGCAATAACTAATAAACGCAAAATCATGGGATTTGGTCATCGTGAATACAGAGTGAAAGATCCACGTGCCTCAATTCTGCAAAGTCTTGCTGAGGAGCTATTTGCAAGATTTGGCAAAGACGAGATGTATGACGTAGCTCAAGCAGTTGAACTAGAAGCTTCAAAAAGACTTGGTGCTAAAGGGATCTATCCAAATGTTGATTTTTATTCTGGACTCGTATATAGAAAGCTTGGGATCCCACGAGATCTTTTTACTCCGGTATTTGCTATCTCAAGAGTTGCTGGATGGCTTGCTCATTGGAGAGAGCAACTAGGTGCAAATAGAATTTTTAGACCCTCGCAAATCTATACAGGTATGAAAACTCGCAAATGGATACCTCCTGAGGAGCGCAATTCCTCCTCAGTTGACTAAGTTGCGTTCATAGTTACAACGAAAATGTTGACAAGTAATTCCTTAAACCAAACTTTTGCCATTGCAAATTCTGGGTTGGATCTGGAATTCAGCTTCACAAAAGCTATGGAAGGAGTTGGTTTGTCGCCAGAAATTGCTCATATCCTTTGGCTTCCTCTCCCAATGGCGCTTGTATTAGTAGCGGCAGTTGTTGGTGTTCTAGTAACAGTTTGGTTAGAAAGGAAAATTTCAGCAGCTGCGCAGCAACGAATTGGTCCTGAATATGCAGGTGCATTAGGGATTCTGCAACCAATGGCAGATGGTCTGAAATTACTTGTCAAAGAAGACATAATTCCTGCGAGAGCTGATACTTGGTTATTTACTCTTGGTCCAGTCCTAGTTCTTGTTCCAGTAATACTTTCCTGGTTAATAGTTCCATTTGGCCAAAAATTATTAATCAGCAATGTAGGGATAGGAATCTTTTTATGGATATCTCTTAGCAGCATTCAGCCAATTGGACTTTTAATGAGTGGATATGCATCTAACAATAAATATTCACTTCTTGGAGGCTTACGAGCTGCAGCTCAATCAATTAGTTATGAAATCCCACTAGCATTGTCAGTACTAGCAATTGTAATGATGAGCAATTCTTTAAGTACTGTAGATATTGTTAATCAACAAAATACAATTGGCTTACTGAGTTGGAATATTTGGCGGCAACCAGTAGGATTTATTATCTTCTGGATTTGTGCTCTAGCAGAATGCGAAAGATTGCCATTTGATTTACCAGAAGCAGAAGAAGAATTAGTAGCTGGATATCAAACAGAATATGCAGGTATGAAATTTGCTCTCTTCTATTTAGGAAGTTATATCAACTTAGTTCTTTCAGCATTATTAGTATCTATTCTTTATTTGGGTGGATGGGGCTTCCCTATTCCAATCGAATGGATTGCTTCTTGGGTTGGTCAAGATCCCAATGCTCCATCAATTGAACTTCTTACGGGCTCCTTAGGAATCATCATGACCATCCTGAAAGCATATCTTCTTGTATTCCTAGCGATTCTTTTAAGATGGACAACTCCAAGAGTGCGAATAGATCAGCTACTTGATTTAGGTTGGAAATTTCTTTTACCAATATCACTAGTGAACTTACTTGTTACTGCTGGACTGAAATTAATTTTTCCTTCAGCTTTTGGCGGTTAACAAGTCTTTTTTTCAACACCTATAAGCAAAGTAACGGATTATGGGTAGTTTTACTTAGACACTATTGGTAGCATAATAGACATACACCCTTTAGCCTCCGGCAGGTCCGTCCGATCGCATGCAGGGTTTCATTAAAAAAATTGCCGAATACACTCGCGAGGCTGTTGACGCAGCGAATTATCTCGCTCAGGGTTTAGCGGTCACTTTCGACCACATGAGGAGAAGGCCTGTCACAGTTCAATATCCTTATGAAAAATTAATTCCTTCAGAAAGATATAGAGGAAGAATTCACTATGAATTTGACAAATGCATAGCTTGTGAAGTCTGCGTTCGGGTTTGCCCAATAAATCTTCCAGTGGTTGATTGGGTAATGAACAAAGAAACTAAAAAGAAAGAGCTTAGAAATTACTCTATTGATTTTGGAGCCTGTATTTTCTGTGGAAATTGTGTTGAATATTGTCCAACAAATTGCTTATCTATGACAGAAGAGTATGAGATGGCAGCTTTTGATAGACACAGTCTTAATTATGACAATGTTGCTTTAGGAAGGCTTCCTACAAGTGTGACTTCAGATCCTTCTGTGCAGCCATTGCGCGAACTTGGATATTTACCAAAAGGGGTCATGGATCCACATAACGTACCTGCGTCTGAGCCAAGAGCAGGGCATCTTCCTAACGAGATTCTTGAATGGATGAAAGAAAACCCTAAAGATCAAACTGAAAAAGAATTAAATAAAATTAATAATTAAGAAAATGAATATTGCTATTTCTACTCAAACAATATGTTTCTTAATTTTATCATCAATAGTAATTGTTGGAAGTATATCAGTTGTTTTATTGGAAAATATTGTTTATTCAGCCTTCTTATTAGGTGGAGTTTTTATGTCAGTAGCTGGTTTATATCTTTTACTGAATGCCAGTTTTGTTGCAGCGGCACAAGTATTGGTTTATGTAGGTGCCGTTAACGTACTTATTTTATTTGCAATAATGCTAGTAAATAAACGCGAGGAACTAAAACCAGTTAAAGGTTTAAAAATAAGAAAGATCTTTTCTGCCGCTATTTGCTTTGGTTTACTTGCATTACTAATAAGAGTAGATTTAATAACTCCCTGGTCTCTCCCTGGACCAGTCGCAATTGGAGAAGAAGCAACTGCAAGGATAGGAGAACATTTATTTACCGACTATCTATTACCATTTGAATTGGCATCAGTTTTATTACTTATGGCAATGATTGGCGCAATAGTATTAGCAAGAAGAGATGTTCCTACAAAAGATATTGGCACAGGTAATGTTGTAAATCAGAGTCTACTTGAGAAGCCTAATGTGCCTATATTAATTGATAAATCATCTAATTAATGTGAAACTCAATCCTCTACTCTAAATCCATGTTTGAAATCACTCTTCAATATTATCTTGTACTAGCATCTTTATTATTTTGCATAGGGGTTTGGGGATTAATTAATAGTAGGAATGCGGTTAGAGTTCTTATGAGCATAGAGCTAATGCTAAATGCTGTTAATATTAATTTAATGGCATTCTCAGCTTTTATAGATGGTCAATTGATTAGAGGGCAGGTTTTCAGTGTATTTGTTATAACTGTTGCTGCAGCAGAGGCTGCAGTTGGTCTTGCAATCCTTCTATCTCTCTACAGAAACCGAGTAACAGTTGATATGGAAAGCTTTAATTTACTTCGCTGGTAGTAATTCTGATGAATCTAAGTCTTGTTTGGATTATATATAAGGATAATAGTAAAAATTCAAAAGAAGCCGCAATCCTATGCGTCAATCAACTAAATAGTATTGGAGTCAAAGTAGTTTCTAAAGTTAGCAGTGGTTGTATTAATCCTTTCCCAAATTTACTTTCTTCTACAGATGAATATCCTGATTTAGCAATTATTTTAGGAGGAGATGGAACAGTTTTAGGTGCAGCAAGAGAACTTGCTATTTATAATATTCCAATCTTGAGCTTTAATGTAGGAGGTAACTTAGGCTTTTTGACACATGATTATCTTCAATTAAAAAATAAAGATCTTTGGATAAAAATTAAAGAAGATCGATTTACAATACAAAGGCGCATGATGCTTGAAGCTAATTTAGAGCGTTCAGCAATTCAAAATGAAAGCAAAAAAAGTGATCATGAGAATAAACAAAGCAACTTAAGATCTTGGGCATTAAATGATTTCTATTTCAAAGCATATCGAGATGAAGTATCTCCTACATGCACCCTTCAACTAGAAATAGATGGAGAAGAAATGAATCATTTCAGAGGTGATGGCCTGATTTGCTCTACTCCAACAGGATCAACGGCTTACGCAATGGCCTCAGGAGGTCCGATTCTTCATCCAGGAATAGAAAGCATTGTCATAAGCGCTATCTGCCCTATGAGCCTCTCTAGTCGGCCAATCGTAGTTCCACCAAACTCCAGATTAGTCATCAAACCAATAGGAGATTCAACAAGAAGAGTAAGGCTTTGGAAAGATGGATCTAGTGCTGGTTTACTTGATCCTGAAGATCGATGTCTAATTGAAAGGTCTCAGCATTACGCAATGATGGTGATCTTGGAGCAAAGTCCTTCCTATTACAGAACTCTTGCTCAAAAACTTAATTGGGCAAATAGTTTTATCTCTAAATAAATTAACTATTAAACGATGTCTATTGAAATTGAAAGAAGATTCATTGTTAAGAGTAATGAATGGGAAACTGATGCACATTCTCCTCAGAACTTGCGACAAGGATATCTCGTCAATGAAAGCAATGGATGGATAGTTCGTATAAGAATTAGTGATCAAGAAAAAGCTTGGCTAACTCTAAAATCTAAATTAAACAAAGTCTCAAGTAATGAATTTGAATATGAACTTCCAATAAATGAAGCAGAGGAAATTTGGAAATTAACTTCAGATAGAATTCATAAAACAAGATATCACCTAAATATCAAACAAGAAACTTGGGTAATAGATTGCTTTCATGGTGCCAATAAACCATTGATTATTGCTGAAATAGAGCTCAAATCAAGTGATCAAAAAATTAATATCCCAAACTGGTGTGGGCCAGAAGTCAGCGGCCAATATCAGTGGAGCAATGCTTCCTTGGCAAAAAAGCCTATTAGCTTAAAAGCAATTGAAAGTAGCCTAACTACCCAAAACGAGCCAAAAGGGCACTCGTTCCTTTAGATTCTTTTTATATTTACAGCCAATCCTCAATGGCTGCTCAAGCAGCAAACGCTGCAGGAAGTTAAAAGTTTGTATGGTTTGTACGACAAAGATGGTTTACTGCGGTTTCAGTGCAGAGATAAGGAAGCTTGCTTGGCTTACGCAAAACTTTTTAATCTAAAATGCTTTGAATGTTCCTTTTTCCCATTACCTGAAAATAATCTGGTTTCAATCAAAGGTCAGGAGAAGCGGAGTCGGGTAATGAACAACAATTAAAACCATCTCGGCAGATTTTTCCATGATCCATAGCCCAATTCAAAAGAGCGACTCGATTTTTTGACCCAGTCTTTGTAAACATATTGCTCACATGATTATCAACTGTTCTTTTACTGATGGTTAATTTCTCAGCGATTTCCTGATTTGTTAGGCCATCTGCAACAAGCTCAATAATTTCCATTTCCCTAGCTGAAAGGGTAATGCGGGACGGATTGGAATCTTCGGTTATGAACATGCGTTGTATTTTTATCCTTAGTTACGATTCATAGCACAGGGACTAAAAGTCCGCTTGTAAAGCATAGTAAGTAAATCAGGAACAAAAAGATTGGGTTCAGCACTCAGAAGGTCTCTCGAATCGGAAGGGACAACGATCACTGCAGAGATCATGCCCCCAAGAGGTGGTGACCCTTCTAAATCTATTGCAATGGCTAAAAGGCTTCAAGGCCTTGTTCATGCAATCAATATCACAGATGGAAGTAGGGCAGTAATGCGAATGAGCAGTGTCGCATTATCAAAATTAATTTTGGACAATGGAATTGAACCAGTTGTTCAATTTGCCTGCAGAGATAGAAATCGAATTGGAATTCAAGCTGATCTTTTGGGAGCACATGCCTTAGGAATTAGAAATATTCTTTGTCTTACTGGTGACCCAACGAGAGTAGGAGATCAACCAGAAGCAAAATCTGTTAATGAATTTGACTCAATAAAGCTTTTAAAACAAGTACAAGCATTTAACGATTCAAAAGATCCCTTAGCAGGTGATTTAAGCGAAGGTGGAACAGATTTCTTCGCAGGAGCTGCTGCAGACCCCAATTGCAAAAGCCTTAATGGATTAAGAAGAAGGTTAGAACTTAAAAAGAATGCAGGAGCGAAATTTTTACAGACTCAGATGGTAATGGATCCAAGAATTCTGGAGAGGTTTTGCCATGAAGTTGCAAAACCTCTTGATTTGCCTGTCTTAGCAGGAGTCTTTTTATTGAAATCTGCAAAAAATGCCCTTTTCATAAATCGTGTTGTTCCAGGAGCGTGTATACCTGATTCTCTTATTACTAGACTTGATGAAGCTAAAGATCCAGCAGAAGAAGGAATATTAATTGCAGCAGAGCAGACAAAACAATACTTAAACCTCACAAAGGGGGTTCATTTAATGGCAATTAAAGCGGAACATAAAATTCCTAACATTCTTGAAAAAGCAGAAATTAAGTTGCTGCCGCAGTAAGGTCTGTTCCTAATAATTCGGCCATTGCTTTTTGTTGAGGGGAAGGTTCAACTAAGTCTTGACGTCTTGCATCTGTAATAAGCCAATCAAGTGCTGCTTCTTGTAAATCAAAATGATTCCCATTCTTTCCAACGCAATATCTACCAAAAACTAACTTCTCTACAAGTTGAACTCCTGGACCAATCCTTGAATAATCAAAAATGATAGAATTATCAATTGTTGCACCTTCACAAATACAACAACTAGGTCCTATCATCGTTGGTCCAATAATGGTTGCCCCATCTTCAATTCTTGTCATTCCACCAACATATATTGGGCTCTTAACATTTATCTTATCCCAATTAGCCGCAACATTTAAACCTGTATATATGCCGGGTTTAATTTCTTTTCCTGGTATCCCAACTTGGCGCACTTCACCTTGTAAAACACTCCGAATAGCTTTCCAGTAATCAGGAACTTTTCCTATATCAACCCATTCAAAATCCATAGGTAATGCATAAAAAGGAGCACCCATTTCCACCAATTTAGGGAACAAATCAGCTCCTATATCAAATGGCTTACCTGAAGGGATATGTTCAAATATTTCAGGCTCAAATAAATATATTCCTGTATTAATTTTATCACTTAAAGCTGAATCAATAGAAGGCTTTTCCTGAAAAGTTTTCACTCTATCTTCTTGATCAGTAACTACTACTCCATAACTACTGACTTGATCTTTTGGAACCCTTTTTGTAATTAAACTTGCAAGCGCCCCTTTCTCTTTATGTCTTCTAACTGCTTCTGTTAAATCTAAATCAATTAAGGCGTCTCCACAAAGAACAACAAAAGTATCATCAAAAAACTCTTGAAAATCTTGAATCTTTTTCAGTCCGCCAGCAGAACCTAGAGCATCTCCAATAAGTTCACCATCTTCAATTCTCCCTTCAAAGCTATAAGCGATCTCTACTCCAAATCTTTGTCCGTCTCGAAAATAATTCTCTATTTCTTCAGCAAGATGCGAAACATTAACCATTACTTCCTTAAACTGATGCTCCTTAAGAAGCTCCAACAGAAACTCCATGACGGGTTTCTGAAGGATGGGAATCATCGGTTTTGGGATCACATGGGTGATCGGCTGGACACGAGTTCCTTTGCCGGCCGCCAAGATCATCGCCTTCATAGGCGTTGCAGGCCTCTATTTATGACCTAAACATAGACTGCCGTAGGAAAGAGCCCTTATGCAGCAGCCGGCGTAACAGCTGGCACGTCCATTTTTTGCAAAGGCAATTGAGCTATTGAACCAGGCGCAAGTATGCGTTTAATTCTTATTGGCGCATAAAGAGAACCCTGTTGAGCCAACTCAATTTTTCCTTGGGAGCACAAAAACAATAAAGCCCAGAAAACACCTACTCGATCCTTATCCAAATCCAATGCAGCTGGATTAATCTCCCAAGTTCGAACTAAATACTCAAAATCAATCCAATGCAATGCATCTTCCCAACCATTAAGGAAAACAGCTAATGCAGCAGTTGTCTCAGGCAACTTTTCCCTATGTGCTAACGAACTCACTTGTTGAATTGCTTCACGCTCGCTGAATCTTTTGTTGCGTTTATTTCTCTTACTTCTTAACTCATCTGATTCAAGTGTTTTAGCTATTTCCTCAAGTTGCTCTATCAGCTCTCCTAGAGTTACCGGTCTACGAAGAGGAGGTGGAGCAACAGGACGCCGATACAAATGCCTTTCAGGGCGATTAGGCAAACTAAAAGTTGGATCTAGCCAGCCTTGCTCAACCTGATCTAAATCAAATTCTTCTTGCTCTAGAGGTTCTACAGGGAAAGTATCTGCTTCCAATAATTCGGCTTTAATCCCTACCAAAACCGAAGCCGCTAGAAATGCTTCGCTACTTTCAGATAAATCCCTCTCATAGCTGCCTCCTAGGCCTTGCAATTGGACTTCTATCTTTCTAGGGATCTCAATACGCTGACGTAATTGATCAAGGAAGCCATCTATAACAGAAATAACATCTACGTCCCAAGGATCTAAATCACCGCTTTGCGCCGCATCTTGAAGAAGGCGTATAGCAAGTCGAGCGCCTGCATCAGCCCTAGTTCTTGCAACGTCACAATGCAAAGCAAATCTTTCTCTTATGGCAACTTATCGAGCTTGATCAATGAATGCCAGCATTAATATGCAAATTGATTTATTGGAATCCCAAAAGAGACTTAAAAGATATTAAATGCCCTTAAGAAAGGTTGATTTCTTTAGGTAATGTCAACATGAGCTTATCTTTCAAGATATTATCTATTGAATTTACATTTTTGACTGCAGATTGCTCTTTAGAAACTAATCTCTCCATAGCACCTAAATCCCTTGAAACGAGTGCCTCAATAGAAGAGCTATAAGTATCAGTAACAAGCTTAGGATATAATCCTATGCCAATAATAGGAACCAAAAGGCAACTTATTATATACACTTCTCTAGGCTCTGCATCAACAAGATTTGTATGATTAACGAGATTAGTATTTTCTTTACCAAAGAAAATCTCTCTAAGCATAGAAAGTAAATAAATAGGGGTTAGAATAACTCCTATAGCTGCCAAACTTGCCATTACAATCCGAAATGGCAAAGTAAATACTTCATCAGTTACAAATCCAGCAAAAACCATCAGTTCTGAAACAAAACCGCTCATTCCAGGAAGAGCCAAAGAAGCCAGGGCACATACTGTCCAAAGTGCAAACATAATGCGCATTTTTTGACCAACACCTCCCATTTCATCTAACTGCAAAGTATGTGTTCTGTCATAAGTGGCTCCTACAAGGAAGAAAAGACTGGCGCCAATTAGTCCATGGCTAACCATCTGCAACATTGCTCCACTTGTACCTAAAGAACTAAAACTTCCTATCCCAATTAACACAAAACCCATATGACTTATTGAACTATATGCAATTTTTCTTTTTAAATTGCGTTGAGCAAAAGAAGTCAGGGCAGCATAAATAATATTGACAACTCCCAAAATTATTAACAATGGGGCAAACTGCGCATGAGCCTCTGGCAAGAGCTGAGCATTAAAACGCAAAAGCGCATATCCTCCCATTTTTAATAAAATTCCCGCCAAAAGCATATGAACTGGTGCAGTTGCTTCGCCATGAGCATCAGGCAACCATGTGTGCAATGGAACTATTGGAAGTTTTACGCCAAAAGCAATTAACAAACCTGCATAACAGAATAATTGGAAGCCAACTCCAAAAGATTTTTGTGCAAGGACTGAATATTCAAAGTTAGGTTGGCCTCCCCCAAAAAATGCCATTGCCAAAGCTGCCAATAAAATAAATAAAGAGCTTCCTGCGGTATAAATAATGAATTTAGTTGCTGCATATTGTCTTTTCTTCCCCCCCCCATATCGCTAATAACAAATAAACAGGTAACAATTCCAACTCCCAAGCAAGGAAAAACAAAAGCATGTCTTGAACAGCAAAGACTGCTATTTGTCCTCCATCCATAGCCAAAATCAAAAAGAAAAATAATTTCGGTTTAAAGCTGACAGGCCAAGCAGCCAAGACAGCCAAAGCCGTTATAAAGCTAGTGAGCAAAATCAACGGCATAGATAATCCATCTGCCCCCACTGCCCATACAAGGCCTAAAGCTGGAAGCCAATTCACTCGCTCTGCAAGTTGCAAGCCTTCCTGAGATGGGTCATAACCATTGAGATAAGCCCCAATGGTTATTAGAAAAGTGACTAAGGCAATGCCTAATGCAAACCATCTCACCTGCTTGCCTTCTCCCTCATCGGGAATAAAAGGAACTATTAGGGCGCCTGCAATAGGAAACAAGATCGAGAAGCTCAACCAAGGAAAATCAACGCCCAATTGGGAGATCACCAAAAACCCCTCCTCGAAAGAGCTAAATCAATACTTTCGGAGTGTAGAAATCCTGAGCAAGATGGCACCTCGTCGATAGTGGATGACACACAGAACGAATTAAATCAAGACGCGATTTGATTTGATCAACCAAGAACACCAAACAGAGCCACCAAAGCTATGACTCCCCCAAAAACAACTAATGCGTAGAACTGAGCTCTCCCTGTTTCTAGATACTTCAAGCCCTCTCCACTGCCCAAAGTTAACAAACCCGTCAAATTAACTACGCCATCAACAACCTTTGCATCTACCTCTAGAACTTCGCGCGCCAATTTTCTACTACCTCTCACAAAAATCTTCTCATTAATATCATCTAAATACCATTTATTAGACAAAAAGGAATTAATTAAAGGGAATCGGGCTGCAACTATTTCACCAAGGTTAATTCGATTCAAGTAATATGAAAAAACTGCTAGAAGTATTCCTAAACTAGAGATAAATACTGAGGCAAAAGCCAATGGTAAAAATTCAATCCAATGAAAATTTGCAGTAATCTCCAAAGCCTCTTTTGGTTCCAGTAAAAATGCGAATTTACTATTCCATGGCATTCCCAAAAGGCCTATAAATACAGAAGGAACTGCAAGAAATATCAATGGATAAGTCATAGACATTGGTGATTCATGTAATGAACCAATCTCATGATTTGAGTCCTCCTCAACCTGAATACCAGCAGCTAATAATAATTGATTTTGTAGTTCTATATTCTCCCCCCTAAAGTCTCCCTCGAAAGTTAAAAAATAAAGTCTAAACATATAAAAAGCTGTCATTCCAGCTGTCAAAAAACCTACTAACCATAAAAATGGGAATGTGTTAAAAGCCTGTCCTAAGATCTCATCCTTACTCCAGAAACCTGCTAATGGTGGGATCCCGCTAATAGCAATACAACCTATGAAAAATGTAATAGAGGTGATAGGCATTTTTTTTCTCAAGCCACCCATTAATCTCATGTCCTGAGCAAGAACTGGCTCATGCCCAACGACTTCTTCCATTGCATGAATAACTGAGCCGGAACCAAGGAAAAGCATTGCCTTAAAAAATGCATGGGTAACTAAATGAAAAATCCCAGCAACAGGCGCTCCACAGCCCATTGCAAGCATCATGTAACCCAATTGAGAAACAGTGCTATAGGCAAGACCCTTCTTTAAATCCATCTGAGTCAAAGCAATAGAAGCGCCTAAAAAGCACGTAATGGTTCCAATAATGGCAATAACAAATTGAATACTTTGAAACTGGCTATACAAAGGATCCAATCGAGCCACGAGGAAGACCCCAGCAGCGACCATGGTTGCTGCATGAATCAATGCTGAAATAGGAGTAGGCCCTTCCATTGCATCAGGCAACCAAACATGAAGTGGAAACTGAGCTGACTTGGCCATTGGGCCCATAAAAACCAAAAAGCACAAAGTAAGAGCAGCCCAAAGTGGAACTGTTCCATCAGCGAGTGCTGCTGATAATCCACTGGCAATTCCATCAAAATCAAAACTTCCAGTCGCCCAAAACAGGCCAAGAATTCCTAAAAGCAATCCAAAATCTCCTACTCGATTAACAACAAAAGCTTTTTGTGCTGCATGAGCAGCTCCATCTCGGTCATACCAAAAACCCACAAGCAAATATGAACACATTCCAACTAATTCCCAAAAAACATATATTTCCAAAAGATTGGGACTAACAATTAACCCCAACATAGAGCTGCTAAATAGTGCCAAGTAAGTAAAAAAACGAACATATCCTTTATCGTGCGACATATAACCATGTGAATAAATCATCACCAACATCGCAATGGTCGTAACAAGAGAGAGCATTACTGCACCTAACTGATCAACGACATAACCCATCGGCAAAACAAAACTGCCTGCACTAGCCCAAATAAAAAGATGCTCAACAGGTGGCGAGCCTCCAATCTGTTCAGCAAGAACTGCGTAACTCAATATTGCTGATGCACCTACACAACTAAGAAGGCCTACAGCAACAGGCCTACGCAAGCGATTAATAGTCTTGTTAAAGCTAATAAGACCTAAACCAGTAATCACAGCCCCCATCAATGGCATGAGGGGAATTAACCAAGCTAGATCAGCTGCCGAAGGCATTCTCATTTTGGGAACTTCTGGGAGTGTACGCAGCTCAGCTCATCAAAGCAGCTTTTATCATGGCTAATCAATAAAGAAATTGATCAAAGAAGAGCAATATATCTATGTGCCCACCAAAGGAAAGCTATTGCGATGCAGATCCCAAATTGAGAAGGCCTTAAGAATTCTTGAAAAGTTAATTTCTGTCGACCATCTAAAACTGCTCTAAATGGAATCACAGATGTGGATTCCTTTAAATCGATAAAAGCCTCGCCAAATCTCGCTTTTAATCGCCTATCACCATGCCAAATAGCAAACAAATGATGGGCTATTAAACCCATACAAGTGACCAACATGAAACTACTGCCAAGCCAAAGTTGATGAGCAACACACCAAATAATTTGACCTACAGCTTGTGGATGTCTGCTAATACGAATAATTCCTTTGGCATATAAACGCACTTCAGGTTTCTGGATTGCAGGTATTTCCAACAAATTGTAAGTAGCTGGATATAGAAACAAAAAACTAATCGCTGTTAATACCCAAACCAACGGAATGATTCCAGGAGTCCCTTGTAAATTCCATAACCTAATCCCGTCGTATCTATGTAACAGAAAATATCGAATAAGAAAAAATGCAGATGGAATACTTGCTGATGCAAAAATCAAACGCCAAATCCTGGCACCGACGAAGGTTTCCGCCCAGCTACGTAAAGCCGCTCCTCCACTATGAATGACTGCAAAAACTAGCAACAAGCCAATCATTACAAGACTGCTGTGATGAATACCGGCAGGTAACAGTTGTGCCACTTGATATCTGAAATAGTTAGTTAATTGTGAGCTATAGGCATAGGGACGCTTAAAGTTTTTGCTGTTGTTACTTCAGGGTAGTCAGGCTGATGGCCGATCTTCCCTTCACACTGGATCAACTAAGGATTCTCAGTGCAATAGTTCATGAAGGTAGCTTCAAAAAAGCTGCCGACAGTTTGTATGTCACTCAACCAGCAGTAAGTCTTCAGATTCAAAATCTTGAAAAGCAACTGGAAATAATGATTTTTGACAGAGGAGGGCGTAAAGCAGAGCTAACTGAAGCAGGTCAATTGCTTTTAAATTATTGCGAAAGAATCCTTAATGATTGTCAAGAAGCCTGCAGAGCCATTGAAGATTTACAAAATCTAAAAGGTGGCTCCTTAGTAATAGGGGCAAGTCAAACGACTGGAACTTATTTGATGCCAAGAATGATTGGTCTTTTTCGTGAGAAATATCCTGATGTAACGGTTCAACTAGAAATACATAGCACTCGAAGAACGGGCTGGAGCGTTGCTAATGGACAGATTGATTTAGGAATTATTGGGGGAGAGTTACCTACCGAATTAAATGAATTATTAGAAATTGTTCCTTTTTCCAAAGATCAATTGGCTTTAGTTATTCCAAGCAATCACCATTTAGCGAAAAAAAAGCAGCTCACAAAAGAAGATCTTTATAATTTAGGATTTATAGGACTTGATTCAAAATCAACCACTCGCATTGTGGTTGATAAGCTCCTTTCAAATTCAGGCCTTGAGGTTCAAAGACTTCGTATAGATATGGAACTTAATTCATTAGAAGCAATAAAAAATGCTGTTCAATCTGGTCTTGGTGCATCATTCTTACCAGTGGTATCAATTGAAAAAGAAATAGAAGCAGGAACTCTTCATAAGCCTAAAATTTGTGATCTAGAAGTTTTTAGAGAGCTAAAACTAATTAGTCATCCAGCTCGATATAGATCAAGAGCATCAGAAGCATTTAGAAAAGATATATTGCCAATTTTTTCTAGCGAAGACAGCCCTCTAAGAAACAATAAATAAATTTATTTTAGAACTGAATTGCCTCTTGATTTACTCCAATAGAATCTTCAGCAACTCCTTTTGTTATAAATTTATTCTCGTTTACATCTGCCTGATAAACACAACGAACGACAGGATTATCCCTAATAGATCCTATATAAGCAAAAGTATTCATTCTCTGCTTACATTCTCGAACATCCTCATTAGTAATAGCTCCTTGTTTCTGAAGAACTGTCCAATTTTCTCGTCTAATGACACATCCAGGCTGCAAGGCAGGTTGGGTCACAAAACTAGTTGAAGGATTCAAAGTTGTATACATTTCTACATCAATAACAAAAGCACTTGCGCCCCATTGCCTACAAAATTCTGGATCAGGCACTGCCATATCTAGCTGTTGTTGGCTTGCAATATTGCCCTGGCCTCCTTGCGTAGTACTTGTAATAGCACTGCCTATACCAACACCTACCACCAAAACTCCAGCCAAAACTGCAATGGAACCAGTATTCAGATTCACTGAACTACCACTTCCTAAAGAGGAACCACCTCTTTGCTGCTTATATGGATAACGCTCTGAACGACTATTGGCGTTGTTTCTATAATCAGATGGTCCTCGAGGACCACCTGCTCCATAACTCCCTCTGCTTGGCATTATTTCGCAAGAAAAGAAATCTACAATAGCTCGGATTTTCTAGGAAGACCCATTGAATAATTAAGTACTCTGCAATCTGGATTATAACTAAGCTCTCCAGCTTGAAGTAATTGCCTGATTTTCCCTTCTAAGTCAGAACCAATACGTCGGAGATTGTAATCACTAAGTTCGTGTCCTTCATACAAATCAATCAACTCCCGAAATTTCTGCTGAACTTGTTCTAAAGACTCTTTAGACCAAACAAATTCATTGTCGGGGTCCAGATCAAGAGTCAAATGGTCAGAATCAGACACGAGATTTCCCTCCTCAACCCTTGCTGTAAAAAGTCTTACGTGACGCGTTGTACTTTTCAACTGAGTCTCAGTCATGGCATTAATGGAGCCTCGATTGGACAGTTTGTTGTAGATGACATGACATTAAATCGATAATTGGGCAGATTCATCATTAAAGTAAAAAACAATTTCAAAAAAGATACATGCGAGTTGCCATAGCAGGAGCAGGATTGGCTGGTCTCACATGTGCAAAGTATCTTGCTCAAGCCGGACATAAGCCTATTGTCTTTGAAGCAAGAGATGTCTTAGGAGGCAAAGTAGCCGCCTGGAAAGACGAAGATGGTGATTGGTATGAAACTGGTCTGCATATTTTCTTTGGAGCATATCCAAATATGCTCCAATTATTTCAAGAGCTGAAAATTGAAGATCGACTTCAATGGAAAAGTCATTCTATGATTTTCAATCAGCCGAATGAGCCTGGTACATATAGTCGTTTTGATTTCCCCGACCTTCCTGCACCATTTAATGGCGTCGCAGCTATTTTAAGCAACAATGACATGCTCACGTGGTCCGAGAAAGTATCATTTGGTATAGGCCTAATTCCAGCAATGCTGAGAGGCCAAGAATATGTAGAAGAATGTGATAAGCAATCATGGAGTGAATGGCTAAGAAATCACAATATTCCTGAAAGAGTCAATAAAGAAGTATTTATAGCTATGAGTAAAGCCTTGAATTTCATCAATCCCGATGAAATATCGTCAACAGTTTTATTAACTGCACTCAATAGATTCTTACAAGAGAAGAATGGATCAAAAATGGCTTTCCTTGATGGTGCTCCTCCAGAAAGACTTTGTGAACCCATTGTTGAATATATTCGATCAAATGGAGGCGAAGTCTTTTTAAATAGACCTCTAAAAGAAATAAAGTTAGATGAAATGAATAATGTAAAGAGCTTCATTATTGGAGATAAGGATGAAAATAAAACTGAAGAGTTTTTTGCTGATGCATATGTAAGTGCAATGCCAGTAGATATTTTCAAAAGGCTGATTCCATCTCCCTGGAAAGAGTTGGAAATTTTTGAGAAGTTAAAAGGTCTTAAAGGTGTTCCAGTAATTAACATACATATGTGGTTTGACAGAAAGTTAACAGATATAGATCATTTATTATTTAGTAGATCAGACCTTTTAAGTGTTTATGCAGATATGAGTATTACATGTAAAGAATATGAAGATAAAGATCGATCAATGCTTGAATTAGTTTTTGCTCCAGCGAAAGACTGGATTGGCAAAAGTGATCAAGAAATAATCAATGCAACTATGACTGAACTAGAAAAACTTTTTCCATCTCACTTTACTGGAACAGATCAAGCTAAATTAAGAAAATTCAAAGTTGTAAAAACGCCACTTTCTGTATACAAGGCTGTTCCAGGTTGCCAAGAGCTAAGGCCAAGTCAATCAACCCCTATAAAAAATTTTTTCCTGACAGGTGACTACACCATGCAAAGATACTTAGCATCAATGGAAGGAGCAGTATTAAGTGGAAAACTTTGTGCTAGCGAAATAGAAAAGGCTACCCAACTTAGGTCTCGAACGTCCTAGTATTACAACGGCATTTATTCCTTAAATCATTCCTTATAGATTACCTAAAACGATCACAATCATGACCAATTATTTACTACTTAGCCAGACTTGAATTTAGAAGCCGCCTACGAGACCTGCAGGCAGGAAACAGCCCACTGGGCAAAGACCTTCTATCTTGGCACCCTTTTGCTTCCTCCTGCAAAAAGAAAGGCTATATGGGCAATTTATGTTTGGTGTAGGCGCACAGACGAACTAATGGATAGCCCTGAGGCTCTCAAACGTCCAATCAACGAATTGTCTGATCGTTTAGATAAATGGGAAGAGAAGACTAGAGGGATTTTTGCAGGTGCCCTAAGTGATGATCTAGATGCGGTTATGGCTGATACTCTTTCAAAATTTCCTCAATCAATTCAACCTTATTTAGATATGATTGAAGGCCAAAGAATGGATCTGAATGTAAATCGATATGCCACTTTTAAAGAATTAGAACTTTATTGCTACAGAGTGGCTGGCACTGTTGGGTTAATGACTCAAGGAGTGATTGGCATCGATTCAACTTACACTTCAAACAAAAATCTTCCTACACCCAATACATCTGAAGCTGCAATAGCTTTAGGAATTGCAAATCAATTAACAAATATTCTGAGAGATGTTGGGGAAGATAGAGGAAGAGGACGAATTTATATACCACTTGAAGATTTGAAGCGATTTGGATATTCAGAAGAGGATTTAATGGCAGGGAAAATCAATAATGATTGGAAAGCGTTAATGCAATTTCAACTCCAAAGAGCAAGAGAATGGTTTTCCCGCTCTGAAGAAGGAGTAAAATGGCTATCTGCGGATGCAAGATGGCCTATATGGACATCTTTAAGACTCTATAGAGGCATTCTAGATTCAATTGAAATGCTTGATTATGATGTTTTTAATAATCGGGCTTACGTAAAATCATGGATAAAATTCTTAAATCTCCCTATTTCTTATTGGATTACCATTAGCCAAGAAAGGTTCAAATTTAACTATCTATTGAAGTAACTAACTCGATTTACTTTCTATTTGTCAAACTGGCGTTTTTTGATTAGCTAGTAATTCCTTCAATTTAGACAATTCTCCTGCCCACCTTGGATCTGGCGCTTCATCCATTGGAGCATCACTATGAACAACCTTTTTCACGTCTTTTCTTGAATTCGATTGAGAGTTGTTCGACGCAGAGTTCCCCCCTCTACGACTACCACCATTATTCGAATCCTTGCGTTCAGACCTTTCAACCCTGAGATTATTACCATTAAATTCCCGACCATTCAACTGATCGATAATTGCTAATGCAACCTTTTCTTTATCGACATTTGCAAAGCCAAAACCTCTGCAGGTTCCAGTTTCCCTATCGAAAACAGGCTTAAAGCGGACTCCTTCCCCAATAGTTGCAAAGAGAGCTTCAAGCTCTTTGTTATCGAAAGTTTGCGGCAAGTTACCGATGTAAAGGCGAACGCTCATAGAAAAGAGGGGGGAAAGAAAATGATCGCTATCAGACCGATCAATCTATGTAGTACTTGTGCAGTTAATCACAGCGAGGTCTCATTGCGCTGCAACCAACTCTTTGCAACTCTCAAAACTTGCTCTTGGTTTTGCAATCTACCAAAGGCTCTTTCATGACATAAATGATCTAAAAGTTTACCTAATTTAGGACCAGGAGGAAGCCCGAATTCAAGCTGTAAATAATTACCATCCACAGGAGAAGCTGGATGAAATAAAGGGTCTAAATCATTTCTCCAACGTTGAATCCAATCAACTTGATCATAATTTGAAAGATTCAAAATGATTGCAGGTAATGATGTTTCTAAGTCTTTATGTAACTGAAGACGTTCAAATTCAGTTAAATTCTTAAATGCACAGCCATCATTACGAGATTTCCATTTTCTCAGTAATTTACAAGATTTACATTGATACTTACTAAATCGCAAATAACTTAAGCCTTCATCACTTAACAACGAAGTAAGGCGTGATAAAAATAAGGCCTGAGTCAATTCTTCGTTTGTAAATATCTTCGCATTACTTAAATTTTCAGGGCTTTTTGCAAGTCCTTCTTCTAGTTCTAGCCACAAATTCAACAATCCAAATTCCCTTATTAGTGGAATTGACACTTCTGCCCATTTTGCTGAAAGGAGTTTCTGAATTTCACTTTGTATTCTTTCTGGAGCAACCTCTAGCAATCTGAAATGATTAGCTTTAATCCAATCAATAGTTTGTGAATCGATATGAAAATCAAATTCTGCTTTTAATCTCAAAGCTCTAAGAAGCCTTAAAGGATCATCAATCAAATTTTTTTGACTAATTGCAATCAGATTTTTGTCCCTAAGATGTTCTAAACCTAGGGTTGGATCAATAATCCTAGATTCAGTTTCAAGAGTTAAAGCAATTGCATTAACTGTAAAATCACGCCTTAATAAATCTTCTTCCAATGTCAGACCATTAAGACTTGATATATCGATAGTCCATTCATCAATTACTAATCGTGCAATATTTCTCGTCTCATCAAGAATTACACAACTACCTCCATAATTCCTAGCCAAAATATTGGCAAATTCTATGGCTCCAGAAGGTACTACAAAATCAAGATCTAATCTATTCTTGAACCTACCAAGCAAGCTATCTCGAACAGCTCCTCCAACTAAAATGCTTCCAGGAGGAAAATCATTTATGCTTAAAGGCCATTTACTAGGATTTAATCTTTGCCACAAACGCTTAACGAAATCAGTCTCTTCAACCTCCAGCATCTTGTAATTAGAGGAATCACATGACATGTGTATATGCGTGAATTGTCAATGGGTTGATCGTTGCAAGACGTATCACGCTGTAGAAGAGCAGCATGGAGTTAAGCATTTAACTACCAACCCAGATTTTCAAGGAAAAGATCCTAAAATCCATATAAGTGTTATGGATCTAAAGCAAGGAGAATGTGGAATAGAATGGGATGTAAGAACCTGTGACAGCTTTAAAGAAGATAATGGTAGATGGCAGCGATTACGACCAGGAGAAGAAGTTCCTACATGACAAAAAAGAAAATGAATAAATCCATAAATCAATCACTACCTTTTTTACTTGCACTACATAGTTCATCCGAAACCTTTGGAGTGGCTTTTGTTGATTGCCGAGATCCGAAGCAAACTAGACAAAGTTCTACTTTCCCAATCGGTAGAAATCTTTCCAATAAAATCTTTACTTGTGTAGAGGAAATTTTACCTTCTAATAAATGGAAAAAGCTTTCAAGAATTGCTGTATCAACTGGACCAGGAGGTTTTACGGGGACAAGATTAAGTGTTGTAATGGCTAGGACTTTATGCGAACAAATTGGATGTCCTCTCGATGGTATCAGTAGTTTTCAATTGATGGCACCTAGACTAATCAGATCTCTCACAAATTTAGAAAAGGATCATCCCTTCTGGATTATTCAAGAAACTAATAGAAGAGGTAATATTGGTGGAAAATATCAAATAAACAACGATGCTCAAAAAAGTCATCCTTGTATAAAGGAAATCATAAAACCTCATATTTTAGAGTCCAATTTCAATGAAAAGCCTACCTTATTCACACAAGAAGATGTAAACGAAGATGTAAATGAACTTTTAAGGCTATGCGAGAAAAGATTCCAATCGAATCAGGAAAGCTCATGGATGAATGTTGCACCTATTTATCCAACATCACCAGTCGAAAATCATTAATGAGCATAAATAAACCAATAATAGCTATTTTACCTTTATTAGTCTTAATATACTTCTTAATTAAGATCCCATATAAGTCCTACATAAAGTCATTTTTTAATGAAGATTCTCCTCAACTCGTATTAGTGTTAGGAGGAGATCTTGATAGAGAAGAAAGAGGAGTTAAGCTTGCAAAAATAATGAAAATTCCATTAATAATAAGTAGTGGAAGCAATCCTGAATATGCTACTTGGTCTATCAAGCAATTAGGGCTAGACGAAGATCAATTTATTCTTGACTATAGAGCCAAAGATACATTAACTAATTTCACCACTTTGGTTGATGATCTTGAATTTAGAGGTATCAAACATGCCTTACTGATAACAAGTTCAGATCATATGGTAAGAGCAAAAAATGTAGGCAATATAATTTCAGGAAGTAGGGGGATTAAGTTAACGAGTATATCTGTTCCATGTGAACCTAATTGTCAGGAAGAATCGTACAAAAAAATAGTAATTGATATTTTGAGGTCAATAATTTGGGTTGTAACTGGTCAAGATGTTAAACAAAGTCAAGAAATAATTCCAAATAAAGTTAGGATAAATTCCTTAATTAGAAAACAAACTTAATCTAGTAAAGAATTGATTTTTTCTTGTAATTTAAAAGTAGTTAATTCCAAATCAACCTTGCGCTTACTTGTTGGAGGAGGAATTGGCACTCCTATCCTTATTTGAATGGGAACTAAGCGAGGGATGAAGCTTCCAGAACGAAGCGCCCTATGACTATTCACGATAGCCACAGGCAATAAATATGCTTCACTTCTTGCTGCTAAAAGAGAAGCTCCATGAAGAGGCTTATTAATTCTTCCATTTTCTTGACGAGTCCCATCCAAGAAGACTCCTGTCGCCCATCCTTCTTTCAATCGACTTGTTGCGACTCGAATCGCTTCACGATCACTCGCTCCTCTTTTCACTGGATAAGCGCCACAGGCTCGAATTATTGCTCCTAAAAGAGGAATATTAAAAAGCTCAGCCTTTGCCATAAAAGATATTGGCCGCCCTAAAACATGACCTAAGAAAGGAGGATCTAAATGAGAACCATGATTAGCTACAACTACCAAAGCTCCAGACTTTGGAACATTTTGATTTCCATATGTTTTTCCTCTAAACAGAATCCTGTATATGGGGAAAACCAATCCATAACTTACTAATCGGTAAACAATGCTAGGCCTTGGATACATCTTAAATCTAAATAATAAATCAAAGTAAGATTATATTAAAGCAATTGCTTAGCACTATTTAATTGTTCAATATTTATACCTTCAAGAGACCTTTTAGCTAACCCACTTAATACATTACCAGGTCCAATTTCTAAAATTCTAGTAATACCTTGTTGTGAAAAAACTTCCATTGTTTCTCTCCAACGAACACCGTTTATCATTTGTTTTTGCAGACGCTGCTTAAGTACAATAGGGTCACAAGTTGGTATGGGATCTGAATTACTTATTACGGGGATTGTCGCTTCAGAAAAATCTACTTTATCTAATTCTTTTGCAAAAGCCTTAGCGGGAGCCTCCATAAAAGGTGAATGGAACGCACCTGAGACTTGAAGAGGAATTGCCCTTTTGCATTTCAATTTCGAAGTTAAAGCCTTAAGAGGCTCTGGAGCCCCTGAAAGCACTACTTGAGCCTTACTGTTGTCATTAGCAATAACAACTTCCTTAAAGTCATTTAGCAGCAGATTTAGCTCATTTCTATCAAACCCAATGATTGCTGTCATAGAACCATCAGCAGCAGCAGCCATTAATTCAGAACGAGATTTCAACAAAATCAAAGCCGTTTTGAAATCAAAAACACCTGCGGCATATAAAGCCACTATTTCGCCAAGGCTATGTCCTGCAAGAATTGATGGGTTTTGACTTTGTCTTTGTATTGCATCCACCAATAAAGACTCAACAATGAACAAGGCAGGTTGAGTATTGCGAGTATCGTTTAAGTCATTAGGCTGCTGAATAGCTGGATCAATACCATCACATATTTTCAACAAATCACGTCCTATCAATTTAGAAGCAAATTCAAACCTCTCTAAAGCAGAAGGAAGGCTTAAAACCTCTTGAGCCATCCCAAGCTTTTGTGATCCCTGTCCAGGGAAAACCCAGGCATCAGCCATAAATTCTCTTGCAAACGTTTAGCAGCCTAAACTGGACCCTTCCACCGAAAAATTGAGGCGCCCCAACTAAGTCCAGCTCCAAACCCACTGCTAGCGATTAAATTTCCTGATTTAATTCGACCATCTCTAACTGCTTCATCAAGCATTAAAGGAATTGTTGCTGCTGATGTATTTCCATAATCTGAAAGGTTACTTAACACTTTATGAGAAGGAATTGATAACCTTTCTGCAACTGAGTCAAGAATTCTTTTATTTGCTTGATGTAATAAAAGCCAATCCAATTGTTCTGTTTTAACTGAAGTTTTTAATAAAAGTTTTTCCAAAATCAATGGAACCTCTCTAACGGCAAATTTATAAACCTCCTGTCCATTCATCTGAATAGTGCTAAAACAACCTTTTTGATAACTTATCCCATCAATTAGAGGATTAAGATTTGGCACACTAGGCAAATTTAAAGACTCGCCTCTTGATCCGTCCGTTTTTAATTGAAACCCAAGTATGTCATCATTTTTAAAATGACTGGCTTCCAAAGCCACTGCCCCTGCACCATCTCCAAATAAGACACAACTTCTTCTGTCATCCCAATCAACCCAACTAGTTAATTGATCAGCTCCAATCACTAGAGCTCTTTTCATTGCTCCAACCCGTAGGTATTGAGCAGCAGTAACTAAAGCAAATAAAAAACCACTACATGCTGCTGTTAAGTCAAAAGCAACAGCATTGATTGCTCCTAATTGAGCTTGAACTTTTGGGGCAGAGCCAAAAAGATCATCAGGAGTCGATGTAGCTAACACAATCAAATCAAGGCTCTCAGGGTCCCATCCAGCCATTGCCAAAGCATTAGCAGAAGCGGCATAACCCAATCCTGATAGTGATTCATGAGAACCAACTACATGACGAGCTCCAATTCCAGTACGACTTCGGATCCAAGAGTCATCAGTTTCAACTCTCATACCGATTTGATCGTTTGTAAGTCTTTGATGAGGAGTAGAACTACCACTCGCTATCAAGGAAACTCCACAAATATTGTTGGGCGTTTCAGCCAAGGATGAAAACACAATTTAGAATCAGTCAACCACAACGCCTAACAAAAAAGGAATTAAGTATTACCAGCAGGAGACTTTTGCAATTTTGCAAGATCATCCATCACACCATGACTAGCCGCCGAATGAGCAAGCCTAAGAGCACTTACAACAGAAAGAGCCTTACTGCTGCCATGACCAATAACGCATATTCCATTAACTCCAAGCAGTAGAGCGCCTCCATGTTCAGCGTGATCGAGCCTTTTTTTAATTCTTTTTAAATTGCTCCTTAAGAAGGCAGAACCAACTTTGCCTCTTCTTCCTCTTGGCAACTCTGATCTAAGAACACCTAACAAAACTGAACCAACTGATTCAAGAAACTTGAGCAACACATTACCTGTAAAACCATCACAAACAACTACATCAAAATCACCTGACAGAATATCCCTCCCTTCACAATTACCTGTAAAATTAAAACGATCTTCTTTACTTAACAAGTCAAAAGTTTGTAAAGACAAATCATTGCCTTTACAAGATTCTTCACCAATATTAACTAAACCAATTCTAGGGAAATCGACTTGTAAAACATCCCTAGCATATATATTTCCTAATAAAGCAAATTGATGCAAATAAGATGGTTTGCAATCCATATTTGCTCCTACATCTAATACTAAAACTGGCTGACCAGGGTCCTGAGTAGGAAATAATGCTCCTATAGCTGGACGATCAATGCCAGAGAGACGGCCTAGCCTAAAAATTGCTGACGCCATCAAAGCACCCGAATTGCCAGCCGAATACATCGCCAAAGCGTCGCCTTTTTTAACTAAATCCATAGCAATATTTATACTTGCATCTTTTTTCTTGCGAACAACTGTGGCCTCCTCATCCATTCCCACTGAAGGACCACTGCCTACCAGTTCAAGCTGACCTAAAGCGATTGCTTCATGAAGAGTTTCATCTAGCTCCATTGCTTTAGCTTCTGCAAAGATTTTCTCAGTTTCACCAACAAATTTGATCTTTAATGGCAATCTCTCCAAGGCCTGAAGACATCCTTCTAAAATCGCCCCTGGTGCTAAATCACCTCCCATTCCATCAACTGCTATCCATAAACGATCTCGATCTTTAATGGCATTTTCAGAAAAATTATTCCCAGAACTTTGAAGTCTTCTTAAAGGGTCAAATACAAGAGGCTGAAGCATATTGCCAGCAACATTACTTGCACTAGAAACAACAGACCCTGCATTTGAAACTACTGATCCAGCAACATTACTTGCAGCAGTTGCTGAATTAGCCGCCGTATCCACCAGTGAAGTAACTGCTGCATTGCGGCGATACCAAATAACTAAACGCCTAATCGCCCTAGAACGATTAGATCTCGTTTTTTGATTAGAGGCCTTTAAGGACTCAGGATCCTTCGGAAGCAATGACATCAATTATTCGTTGAAAGAGATAGCCCGTTCCACGAGCCGTAAGTATTAACTCAGGGTTAGCGGGATCATCTTCTAGTTTGGAACGAAGCCTAGAAATATGTACATCAACAACCCGAGTATCTACATGTCTTTCAGGTGTATAACCCCAAACTTCCTTTAAAATCTCTCCTCGACTAAATGGTTCGCCTGAACGACTAACCAAAAGTTCCAACAAACTAAACTCCATTCCAGTTAATCGAATCCTTTCATCATTACGAAATACTTGTCTTTTATTTGTATCTATTTTCAAGTTCATTACTTGAATAACTCCAGAATTAGGAATTCCGGCAATATGTTCTTTCTCGACCCTACGCAAAACACACCTAATTCTTGCCTCTAATTCCTTGGGGCTAAAAGGCTTAACAACATAATCATCTGCTCCTAATTCCAAGCCTGTAATCCTATCCGCAACATCAGCCATTGCAGTAAGCATCACAATTGGCACATCAGACTCTTTCCTGAGCTCTTGAATGACTCCATAACCATCTAACTTCGGCATCATTACATCAAGAACCACAAGGTCTGGTTCATACCTTCGAAAAAGGTCTAATGCCTCATTCCCATCGCGTGCAGATACAACCTGGTACCCGATCATGGAAAGGCGAGTTTCCAGAATCCTCCTAATGCTGGCTTCATCGTCAGCAAGGAGAATCGTTTCCTTTGATGGACTATTTGCCGTCATGTTTTTAATTGGCGGCTAAATGGTTTTGATCTTAGACAAGCCTATGCAATGGTCCAAACTTCTCCTTTATTTAACCAAAGCCAACTTTATTAACACAACCACGTGTCCAAATCTTCCACATTCTTCGTTTGCCAAAGTTGTGGCGCCCAAACAGGACAATACTTTGGCCGGTGCTCGAGTTGCGGCGATTGGAATTCCATAGTTGAAGAAATAAAACGATCTTCACAAAAGCGACAAAAAACTAACAAAACAGAAACATTTATCGATAAATCGCAAAAAAAATCTGAGCCTATTTCGCATCTAAATACCACTGCATTTAGTCGAATTAAAAGTGGTTACGAGGAATTTGACCGCGTACTAGGTGGAGGTTTGGTTCCAGGATCTTTAGTCTTGTTGGGAGGAGATCCAGGCATTGGTAAAAGTACTTTGCTTCTACAAAGTGCAACCTCTATAGCTAAAAATGAATTAGTGCTTTATATAAGTGCAGAGGAATCAGCACAACAAGTCAAGCTGAGATGGCAACGTCTTCACTCTGACAAATCAGAACTGCAGCTTCTTGCTGAAACAGATCTAGAAACAGTTTTACAAGAATTAGAAACCATAAAACCTGCCGTTGCAATTATTGACAGTATTCAAGCCTTAAATGATGACAATATCTCTAGTTCTCCTGGATCAGTCGCTCAAGTAAGAGAATGCTCAGCAGCATTGCAACGTTTAGCTAAAACACAAGGAACTGCTCTAATTCTTGTTGGCCATGTAACGAAAGAAGGAATGCTTGCGGGCCCAAAAGTCTTAGAACATTTAGTTGATGCAGTCTTAACTTTTGAAGGAGACCGTTTTGCTAGTCATAGGATTCTAAGAGCTGTAAAAAATCGTTACGGTGCAACTTTTGAGCTAGGAGTATTTGAAATGCGCGGGAAGGGGCTTTTAGAAGTGTTAAACCCAAGCGAAATTTTCCTAAGTGGAGATGAAGCCTCTGGTATATCAACCATAGTTGCTTGTGAGGGGACTAGATCACTAGTTGTAGATCTTCAAGCACTTGTTAATTCAACTACTTATCCAAGTCCCAGGAGAACTGCCACAGGAGTTGAGAACAATAGATTGCATCAAATATTAGCTGTACTTGAAAAGCATTTAGGCTTGACACTTTCTAGATATGATTGCTATTTAGCTGTTGCAGGAGGTCTAGAAGTTGAAGAACCTGCGGCAGACCTTGGGATTGCCGCTGCCATTGTATCTAGTTTCAAGGACCTCAAACTCCCTCAAAGAACAGTATTGATTGGAGAGCTTGGACTAGGTGGTCAATTAAGACCAGTTAGTCAACTAACTCAAAGGCTGCAAGAAGCTTTAAAATTAGGTTTCAAAAGAGCAATAATACCGACAGGCAGTGAAATAAACAATAATCAAGATTGTATTAACTTAGAGATCCATCAAGTAAAAAATATATCTGAAGCAATTACTTTATTAATAGATTTAGGTTTCGAAGAAATTTAGATCTATTAATTAAAAATAAACATCGATATTACTCCTACCAGTTGTCTTCAGCCAGTTTTCAATGTCCAAATAACCTCCAGGATAAAGTCTAACAGCCTTAGTCCAAACATCTGCTGCCTTATCAAACCATATATCACACTCATCCTGTTTCCCAGCTTGCTGAGCTAAACGTCCTCTTTTCTCATATATAAGACCCATATTTTTCAAACAGGATGGTTGCTTTGGATTCTCTTGTAATGATTTTATGTAAGTATCTAAAGCTTTTTCTTCATCTCCATTACTCATATAAATAATTGCCATATTTTTCAGTGTCTCAGATCTATCAATAGGATTCTCTTCAAGTTTCAGACTCTCTTCATAATTCTCAAGTGCTTCGGAATAGTCACCATCATTTTGAGCTGATAAACCATCTCTATAATAAATATAAGCTTGTTTTTCCTGAGCAGCTATTGGCATCATTTTCACTATCATCTCTGCCATAACAGTGAAAGCCTTATCAATAAAATTGTCTTTGTTCTGACTTTGAGGCACAGGATTTAAAATGCAAGAAGGAAAGCATAACCATGCTTATTGAATTCTGGAAAACTTTGCAGCAGGGTGAAATAAAATCAGAGGTCATGAAATTAGCTGTGATTTTTTGTTTTGTTCATTACCGTGTATATATCGCTGAGTAGGTCGTGAGCTCAAAAGATCTTCTTTTTACTCAAAAGTCATTTCTAATAGACATCGAAGGGATGAAATGCGGAGGTTGTGTTCGTTCAGTCGAGCAAACTTTGATCAATCATCCAAATGTTCTTGCAGCCAATGTAAATTTAGTATCTAAAACTGCATTAATTGACCTGGAAACAGCAGATCCTGGTATTGATGAAATTCTAAAAGCGCTTACAGATAGAGGCTTCCCTGCGCGTGAAAGAGTCGCCTCAGAATTCACTGAAAAATTAGATAATGAAGGCTGGTGGGAACAATGGCGCCAACTAATGGTGGCATTAACACTTTTATTGTTCTCCGTATTAGGTCATCTTGCAGAAGGTGGGCAGCTCAATCTGGCTATCGTTGGAAGACTTCCTTTTCATGCAGCTCTTGCAACAGTTGCTTTATTTGGCCCAGGTTTTCCAATCCTAAAAAGAGGCTTTAAAGCAACTTTAAAGCTATCTCCCACAATGGATACCTTAGTTGGGTTAGGAGTTAGCAGCGCATATTTAGCAAGTCTTATATCACTGGTATGGCCAGAAGTTGGATGGCCATGTTTTTTCAATGAGCCTGTAATGCTTCTTGGTTTTGTATTACTTGGAAGATTTTTAGAAGACCGGGCGCGCTGTAGAACTAATCTTGCACTCAAACAATTAGCCAAACTTCAACCTGATAAAGCTCGATTAGTATTAGAAAATGGTGAGATTAGAGAAGTAAGAGTAGGAGCATTAAAACCTGGCGAGAAAGTGCAATTGCTTGCAGGAGACAGAATTCCAGTAGATGGATGCGTGATAGAGGGTAATTCAGCTATTGATATATCTGGAATAACTGGAGAACCACTTCCTTTAGAAGCTTCTCCAGGAACTAATGTAACCTCTGGAAGCCTAAATCTTGAATCCAATCTAATTATTGAAGTTCAGCAAGTAGGAGTAAAAACTGCTCTTGCTAGAATCATCAAACTAGTAGAAGAAGCTCAAACAAGGCAAGCACCTATTCAACGATTAGCTGATCGAGTTGCAGGTAACTTTTGCTATGGAGTTGTCACTCTATCAATTGCAACATTTGTATTTTGGTGGAAATTAGGTACAAAACTTTGGCCTGAAGTGTTGAACGTTTCTGGGCAAGGTTTGATGCATAATCATATACATAACTTACATAGTCCACTTGGCAGTAATGCAGAAACGCCTTTAGGACTTGCTATTCAATTATCTATAGCAGTATTAGTAGTTGCCTGTCCATGTGCTTTAGGTCTAGCCACTCCAACCGTAGTAACAGTCGCCTCAGGACAAGCAGCCAAGAAAGGGTGGCTATTTAGAGGTGGGGATGTTATAGAAAAAGCTTCCTCTTTAAAGCAAATTATCTTTGACAAGACAGGAACATTAACTATTGGTAGACCATTAGTAATAAATATATTTGGAACAAAGAATCAAGATCATTTACTTAAATTATCTGCGAGTTTAGAAACTAATAGTCGTCATCCAATAGCTCATGCGGTTTTACAAGAAGCTCAGAAACGAGGTGTAACTCCTCTCGAAGCTAGCAATACAAAAACATACCCAGGTTTAGGTCTGGAAGGAAATGTAGAAGGGATTGCAGAAACTGTACTTGTAGGAAATCCTGAATGGCTTCAATCTAAAGGGATAGGTTTTAGCAAATCTATACAAAGTAAATTAAAGGAATCAATTAATTTAGGGCACACAATTATTGCAGTTGCTGAAGGGAAAAATTTATTAGGTATTCTTTTAATAGATGACAAACTAAGACCTGGGATAGATGTAACACTAAATAGATTAAGGAAGCAAGGAATTAAATTATTAATCTTAAGTGGAGACAGAAAAGAGGCTGTGATTAGAATTGGCCAAAAATTGGGATTTCAGGAGAAGGAGATTGGGTGGAAATTATTGCCCGATGAAAAACTCAAAAAGCTAAAACTTATTAAAGAGAAAGGAAATGTTGCCATGGTTGGAGATGGCATTAATGACGCACCTGCACTAGCAGAATCTGATCTTGGAATTGCAGTAGGAACTGGCACTCAAATTGCTCAAGAAACATCAGATCTAGTATTACTAGGAGATCGACTTGAGAGTTTGCCTGAAGCCTTATTACTTTCTAGAAGAACTATGAATAAAATAAAACAAAATTTAATTTGGGCATTTGGTTATAACTTAATAGCACTACCAATTGCAGCAGGAATAATGCTTCCTAAATTTAGTTTATTATTATCCCCTCCAATTGCAGCTCTATTAATGGCTATAAGTTCAATTACTGTGGTTTTAAATGCATTGTCACTTAAAGCAACATGAAAGGTCGATTAATAGTTCTTGAAGGAATTGATGGGTGTGGAAAAACAACACAAATAAATCATCTTTCCCAATGGTTGCCAAAAAGTGGCTTAATGAATTCAACTGCGAAATTACATATAACTAGAGAGCCAGGGGGAACACTTTTAGGCAAAGTTCTAAGAGAATTACTATTAAATCCTCCTGGAGAGCAATCACCTGAACCTTTAACTGAATTATTTTTGTATGCAGCGGATAGAGCGCAACACATATCTCAAATCGTCCAGCCGGCTATCAACAAAGGAGATTGGGTAATTAGTGATAGGATGAGTGGTTCTACATTGGCATATCAGGGGTATGGGAGAGGTTTAAATATAAAGATGATCAACAAACTTGAAGAGATTGCTTTGCAAGGTATAAGTCCCGATATTACTCTTTGGCTGGATGTCCCTTATGAAGATACTATTCTTAGACGTAATGAAAAGCCCAAAGATAGGATAGAAGCAGAAGGGTATTTATTTCTCCAAAAAGTCGCCTTAGGCTTTGCAAAAATTGCTTCCGAAAGAAAATGGGTTCGTATTCAAGGCAATTTAAATACTACTTTAGTTAGCAAAGAAATAGAAAGAGAAATTAAAAAACTAATTAAACAATCTAATTTAAATCATATCAGCTAAGTAAAAAATGGATGATTTATTTAAAGATATAATTGGACAAGATTTTGCAAAAGTATTTTTAAATGCAATCCTCAATAAAAACCGTTTAAATAATGCTTATCTTTTCTATGGCCCAGAAGGAGTTGGGAAAAAACTTACAGCATTACGTTTCCTTGAAGGACTCATAACTGAAGGGCATTCATCCGAACGAGATAGAAAAAGACTAGAGGGAAATAATCATCCAGATCTTTTATGGGTAGAGCCTACATATCAAATCCAGGGGAGATTAATTTCCAAGTCAGAAGCTTTAAAAGAAGGATTAACTACTCGCAACCCTCCTCAAATTAGATTAGAGCAAATTCGAGAAATAGGAAGATTCCTAAGCAAAAGTCCACTTGAAACAAAATTCGAGATGGTTGTTATAGAAGCAGTAGAAAAAATGGCAGAATCCGCTGCCAATGCTCTATTAAAAACATTAGAAGAGCCTCAGAATGGAATATTAGTATTAATCACATCAAGACCTGAGAAAGTCTTACAAACTATTCATTCACGCTGTCAGAAAATTCCTTTTTATTCTCTAAGTAAAGAGAACTTTAAGTTAATAATCAAAAACTTAGACAATAATAACAAGCTGGATTTATTAAATACAATTAATCACAAAGAAATTGCAGAGATTTCAAATGGTTCTCCAGGTAGCTTCTTAGAGAATTCAAAAATCTGGAATTCAATTTCTGAAAATCTAGTGCCTCAGCTTGAGAATCTCCCAAAACAATCAATTGATGCTCTAAAATTAGCAAAATCTATTAGTGAAGATTTAACTCTCGAAGATCAAATATGGTTAATTAATTGGCTTCAATATAATCAATGGCACAAGAACAATAATAAAATGATATATAAAAGATTAGATTCTCTGAGGTATCAACTATTATCTTTTGTCCAACCCAGATTAGCTTGGGAAGTTGCTTTGCTAGACATCAAAGATTTTTAATTAAACTAAGCTGTCTCTCTTTCAGTATTAGCGTTATTCATCTCTCTTTCCTCACGAACCTTTGCTAATAGTGCTTGCAAGTCCTTAATTTGACCTCCAGTAGGTAATTCCAAGCAATACCCAGCTCCATAAACAGTTTTAATAAAACGAGGTTTACGAGGGTCAGGCTCTAATTTAGTTCGTAAATGTCTTACATGAACTCTAATTGTTTCAATATCGTCGTCAGGCTCATATCCCCAAACTTCCTTAAGAATCAAAGATGGAGCGACA
Source organism: uncultured Prochlorococcus sp. (assembly GCA_902564535.1). Taxonomy (GTDB): domain Bacteria; phylum Cyanobacteriota; class Cyanobacteriia; order PCC-6307; family Cyanobiaceae; genus CACFBG01. Next base: position 122,646 of record CACFBG010000001.1, read on the forward strand.
GTTTGTCCATGCCGTTGAAGTAAGCAATGGAGCAACTCGAACTCCAAATGCGTTAATCGCACAGGTCTCTCAAACCAAATAGCTTCAAACCTTTCAGGTACCAAAATCAAAGGTCCATAACTCAGTATTTCCTGATGACTACTACTTCCAATATGAGCCCTATCAGTGCGTCTCAATAATGCTTTTACTCGCACTTGCAGTTCTTCTAAATCAAAAGGCTTAGTCAAATAATCATCTGCACCGGAGTTAAAACCACTGACCTTATCTTTTGTAGCCCCTAATGCAGTAAGCATCAAAATAGGAATACCTGCAGTTCTTTCATCTCTGCGCAATCGTTGACATAACGTTAATCCATCAACTTTTGGAAGCATTAAATCAAGAATTATCAGGTCAGGAGAATATTGCAGAGCAAGAGCCTGGCCCTTAATACCATCCTCTGCACGTTGCACATCAAAACCACCATGCTCTAAATGTCCCGAGACAAGTTCACGCATGTCCTGATCATCTTCAATTAGCAATACGCAAGGCTTCATTAGAGCGAAATCCGTAGGAAATTGTGTAGCAGCGAATCGCTGTTAGTTTAACTTTCGTAGGATTCTCTCAAGATTTATTTTGTTTTGCAGACTCCTCTTAAAAAAGAAGAAAAAGCAAAATCAAGTAATAAAGCAATTGCAGCAATGCTTTTGGAGGAAATAAGAGACAAAACAAGAGGAATTCTCTTTATAAAGTCTTCAGATTTTCTCCACGCTCTGTTGTGGATTCCCAGAATTAGAAGTGGGAAACGACAATATTGAAGTGTCGTTTATTAAAAACTCCCCGGGCGGGATTCGAACCTGCGACCAATCGATTAACAGTCGACCGCTCTACCGCTGAGCTACCGAGGATTGCACTGCTAGAACTTAACCTTCAAACCAGCCGACTAGCAAGTGGATTTAAAATCTTCTTTAGAGAAGCCCCAGAATGCCAAAGTCCAACCTGTCCATTTTCCATCCTTGCAGCACCATCCGAATATTCCAACTCTTGCAATCTATGTGTGATCCAAACAGCAGTTATAGGGCTATTTCTGTCCTTACATAAACGTTGGACGATCTCCAAAACTTTGCGTTGGCTCGACGGATCCAAAAGAGCAGTGGGTTCATCTAAAAGCAATAGATTTGCTTCACTAGCCAATGCTCCAGCCAGCGCTAATCGCTGTTTTTGACCACCACTTAAGGTGTGAATAGGTCTATCTTGCATCCCACTCAATCCAACTTGATCTAAGAGCATTTGCAGCCTGTTTTGTTTCTCATCAATACTTAAAGAAGTGGGAAGACTTAACAAAAGATCGCTAGAACAAGTTGGTAACAACAATTGGTGATCAGGGTTTTGGAACATTAATGCTGGCTTAAGACTGCAAAAAATCTCGCCTTTCTGCATTTCAAGCATTCCACTGATCAAACGAAAAAGTGTACTTTTTCCACTTCCATTTCTACCAACTAACATCCATAAGCCAGGCGAGGGCACAGAAAAAGTACAGTGATTCAAAGCTTGCTTACCATTAGGCCAAGTAAACGAGACATTTTTTACTTGCAAATCAGAAACTTTCAAGATTTTTTTTTCTTCAAGCATTTTTCATCACATCAGAATCACGCATCAAAAGAAAACCCTGGGCGCTTTACTCCAGAACTTGCGGCTGTCTTCTCATAAATTTGAACAGCCAAAATGTCTGAGACAAGAAAGCTCAATCTTTTCCCTTCAACCTTTTCGCATTTCAGTTCTAACAAACGCTTCTCCCCTTTTTCCAGAGATTCCTTGACTTGCTTATACAAAGCTTCTGCGTCTCTTAATTCCTTGCGTTCAACAGACAAAGGGAAAGGACTGAATTTCAATGCCAACTCAATTAGGTACACGACAAAAATTTCAAGTGCAATTATATTCTTACTAAATAAATTGAAATTGGTGTGAATTCGATTAAGTAAAAGCCTTTCCAAATATTACTTTTTCTATCTAGAATAGATTGTTTGATGGATTCAAAGAAAAAGTTATTTGAAATTACTATGGATTTTTCTTGAAAGAGTAAACACAAATTAATCGTTAAAGATTTAATTCTTCTGAAAGCCTGCTCACTTTTTAGAATTACAAGCTAAGGTGAAATTGCTTTGGCAATAGAAAGGTGACAAATATCTTTCATAGATATTTGTCGTATGCCTTTTGAGTTGCCCATATCCAAATGGAGGAGGTGTCAATGGCCCCAAGTTATTTAATTCAGGGTTTACTGATCAAGGAGAAAGCCTACTGATCCGGCTTCTATGATCGTTGATCAATAAAGGTTCCCTGGCAAAGTGAACCCGACGAGAGCCCTCGATCTGAATCAGATTGAGGGCATCGTTACATCAATAGGATTAAAGTCAGCGTCTTGATGGAAGTGGTTTTTGGCACAGCTCTAAACCATTAGGCCAACTTATACATTTCCAATCTCTTTCCTTAGCCTCAAAAAGTAATTGTTCTTGTGTAGTGTTATCAGATCCCCATCCTGGATCTTTAGGATTCAGCAAAAGTAAATCTATTTTATTCGAAAATTTATTTGAACGAGGAAAATTAATTATTTTCCTATGGCTTAAATGTGGAATAAGATAACTAGTGGTATATACATTTGCCTCCTCAGGTACTAAATTTATTGCTTGATATACGTAAGGAATATCATGAATTCTTGATAAATATGGACCAGTAAAGAACCAAGGCTTCGCCAAAGCCGCCCAGCAAATTGAACTCCAAACTAGTTTTTTCCATGGAAAAGTCTGAGATCTATTTATAGACAAACTATCTATAACTACAACAATAAAAATCAATGCAATGGGCAAGCTATAATGATGTATAAGAGTCCTTTGAGGTGCTTCTTCAGACAAAAAATTAACTATTATCAAAGGCAATGCTCCTATTGCTGTTGTCAACGAAGAGAAGCGAAAGAAGGGAAAGATAGCTATGCTAATTAATAAAATATAAATCAATCCCCCAGCCCAATCTACATTTTCAATCAATAAGTATGGTCGTGTAATTAAATTTATAACCACTTCATCAAAAGTATTACCTAAATAAGAAAAAAGACCAGATACAGCCTTAGGGCCTGTGTAAAAACCAGTAAGAGATGGATAAAGGAATTTATTTAAATAAGCCAACCAACCTAAAGACAAGCCAATTGCTGCAATAGCCCATAGCCAACGTTTGCGCAAAGCCTGTTCTAATCCAATACCAATCACAACTAGTACTAATCCATCTCGAGATCCTAGTGAAAGGAATAAAAGGAAAAACCATAACCAAGGCTTATTAGCTCTACAAAAGTAATATGAAAAACCCAATAAAGGCATCGCCCAAACTTCAGGGTGAAAATCAAAAAGATTTACATTAAAAACAACTGGTTGGAGCCACCATAAACCAGATACAAGCCAACATAATTTCCTATTCAAACCAGCTTGTAAAGCGATGCAAACAAGTGGAATTGCTGTAAAAGATAAAGCTAAAGCTTGAGAAGTTAGAAGCCAATGAACACTTGCATTTAATCGATAAGGAATCGTCGCTAAATATAAAAGCCAAGCACCATGATCAGCCAATAAATGCACACCTTCCATTGAAGAGTAGGGTGGCAATCCCTTACTAGCTAGCCATATCCACTGATCAAATAATCCTAAGTCGTAAGCATTAGTATGAAGAAGGAAATGTCTTAAATAAGAAAAGCTCCAAAAAGCAAAGGCTATAACGAAACAAGCAAAAAATATTAATCGAAAAAAGATAGCTCTATTTTTAGAGCCTAAAAAATTGGTTTGTAATAAGCTTAAAGACTCATTCATTATTAAACTTATTTACTTTTTAATGAGCTTAATGCAAAAGACAATTCATTAGAGAGGCATATTTTAGAGTCCTTGCTTGTGCTTATCCCTTCCTTCAAAATTAAACCTCTTGAATCACATACTAAAACTCCATATTCCTTACTATTTATAAGTTTCTTAATAGATTTAACACTTTTTTCAGTCCATTGAGCCTCTCTATCAAAAGCTGGTGCATAAATTGCATTATATCTAGGCTGACTAATAATATACTCAACATTATTTATCTTTCCTAAAAGATCTTTATACTGATAATTTTCCGGAAAACGCAAAAGTAATCTTCTTTGAGCAAGTTGAGGAATTAATTGTGTTTCTGCTGCAATTGAAGCTTCCTTAGGTAGATAAGTAAATAACTGTCTTGCTTCAATTCCTCTTATGTAAGACTTATGGATTGGAACATGCACCCAAGGCTCAATGCTATCAGGTATTATTGAAGAAAGAGAGCGGTGTGGATTACCTACTAAAGTAAAAATAAAAGCAATTATCATGCAAGCTTTCCAAAACTTTTTAAAAGATTGCTTTCTAAATAAAGCAATATTTTTCCTCCACCAGAAAACTACTCCTGCAAAAACTCCAGGGACTAAATAAAGCATAAATCTTAGACTTACTGACATTGCATTTCCTCCTCTTGAACTTAAAGCAACAAAAAGGGGGAATGCCATTAATAACCAAGCATCAAGAGATAACCAAGGAACAATTGCAAGAGGTAAAGCCAATGTTAAAAGGAAGCGAAATGTACTAAAAGGCGGTGAGATTATTTCTCTTAACAGAAGAGAAGGTTGACTGAGCATCGCAATTAATACATCTAATGTTCCACCCTGTTCTCCATCAAGATATTGACGAAAACGTTCTTGCATAAAACGTCTAGATAATTCAGATCCAAATATTGGCATCACAGAATTAGTAACTGTAAAAACATAAAAAAATGAATACAAACAAAGGCCTAATCCTAAAATCCTCCAATTTCTGACTCGTAAAATCATCCATACTCCAATTCCAAAAGAAATTAGTCCAACATCTTCTCTAACTAAAGGGAATAAAAAGGCAGGGATAAAATAAAGAATCTTATTTTGCTTACTGATTCCTAAAAGCAAAGTAAAGAATAATAATGGAACAATGCAAAGATCATGAAAATTCTCCAAAGAGGGTCCAACAACTGGTGCAGTCACAAAAAAACTACAAGATATCCATCCTGCAAGTTGTGGAGGCAGATGTTCTTTGGCGAGCAAAAAAAGTACCCATCCTGCAATCGCAATTAGAGAAACTTGAATCACAGGTAAAGCCCATATCCCTAAAATTCCGACTACAGGTGTCCATGCAACTAAAAGAGGCGTAAAATGCTGACCTAAATGTTTATAACCAAGCTGAGGTAACTCTCCATCAAATAAAACAGGTGCTGACAATTCTGATGCAAGAGTACTTTCAAAAGGTCTTCCATATAAACCATTCCATATCTCTTGCAGAAATAAACCCTGATCATAAGTAGCATTTAAACTAAAAATTCTCCATATATGTAATAAAAAAGCTATTGCAAAAAATATCAGAACCCATTTGCGAACAATAGCAGTTGAATCTTTATCTTTACTTGGAAGAAAATAAATACTCATAACTTAAGGACTACAGAAAATAAGTGACCAGTTTGTTTCTTTTGCAAAAATCTTACATCTTCTCGAATCACTTAGGAATTGAATATTATCAGAATTTTTAGTAACTATCCATCTTGCCTCTGGAAAATCTTTGAGAGTTCTCACTCTTTTTTGAGCGTACCAATTCAAGCTGGGTCTTTCAAATTCTTCATCTAAAGCTATTTGACTATCATCTACTCTCGAAATCAATTCCGCCACTGGTTGCACTGGCCAGTGTTCATTTAATTCCCATAACCAAAACGAATTCCCCATAAGGCTTATAAAAGCAAAAAAGCTCCCTAAAACCATACTTAATAAGCCCAATAATCTTTTCCTTTTATCTATGTGGAGTAACAAGAAGCCTCCTATGAACCAACCAAAACCAGCGAACAAAGCAATTTGTATATATTGACGAAAAATATTAAAAGCTCCTATTAAACTTAATGTGCTTAATGTCAGCAGAAGCAGGCCTAAGTAACTCCAAAAAATTGGTACTTTACTCAATAAATTACGAGCAGATAATTTATTTGTATGGATTCTTTGAACAATCCATGACAAGGGTGGAGAACAAAGCAAAGCAATAGGCAGCCAAAGAGAATGGCTATACCAGGGTAACTGCGTTTGCAATGGAAATATTGATAAAGAAAGTACTCCAAATATCGACAAGCTCCATATCCCCCATGCTGTTTTCCTTTCCTGAAATGACCAAAGCAAGCCAATAGGAAGCAATACAAGCCAAGGCCAGCCTCCCTCAATAATTTCAATAATTGGTACTTTCCAACCTAAATCGCTGCCAGATCCAGGATAAAAAAGCACTCGACCTGCTCCATCACCCCACCAAAGCCAAATAGCACCAGAGCCTCTTTTTATAGCATTCAAATAATGCCAAGAAAATCCTGGAATGATCCCAATTAAATACCAAAATATTGAATTTAATTGTAAATATTTTTTATCTTGATTTATAATAAAAAGTGGAAAAAAAGAAGCAAAAACAACTGGAATGAGCAAAGGTGCTTTAATTAAAAGCATGAAGCTACTAGCTAATCCAGCTACCAAAAACCTCCATCTATCTCCAGCCTGACCATCTAGAGAAATTAAACACAGCCAAAATAAAGCCATTGCACTGAGTTGAGTCCCGTCAAGCATCGCCAACCTTCCATGCCTAATAATTGGCAACAAAGTCAAAAGAATTGATGCAGTTGTTATACTTGAAAATCGATCTTTTGGCCTTAAGTAAAATTGAATTAACCCTCCTAAAGGAATTAAAAAAGTAGATAAGGTAGCAGGTGCTAAACGGATAAAGAATTCAGATGGTAATTGATCTTTTGAGAGTACTTTATGTTGCGAAAACTGCATCACTTTAGCAATCAGCCAATGAATTCCAGGGGGCTTATTTAAATAATTATTTCCCCAGAGTGTAGGCAAAAGTTGATCTATACCTCTTTTATCAGTTATTTCTAATGCAACTCTTGCGACAGTTCCCTCATCAAAATCTCGCAAAGGCAATTCACCCAAACCAACAAAATTCAAAACCAAAGCAAAAAGCCATAAAATAAATAGCCACAAGAAAAGGCCTCTCCTTCCTTTCCAGTTTTGGAAATCAGAACTTAAAGGATCTGTAATCTTTGTTGGATTTTTGGCATGCGAAGAGATCACGTTAAAAATAGAGATGATTTCTACAGTGCTTTATCGGTACGAATCAGTAAAAGATTTTCCATCAGCCTTGAAATATGAGCATTGCTACTGACATTACTGCCCTCGTAGGGAACACACCACTAGTAAAACTCAATCGCATTCCAAAAACCATGGACTGTAAAGCGGAGTTACTGGCCAAATTAGAAAGCTTTAATCCAACTGCATCTGTAAAAGATCGAATCGCAGCAGCCATGATTAATTCTGCTGAACAGAATGGAACTATTACCCCAAATCAGACTGTTTTAGTAGAGCCAACTAGCGGCAATACAGGAATAGCTTTAGCAATGATTGCAGCAGCGAAAGGCTATCGACTAATTCTCACTATGCCAGAAACAATGAGCAAAGAAAGACGCTCTATGCTGAGAGCATATGGTGCTGAATTACAACTGACTCCAGGAGATCTTGGAATTAAGGGAGCAATACAATTAGCTCAAGAACTAGTAGATCAAACTCCTCATGCATATCTTCTTCAGCAATTCGATAATGATTCCAATCCAGAAATACATGAATTAACTACTGGTAAAGAAATTTGGTCAGATTGTGATGGGAAAATAGATGGTTTCATTGCAGGAGTTGGAACAGGAGGAACTATTACTGGATGCGCAAGATTCCTAAAACGTCTGAATCCCAACCTTAAGGTTTTTGCAATAGAGCCTGAGGCTAGTCAAGTACTAGCAGGCCAAAAACCTGGTTCTCATCAAATAGAAGGTATAGGCGCTGGTTTCATTCCAAAAGTTCTTGATAAAAGCTTGATAGATGAAATCTTGCCAATTAATGATGATGAAGCAATGGAAATGGGCAGACAATTAGCTAGAGAAGAAGGTTTGCTTAGTGGGATTAGCAGTGGAGCTGCCGTTGCTGGCGCGATAAAAATCGGACAAAGAAGCGATATGTTGGGGAAACGTCTGGTTGTTGTTTTACCAAGTTTCGGAGAGAGGTATCTATCTACTTCTATGTTTAGTAATGTCGCGTCACGGAAACTTCGTCCCGATGGTCATCTTTAACTGTTAAAGCAATGGGAAAAAACCTATATAAAATTCTAGGAGTTAACTCAAAATCAACTTTAGATGAAATCAAGTCTGCCTATAGAGATCTAGTCAAAAAACATCATCCAGATGCTGGAGGTGATGACGAAGTAATACTTTCAATTAATGCGGCCTGGGAAATACTTAGAGATCCTCAAAAGCGAAAAACTTATGATCAATCAATCAATGGAGATGATTTATTTACAAATGAAATCCAATCAAGAGATCTTCGAAATGCAAGAGCAAGCTCTATAGCTAAAGCAACACAAGGGATGGCTTCTGCTAATCAGCAAGAAGTAATTCAATGGTTTTCTAAGGTCTTTATCCCCATAGATAGATTACTTGGAGAGATTATGAATCCATTCCCCAAGCAACTCCGTTGTCTTTCTGCTGATCCATATGACGACTCGCTGATGAAAGTATTTTGCTCGTATTTAGAAGAGAGTCAAAAGCGTTTAAAAAAAATAGATTTTATTTATCGGTCTATACCTATTCCAAAATTCGTACAATCATTAGGATTAAATCTTTATCAATGCTTATCGCAAGTTGAAGATGCAATTAATGAACTTGAGCGTTACACAATGGGTTATGTAGATAGCTATCTCAATGATGGGAGGGAAATGCTACGTGAAGCAAAACAAAAAAGGAAACAGCTTCAAGCAGAAAAAAGGCGATTGAAAATCTCTTGAAAAAACTTTCTCGTTTTTGGCTTTTTATTTTCCTGATTTGGATTATAGCTACTGCTATAGATAGATATTGCTGGGTAAAGTTCAGCGGCATTCCAGCGTGGGATCAAGCAGATTATTTAAATAGTGCTCTGGAACATGGACGAGCACTTGGCTTACTAGCTGGAGGTGAATGGACAGGATTTCAGGATTTACTTGATTTATCTCCCAAAATCCCCCCTCTAGCCTCATTAATCAATGGGAGCATTATGGCTTTAGTAGGAGAGGATCCTGCTAAAGCAGCATGGAGTTTAAGCATATGGCATGGCCTTCTTCTTTTTAGTGTTGCAAAATTGGGAGTTGCATTAAATAGCAAAAACTTTTCAATTCTGAGTGTTTGTTTTGTTGCAATTAGTCCTGCTTTAATTCAATTAAGAACCGATTATGTATTAGAGATGCCATTAACTGCATCTCTAACATTAACTCTTTGGCTAATAGGTTCTTGGTTACATCCAAAAACCGGTGGAAAAATATGGCAAGCTATACTGGCTGCATGTGCTACAGCATTTTCACTTTTAATCAAGCAAAGTTCACTATTAATTATATTTCCAGCACTTATCTATACCATTGTAATTATACTAAAAGAAAGAAGAGAAAAAACTTATCAACTTATTGGTGGTTTAGGTATTGTTTTCATGGCTATTTTACCATGGCTTAAGCATAATTGGATAACATTTATTGGAGGAACAAATCGTGCCGTAATTGAATCTGCTTCTATAGAAGGTGATCCTAGTTTATTAACTCTAGATAATTGGACTTGGTATCCTAAAATATTGCCTGATCAAATTGGGATAACTATTCTGATATTTGGATTAAGTGGCATCATACTTTGGGTATTTTTATTATTGAGAGGTCGCAAAAATTCATTCATTGAAAAAAAATCAAACGATGATATATTCTTATGGAAATGGTTATTGATAAATTTTCTATCCAGTTGGATTTTGACCACGTTAACACCTAATAAAGATGAGAGATATATTGCTCCACTTCTTCCACAATTAATTATTTTACTTTCACGAGGATGGTGGGAATTGAACATATGGATAAAAAAAATTAATCCATATGTTCCAACCTTCAATAACATACTTATAAGCATTAGTGTTGGATATTTAGGGACTATCCCTCAAGCTTTATCTTCCCAGATCAATTTCTTTAATAATCTCCCAAAAGGACCTATAAAAAGCATAGTAAAATCAGCTGGAGGTGCAAATATAAATCAACCTAAAAAAACTCTAATTGTTATACCTAGTACTCCAGATCTTAATCAACACAATGTGAGCTTCTTTGGAAGACTTAGAGGTGGAGAATTAGTAGGTAGACAATTAGGTACAAATCAAAATGAACTATTACCGTTGATGAATCAAGCTGAATGGATTGTCTTAGCAGAAGGCAATCAAGGGTCTGTAAGAGAAAGTGCTATTTTATTCGATCAAGCAATCCGTGATAGCAATATATTTACAGAAACAAAAAGATTTAAAAGAGTAAATGGAGGTAGTTATTCATTATGGCAACGTAATAAAACAGCGCAAAAACCTACAGATTTCGCAAAGATCTTTCCGAAATTAGCCAGAAGAATGGAATTAGGTCCTAAAGGTTTAGAAATTATATTTAAGGAAATAGCAATACAACATATGCTTGATGGTCATTTTAAATATCGTACACCTGTTGCTAATAAAGCATTAAAAAAAATCAAGATAGACCCCAAGGACATTGATTCATATTGGACTTTGACATTACTTTCAATATTAGAAAATCGCCCTAGTGAAGCCTCGTTATATTTAAAAAAGCTGCAACTTCTAATACCAGAGAATTCATGGCCTAGTACTTATCGATCCATTGTTGAATTAGCACAATGGAATCCATGGAAAGCAGAAGAAATAGCAAATATGGCCAAGCAAAATTATGACCATACTATTCTTGAAGCTCTTGGAGATTTAAGTGGAATTATTCGAGGAGCTGTATGGAAAATACAAGCAGCTCAAGAATCAATTCCTAAAGCAATAGCTGAAATAAATCAAGATCTTGAAAATAAATAATGTCTTTTTGATCAGGAGAATTCTTCAAGTTGCTCGATCTTTAACCAAACATCTGGAACTGGTCTTCTCCATCTTATCTGGGCATATTCGCCTTTGACAGAAAGGATTTCTCCAGGGCCTTCAAAAACATAAGAAGGCGTTGATGCATCACTAGCCTTAGACTCGAGACTGTCGTGAAATATTTTTTCGTTAATTCTGACCAATGCCCCTTTTCGAAGTGGTTTAAGAGGTTTCTTATCTTCATTCTCCACTTGCATGAAATTCAATTGACTTTAGAAGTTTAAAACTTAATATCATGATTAATAGCAACTTGATTAATTTTGTATTAGATAGATAATAATTCCAGAACTTGAACCAATAATTCTTAAATCAATTATTGCAAAATTCCAATTAAAAAAATTATTCCCCTAATCATCCATAGACTAATTATTATTTATAAGAAAGCGTAAATCTTGTAATGCGATTATTACTATTTGGTTGCTCTGGTTTTGTAGGGGAAGAGTTGGTACCAAGGCTTTTATCAAAAGGACATCAAATAATTTTAGTAAGCAGACATTTAAAAAAAGCCTCAAAAGAAATCCAGGGAGGTTCAAATTTCAAGAGGATTACTCTAGACCCATCGCAATCAGGAAGCTGGAATGAAGAAAAACTATTAAATGCATTAGAAACGTCTGAAGGAATAATAAACCTTGCAGGAGAGCCAATTGCAGAGAAAAGGTGGTCAAAAGAACACTGTGAAAAGATTAGAACTAGCAGAGTAAATACAACTAAGTTTTTAGTTAATGCAATGACAAAGGCCAAGATTAAGAGCAAAGTTCTGATTAATGCATCCGCTATTGGTTATTACGGCACAAGCCAAGAGAAAAAATTTAATGAAGAGAGTTCCTCTGGTGATGATTTCCTTGCAATGTTATGCAAAGAATGGGAAGAAGTTGCTGATAAAAAACCTAGAAGAACAAGACTAGTAAAAATCAGAATTGGCATAGTTATTGGACCTCATGGAGGAGCCTTAAAAAAAATGCTTCCAATTTTCAAGGCAGGCTTAGGAGGTCCCATTGGAAATGGACGTCAATGGATGAGTTGGATTCAGAGAACTGATCTTTGCAGAATAATTGAACTTGCACTCGAAAGAACTAGCTGGAATGGTGCAATTAATGCCGTTGCGCCTATGCCCGTACAAATGATTGAATTTAGTCAGAATTTAGGAACTTGCCTTGGAAGACCCAGCCTCTTAAATGTTCCTGGTCCTTTACTTAAATTATTGTTAGGTGATGGAGCTAAAGTCGTATTAGAAGGTCAATATGTTACTTCAAAGAAGTTATCAAGTCTGAATTTCGAATTTAAATATCCTGATCTATATAATGCGCTAATTTCTTCAACCAAATAATCATTATATTAATTAAAGTCGATCCTACAACTATTGAAATTACAGGAATAAATAAAGGGTTCCAAAGTCTATTAAAAATTATTAAAGGAGTAGATATAGATTGAAAATTAAGGAATATAGATATAATAAAAAATACTGATCCTAATATTAAAATAAATACATTTAAGATAAGAAATCTATCCAACCATTTCTTTATTATTTCGAAAAAATTCACTTATTTATGTCCCTTTTATAAATTAATCGACTTCAACAGATCTACTACTATTTTATTTGCAGTAGAAGCATCAGTTCCTAAACGATTCAATGCCTGTTTGTTGCATTCATTTTTTAAAGCTGAGTCATCTTTAACTCTGTCAAGTAAATCTATAATTAATTCGGCAGTTGTTTCGAATTTATTCTTTTTACTTTGCATTGTATCAACACAAAAAACCGTTGGGCCTAACAGTCTTCTCTGAGCCTCTGCAAATTCTACAGTGAATTGTGGCCCAGAACCAGATAGTTGAACTACAGGCTTAGACAGCCCAACAGCTTGCTCTGTAGCAGTTCCGGCCATGGCAAGGACCACATCACTTGATTGCAATACATTGATAAAAGAATTTCTATATATATTAACCCTATAATCCTTGAATCTCATATAACTAGGCTTCGATTTATCTGTCGAGTAGACTAATTTCCAGCCTAAATTATTAATCAAATTTGATAAGTTTGCATCACTTAAAGAATTGATCAAAGCCATATCTAAAGATAATTTATTATTTAATAGATTTTCATGAGGCAAGCAAACCACAACCTTTAAAAGTAAGATAATATTATTTTCAACTTCTGGTAATCGACTCCCTGGAAGTATTCCTATCCTTTGAGAATAGCCAGAAAGCTTTTCTACAGGAGTAACAACTTGATCCATAAATGGATTGCCTAAAAATATAACCGGCCTTTTTAATTGTCTTGATAAATCTTTTGCAGTTAAGCTATCACGACTATAGATAGTTATAAATCTACTACTCCTTAAACAAAATTGAGAAGGCCATGGGAGTCTTAATTTACCCTCATAATGACTTGAATATGCAACAAGATAAACTATCACTCTTTTTCTAGTTAACCAAGCAGCTAAAATAGGAACAATATCCCCAACAACTATTAAGCAATCATATCTTTTTACTATATATAATAGCTTGATTATCTTCTGTAAAAGATAAATAATTTGCCCCTGGAAAACTTCTTTTAATCTTCCTTTAAGACTTGTATAACCCAAGCCACCAGTAGTGAATGTCTTTAATTTACCAAGGACATTTATAGCAAATTTATTGTAGAAATCTCCTTGACCTACTAAAGGCATTGCTTCAACCTTATGTCCTTGCAACTTAAGTTCTTGACCAATAAGGCTCCCTGAAAGATCTTCTCCATGGCCATTACTTAAAATCAGAAAGCTTGGCAATTTAGAAACCCAACCAATCTTTTACCTTAATTAGAGTTTGCCAATCAGGTTTTCTTTCAAGGCCATCTTTAATAGATATTTTTAATTCCTTTTCAAACTCAGGTAAAACTAAAATAGCTCTTTTTACAAATTCAATATGTTCCCTTACACCTTTAGAATTTGTTTCTAATAAAGCCAAGCTCAAGTTAATACGAGCCTGTGGGTCTTGTGCATTTAATTTAACAGCAGTTCTAGCTGAACGAAGAGCAGATGAACTATCGCCACAAAGTAACTGAAGCCAGGCCAAACATGTCCAACCAGAGGATTGATTAGGAGCTCCTGCAGTAATTGTCTTAAAATCTTTGATTAATTCATTAGCATCAGTACCAGATTGGTAACGAGCCATTGCTTGATCAAAGAGGCTGTCTTGTGATTCTTCCATTCGCTTTGTTTTTAAATAGATAAGTTTAATGAATAAATAATTAAATAACTCTTTTATTTTTAAACAGCAAAAGAGCTTCCACAGCCGCAAGTTTGGGTTGCATTTGGATTAGTAAAATTAAACCCACCTCCAATTAACTCGGTACTGAAATCGAGCTGCATACCATATATATATAAAAGACTTTTAGGGTCACAGACTACTTTAAAATAACCTCCATTTGATGTTGAATACTCATATACCTCATCTTGATCATTAATTTCTATGGAAGGTACAAAATCCATTGTGTAGCTCATTCCACTACATCCTCCTGATCGAACTCCTACTCTTAAAACCATATTCTTACCTTGATCTTTGCACAATTTCGCCAATTGATGCATTGCTGGGCTTGTAATCAGGATGCCCTTGCCATCCTGAGCAGTATGGGTTTCCTGGTTTGAGTGTGTTTGACTCATAAAATATTGGCAAATAATTATGCTCTACTTTATTGAGTCAAATAGATTTTTGTCGTATTGAAATAGAAGCGAGTTATAAATAGAGTCAAATGAGTAGATTAATTTCATGAGCGTGCGTGTTGCAATAATTGGCTCTGGCCTCGCAGGGCTAACTGCAGCGGTAAATCTCGTCGATGCTGGCTATGCAGTAGATCTTTATGAAGCTAGACCATTCATAGGAGGGAAAGTAGCTAGTTGGGAAGATCAAGACGGGAACCATATAGAAATGGGGCTGCATGTTTTCTTTTTCAACTATGCAAATCTTTTTGCATTGATGAAGAAAGTTGGTGCTATTGAAAATCTCCTTCCTAAAGATCACGCGCATTTATTTATTAATCGAGGTGGAGATATTCGTGCCCTTGATTTTCGCTTTGCATTAGGAGCTCCTTTCAATGGATTAAAAGCCTTTTTCACTACTGCTCAATTAAATTGGATTGACAAGCTTAGAAATGCACTCGCTTTAGGTACAAGCCCAATAGTGAGAGGCCTTGTTGATTATGAAGGGGCAATGTCAACCATTAGATCACTTGATTCAATAAGCTTTAAAAAATGGTTCATAAATCATGGAGGTAGCGAACAAAGTATTGAAAGGATGTGGGACCCCATTGCATATGCATTAGGTTTTATTAATTGTGAATCAATCTCAGCAAGATGCATGCTCACAATCTTTATGATGTTTGCTTCTAAAACTGAAGCTTCAAAATTAAATTTATTAAAAGGTTCACCTCATAAATGGCTCACAAAGCCAATCCTTGACTATATACAATCAAGAGGAGGTAAACTACATCTTAATCACAGAGTTAAAGAAATCGTCTTAAAAGAAGAGGATGATCAAGCAATAGAACATTTAACAATGAATTCACCTGAAGGCACAAAAGATATCAAAGCAGATTATTATCTAGCTGCATGTGATGTCCCAGGGATTCAAAAATTAATTCCAAAAAAATGGCAAAGATTTAAAGAATTTAAATTAATTAAAAAGCTCCAAACTGTTCCAGTGGTGACAGTACAGCTTAGATATAATGGTTGGGTAACAGAAGTTAAAAATAAAGCTTCAATTAAAAATTTAAATCAATCTTTTGGATTAGATAATTTGCTATACACTGCAGACGCTGATTTCAGCTGTTTTGCTGATCTTGCTTTGGCTAGTCCTATTGATTATCAGAAAGAGGGTTTAGGTTCTTTGCTTCAATGTGTATTAACTCCAGGAGATCCTTGGATAGCAAAATCTGTCGAAGAAATTGTGCTTCATACTGATAAACAAGTTCGAGAGCTTTTCCCTTCAGCAAATTCATTGGAATTAGTGTGGAGCAATGTCGTAAAACTCGCCCAATCTCTATATCGAGAAGCGCCTGGTATGGATCCATACAGACCTAACCAATCAACACAGATAAAAAATTTCTTTTTAGCAGGTAGCTATACAAATCAGGATTACATAGATTCAATGGAAGGTGCCACTATGAGCGGTCATCTTGCTGCAGCTGCAATACTTGGTAAACCGGCATCACTTGCCGTCAATAAATCGGTTTCTTAAAAATGGGTCGCTTGCTGGAACATTCAGTTAAAACACAAATAGATGCTCCCGTAGAGAAAGTCTGGGAAGTCTGGAGTGATCTTGAAGCAATGCCTTTATGGATGAGCTGGATTGAATCAGTAAAAACTTTAGATGAAGATACGACTACTCTCCCAGACTTAACCGAATGGACCTTAGCCGCGAATGGCTTCCGATTTAAATGGAAAGCTAAAATCAATGAAAGAATCGAAGCCCAGAAATTACAATGGGAGTCAGTAGGAGGACTTCCAACTAAAGGTTGTGTTCGTTTCTACCCAGAAGATGATAATAAAACTTTTATCAAATTAAATATCAATTATGAATTACCTAGAATTCTTGCTCCTCTTATGGAATCAGGAATATTAAGTAACATGGTTACGAATGAACTGCAGGATAATATAGATAGATTCAAACTACTTGTAGAAGAAAAATATAAAGACTCCAATCAAAATTAATTTTACTGATCATTCAAGGCATTTATAGTGGCTTGAATCAAGCCATCCAAATCGTGAGGGGATGCTTCTTCATCTACTCTGTCAAAATATTTCTTGCATGCAAGAGAAGTTTGCGGACCAATAGAAATAATCTTAGTACATTTTAATTTTTCATAAAATATTTGGCCTATAGAATTATTCAATAATTCTATAGTATGAATGACTGTTTTACCACTTGTAAATACAATAGCATCAACTTCAGAATTCCTTATTACATCTAGGGTTCTAAGGGGAATATCTTTAGGACAACAAGACTCATATGCTGGCACTTCTAAAACTTTGGCATTTCTATTTCGAAAAGATTTAGCTAAAAATGACCTTCCACCTGACTGGACTCTAGGTAAAAGAATATTTAAATCATTTTTTTCAAAAGGAAATTCTTGAATTAAGCTTTCCGCAATAAAATTGGACGGCACAAAATCTGGAGTTACACCTATACTTTTAAGAAAAGAAGCTGTTTTTTTACCAACTGCCGCTATTTTTAATTTTTTAGATCTGCTTTCTAAACTATCACCTAATCTCCTTAATCTTTCATCAACAAATTTGACTCCATTACTACTTGAGAAAACGATCCAATTAAATAGATCACATTTTAATAAGGCCTTATCTAATGGTTCCCAATCATTTGGAGGCCCAATCACCAAAGCTGGTAAATCAAGTACATTCGCACCTATTTGCTTAAATAGATTTTTGGCTTCTGCTTGTTTATCTTGAGATCTAGTGACAACAACTATCTTTCCTTTTAAGGGCATAGAATTCATGACTCAAACTCCTTTAAAGTAACAACTCCTAATAATTTTTTTCCCAATATACCGAATTCTACAAATCTTTTCTGCTTATATAATAAATCCAAAATTTTGCCATCGTTAGAACAAGTATCAACAATTATCATTTCATCTATTATCCCCTTTAGAGATTCTAGGCCAATGCACAAATACTTCTCTTCATTTTGTGCAATCATCGGTATACTTAACATTATAAAAATATATTGAATAAGTTTTATGATTTTTAGTCAGTAAATCCTACATGAATATTATTATTAACTTGTAAGTTTTTAGATTCAAATAATCTACTAAGAACTTTAATCTGTGCATCAGGTAATTGTCCAGGAGTATATGCAGCTGGAATATCTGAATCTAAGATATTTACTAAATCATCCCACAAATAATGACTTCCATAAATAATTAAACCCGAAAGACGCTTATGAGACTGTAATTGCTTAACAACAGCCTTCCAAGGCTCTTTTTGAACATTTGGATGTAAAAAAGGCTTTCCTCTAAAAAATATCTGTAAAAATATTGGTTCATCATCAAAAAGATCTAAATTTAATGGATTTTTGAAATCACTTGTCCAAGGATTGATGCCATACTTTTGCAAAACTATAGGTCTGAAGCCTGCCTCCTGAGGCAATGTGATGATTGGTAGAGTATTTATTTTATTTGCACTGTTAGGTGATTCATCAATCCTAATTAAATTAATTCCATTGGTTACTTTAGCAACCTCCAAAGAGTTAATAAATCTACTTGATTTATTAATTAATTCTTGTGTAAAGACACTGACTTCTTGATTATTACTTTCAAGAGATTGTAAAGTTTGATTTTTTACAGAACCACCTGAGAAAGTTGTATTTTTCTTATCAAAAAGTTTACGACGACGAGCTAAAGACTGTTCCAGTCTCTTCATTGGGATTTTTCCTGTGCAAATCGCTTCACAAATAGCCTGAATAGAAGCTGTAGGGTTATTTGGCATCAAAATCAAATCTACACCTGCTTGAAAAGCCTTGACCGCAGATTCATCTCCTCCATAATGCTGACTAATTGAATTCATCACAAGTGCGTCAGTAACAACTAATCCATCAAAGCCAAGCTTTTGTCTTAATAATTTGGTGACAATTTCAAAAGAGAGAGAAGAAGGATATAAAGAATCAATTTTCTTCAAAAGCAAATGTCCAATCATTATTGAATCAATTCCTTCGGATATAAGTTCGCGAAATGGAACTAAATCAATCTCTTCTAGGCGCTCAAGATCATGTTGCAAAATGGGTAATTGCTGGTGAGAATCAACACCTGTATCTCCATGCCCAGGGAAATGTTTTGCACATGAGAAAATTTGTCTAGTAGAAAGGCCACGATAAAAAGCACAAGTTAATGAAGAAACTGTAGAGGGATTTTCACCCCAAGCGCGCATATTAATCACTGGATTATTTGAATTCGTATTCACATCACACACAGGAGCTAAAATCCAATTCAACCCACAAGCTATAGCTTGATCAGCAGTAAATTTTCCATACATTCTCGCAAGTTTAATAGCCCTATTTGGATCAGTAGAATAAATATGTGCAATAGACATTGGAGGCAAAAAATAACTAGCGCCTTCAAAACGCTGTCCCATCCCTTCTTCAACATCAGCGCACAAAAGTAGAGGAATTTTTGCCAAGTTTTGAAAAGTTCTGCATCTATCAAATAACTCCGAGCAAGTACCTCCAAAAAAAATCACTCCACCTATACCTTTAGTTATTAAATGATTTATTTCACTATTTGATAACTCCCATTGAGGATATTGACGTTGCGAGTCAAATGTATGTCCGCTAGCACGAATTATAAATAGTTGAGCAACTTTTTCATAGAGATCAGAAGGTATTTCTATATTCATTCTTTATCTTTAGAATCTACTGAGACTTGTTCCTTAGAATTCCTTTCTTTTTCTAATTGACCTAAGATATTTAATATCTTTGCGCCCTTCTCAATACCTTTATCTAATTGAAATATAATCTCTGGTGCTCTTCTCATTTGAAGCCTTCTAGCTAACTCACCTTTAAGAAAAACTTGAGCAGAATGTAATCCACTAATAACATCTTTTTTATCATTTTCTGATCCATAAACACTCACATAAATCTTGCAATGTTGTAAATCACCAGACAAATCAATTTCTGTAATAGTAATAATTCCGTGATGAACACGTTCATCACGGATGCCATTTGCCAAAAGCTCGCTAACTTCCCTACGGATTAGTGAGGCAACACGTTCTACTCGACGACTCTGAGCCATAACTATCTTAAATAGACTGGGTAAACCATTGCTCTTATAACAAGTCCAAGGGTAATAAGACCACTGATTAATGCTGCGATAAGTGAAACAGCTGTAACTGGATTCTTACTCCTTTTTACTAAAGGTTCTACCACAGCAGTGAATACCCCAAGAATGATCGTGATCAAATACTTGGGATAACGTGAAACATTAGAAAAAAATTCACCCATTAATCAGAAAGGAAACTATTTGGGGGAATAGCGACTCTGCTTATCTTCTATTGAGGCAGCCATGCTAGAACTTTATCAATTCCATCATTGGCTTTTACCTCAAACTCAGAATAGGCTTAGAAGCCAAAGAGCTTCCTTACAGAGTAGTAGATATAAGCGCTGGCCTAGGTCAAATAAAGATTTTTAAACTATTCGGACAAAAAAATTACTTGGTTCTTATTGATAAGAGCCAAGTCTTTAATGATTCGAAACTTATTTTCTTTCATTTAGAGAATCTTCAGTGTGAAGCATAACTCATCCCTAATAAACCAAAGAGGCTGCATTCAAACTTAATTGAAGATTGGATAGATCCTAGGCTTGCTAAAGAAGTCAAAAATCTATTTTCGTTAAGGCCTCAAAAACCACATTAGTCTAATTTCTTAAGATTTAGCAAAAACATTTAAAAAATTATCAGATCATGTAAATATAAAATGTATAAAAAATTTATCCAAATTTTTTATACAAGATCAGCACGATCGCTAATTAAATTGTCTAATTATTTAGATCATTTTCTTTATAATAAAAGATGGCAAGGTTTTTAAAATTCCTCAATTAAACCATCTTTTAAAATGGAGTGATGGAATTCTCAAGTATTTCTTTATTGGTTTTATTAATAGGTTTAAGTGATAATTTATAATGGTTAGTTCTTAGAGGAAGAGTATTAATTAAACTACCAGGTTCTGAATAAGTAGCTTGCAATTGTTCTCCACATATTAAATTAATCTCTTGAAAATCTTTCTTAAGTTCAGTCTCTTTACAAAGTTTAAATTGACTCAATATCTCAACTCTTGAGATCCTAGTCTCATCAACTTGATGCATGATCTGCAAAGATAATTCATCAGTAATAAATAAATCTATATTATTTTCTTGAATTCTACCAATAACTTTGGTTTCTAAGAAATCCCCTCCTCGAAAAAAAGATAACTGCCTATTAGCAGATAATGGATCTTTCTCAACACTAAGTAATAGATCGCCTAAAATCTTAGCACCAATTGATTTTGTATTAAATGATCTATCAGCAATGATATGACCGTTACCATCATTATAAAATCTTGCAAAATAAATTAAAGGAGCAGCTTCTGGATAATTTAAATCAATACTTTCAACCTCCCAAATCCCTTCAAAGAAAAAGGGGTAAAACAAATCGTCAGTTAAGTGATGATTATAAAATATTCCAGGTAAGTGCCAATTAGGCCAAATCTGTTTCCGTTTTTGCAGTATATTGATCTCAGATGCAGATAAATAATCTAAGTTCTCTATATATAGAGGACCAGCAACACAATAGATAAGCAACACAACTATTAAAACGCCTTGCCTCATGTCTGATCCTCTAATTTATGATTGTGATAATTATGTAGTACTTGAACCTGGAAAAAATGAATCCATTCTAAGTGCAATAGAAACAATAATGTGGCTTGAAAATTGGTTGAATCAATTAGAAGAGGTTCCTGAAGATCTTAAGAGATATAAATCTATTCGATCTGCTGCGCAACATTTGCTGGATACTGCTTGTAGTCTTGTAGTAGAGCCCGGATTCACTATTCAGTGGTTTGCTGTACGTCTTGATCCTGAGAATAAGTAACAATTTTTGCTAAACCTTCTAAAACTTTTTCGGAAACAATTTCCAAAGGTTCATTGGTAATATGAACATGTAAATCTGCTTCACTATACAAAGGTTTTCTCCTTAACATCAGTTCATTAAGAAATTTCTCACTCTTATTATTTAATAAAGGTCTATTTGTCTCATCATTTTTTAATCTTTTTAGTAAATACTCCTTATCTGGATCCAGCCAAATCACTATCCCTTGATGAAGAACACCCCAATTCTCAGTTTTCATAACGACTCCTCCTCCGGTAGAAACAACTAATGAATGTCGTTCTCCTATCGACTGCAAAACCTGAGATTCAATATCACGAAAAGCTGTTTCTCCTTCTTTTTCAAATATTTGTGAAATATTCAAGCCAATCAATTGTTCGATAACAGAATCAGTATCCACGAATCGATATGAAAGTGCCTTTGCCAAAAGTGGGCCAGTAGAGCTCTTACCACTACCCATCATTCCGACCAGATAAAGATTACGTCCACCAAGTATTTTGATAAGTTCATTTAGAGAAGGAGCAGTCATAAAGCCAAAAATGATTTGAGGTTTATTAAGATGTGTTGTAGATAAATCTTGCCATGACTGAATTCCAATCCCAGTTCAGTCATGGCCATGGCAAAGAGTGTGTGATCACACGAAGGGCATGCTTTTGCGCAAGTCATAGATATTGGCTGCCAGAACTTTCTTCAGATGACAATGCAGCGAGATTTGGACCTTGTGCAATCGCTCCTGGGCATGGTCATAACTATGAGCTAATAGTTTCTATGGTTGGGAGGTTAGATAACTGTGGAATGCTCTTAAACTTATCAGATGTCAAAAAAGCCATCCATAATGAAATAACTTCTCAATTGGATTTTCGCTTTCTTAATGAAACCTGGGAAGAATTTAACATCAACAATCCAAAAGGATGCTTACCTACTACGGAAGCCCTTACACAAGTAATTTGGAATAGACTTAAATCTGAACTACCATTACTTGCAATACGACTTTATGAACACCCTGCCCTATGGGCAGATTATCTAGGAGCTGGAATGGATTCTTATTTAAGTATTCGCAATCATTTTGCGGCAGCACATCGACTGGCAAAGCCAGAGCTTAGTCAAATAGAAAATGAAAAAATCTACGGAAAATGTGCGCGTCCAAATGGGCATGGTCACAATTATTTAGTAGATATAACTGTGCGTGGTGAAATTGATAAAAGGACAGGAATGGTTTGTGATCTTTCAGCCTTACAAAGGCTTGTTAATGACTTAGTTATTGAACCCTTTGATCATACTTTTTTAAATAAAGATATAGAATATTTCCATACGTGTGTACCCACTGCAGAAAACATTGCTTTACATATTGCTGATCGTTTAGCCGCTCCAATCAAAGCAATTGGTGCAAATTTGCATAAAGTAAGACTCCAGGAAAGTCCAAATAATGCCGCTGAAGTTTATGCAGAGAAACCACAACTGGGTGTTCTTACTTCCACACTAGAAAAATCCATAGCTTCACAATAAAATTATTTTGAATAAGCCATGGGTGCGACTAGTTCTTGCAATCAGTATTGATGGGCGTCTAGCAGAACAATCTGGAGGAGAAGCAAAAATTGGAGGTGAAGGTGATAGAAGTGTTTTAGAAGAAAGTCTTGCTTGGGCAGATGGCATGTTAGTTGGTGCAGGAACTATGAGAGCACACAAAAATATTTGTTTAATTAAAAAGCCTGAACTAATTCAAAACCGTTTATCTCGAGGGAAAACAAAACAACCTATAGCAATAATAGTTAGCAATAAAATATTATCTTCTCCTGAATGGCCATTATTTAATCAACCAATTCAAAGATGGATGCTAACCAAAGAAGAAAATCATCATCAAAATTTATACAAAAAAGAATATGATCGTATAATTTACCTCAAAGAAAGCTGGGATAAAACTTTATCTAGCCTTTACAAATATGGTATTTCAAAGATCGCATTATTAGGTGGTGCAATATTAGTCTCATCACTAATTAAAGAAGATCAAATAGATGAGCTACAGCTAACAATAAGCCCTAAAGTCTTGGGAGGAAAATATACATGGTTACCTTATGACCACTATAATCTTCCAATAGATTTAACTACAGGAAAAGCTTGGTCACTTAACAATGTAAAAAAATTAATTAAAAACGAAGTTATGCTTAGCTATTACAGGAATCGTTAGAGATTTTTAATATAATGCTATGAAAGATATTACAATTCGCTGGCACAAATCAACTGATGAAATTAAGGAGTATATATGGAAAGGTTTCATGAATAACAAGAGTAATCCTTTTTTCGAATGGAGTTGGCTTAACCAATTAGAAAAGTCTCATAGCGTAGAGCCTAATACAGGTTGGCAACCATTACATATTTCTCTATCGCGCAATGAAAATATAGTCGCAATCGCACCTTTATACCTTAAGGCACATAGCTATGGAGAGTTTATCTTTGATCAAAACTACTATCAACTTGCTTTAGATCTTGGACTTAAATACTATCCGAAACTCATAGGCATGAGTCCTCTAAGTCCTATAGAAGGATATCGTTTTCTTATTGCACCTAATGAGAATGAAATGGAAATAACTTTATTAATTATGAAAGCAATAGATAAGTTTGCGAAAAAAAATAATATTCTAAGCTGTAATTTTTTATATGTAGACTCAAATTGGGCAAAAATCGCAGAACAAGCTAATTGCGCAAAATGGTTAAATAAGCATAGCATATGGCTAGCAGATGGTAAGCAAAATTTTTCTGATTATTTATCTAGTTTTAACGCAAATCAAAGGCGAAATATCAAGAGAGAGCGTAAATCATTAATAGATTCTGGCATGCATATTTCTACTTATACTGGAGATCAAATTACTGAGAGTTTGATGATAGATATGCATGCTTTTTATGAATTACATTGTTCAAAATGGGGAGTATGGGGCAGCAAATATCTTTCAGAAAGCTTTTTCAAAGCACTAGCTAATTCTCATCACAAAAAAAATTTGGTATTATTTAGTGCAAATAATGAAGATTCGAAACATCCTTTGGCAATGTCAATGTGTATCGCCAATGACAACAAGTTATGGGGAAGATATTGGGGAGCAACTGTAGAAATTAATTGTCTTCATTTTGAATTATGTTATTACTCACCAATATCCTGGGCTTTAAATCATGGAATAGAAAGCTTTGATCCTGGTGCAGGAGGGAATCATAAGCTTCGTCGCGGTTTTCAGACTAAGGCTAATATTAGTCTCCATAGATGGTACAACCAAAAAATGGACTATCTCATTAGAGAGTGGCTTCAACATTCAAATAAACTCGTTATAGAAGAAATTGAAGCAATAAATAATCAATTGCCATTTACAGCAAAAGCAACTTCCATATAACAAATTGATCAAATTATGTGTTCAAATAATAGTAAAAATAAATTAACAAAATCATTGGAAATTCTGGACAATGAACTATCTAAACGTTTTATCCAGCTTGATCCCAAGGGTTATTTTTTAATCAAAATTGACTGGGAAACAAAAGAAATCCTAGTCGAACATTTTTCTAATGATCTAGATGAAGAAGGAAGGGCACTAGACCCTGAGACCGGGGAGCCAATAAAATGCAGTGGAGCTGTAAAGCGCAATCCAATCAATGTATTCAGAGGCAGGAGTGCCAAAGAGGTTGGTATAAAGCTCACAGAGAATGGGGATTGTAATCTTCTTAGCAGGCTTGAGCATGCTCTTTACCTAGGGAGAGAGCTTCAAAAAGCAGAAGCTTGTCTATTAAACGATGAAAAGTATATTCAAGATTAAAATCAATTTAAAAAACGCCCGCTTGTCTCCTTTATCTGATCTAATAGATATAGAAACTTCAAATTACATGGGCATTATTTTTTATCTTGGTATTGTTGGCTCAGGACTTATTACAGCTTATGTAATTAATAAAATTCTTCGTAAGATTAAATTGATATGAATTTTGAGATTGACAAGTCATTATAAGGTCATCAAAACAAAATTCGCTCTTCTGAGTTAGCATCGTTGATTTAAGATTAGTCAATATCAATAATCCTTAGACTTAGAATCTATCAATTTTATATGGCCTCCTCACGTCTTAAAAGTCGGAGAAACCAAGAGCAAGGGTCAAAATCATCAAGAATAGCCATCGCTATTCTTGCCACCATAGGTCTTGTAGATACAGGTTCTATAACCCTAGATCGATGGGGATTAATTGGATCTTTGTCTTGTCCTGGAGGCATGACAGGTTGTGACAAGGTTCTTAATAGCCCATGGGGAACGATATTTGAAAATGAAACATTGATTATTCCATTATCATTTATAGGATTTCTAAGTTATTTAATTCTTTTATCAATGGCAATATTGCCATTGATTCTCAATAAAAATTTAAATAAAAATAATATTACTAGAAATACTTGGTGGATTTTATTTTATAGTTCATGTGTAATGAGTGCTTTTAGCCTATTTCTAATAGGCTTAATGATTTATAAAATTCAAGCTTTTTGTTTCTTTTGTATACTATCAGCAATTATATCAATCTTAATCCTATTTTTGTCAATATTAGGAGGAGCATGGGATAATTTGGAACAGTTATTTTTTAGAGGGATTTTGCTATCTCTTTCAATTCTCATAAGTAGTTTGATCTGGTCCTCAAATGTTGACCCTAGCCTTTCAATTGCCAATAATTCTTCCAATGGGCTGCCGCCTCCTGTACTTTCTCAAAGTAATGTAGAAAAGATTGAATTTGCTAAGTTTTTAACTGCTAAGGATGTTGCTATGTATAGTGCATATTGGTGTCCTCATTGTCATGATCAAAAGGAACTTTTTGGTCGCAAAGCATATGAAAATTTAAATATCATTGAATGCGCAAAAGATGGTTACAATAATCAAAGTGATTTTTGCGATAAAAAAGGAATAAATGTTTACCCATCTTGGGAAATTAATGGAGAAATCAATGAAGGAGTCAAGTCTTTGCAAGAATTAGCAGAGATAACCGGATATAAAAAGTTTTCAAATAATTTCCAAGATTAAGTATTAACTGGTCTAGTTGATATCTCTTTGCCTAATCTCTGTTGAGAGTGACATTGCCAATAAGGCAATGTCATTTGGAAATCATTCCTAAAATGGCCGCCCCTACTTTCTTTTCTAAATAAAGAGGCTTGAAGCATCAATTTGGTAGCAATTTGCCTATGATGTAAATCCAAAAGTAGATTTAAATCACGACTTGAATCATCATTTAAATCATATTTTATGCCAACACTATTTGATCGAACTAGCTCCAGCAAAGGTTGCTGTTCTATTTTAGATTCCAACTTTATAACTTGTTCTAAAGCATTTTGCATTCCTTTAAAACTTCTCTTTACGCCTGCTTCAGCCCAACACAAATCGCGCAATTTTTTAATATCAATCATTAAGGAATTAGAGGTAATGTTATTTAATCTTAAGTCGCATTTTTTTGAAATTAGGGTGTAATTTTTGTTAAAATTTTGATTATTTAAATTGTAATTAATGCTAGCCATCTGCTTTGCAAAGATAATACATTCCATCAATGAATTACTGGCTAATCTATTTGCTCCATGTAAGCCTGTTGAAGCGACTTCTCCAACAGCATATAAACCAGGCAAAGTCGTTGAAGCATCCAAATTAGTCGCAATCCCACCCATCCAATAATGAGCAGCAGGTGCAACAGGTATTGGCTTATTAAAAGGATCTAAACCCAATTCTCGACAATTTTTGATGATATGTGGAAATCTTGCTTCAAGTCTTTTGAATGGAATTGGACTTAAATCCAAGCCAAAGCTACTTACATTATTTTTCTTCATTGCATCTACTAATGCCTTACTAACTTGATCTCTAGAAGCAAGGTTGCCTCCTTTTAAATTTGCAATAGGACTATTGCCATATTGATCTATCAAAATGGCTCCCTCTCCTCTTAAAGCTTCGGAAAGCAAAAAACATGGTGCACCTTCTAGGTGTAATGCAGTGGGATGAAATTGAACAAATTCCAAATTCTCAATTGTTGCGCCCGCCTTCCAAGCCAAGGCAATACCTTCTCCACATGCTTGGGGTGGATTGGTCGTATTTGCAAATAAATGGCCTCCGCCACCTGTCGCCAAAACAACTGCTTTTGAGTAAATCCAAGTAAGACTTACACCCTTTAGAACTTGCACTCCTTGACATTTTTTATTGCTTACCAAAAGTTGAGTTACTCGCGTACCTCGCTGATGACAAATATTTGCTCTATTATTTACTTGATCTACAAGAACATTTGTTAAGGCTTTACCTGTACTATCTTTAACATGTAATACACGTCTAAAGCTATGGGCTGCCTCTAAGGTCCTAGCTAGATTCCCCGACGCATCTTTATCAAATTCCATCCCTAATTGTTGAAGACTTTCTATAGCCTTAGGCGCCTGATTAACAAACATTCTGACCGCATCAGCATCACATAACCCTGCTCCAGCATTCAGAGTGTCTTTAATATGACTATCTAAAGAATCATCTTCTCCAACTACTGCTGCCATTCCACCTTGGGCCCATCGACTTGAAGAAAGCCTTCCTTGATTCCCATTTAACAACAAAACTTTTAGATGCGAGGGCAACTCTAAGCAAGTCATCAAACCTGCTGCTCCAGCCCCAACAACTACTACATCCCACATTTCTAAATCATTAGATCGGATAATGGAATGGGAACCTAAACTCATTTAGCGTTATTTAAATCAATCCACTCAAGCGAGGTTGAAAAAAAGCTGTTACCAAAAAAAGACCATCAACCCACAAAGTTGTACTTAAAGCAGCACTCGCAACAATCCATATTGATCCATCTGAATCATCGAGTGTTGCTCTTTTTCTTAATCTATATGCAACAAATCCAATTAAAGTAGCTGCAATAATTAATAAGCAAATAGCCCTAAAATTAACAAGCTGGAGAGCAGTTAAATGCAAGATTTCTGGAGCGTCTTGCAAAGAAGCTTGAACCACATCAGGCCAATTTTTCATTACTCCAGTCAAAACCATCAACAAATCAGTTAATGCGGTGCCCAATAAACAAGCTACGTAAAAAACAGCTCCTAATCTCCATCGAGTAAATATTCCAATCAAGGCTATTGGGAGCGCAACCGCTTCAACGGGTATATGAAGGACAGGATATTCTCGCAACCATCCCCAATACAAGGAGCCTCCTAGCCAGCTTCCGCTAACTCCTACCAATAGAGACCCCACATTAAACCATCTATCTCCTCCTAGAAGCCCAAGCAATGCACCGGCAAGTACAATAAAAATGCTAAACAAACATGCTGAAAGAGGGTTAAAGTGAGCCCAAGGAGCTTGCAAAAAGACTGGTAGGACTACCAATGCTCCTGTAAAAAATTGCAGGGTGCTATCAGTAGATAAATATGGATCACCCAAAAATCCAACAGAATTGTCTCCTGAAGTCATTTCTGTCTTTATCATTGTTTTTTTGCTTGCCAAATCCGAATTGCTTAAGGACACTGCTTTTGTTGGCCAAATAAAGAAATCAATGCTCCTGCATCAATCAAATTTAATGAACCTTATAAGACTGTCATACCTGCTTTGAAATCAGTATGAGAATTCTTTATTTGGCATAACGTCTTTATTGAAATGGATCCAAGCATGAGTCACATTTTTGCTGACATTAAAATCATTCAAACATGCTGGGAATACTTTATTTTAGGCATTATTCAAGGAATCACCGAATTTCTTCCAATTAGCAGCACTGCGCATCTAAAAGTTTTACCAATACTTTTCGGATGGGATGATCCTGGTTTTTCTATATCAGCGGCAATTCAACTTGGAAGCATCATTGCGGTAATTATTTATTTTAGAGAGGATCTAAGAAAAATAATAAACGGAATAAGCCAAGCATTCTATTTAGGTAATTGGAAAAGCTCCCATGCTCAGCTAGGGATAGGAATCATTCAAGGGACATTACCTATTTTATTCGCTGGGATAGGAATCAAACTTTTCTTGCCTAATTTTGATATTTCTCCTCTACGAAGCATTCCTTCAATATCTTTTTTCTCAATTATAATGGCCTTATTTTTAGCCTATGGAGAAAGAATAGGTAAACGTAGAAAAAACATTACTGATATCACAGGAAAAGATAGTCTTTTCATTGGCTTTGGACAAATGCTTGCCATTATTCCAGGGGTATCTAGATCTGGCATTACTTTAACTACAGCATTAATTCATGGGTTCAAAAGGAAAGATGCTGCCAGATTCTCTTTCCTTCTAGGTATTCCAGCAATTTCCATTTCAGGGTTAGTAGAATTCAAAAAAGCATTTTCTACTGATTTATCAAGTGCATTCTTACCATTAACTATTGGAATAATAACTTCGGCATTCGTCTCTTGGATTGCAATTGATTGGATTATTAAATACCTAGAAAAAAGTAATACTCAAATTTTTATCATGTATAGATTAATATTTGGCGTTACTTTAATAATATGGTGGCTAAACTTCCAATATCATTAAATCTAGTTCATGTAATATATGAATGTCATTTCTATCCAACTAATTTTATGTATGTTTCATGAATAACACATATACACAAAAATATATAGCACCTGCAATTATTGAATCAGTAGAGCCTAATTCGATTGGTGAAGAACTCGGCTTTGAACCGGGAGACAAATTATTACGAGTTAATGGAATACAGCCAAGGGACTTAATTGATTATCGTTTGTTAATTGTTGAAGAAGTATTGAAACTTGAAATAATAGATCTTAATGGCAATATTCATCATATCAATATAGAAAAAGATCCTGATGAGGGACTTGGATTGATTTTTACAGAAGCTCTGTTTGATGGGCTAATGCAATGTAACAATAAATGTCCTTTTTGCTTTATAGATCAGCAACCTGGAGGCAAAAGAAAAAGTCTCTATCTTAAAGATGATGACTATAGATTGAGTTTTCTATATGGATCATATCTAACTCTGACAAATCTGACTAATGATGACTGGGAGAGAATAGAAAAACAAAGATTATCTCCCTTATTTGTATCAGTACATTCAACAAATCCAGTTCTTCGCAAAAAACTACTTAGAAATTCCCAAAGTGGTTCAATTATGCAGCAAATCAAATGGCTTGCTGAAAGAAAATTACAAATACATGCTCAAGTTGTTGTTTGTCCTGGCTTAAATGATGAAGAAAATTTAGAAGAAACTCTCAATGATTTAGCTAGATATGGAACTGGAGAATGGCCCGCTGTTATTTCAACGGCGGTTGTACCCGTTGGATTAACTCGGTTTCGTCCAGATAATGATGGTCTTAAAGCTGTAAATGAATTATGCGCAAGAAAAACTATCAATCAGGTTGAAGTCCTTCAAAGAAAATTCAAAGAAAATCTAGGATCTAACTTCGCTTGGTTATCCGATGAATGGTACTTAATAGCAGGGAAAGAACTTCCTGAAAAAATCTCTTATGAAAATTTTCCTCAACAAGAAAATGGCGTTGGTAGCATTAGAGCATTCTTAGCAGAGATGAATCACGCAACAAGAGTGCTTCCAAAAAAACTAATTAAGCCAAGAGAATGTAGCTGGGTCGTCGGGAAGCTTGTAGAAAAGGCCCTTCAGGAAGCCTGCCAAAGATTGAATGCGATAAAAGGGCTAACTTTGCATCTTCATGGCCTGGAAAGCCCTTACTGGGGGCAAGAAAAAATTGTTACTGGACTACTAACTGGTCAAGACCTAATTACTGGATTAAAAAATGCTGAACTAGGCGAACTATTACTCTTGCCTTCTGTGATGCTCAGACATGATCAACCAATTTTTCTTGATGACATGCATCTGGAGCAAGTAGAAGATTGTTTAGGGGTATCGATCTGTATTGTGGATGGAGCAGATGAAATAGTATCTGCCGCGATAGGAGATTGCGCACCAACTCTCTAAAATAATTAAAATTTCTTATTTGCTGTGCGGAGGATTACTACAAGAATTGTTCTTCTAGCTAGTTTCCTGATTCCAGGGATCTATGCAGTCCAAGCAGAACAAGCTGCAAATATGAAAGGAAGCAATAAGTTGCTAGCTAAAAATTCAAAGCAGGTTTTTTCAGATTCTCTTAACTCTCTGAAAAAGTTATCATTAAATAATAAAATTAAATCCAATAATAATAGCGCGCTTAACAAATTCAAGAGAAGAATTACTTATTTTGAAAGACTTAAATTAAATAAAAATATCTCTATTCCTCAAAATAATGAAGAGGTTTTAATCCAAGAAATACTTCCTATTACACTTAAAGAAGTCCAGAAATTAATGATCAGTAATAATCCTGATTTAAAGGTAATGAAGACTAGAGTTGAACAAGAGTCTGAACTAGTTAAATCTTCAATTGCAAGATGGTATCCAACAATTAATCTAAATGCAAATGGATTGCCTGAATATTTAACTGCAGATAATTATAGAAATCCTGATTTTGGTTCAGATACAAAAACCAAACAATGGAAAACTTCCATGAGTGTGCAAGTTCAATGGAACTTAATCGACCCAATCCGTGTGCCAACTATTGCAGCTGCAAAAGACTCTTATGAAAAAGCTAGAGATTCATATTTAATTACACTTAGAGATTTAAAACTTAGAGCAGCTAATCAATATTTCTTATTACAACGTGCAGATGAAGGAGTCAGAATCGGCAAACAATCAATGCAAGCTTCTTTAATAAGCCTGAGAGATGCTAAAGCTCGTTTTGAAGCTGGAGTTGCAACAAGACTCGAAGTGCTCGAAGCAGAAACACAATTAGCAAGAGATAAGCAACTTTTGACAGGCAAACTTGGAGATCAAAAAATTACACGTCGGTCAATTGCAAATACATTAAATCTACCTCAAGGAACAACTCCTATAGCTGCATCTTCAGCGAAAGTTATAGGAACATGGCAAGCATCACTTCAAGAAAGCATAATAGCGGCCTATTCGTTTAGAGAAGAGCTAAATAGGCTACTATTAGATATTTCTATAAATAATAATAATGCAAACATAGCCCTTGGAGCTACTCAACCAACTATCAGTCTTTCTAATAATCTAAGTTATACAAATACCAAAGGACAATCAGGAATTAGTTCTACTTCATCAATAGATATGGATGATTATTCTTCATCCATTAGCAACTCAATAGCAATTAATGCAAATTGGACAATATTTGATGGAGGGAGGGCAAAAGCTCTTTATAAATACAATAAATTAAAAGCAAAAGAAGCTGAAGAGTCTTTTATCTCCAGGAAAAATAGTATAAGGCAAGAAGTTGAAGAAAGTTTCTTTAATCTGCAAACAGCCAATCAAGATATTGCAACAACGACAAGAGAAGTGTTGGCCTCTAGGGAATCATTAAGATTAGCAAGGTTAAGATTTCAAGCAGGAGTTACTACGCAGAGAGAAGTTGTTAATAATCAAAGAGATTTAACACAAGCAGAAGTTCGTTATTCTGATGCAATCACTAATTATAATAGAAGCCTTTCTCAATTACAAAGGCGAACAGGTATCGACCCAGTAAAAGCCTGCGAATCTAAGATATCAACTTCTAGTGAAGTTGATAAAGATAACTTAATTGATATGCCTATAGAGCCATTTCCATTAATTCCAGCATGTGAAGCATCAACAATCCAAAGGAAAGAATGAAAGACATTGAAATGCAGACTCTAAGTGAATCACAAATACATTCAATTCACGAATTACTTGACTGTGTAGCTGAACGACAAAGAAATGATTTTGGTACGATTAGTTCGGATGTCAAAATTGATGGTACTTTAATAACTGAATGTGATCGTTGGAGTGATTTTACTATTGTCGAAGGGTTATCAAAAATAACCAAGGGTTTTGGCATATTAAGCGAAGAAGGTTCACAAATTGTTCCTGACTCAGATAATTATTGGATCGTTGATCCATTAGATGGGACAACAAATTTTGCCGCTGGAATCCCATATTGGGCTATTTCCGCAGCTCATTTTGTTCAAGGCAAACCAGAAACCGCTTTTCTCGACATTCCCGCACTTCAACAAAGGCTAATTGCAATTAAAGGAAAAGGAGTATGGTTAAACAATCAACCATTGACCATAGAATCAAGATTCAAACAAAACAGTCAACTTGTATCTCTATGTAGTAGATCTATAAGGATTTTACAAAGAAGGCCTAATAAACCTTTCCCAGGGAAAATTCGTTTACTAGGTGTTGCAAGCCTAAATATGACAAGTGTCGCAATTGGACAAACAATTGCTGCATTAGAAGCAACACCAAAAATATGGGATTTAGCATCAGCGTGGCTAGTTTTATCAGAACTTTCTTGCCCTATGACATGGCTAAGTCAAGATCCTTCTACTATTAAGTCAGGACAAGACCTAAATGCAGTGAGTTTTCCGGTATTAGTGGCAAATTCACAAGAAGAGTTAAATAGATTAATTCCTTGGGGAGAAGAATTAATTAAAAACTAAAGTCATTCTCATATTGCTTTTGAGATGAATATAAAGTAATTATAAAAGTTTTCTTGAGACCTTTACTTATAAAAAAAGATTCAATATGAATAAAAACATATAACTAACAAGTAGTTATATACGAGCTACCGTTACTAAGAGTAGGACTACAAAAGCGTGGATTTTAGATGGCGCAGTAAAACCCATGGGTTATTACGTAGCCTTTGGAAAGCTTATGAGAGCTGGTCTCGCTGTGATTGCGTTGATCTAAGTGCAGCATTTGCTTATTACACACTTCAATCATTTTTTCCAATTTTATTGATATCACTTTCAGTTGCATCTTGGTTACTTGGGAAACAGCCTGGGCTTGATCAACAAATTATTAATTATGCAGCGCAAATTTTACCGCCATCAGTAGTTGGTTTAGTTGAAACGACTTTGGTCAAGCTAGTTAATCAAGGCTTTGGAGCCGGATTATTAGGTGCAATCTTTCTAATGATCACATCTGGCAATGCCTATTTAACTTTACAAAGAGGTTCTGACAGGCTTTGGGAAGATAGTTTACCTGCAAAAAAATTCCCTACATCATGGAAGATTCAAGCATTTAGATTTATAAGGACAAGAGTTGAAGCATTTTTAATAGTTCTTTTAATTGGTGTATTAGTAGTTGTTGATCAAATTAGCACCAATATTAAAATGATTCCAGGTGCAGTTTTTGATGATTTAACTAAAACTATTCCATGGATTGCAACTACATTTTCAAAGATTCCAGTACTTGAAGTTGGTCAATTCGTAATTCCTTTTTTAAGTTTTTCCTTGATGGCCTTATTACTACAAGCTTTATTGCCTAGTCGAAGAGTTCCTATAAAGCCATTAGTTCCTGGGTCATTAATGATAGGTATTTTGCTTACAATTCTAAATTTAACAGTTAGCAGAAGTATTCTATCTCTTGGTAGTCGTTTTCAAGCTTATGGATTTATTGGAGGGGTTTTAGTATTAACTCTTTGGGTATGGATGATTGGTGTAATTATTTACTTTGGTCAATGCTGGAGTGTTGTTCTAGCAAGTATGACAATTAATAGGAGAGGGGCTCCTCAACGTCTTAATAATGAAATAACAAGGTAATCTTTACTTAAAAACAAATTGTCTATTTCCATATGCAAAAAAATGCTTCTTTAATTTGGTTCTTTTTATTAGCAATTCTGATTCTTCCAACAGCAGCAGGAAGGCTTTTACTAGATTTAGCAGGGGGAATTATTCTAATATTCTTTACTATAAGTTTAGTGTTGGCTTGCCTTGGATGGTTTTGGTGGAAAAAAATTAATGCAATAATGCAAACATGCAAGGTTTGTGGTGCAAAAAGTCTTTCTAATTCTAGTCAATGTATGATTTGTGGATCTAAGATAAATACAGATATCAATTCTAATACTATGAATGTGGAGGCTAATCAAGCGACTATTGATATAATTGCAAAAGAAACAGAAGAAGGGAATTGAAGTTTATGATAGATATCGTTCAATCAACTTGCAAAACAACCATATATTCTAATCCTTCAACTCCTCTGTATCCAAAGTTATAATTTTCTGCTCTAAATTAGATAAGAGTTTCTCACAATGATCAAGGTAAAGCCTTCCTTGATCATAAATTTCCTCTAAATCATTTAAAGGGGTATTTTCTTGTTGAAGTTTAGAAAGTATAGAGTCTAAAGAATCTATAGACTCCTCATAGCTCATGTTTAAAATTTCTTCCTCAAGAAGGCTACTTGAAGATTTATTTGATATTAATTTTTTTGATTGATTTTTGAAATTCTCCTTAGAGTCAATCACTTTTGAAGAATTGTTATTTTTTGATTTTGAGTTACTCACTTATGGAACCTTTGGAAGGATTAACAAATTGAACTTGAACATCTACATTACCATCAATAAGCTGAATTGTTAACTCATCATGATATGAAATATTTTCAACTTTATTAACTATATTTCCTGAAGAATTTCTTATTATAGTAAACCCTCTGGACAAGTAGCTTGCTGGAGATAAAGCATTCAGAAGAAGTCTACGTTGCTGCAGTATTAATCTGCGAGATTTAATTTTAATCTCAAGATTATTCTCTTGTAAAAGCAATTCAATATCTTTTAAATTTTGTCTATATTGCTTAACAATAAAGTTAATATAATCATTAATTCTTTTTCTTTTTTGTATACATTCTCCTAGTTGTTCATCTCGACTAGGCAATAAAGAAATCATTGCTGCAGTAGGAGTTGCAGATCTATAATCTGCAACAAGATCCGCAACAGTTATATCATCTTCATGACCTATACCAGTAACGACTGGTATAGGAAATCGTGCAATTTCTCTACATATTTTTTCACTATCAAAGATAGCTAAATCTTCTCTACTTCCTCCACCCCTTGCGATAACTATTGCTTCAATATCAAATCCTGAATAGCATTTCGAGAGACTAATTAATGTAGATTGGATTGATTTTTCAGCAAGACCTTGAACAGGTATCGGTATAATTACTAATCTGGCCAAGGGCCATCTTTCTTGGGCAGTTTTTTTTATATCGGCCAATGCAGAACTAGGTGAACTGG
Organism: uncultured Prochlorococcus sp.; assembly: GCA_902564535.1. Classification (GTDB taxonomy): domain Bacteria; phylum Cyanobacteriota; class Cyanobacteriia; order PCC-6307; family Cyanobiaceae; genus CACFBG01. The sequence continues at coordinate 159,288 of CACFBG010000001.1, forward strand.
TAAGAATTGCAATAGATTTTGGATATAAAGGTAACTTACGTTTTCTACTAATATCAATTAAACCCTCCTTTTCTAATTTATCTTTTACTATTTCAAACTTTCTTAAAACAGTTGAAATAGTAGGTTTAATATCAATCACTTGCACACTTAAAGAAGCTCTAGCTGGCCAAAAGTTCAATTTACCAATAATCAATACGCCATCGTCTAAAGAAGGTTCATAATCAATACGTTGCAAAATCGATGCCCATACAACTGCAGTAATAGAAGATTTTCCATCCGACAATGTCAACCACAAATGTCCTTTCTTCTTCTGGAATTTAGATATTGATGCTTGCAAAAGAAAATTAGGAGCAAACCCCCTTTCTAACAATTTACCTATAGCAGAGTTCAATTCTGAAACTGAATACTGTGGCAGTGAATTAATTATCAAAATAAAATGATTTCTTATTTATATAGTAAGATCAAAACTTAAATAAAAAATAGATTTGTCCAAAAATATTTGATTATGTTATTGCTTAATTAAAAGGAAGTAATATTTATTTAATACCCAATTGAACTAGGATCCCTTGCCTTGTTAAAAGTTCAGTGCTTAAACATACAAAAATTCCAAACATTGCAAATCGACCATTCCAAGTTTCTGCAAATTTTACAAAGCCAAAACGAGGTTGTCTATTGACTAACATTTCGATTTTAATATCTAAACTATTTTAATAAAGTAAAAATCTTTGAAAAGATATTGTAATCACTTCTTAAACAAGTGTTGAGAAGATTTATCGAACATGCCTAGAACCATCAACAGGATGATAATCCTCACCTGTTCGTTCTTCATAAATGATTGCAGGTAGACCAGTTTCAAACATTGTCTGCAAAGCCTCCTTCAGAAAGGGGTTCCAACCTCCTGTACTAACTGAGCCATGGCGAACAGTCCAATCCCAAGTACCTTGCAAATCTCTTGGGATACGTCCTTCTCTATCCCTCCTCGCCACTAAATCAAGAGACTCAACTAAACCAACCTGAATAGGATCTTTCCCATAAGCAGGGGTGAGACTTAATTCAAGTCGCACTGGATCCTCCTTCAAGAGTTTCAAACGAAATCTTGGAGGTAATTTCACAGTCTTGAGGACTGCCAAAACTATGCGAGTTCTTTGTTCCACTAGTCGGTCCCTTTTCTAAACATATTCGGTGAATTTTGAAGGATTCAAAGCCTATATAACCTATTCAGCCGAAGTTTCTGCTGATTGAGGTGGATCTGAGTCTAAGTCCTCAGAAAATCTAACGGTTAACAAATTCTCATTTGTTATTCGGCCCTCATTATCTAAAAGCTCAGGATGAATCGTAAGACGGCCAGTCCTATCCTCATTAGACATCTGCTTTTTTACCTTCATAGGAGATCTAAGGAAATTCACATCAAATCCTCTTCCCATGACTCGAAAAGATTGCCAGAGGAGAACAATGACAATCAAACCATATAGGAGAGGGAACAAAGAGCTCAACATTTCAACTTTAGCAATGGCAGTAAGGCTTTAACGCACAATAACGAAAATCCTCTCTTAATTGCTTATTAGCTTAAATGGTAAGAGCTGGTCAAACATAGACTGAATCAAAATGATTCAAAATTCACTCGCCATAGAAACTTATAGTCATTATTGAAATGGTTAGTCAAAGATGACCTTTATCTAGAGTTTGAATGATATGGCAGTATGCAGGGATTAGCAAAAAGGAAATAATTCATTATGCATATAGCCAAAGATTATTAATGCGTTGTAAAATAAAAAATCCGAAGAAGAGCATGTTTAGAAATGACTTCTTTATGAGATTATGATGGTGTTGCCAAACAAGCAAAAAATTACAAAAGCATTTTTCTTAAAAGGGAAAAAGCTTTCAAAGCTATTATTATTACTTATTTTTAGTAATTGGATTTTTTTTGAATTCTATCCTCTTAAATCTTTAGCAAAAGGAAATTCTCCTTCAGAAGATAAGAATAATCTATCGTCAAGAAACTTTGTATCAAATGCAGTTCAACGAAGTGGGCCAGCTGTTGTAACACTTGAAACACAAAGAACAGTAATTTCACGAAACAACTCAAGACTTCCGCAAGGCATTTTTATTGATCCATATTTTGATAATTTTTTCAGATTCAGAGGAATCCCTGATATCCCAAGGTCTCGAATAGAAAAGAATCAAGGTAGTGGCGTAATTTTCTCCCCAGAAGGTCTTGTCTTAACAAATGCACATGTTGTGGAAAAAATCGACCAATTAATGGTTGGTCTATCAAATGGGCAAAGAGTTCCGGGCAAAATAATTGGTATTGATACTTTGACAGATCTGGCCATAATTCGTCTAAATGGAACTGGACCATGGCCTACTGCTCAGTTAGGTAATTCCGATGATTTAAAAGTTGGTGATTGGGCAATTGCAGTAGGCAATCCTTATGGACTAGAAAATACAGTGACCCTTGGGATCATTAGTAATCTGAATAGAAATGTCTCTCAACTAGGAATCTCAGATAAAAGACTAGATCTAATCCAAACTGATGCAGCAATTAATCCAGGCAATTCAGGAGGTCCTTTGCTCAATGCAAATGGAGAGGTAATTGGAATAAATACCTTGGTTAGATCAGGGCCAGGAGCAGGATTAGGCTTTGCTATCCCAATAAATAGAGCAAGACAAATAGCAGAACAACTAATAAGCAAAGGTAAAGCTAGTCACCCAATGATTGGAGTAGGGCTAGCACCATTAATTATTAATGATAAAGATAAAAATAATGCAAATGGAGGGGCAATAGTTCGCTATGTAATAAAAGGTGGGCCTGGAGATCAGGGAGGATTAAAAATAAATGATCTAATAAGAAAAGTTGGTGAAAAGAAGATCGAAAATCCTTCTGATGTAATATCTATAATCAATAAAGCTAGACCGGGACAACCATTAAAATTTATAATAAATAGATCAACCAAAGTATATGTTTTATATATCACTCCAAAAGATATAAGGGAAATAAGAAGAAGGAATTAAGTCAAAACCAAATATTAATAGAATTTTTTTTATTCATAATCCTCAAATTCACTCATATTAGGATCGCTTCTTTTCCTTTTTAACAGCTTTTCTTTTCCTCTGTCGATCCCTATTTGCTAATCTTTTAGCTTCCTTTTCTGCTAAAGCAAGCTGATTATCTTGCTCAATTTTTTCTTCGAGTTTCTTTTCTTGAAAATAAGAATAACCACCTTTATACATAATTAATTCTCCATCTCTTAACTCTACGATTTTATTAGCGACTTGAGAAATAAAATATCTATCATGAGATACAATTAGTGCTGAGCCTTCATATTCTATTATTGCTTTTTCTAAAATATGTTTTGCTGGTATATCTAAATGATTGGTAGGTTCATCCAAAATCAACAAGTTGCAAGGTTTAACAATCATTAAAGCAAGAGCGAGTCTTGCTTTTTCTCCCCCACTAAGTTGGCCTACGATCTTAAATACTGAATCTTTACTTAAGCTGAAACTTCCTAATAAAGATCTAATTTGAGTTTGACTCCAATCAGGAACAGCTTCGAAAATTGTTTCTATAACTGTCTTTTTAAGATTTAATGCTTCTGCTTGATTCTGGGCAAAATACGCCGCGTGAACATTATGTTTACCTAATCTTGCGAATCCATCTTCTGGCTTTTCAATGCCAATAATCAATCTAAGCAAAGTAGATTTACCAGATCCATTTGGCCCTATGAAGGCTATTCGATCGCCAGGCTCAACATCAAGATTGGCCCCCAAAAATAAAATTTTTTCTCCATAGCTATGAGTCAAGTCTTTAACTGAAACAACTTCTTTTCCTGATCTCGGTGCAGGAGGAAATCGAAAAATAGGTTGCATCACCTTTTCTAGAGGTGCTTCTATTTTCTCTAATTTATCTAACAACTTCTCACGACTTTTTGCCTGAGTACTTCTTGTAGCACTTGCTCTAAATCGATCTATATAAAACTGTTGGGAAGCGATTTCCTTTTGCTGCCTTTGAAATGCTGCTTGATTAGCTTCTTTTTCAATTTTTTCTTGCTCTAAATAAGAACTATAATTGCCCAAATAAATACGAGAATAGCCTGCTTCTGTTCTGACTATTTGTGTGCAAATTCGATCTAAAAATGTGCGATCATGACTAATAAGAACAATAGAAGCAGATTGTTTACTGAGATAATTTTCAAGCCATTCAATTGTTTCTAAATCAAGGTGATTAGTTGGTTCATCTAATAGTAAAAGATCTGGATCTTGTAATAGAATTTTGCCTAAAGCAATTCTCATCTGCCATCCACCAGAATAACTAGAAACAAGTTGATTAGCACTGTCTGAAGAAAATCCTATTGTGGGTAAAAGTTTTTCAATTTGCGCTTCAATTTCATATCCATGTATAGCTTCAAACTCACTTTGCAAATTTCCCAGATCAATAATCAAGCTATCTAAATAATCAGAATCATTTATTGCTTCCTTTGATTGCATAGCCTGTTCAACTATGCATTTTTCTCCTAATACTCTTGCAGCATCAGAAAAGGCCTGAAACAATTCCTCTCTAACAGTCCTATTAGGGTCAACCTCAAATTCCTGCTTTAAGAATGCAATCTTCAATTCACCCTGCCGCACTACTTGGCCACTAGTTGGTTCTTCTAACCCAGCAATGATCTTTAACTGAGTTGATTTACCTGAACCATTTACTCCTACAAGACCTATTCTGTCTCCAGATTTAACTTCCCATGTGACGTCTTTCAAAACCTCACTATTGGGATATAACTTGCTAATCCTCTCAAGCCGAATCACTAGAACAATCCTTGCCTTTAATAATTAAATCATTAACCGTAAGCTAATAGATGAATCTACCAAGCTTTAACTTTATAAAATCATGTTAAGACTGGAACAAATAGCTGCTTTATTTTTAGCTGCTGGTCTTGCTATACCTAGCTACTGGTTTTTTTGGAGTCTCGCAGGTGGTGGTGGTTACGATAGAAGAAATAATCAAAATTCAGAATTAATAGATCAACGAAAATCCATCAAATAATAACAACCTTGCCTATAAGCCTCCTCTAGCTTTCACAATCCACTGTTTGGTTTCAGCTTCATCTAAAGAATTTAAATAGTTTTTCACTTCTTCAGAAGAGACTGGGAGACCATATTTAATTCCTAAGTCACATATTGCTTGTATGGCTCCTTGTGGATTCTGAAGAGCTTGTCGAAACAATATTTGAGTTTGATCTTGATCCTCTTTAATGCGGCGATAAAGCTCCGCAGCGTTACTGGCCATAAAAAAATAATATCTATGTATTTATTTAAGCCACTTTTTGAGAAAATTTTGAATGATTAAACTTTTCCAAATCTTCATCTCTTAACCCAACAGCCGAAGCATCCTCCATACTTCTTGCATCCATGCACAAAACCTTCCTCAATTGAGCAAAATTCTTTGCCTGAAGAGTGCGGCCTTCTTTGGAAGCTCCATATTCTGCTCGCTGCAAAACGTTATGAAGATAAGTCAAAAGGTAAGTACTGATTACTGCTGAAATCAGTACATCACTAGATTTTTTATTATTGGCAGGTCTCCTATTTCTTTTTTGTGGAACTTTTTTGTCAATTAATTTAGTGGATGCTCGAGATTGGGAAGCCCTAGGAAGAGATTGCTGGGAATTTGATTTGGACATGAAAGGAGCCTCTAGCTATTGAGAAATTGAAAAGGAAGCGGTTCAAGCGATGCCTTGCAAGGCTGACGCTAATACCAACAACCATACACATGGATACTATCCTTGCACATGACTGTACACTAATGAATATCCATTACTCTTTAAGGCTGTGGCCACCCGACAAAACTCATCAAATGGGAAGCCAAAGTCCCCACGGATCCAGGTAGTTTTAACAGAGGAGCTCCTTTTTCAGCTGTCAAAATTAGCTAATGCAGAATCTCGGACAGTAAGCAATATGGCAAAGGTCCTAATCAAAGAAGGTTTAATACTCTATGAGGAAAATTCTTCAAAGAAATCAACACCTACTGCGCTAACAAATACAGAAGGATTTAGATCTTCACTTGAGGCACAAGAACCAAAGAGATTAAAAGGTGCACCAAAAAGATTAAGGCTATACAAACCTTAATCAATTAGAAGGGGTTAACTTTTACTCCCAAAACAACTGATTTATGAGCACCTGTAATTTGTTTGGATGCAGAGGAATAATTATTAATATTCCACCAAGCTAATAGAGCAAAAGCTAAAGCCTCCCTTGCTAAAACAGGAATTCCATATCTTTGTAATTTAGATACTCTTAAGCCTTTACATCTTAAAACAAGTTGTTTCATTAAAAATAAATTTTGAGCCCCACCTCCTGCAACTAATAACTCAATTGGCCGAATCTTAGATCTTTTATTTAAATTAATTAAATCCTGTGCAACCAATTGAGCCGTAAATGCAGTTAAAGTAGCAATTTTATCCTCAATTGAAAGATGAGACATGTCTGTCATTCTTTTGTGTAAATCATTAGCACCAAATTGTTCCCTTCCTGTAGATTTAGGGGGTGGAAGGTGAAAAAAATATTCATCAATCCATTTAGAGATTATTAATTCATCAGGAATACCAGACTGAGCAATAGAACCATCTTTATCAAAAAATAATCTACCTTGAGTAAATTCTTGAATAGCTAAATCAACGAGGGTATTTGCAGGTCCACAATCCCATCCTAAAACTTGCGCTGAAGAATCCATCCCTTGATTTGGGGGAATCAAAGTTAGATTGGCAATCCCTCCTAAATTCAATATTGCGCGCCATCCGCATTCTCTTCCAATAAATACTTCATCAACTAAAGGAACTAAAGGAGCACCTTGTCCTCCATTAGCTAAATCAGCAGCTCGAAAGTCATAGACAACTGGTCTCTGTAACAGTTGAGCTAATAATGGTGCTCTAAGTATCTGCAGACTAGAACCTCTATGTTTCTTCGTAGGAGGTCTATGAAAAATAGTCTGACCATGGCAACCAACAAGTTGTGATGATTTTAAAGGGTCACATTTGAATGCAGCATAGGCATTAAATTCTGTGATTCTTTCTTCTAAATCCAACCATTCCTCACTATCTAACTTCAATCCTTGACTAACATCTAGAATTCTTTTTCTTAGAGATCTTGGATATTCATATGAACAGATGTTTAATAATTTCCATTTAGGTTTATTAATTCTGCCAGAAAAATCAACCATCGCCGCATCAATTCCATCAGCACTAGTCCCACTCATTAGGCCTAGTACTCGCATAAATTAAATTTGTGGAAGCTTTTGCAAATCTTCCATTAATCCCATTACAACCAAAACATGATCTTTCTCAAGCAAATATGTGGCAGGTGGGTTAACAGTTAAACCTTTCGTTGGTCCAGCCGCTAATACATTCACTAAATAATTCTTACGAAGGTTTAAATCACGAAGTGTTCGTCCTACGAAAATCTCTGGGACTTTTATCTCGTCAATTCCTGTTTGATCATCAAGTTCAAGGCGTTCTATCAAATTAGGCCTAATCAACTCTAAACCTAGACGTTCCCCTTGCATTCTTGAAGGGAATACAACTCTGTCTGCACCTACTCTTTTAAGCATTTTTTCATGAAGATCACTCGTTGCTCTCGCAATAACTTGTTTCACCTGACTACCCTCACTATCTTTTGCAATCAAAGTAGTTGTAATACTGGCCTCAATCGGTTCACTTATACCTACAACTACAGTCCCCATTTCAAGCACGCCTGCTTCCCTCATAGATTCTTCATCGGTAGAATCCACAACTCTTGCCTCGATAGAAGGCTCCAATTGTCTTAACTCCTCAATTGCCTTCTCAGAAGCATCAACAGCCAAAACATCTGCACCGTTACTTAGCAATTCTCTGCAAACTGCGCTCCCAAAACGGCCTATTCCAACAACAGCAAACCCACCTGCATCGGTTACCTGCTTTGGCGACCATTGCCACCATTCACTCATAACAACTCCGAAGCAAAATTACAGCCTTCATAAAGTCAAACATAAATATCTCCTTTTGGATAACCAATGCGATTCTTATTATTCAACCTACCTCTATTCAAAGCTTCCCATATAGCACTTAAAAGTAACAAAATTCCTAAACGACCAACAAACATTCCCACTACTAAAACCAATTGACCAAAATGACCTAACTCCTGAGTCACACCTAAATCAAAACCAACTGTTGCAAAAGCTGAGATACAAGTAAAAAGCATTTCAAGAAAAGAAAATGACCTTGTTGCATTTACATTGATAGTCATGCTTAATAATAAAGCCATAACTAAAACAAAAATAAGAGACCCAACTGTTATCCCAACCGCTTTTAAAACAACTTTATCTGATATTTGCCGATTACCAATGATCACATCATCCTGACCTCTTAATGTAGATCTTGTAGCAGCCATTAAAGCAGCCAATGTCGTAGTTTTAATTCCTCCTCCGGTCCCTCCAGGACTAGCTCCAATAAACATTAAAGTCATTAAAAGTAACAAGCCTGAATCAGATATAGTATGAACAGATATAGGAATATTTGTAAATCCAGCTGTTCTTGAGCTTACAGATTCAAATAAAGCAGTCATAAATCGGTCTTGCCAACCAATGTTGAAAAAGAAATTCTCTTGACCTATCGACTCAGTGACAAGTAATCCTATAGTTCCAAGTAAAATCAAAATAAAAGATGTTCTTATTACCAATCGCGTATGAAGACTTAATCTTCTTCGAACCAAGTTTCTCCTATTACTCCAAAGATCACTTGTAACTCGCCAACCTAATCCTCCCAGTAGGATTAACATAATGATGACTAAATTTACTACCCAATTAGTACGATAAGATTGCAAACTATCTGACCAAAGACCAAATCCAGCATTGTTATATGCAGAGATGCTATGAAATAAAGAAGCCCAAAGTCTTTGTCCCGTGTCTGGGATATCGTTAAATCCAAAGTAGAAAAGTGTAGTTGCCCCGATAATTATTAATACCGTTGCAGTAATAGCAATTCCCCTAAAGGTTCTACCTACTCCACCTACTCCAAATTCATCCAAAGTTTTGCCACGATCAAGTCGACATCTCAATTCAGTACCTCTAACAACAAATCCTTGTAAAAAAGTTGTTATTGCCATCAAACCTAAACCTCCTATTAAGAGCATTGCAGCAAGAACAATTTGACCAAAAAGGGTTAAATCCTTTCCAACATCAATGATCGTTAATCCTGTAACTGTCACAGCAGATGTAGCAGTAAACAAAGCCTCCCATAATCCAACACTTTCTACTGAACAAAAAGGGGTCGCTATAAGGAAAGTGCCAACCAAAATAACCAATAAGCCTGTTACAACAGTAAACTGAGGGACAGTCAAGCGCTTATAGCGCTCTGATTTTCGAATTATAGTTTTAGAGAAAGGCACAAGAATTATTTAATTAAGAAGACAAATTGAAATGATAAGAAAGAGCACAAAAGCTGTTTAATGCACACCATATGTAATGAATATTGACGTAATTATTACTCATATTTTTATCCATAATGCCAAAGAATTAAAGCTGGGATCATCAATGTCATCAAAATTGTTAGGCCCGCTCCATATCTTGTCACATCAAGGAAACGATATCGACCTGGACCAAAAACCATCAAATTAGTTTGATATCCCATTGGAGTTAAAAAAGACTGACTAGCTCCAAAAAGAACAGTTATCAAAAGGGCTACTGGAGGAAGATTTAAGCCTGTTGAAAGTTGCACCGCTACAGGAGATAAAAGTGCAACTGATGCAGCATTACTAATCAACTGCGTCAAAATTGTAGTCGCTAAAAATATTATTAATAAAGAAGAATAAGTTGGCAATCCTTTCAAAGAATATTCCAAACTTGAACCCAAAGCATCAGCTAAACCAGTTGTTTGAATTGCAACGCTAAAACTAGAAAGAGAACCAAGTAATAAAATCACATCAAGTCGAATAGATCTTTGTACTTCTCCAGGACGAATACATCCACCCACTACCATTGCAACTACAGCTAATAATACTGATGCAACCAAAGGCAAGCCTGTAAGGGAAGGTAAAATGAGCATTAAAATAGCAATAGAAATTGCTATTGGTTTTCTACTAACTGTTGGCAAATTATCTTCCAACTGATCTAAAACAAGTAAGTCATTAGTTGATTGCAAGCCGCGAATAGAATCTATAGGCGCCTGTAATAGCAATACATCGCCTTCTCTTAGAACAGCTTGACCTAATCTTTCTTGAACTGTCTGCTGTCCTCGGCGTAACGCTAAAACCGTAGAATTATGTCTTTGACGAAATCGTAATTCTCTCAAACTAGCTCCGGCTAAAGTTGAGCCTGCTGGTAAAAGCACTTCAACTATTTTTTGAACTTCATCGGCATTAGATAAATCATTATTCAATGCTTGATTCCAAGAAGGCTTAGCAAGTTGAACTGTATGTTCTTGCTGCAACCTAAGCAAATCACCCCTTGTTACTCTCAAAAGTAATCTATCGCCTGGCTCAATTCTGCGATCTGCAAGAGGAGGTAAAAATCTTTCCTTGCCTCTCTGTAACTCGAGAACATCTACATCAAATCTTCGTTGCAATCTACTGTTATTAAGAGATTGACCAACAAGATTGGAATCTTCAGGAATAGTAACTTCTGTTGAATAACCCACATCATTAACATTGCCTTTGAGCTGATTCCTATCTCTCCCTCGATCAGGTAATAGTGCCTGTGGAGCAAATAATAAATAAATGGTGCCTACCAGCCAAATTGGAATTCCTATAGAAGTAAAGCTAAAAAGTCCTAAAGATCCATAACCTAATTGCTCACTTATATCGCTGACTAACAAATTTACAGAGCTTCCTAAAAGCGTAAGCGTTCCTCCTAAAACTGTTGCAAAAGAGAGTGGCAAAAGAACTCTTGAAGGAGAAAGATTGCGTTTATTACACCAAGCTTCAATGACGGGTAATAAGGAAGCCACTACTGGCGTATTTGGAACTACTCCAGAGATTGGAGCTACAACAAATCCTAATAAAGCTATTAATCTTCTAGGAGATGAAATTCTTTCAGATGCAATCAATTCTCTTAACCGATCTAAAGCTCCGCTTCTAAATAATGCTGCAGAGACAGCAAACAAACCCATCAAAGTAATTAATGCAGGACTACCAAAGCCAGCCAAAGCCTTTTGAGGACTCAATACTCCTGTTGCAATAAGAATTGCCATGCTCAAAAGTCCAGTTAATTCAGGCGCCAAAATTCCCGTCAAGAACAGACTGATAGCAAGGCACAAAACAAAAAGCGTGATCTGTGCCTGCGGATCTTGAATAACTACACTTAGCTCACTCATGTCTTAATTTTGTGTCTGTAATTGTTTAAATTCTGGTAGGCGATTCAAGAATGGAGACATGAAACATTATCCCAATAAACCTTCAAATTCATGAGATCTAACTCTTAAAGTAAAGCTAGCCTCTTTATACAGTGACAATTGCCTCTTTGCTAAAAGAATCTCTCCAAACTACTCAGAAACGCCTCAAAGGACTTAAGGCCGAGGAAAGACTGTTGTGGGCGAGCCAACAATTTGACTCAAGATTTGTTGCTACAACAAGTTTTGGAATTCAATCAGCTGTCTTATTGCACATGCTGCATTCCCATGAAGAAACTTCAAAGATATCTATTATTTGGGTTGATACAGGATATTTGCCAAAAGAAACCTACCAATATGCTGACCTATTAATAAATCAACTCAATCTAAACTTAATCGTAGTTCAAAGCGAGCTTTCTCCAGGAAGGATGGAAGCTATATATGGCAAGCTATGGGAAACAAACCAATCCGAGGATCTTGAAAAGTATCATTTCATAAGGAAGGTACAACCTTTAGAAAAGGCATTAGAACAACTTCAAGTTGAATGCTGGGCTAGTGGCGTACGTGGCAATCAAACAAACCACAGAAGTTCTATGACTTGCCTTGATGAAATAAGAGATCGGTTTTCAATTAGGCCTCTTCTAGATTGGAGTAAAAAAGATATTTATTATTACATGCAAGAACATAAATTACCTCAACACCCTTTATTTGAAAAAGGATATTCAACTGTTGGTGATTGGCATTCAAGTGCACCTGATGGTACAGAAGTTAGTGGAAGAGATACAAGGTTTGGAGGGATCAAAGAAGAGTGTGGCATCCATCTACCAGGTTATTTAGGTGATGGTATCTAAAAGTGAAGGCTATCAAAACTTATTTATTAATTGGCAATAGTCGATGGCATTGGGCAATTAATTATGAGAATCAATGGAATTATTCTCATACAAAAGCCAAGGAAGATATGTTAAATAATTTAAATACCAAATCATTTAAATGGGCTTCTGTTGGTGAACTGCCTACTAATGAAACTTTGTTGGATAACTTCCAGGAAATAACTATTAAAGATATACCTTTAAAAAACATACCTCTTTGGCTTGGTATTGATAGAGCACTAAGTGCATTAGGTGCTGTCACAAAAGCAAAAAAAAATAAAGCTATATCAAATGGGATCATAATCGCTGATGCTGGCACTATTCTGAGTGTTACATGCATCCAACTAGATGGAACTTTTTTAGGAGGTCAACTTGTTCCTGGATTAAAATTACAGATCTCGGCGATGGTAGGAGGTGCTAAAAACCTTAAAGATCCAGGAATCCTAAAAATTCCATCTGAAATGTTTCCAAGACAAACTCATGAGGCGATGCAAAGAGGCTCTTTAGAAGCAGTCACTGGATGTCTAGCAAATGCACAAAAACATTTAAATATGCCAATCTGGCTATGTGGTGGTGATTCTGATCTTCTAATTCATGAACTAAAAAGACAACAATTAAATGTTGAGCATCATCCTAATTTAGTTTTAGAAGGCATGATAGAATTATAAGGTAATTAATAAACTTAAAGATCAGATAATATTTGATTAGCCATTATATCTGCTTTCACTTTCTTATAAATTAATTCTATTTTGCCTTCTTCATTAATTACAAAAGTATGTCTCATCATTCCCATATATTCTCTACCCATAAACTTCTTTAATCCATAACTTCCAAAACTACTTGCAATTGGACAAGGCTCTACATCTGTCAACAAAATAAATGGAAGAGTATATTTTTTGATAAATTTCAAATGAGATTTTGAACCATCTTTACTAATACCAATAACCACTATATTTTTTGCTTCAAAATCATTCCAATGATCTCTAAAGCTACATGCCTCTTTAGTGCATCCTGGCGTATCATCCTTAGGGTAAAAGTAAATAACAACCTTTTGTCCTCTAAAGGATGAAAGAGTTACAGGACAGCCATCCTGATTTGGGAGGGTGAAATCAGGTGCTAGATCACCAACTTGCAAGACCATTACCGCCAAAGGAACTCAGACAACTAAGAGTACTTCCACTTTGGCTATTTCCAACCAACATCCCCCCTAAAATCTTAAGCGAGTCAGAAAAATCACTTGCTGCCAGTTTATCTGGTCTCAGATCTGCTCAATACAGACATTCTAGAAGCTATTTAAGGCATGCATTGTCTCAGCTATGGGGGATTCCACCTCTCAGCATTCCAATCAAATCTTTGCCAGGACAACCTCCAGAACTAGCTAACGGATGGGGACATGTAAGTATGAGTCACTGTTCTGATGCTCTGCTTATTAGTTGGTCAGAGAATAAGATTGGTGTAGATATTGAAAGGTTAGATAGAAAATTTTCCGCCCAAAAAATCGCAAATAGATACTACTCAAAAGCAGAACAAGAATCCTTAAAAAATTTAAATGGAGCCCCACTTCAACAAGCTATTCTAAAGCAATGGATCAAAAAGGAAGCTTCTATTAAATGGCAGAAAGGTAGCATAAAAGACGATTTAAAAAAATGGGAAATATTATCAAATTCAAATATTTTAATCCATCAAATTTTAGATTATAAAGTGCATATCAATTATTTAAATTATGAATCTTGGATAATTGCTATTGCTTCAGATTATAAAAAAATAAATAAAGATATTATGCTATGTAGATATTATTAGTAGTCAAGTAAAAATTAAATTTACAAAAAATTTTACTTCTTTGTCCTTCTGCCATAAATGATCTGATGAGATAATTCCTGAGGAAGCCTCTCTCCTTCTAGACTAAGCAAAAGAGATTGAAATCTTTCGATACTTTCTGATTTAATTTTTCCATCTAAAAGAGATCTATACATAGTGTTTTTAGCCAGCCAACGATGTTCTAAATTCTTATCGATCTTCAAGGCAAGTTTTTCTTCCCATTTTTTAATCTCCAGTATCCAATCACAATCTATCAATTTTTGATTTAAATACTCAGAATTAAATTTAGATTTGATCCATGTTTGCTCTAAACTAATAATTTCATTTAAGAAAGAAATATCAATTTCAACTTTCCCACTGCTTTCAAGCATTTGCTTTAAGGCTTTTGCAGGAGCTAAATTCGGTGTAGTAGTTAATAGACTTAAAGCAGATTCCGACGTTAATCTTCTAGTAATTGCAGACCAGATATTATCAATTTTTGCCATGGATAAATCTTCAAAATAAATACGTCCTCCAATCCATTCAAATTTAAAATCTTTAGATAAGTTATCTATCCCTTGAGCAGTCTTATCTATTAAGATAGGCTGATCAAGCGAATCTAATAATTCTAATTGAGAATTTAGCCGTTCATGATTCTTTAATGGGCTAGCAATAACAACTCCACCTTCAGGAACCAGCTTCAAAGGATTTAATGCCCAAAGTAAAGAATCTCCTGTTAGTACTAAAATACGATGATGTCGTTTAATATCAAGATCACTCCATAGTTGACTTGCTAAATCATTTAATCTATCAACTTCTTGAGATGATTGATTTTGCAGCCAGTTATTTAAGGTACTGTTTTGTGGTCCATTAGTTAATAATAAAGTATTGGCTGAATTCACCTCATTAATTATTGCCATTTGAGTCACTCTTTTCTCAAGCACTTTTTGTCTTTGCCTACCTTCCCAACCTTCCGGGGTGGGATCCCAAAAAAATTTTCCATGTAATTCATTTGGCATATATTGCTGAGGAACCCAATGGTTTAAATATGAATGTGGATACAGATAATTTGCACCATCACCAAACGATTCTCCATCATGATGTGCATCTCTTAAATGTAAAGGAACATCTTGTTTCTGAAACTCTTTAACAGCTTTTTGCGCTGAAAAAAATGAAGATAAGCTATTACTTTTAGCAGTTGTAGCTAAATATAAAGCTGCTTGTGTTAATGCATAAATTCCTTCTGGAAGACCAATTCTCTCAAAAGCATCTGCACATGCTTGAACTACAACAATTGCCTGTGGATCTGCTAAACCAATATCCTCTCCTGCTGATATCAACATTCGTCGAAAAATGAATCTGGGGTTCTCCCCTGCCTCCAGCATTCTGGCAAGCCAAAACAATGATGCATCTGGGTCTGAACCTCTTAATGACTTAATAAATGCACTTATTGTATTAAAATGCGAATCACCATTTTTATCATAAAGAACAGCTCTTTCTTGAATCGATTCTTCAGCAATTAAAAGATTAATTCTGATATAACCTTCTTTATCTGGTTTTGTACTTTCTACAGCTAATTCAAGAGCATTTAGTAAACTTCTTGCATCTCCATTAGAGATGTCTACTAGATGATTTGCAGCTTCTTCATTAACAAGAACTTTTATCTTTCCATATCCTCTTTCTTCATCTTCTAAGGCTCTCTTCAAGAGCTGATGAAGATCACTTGCTTCAAGTGGTTGCAAACGAAACAATCTTGTTCGACTCAACAAAGCTTTATTGACTTCAAAAAAAGGGTTTTGAGTAGTGGCACCTATCAGGGTAATAGTGCCATTCTCAACCCAAGGTAATAATGCGTCTTGTTGTGCAGTATTAAAACGGTGAACTTCATCAACAAAAAGAATACTTCGTAAGCCATATAGTTCTAATCTTTCTTTTGCATCATCAACTTCTTTTCGCAAATCTTTAACACCAGCCAAAACAGCATTTAATACGCTGAAATGAGATCTAGTCTGTGCAGCAATAATTTTCGCCAATGTAGTTTTCCCAACTCCTGGAGGTCCATGAAGCAAAAGATTGCCAATACGATCAGAAGCTATCGCTCTTCGAAGTAATCGACCTTCAGCTAGGATTGATGTTTGACCAACAAACTCATCAAGAGTTCTAGGTCTTAATCTTTCAGCCAAAGGTGCCGTATTCTTTAACACCTGATCGCTATTAAAGCTAAAAAGATCTTTGGCCAAAAAATTATCCTTCAATCATTACTTAGAGTAGAACATTTAACCAGAATATTTATTAAAGAAAACCTTGGTAAATCAAAAAATTATTATTCAAGTAATTACCGTAGGTCTATTCATTCCAGTTCTTGTGGAGATTTCCGCAAGAGAATCAATACCCTGAATTAAATTCTTAAGCGCCCATTGTGGATCTTGTTTCAAATCTCCAGTCGATGGAACATAATCCTCAAAATAAATTCGCAAAGTTGATCCTTTAGTTCCTGTTCCAGATAGACGAAGAATAACCCTACTTCCATTAGCAAGAAAGATTCTAATACCTTGCTGGTCTATAAAAGAATTATCAATTGGATCCTTATATTCAAAGTTATCCATATGTTTAACAGAGCTTCCAGCAAAATTCTTCCCAATAATCTTATTCGAAAGAGATTCAAGTCTTTCATACAAAGAAAAAGCTATATCAGTAGGAATATTTTCATAGTCGTGACGAGAATAATAATTACGACCAAATCTCAACCAATGATCCTTCATTAACTCAGCTACCGAGATCCTCTTTTCTGCAAGTATCTGCAACCAAAAAAGGACAGCCCAAAGGCCATCTTTCTCCCTTACATGATCACTACCTGTGCCAAAACTTTCTTCTCCACAAATTGTGATTTTGCCTGCATCTAAAAGGTTTCCAAAGAATTTCCATCCAGTAGGAGTCTCGTAATATGGAATAGCTAATTCTTTTGCAACAACATCGACAGCTGAGCTAGTTGGCATAGACCTAGCAACACCTTTTAAACCATTGCAATAAGCAGGTACACACTTATAATTTGCGACCAAAATTGCAAGGCTATCGCTAGGATTCACAAAACATCCTCTACCCAAGATCATATTGCGATCACCATCACCATCACAAGCTGCGCCAAAGGAATAAGAGGAGTTTTTATCTAATAACAGTTCCGCTAATTTATTAGCATAAGTCAAATTTGGATCAGGATGTAACCCACCAAAGTCTTCTTTTGGAATTCCATTTCGTACAGTTCCCTCAGGGGCCTTAAGTAACCCTTCTATTAATTTCTTTGCATATGGTCCTGTAACAGCATTAAGGGCATCAAAGGCAATATGAAAATCATCATTAATGAAGTCTGATATTTTGTCCAAATCAAATAATTTTTGCATTAGTTTCAAATAATCATCTACTCCATCGATTATCGTAACTTCCATATTAAATATTACATATTTGTCAGGTTTTTGCAGGGAAATTGTTTGGTTTTTACAGATACTGTATTCTGTTAAAGTTTGAGTGCATTTGTAAATCTCATCAGTTAGTGACTCTTGTGCTGGACCACCATTTGAACCATTAATCTTAACACCAAAATCTCCATTTATCCCCCCTGAATTATGGCTAGCTGATAAGATAATAGCCCCTATTGCATTATTCAATCGAACCAAGTTTGAAGCAGCAGGAGTAGACAGAATCCCATCGACAGTTGTGATAACTCTTTTTACATGATGAGCCGCAGCCATCCTTAGTATGATATCGATAGCCCTCCTATTTCCATATCGGCCATCTCCTCCAAGAATCAAAGTTCCTCCTTCAACTCCAGGTAATGTTCGAAATATAGCCTCAATAAAACTTTCTAAATAATGAGTCTGTTCAAAATGTCTACTGCTTTTACGCAAACCAGAAGTGCCTGGTTTCTGATCAGAAAAAGAAGTAGGTATTTTGATTGTTTGGATAGGAGATGAAACTGACATTTGTGAAACTATTTAATTAAGCAAAATAAAACGAAAGATACAGCTATTGAAAAATTAATGAGGCATTTCTGAAGTACGGAGCATTGCAACAAACCAAATAACAGTAAAAGTTAATGCCAATAAAACACCCTGACTAATACCAAATTTAGCTATCGTTATCGCAATCAAAATAGGAGACACAATCGCCCCAATCATAGGTGTTAAAGCAACAAACCAACGCAACATTAGTGATTAAAAAATAGAATAATTAAAACCATTCGGCTTTCTGGGACAGATTAGGGGTTGTATTATCCTCTGGCGTAATGCGTTCAAATTGCATAGTAATATTACGTTTTTGCCCACCTTCTTCTACACTAGCTTCAATTGGATACTTCTGAATACCATCTCTAAATGGAACCTGTAATCTAAAAGTTCCATCATTTGAAAGAGGAACCTCTTGATCACCAATAGTTAACTTTGCAGAAGGATCTGTAGATCCATAAACAATTAATTCTGCATCAGCAACAAGCCAAAAGAAAGAATCTCTTGGGGCAACACCACCTAAACCTGATTGATTTAATCCACTAGCCCAAATACCAGAACCAGAATCATTTAATGAGCTTTGACCCGAAAAAGGATTTTGTTGAAACTCTTCTGAACCTATACGAATATTTCTAAAATGATCAGTTGCATTTTTATATAAGCGTTCATGCAAGCCTGAATCAGTGGCTTCTGAAACAATCGAATTTACATTAGTAGAATCATTTAAAGTATTTGGCTTGTCATCTAGGCTAAATGGCACAAACTGATCTAAAACTTGCCCAGTAGGTTGTAACAAAGGAACTCTTGCAACAGAAGAAAATCCTAAAGAAATCCAACGTGAACCTGCTCGATATCCAAGTTCAACTCGATAGTCTCTATCACTCATTGGAATCGGTAAATACCACTCAGTATTATGACTATCGACTTGAAGTTCTTGAAGAGTTTGCCGATGAGCTGTCCCATTCTCTACACCTGTTACATCTAAAAGACGCAAGCAAAGACTATTTGCATTTTGAGATTGAGCTCTTTTCTTATCTGATTCTGAAATCTCCCAGAAAACATAAGCCCATTGAGGATCTCTAGGTAAAAAAACAACTTTTGTATTAGCTTGAGATTTAAAAAAGGATATTTTTTCAAGAGTCTTTTGACTCCAAAATGGTCCCGATTGTTTATCAAGAGATTGATTGGAAGAGCTTATATTTTTTTCTTTAAAAGCAATTTCTTTGACTAATTTGGCTTTGCTCTTCCTACTATAAAGAGGAACCCCCAAGTCACTTGCTTTTTGGCGCAGCTGACGGAGAGTGAGACGTGCCAGTGAATCTTCAGATAGCGTCACGCCTAAAAAACTCCATGTTTTGTTCGGGATTAGTATCTAATTAATTTTGCCAATCCGTTCATCTAAATTGACTGCGGTCAGCATCTACTGACTCCACTGCTATTAAGACAAGCCAAGAGCAACTCCTCTAATCGATTGCAAATAAAAGGCTTAGAAGGAAAAACGACTAACTTTGCAAAAAAGAAAAAACCCAACTTTTTCTTTGGGATCACTCTTCCAGCTAAGCAAAAAATAAAAAGCTTTGAATGAGAAGCATCACTTCATAAGCTTTTAAGCTTAAGACTTTCAGTAATCAGATCCTGAAGAGTTAGCTCAAGAGGAGTGATATGCAAGTCATCAGCAACTTTCTCTAACTGCAAAGCTGCAGAAGAAAATTGATCCAAGAGCAAAGAAACAAAAGCATTATCATTCGCAAGAATTGGCTGATTAAGGCACCAATTCAATCTCTTTTTTTGATCAGGGAAAGCACCTAACTGCATTCCTGAAGCCATATTTTTAAAACAAGCTAGGCAATGGGCTAACAACCTTAAATGATGGCGATCTAAAGGAGGCAAATGAGTATCTTCAATTCTTTTTAGATCTTCAAGGCTTAAAGGGCTATTTAGTAAAGACTTTTGATCATCCATTAGGCTTATTAGGAGTTATTTGAAAACCACAAGAATGTCCAGAATCAAATCTCCAATGGACTCTCATTACTTCACAATCATTAAAAATAGAACGAATTAATTCTAATTCTTGATCACAAATTATGGGATATTTTTCCGCAATACTTCGAATAGAGCAATGAAATGCATTTAAAAACCAACTAGATGATCCATCATTAGATTGATAAATTTCTGAAATATGACCTTCTTCATTTCTCAATTGAACAAGTTTTCTTAAACGCATATTTAGGTTTCCCTTACCAATCAATCGCCTGTAATTGCTAGCCTTTTGCTTGGACTGATTAATTAATAATTTCGAGATAACTTCTTTAGGAAGAGTATCTTCAATAGTATTCAATACCTCTAAAGCAAACTTTTCACTGCCAATGCCATTATTAAAAAGATTTTGGCCCTTTAAAGTTAATTGCCATAAATTTGAAGGTCTCCCTGGACGATCTGAAGAAGGACTTGCTTCAACTAGGCCATCCAATTCCAGGCTTCGCAAATGTCTACGCATTGCCTGAACCGAAATCCCCATAAATGCCGCAAGGCTTGATGCACTACTAACTCCCTCCCTTAAAAGGAAAGTCAAAGTTGCCTTGCGAGTGGTGACTTGCACCTTGGAAGTCATTGCGAAATTAGTGATCGATCAATGCTCATCTCTAGTTTAAAGAATAGAAAAAATTTGCCTTTTAGTAAAACCAAACAAGAAGCAAAATCTTGCGTAAAAGACTGATAATGTCAGGACCTGACAAACACGGCACTCATAGGATGCCTCAGGCTGTGTCCTAAAGTGTGTTAAGAAACTTGTTCGTTTCGTAATTCTTCCTCAATCCCAGAAAATAAATGGCTATTGATTGGAGTGTGCACCCAAAGAGCAAAGGATTGGATTATTTGCTTAGAATATTTTTTTACTCATCAGTAAATCAATTTATCTTGGTTGACGAGTATATAAACCAAAATCTATCCAGGGAGGAAAGGAGAAAGATGATTTTCATAGACAATGAAAAAAAATTATTAGCCTAAATCAAGGAAATTATTATGACTGGCCAAAATACAGTTGATAAACTTGTTTCCAAACCCTACAAATATGGGTTTGTCACAGATATCGAAACTGAAAAGATTGATAAAGGTATAAATGAAGATGTTATAAAACTAATCTCCAGGAAAAAAGACGAGCCTGAATTCCTTCTTGAGTTTCGTTTAAGAGCATATAAACAATGGCTGAAAATGAAAGAGCCAAATTGGGCAGATCTCAAATATCCTAAAATTAATTATCAAGACATCATCTACTATGCAGCACCTAAAAAAAGCGAAAAAAAGGCAAGTCTTGATGACGTAGATCCTAAATTATTAGAAACTTTTGATAAACTAGGAATCCCGCTGAGTGAACAAAAACGTCTAAGTAATGTTGCCGTTGATGCAGTATTTGACAGTGTATCAATAGCAACAACTTATAAAGAAAAACTTGCTGAGCATGGTGTTGTATTTTGCTCTATAAGTGAAGCTGTTGTTGATTATCCAGAATTAATAAAGCGCTATCTTGGTAGTGTAGTTCCAATTAGTGACAATTATTTTGCTGCACTAAATTCTGCTGTATTTAGTGATGGTTCATTTGTATATATACCTAAAGGCATTAATTGCCCAATGGAATTATCCTCATATTTTAGAATCAACTCAGGAGATACCGGTCAATTTGAAAGAACATTAATTATTGCAGAAGAAAGATCATCTGTGAGTTATTTAGAAGGGTGTACTGCCCCTATGTTTGATACTAATACTCTTCATGCTGCAGTTGTAGAACTAATTGCTTTAGATGATGCCTCAATAAAATATTCAACTGTGCAAAATTGGTATGCAGGGAACGAGGAGGGTGTGGGTGGTATTTACAACTTTGTTACAAAGAGGGGTCATTGCAGAGGCAAAAGAAGCAAAATTAGTTGGTCTCAAGTTGAAACTGGTTCAGCAATTACATGGAAATATCCAAGTTGCATTCTTCAAGGAGAAAAATCGGTGGGAGAGTTCTACTCAGTCGCTTTAACTAATAATTTACAAAAGGCAGATACTGGTACAAAAATGATACATATTGGGGCTCAAACTCGATCAACAATTGTCAGCAAAGGAATTAGTGCAGGAAAGTCAAGTAATAGTTATAGAGGTTTAGTACAAATTGGTCCGCAAGCAACTGGAGCTAGAAACTATAGCCAATGTGACTCAATGTTAATTGGAGATCAAGCATCAGCGAACACATACCCTTATATACGATCTCAACAACCACAATCCAATGTTGAACATGAAGCTAGTACATGTCGCATTTCTGAAGATCAATTATTTTATTTACAAAGTCGAGGAATAAATTTTGAAGAAGCTATATCAATGATGGTAAGCGGTTTTTGTCAAGATGTTTTTAATCAGTTACCTATGGAATTTGCTGCTGAAGCTGACAAACTTTTAGCATTAAAACTGGAGGGATCTGTTGGCTAATTCATTAAAATAATTGAATTAAAGTCTTTATGATCTGAACCCCTTCTGCATAGTTTTCTCTTAATCTATCGTGTTAAAATCTGAAACTAAATTAATTCTTGAAGTATGTGATCTCCATGCAAATGTTGAAGATCAACCAATTCTTAATGGAGTTAATTTACAAGTTTATGCAGGAGAAATACATGCAATTATGGGACGTAATGGGAGCGGAAAAAGTACACTTTCAAAAGTAATTGCTGGTCACCCTGCCTATAAGATTACTGGAGGAACAATCAAATTTGAAGATAATAATTTATTAGATTTAGATCCTGAAGAAAGGGCAAGATTAGGGGTATTTCTAGGGTTCCAATATCCAATAGAGATTCCAGGAGTGAGCAACCTTGAATTTTTAAGAGTCTCGACAAATGCACGAAGAGAATATGAAAAAAAGGAAGAACTAGATACCTTTGAATTTGAAGATTTTGTACAAGAAAAACTAAAGATTGTCAAAATGGATCCAGCTTTCCTTAATAGAAGTGTCAATGAAGGATTTTCTGGTGGAGAAAAGAAGCGAAATGAAATACTGCAAATGGCACTTCTAGAGCCAAAACTAGCAATTCTTGATGAAACAGATTCTGGCCTTGATATAGATGCACTTCGAGTTGTTGCTGCAGGTGTAAATAAACTTGCAACCCCAAATACTGCAACGATATTAATAACTCATTATCAAAGACTTCTTAATGAAATAACGCCCAATTATGTACACGTTATGGCTAATGGAAAAATCCTCAAAACTGCAGGAAAAGAACTTGCTCTGCAATTAGAAAAATCTGGTTATGACTGGATTGAGCAAATATCCTCTAATAAGGAGGAAAATCAATGAAAACCGAATGTCTTGAGTGGTTAGAACAACTTCCTTCTCCTGATGGCGTACTTGCAAGTGAACAGCTCATAGGAAGAGAATCATTAAGAAATCTAGGATTGCCGAAAAAATACTCTGAAGCTTGGCGATTAACTAATTTAAAAAGAATTGAAAAGATTTTAAAACTTCCTTTAGCACAATCAAATCAATATGAAAACTCAATCGATAAAAATCAATGGCCTGAAATTCCAAAGGATGGGGTTCGGATTATTCTAAATAATGAAACAAATTATAAAACGAACTTACCCAATGGAATTAGATTCCTGAGTAATGATGATATAAAAGAAACCATTAATCTTTCCCATCAATCAATAGATGAAACAAATGATTGGGGTGTCTCAGTCAACAAAGCTTGTAATAATAAACTCTTAGCCTTAAAAGTTGATGGTTTAGAGGAGCAGTCCCTTGAAATACTAATTCCAAGCCAAAAGGAAACACTTAATCCAAGTAGAATTTTATTAGTGCTAGGTAAGAAGGCAAAATTAAAATTACTACAGGTCATCATCGGAGAAGGAAAATCCTCAAATAATAATCTGATTCAAATTCATCTTGATGAGGGTTCTGAATTAAACCATGGTTTAATTTGTTTTGGTAAAAATGATTCAAGTTTATTTACTCAAGCTTGCATCAAGCAAAATATAGATAGTAAATATGAACTGAATGCAATTCAACATGGTTGGTCTATAAGTAGATTTGAACCTAGAGTTTTTCAACAAAATGGCAAAGCAAAAACTAAGCTTAATGGGCTTCAAATATCCAGTGAAAAGCAACAATTAGCAACACATTCATTAGTAAATTTTAATGGCCCAGAAGGAGAATTAGAGCAATTGCAAAAATCAATCGCAGCTGATCAATCACATTGTATATTTAATGGAGCAGTTAAGGTGCCTAAAGAAGCTCAAAAAACAAATGCCTCTCAATTAAGTCGTAATTTATTAATCTCTAAAGCAGCAAGAATAGACACCAAACCCGAACTAGAGATTGTCGCAGATGATGTCAAATGTGCTCATGGTGCAACTATTAGTCAACTTCAAGAAGAAGAATTATTCTATCTTCGTAGTAGAGGAATAGATTCTAATCAAGCAGCTACTCTTCTTTTGAAAGGATATTGTCAAGAAATAATAAATAATCTTCCTGTTGCGGCAGAAAGATGGCAAATCTTAAATCAGATAATCGAAAATCTAAATAAATGAGCGACAACTATAAAAATTTGGCAGATATAACTCGGAAAGATTTTCCTATGTTTATAGATATAGATGCCAAAAAAGACAACTTTATTTATTTAGATCATGCAGCAACGAGTCAAAAACCCCAAACCGTCATAAAAAGTCTTGAAGAATATTATCACTATTACAATGCAAATGTGCATAGAGGGGCACACCAATTGAGCGCCAAAGCAACAGAAGCATTTGAAGACTCCAGAAATATTACTTCAGTATTCATAAATGCTAACTCTTCAAATGAAGTCATATTTACAAGAAATGCAACTGAAGCAATTAACTTAGTCGCAAGATCTTGGGGTGATGATCAAATTGAAAAAGGAGACGAAATACTCATCTCATTAATGGAGCATCATAGCAATATTGTTCCTTGGCAATTACTAGCTCAACGCAAAAAATGTATTATCAAATTCATTAATATCAATAAAGATGGTACATTAGATATCAATGACTTACGCTCGAAAATTAATAATAAAACTAAACTTGTTAGCATTGTTCATATCAGTAATACATTAGGTTCTTGTAATCCAATTGAAGAAATTGCAGAAATCAGTCATAAATATGGTTCATTATTATTAGTTGATGCTTGCCAAAGTCTTGCACATCAAAAAATAGATGTTAAACAACTAAATATAGATTTTCTAGCAGGATCATCCCATAAAATATGCGGCCCAACAGGAGTAGGTTTTCTATGGGCTCGTGAAGAAATTCTTAATAATATGCCACCATTCTTGGGTGGTGGTGAAATGATTCAAGATGTTTTCTTAGAGAAGAGTACTTGGTCTGAATTACCCCACAAGTTTGAAGCTGGAACCCCTCCTATTGCAGAAGCTATAGGAATGGGAGCAGCCGTAAAATATATACAGTCAATAGGTTTAGATCATATTCAAAAATGGGAGCATGAGCTAACTAAATATCTTTTTGA
Source organism: uncultured Prochlorococcus sp. (assembly GCA_902564535.1). Taxonomy (GTDB): domain Bacteria; phylum Cyanobacteriota; class Cyanobacteriia; order PCC-6307; family Cyanobiaceae; genus CACFBG01. The sequence continues at coordinate 184,807 of CACFBG010000001.1, forward strand.
AGGATTAAAAAGAATAGAAAGTGTTAAGATATTAGGACCCTCTCCAAAAATACAGATAAATAGAGGTGCTTTAGCTACATTCATTGTTAATGATATACATGCTAATGATATTGCAGAGTTACTAAATAATAACAATATTTTTATCAGAAGTGGGCATCATTGTTGTCAGCCACTTCATAGACATTATTCAGTAAATGCATCCGCACGAGCCAGTCTGAGTTTTACAACTACTTTCACAGAAATTGATAGTTTTCTTGAAGAACTTATCTCATCAATCAAATTTCTTAAAAATTACATTTAATATCCAAATGTTTATTAAAGAAATTCTCAGTTTTCTCTAAAACATCTATTCTCACATCAGCATCTTTAAATCCATGTGCTTCATTCTTATAGGTATGTAACTCTACTGGTATATTTTTTTTAATTAAAGATTGTACAATTAGATTAGTCTGATCAGGGGGTACAACCTTATCTTTTAATCCCTGAAAAAAGATAACTGGACAGTTAATATTATGTAAATTATTGATAGGTGATCGTGATTTGTAAATTTGATATTTTTTTTGGATTGAACCTAATAAATATTCAAGATATCCTCTTTCAAAGCGATGGGTTTCTTTTGTTAAAGCTATTAAATCAGTAACACCATATCTACAAGCTCCTACTTTAAAAATATCGCTCGAGCATAAGCATGACAAAGTAGTAAAGCCTCCTGCACTTCCACCTTCAATAGCAATCCATCTAGGATCTGCTTTACCAGAGGATATTAATGTTTTTGCTGCTAATTCACAATCATATACATCAACCAATCCCCAATTCCCTTTTAAGCGTTCTCTATAACTCCTTCCAAATCCAGTTGAACCTCCATAATTTACATCTACAACGCCCCAACCTCGAGATGTCCAAAACTGAATAGACCAATCTAAACCTCTTCCAGCCATAGCAGTAGGTCCACTATGGCTTTTTACCAATAAAGGTACTTTACATTCAAAAGAATTACTGGGAGGGTAATACCAAGCATAAGTTTTCTTACCTTCAAAGCCATCAAATACAAATAATTCGGCCTTACTTATTGAGTTATTGTTCAATTGAAAAGGAAAGTTGTTCGAATGATTCCAATTACCTGTTTTCAAGTCTATTTCTAACAATCCACTTCCTTTAACTGGGCTACTAGCTACTGCAAGAATTTTCTCATTGTCAGCTTGCAAATAAGATAAATCATCAAAAGGTTGATTTATTATACTTCTAGCTCCATCTGAATCTATAAGATCTATTTGCCATAATCCATGTTTACAATTAGCAGAGACAATTTTTTCATTTGAAAAACTTGTTGTTGACATACCAAATATCCATTGTGGCATCGCACTTTCTGTATCTAAAGTAAAAATTCTTTGCCATTTCGGAAAATCCTTATCAGTATAAGAGATATTTGAAATCATAAGGTTCCACCATCCACTACTATCTTCTGTAACCAAAAGTTCTCCCGTTTTTAACCATATAGGCTGAAATACAGAGATATCCTTTTTATTATTAAAACTGCTTCCAGCAATACATTTTTTTGAAATAATGTCACCTTCTTCATTAATAAAGCCCCACCAAAGTTGGCTATTATCCCATGGCATATTAGGTTGCTGCCATTCAACCCATGCGAGTTGATTACACTCAAAATTTAGGGTTGCATAACCAGCAAAATCTATAGATTGATGAAGAAATTTTGGATTTTGATTTTCCTTATTTAACTCAAAAGATACAAGAAAATCTTTCTCATCTTTCTCTAAAAATCCAATCCAACGATTTTTTTTGATATCTATTAATCCACCACCTAGTGCATACAGATTTTGCTTAGATAAGCAAATTAATTTAGAAGAAGGTTCCAGCCAATTCTTATTTTGATTTTTTTTCTTGGGCAGAATAAAAAAAGATTGTTTGCATAGGCATCCTTCTGAATCATCAATCCATATCAGAAAAAGTTGATCTTGATCAATAAAAGCAGTAAAAACTCCGCCTCCATAAGTATGAATCCTGGTTTTCAAATTTATTGGTTTAGGAGTTAACTCTTGAGCCTCTAATTGATTTCCCATCCAAGGACGAATCAAAGCTGTTGTTCGGCCCCTTTCATTGGGACGTTGTTCCAACCAAATTATCCAATCACCTAGGATAATAGGCTCTTTAATAGTAGGAATTTGCCCTACAGCCAATTTGGCTGGAATAGGAAAAGGAACAGTATTGTCAGAATTTGGGTTAAGAGCTTTATCTAGCATGGATGAATTTCAAAGAAAGTTCAGAAAATTGCGTAGAATCAATTCCTCAATAAAGAGTATTTACTTTGTCTAGAAGCTTTGCTCAACTTGCCAAGAAAGCAGAGGCCAATAAGACTGCCATAGCTGTCTCCAAAGAGCCTTTAGCAGAACCACCTTTAGAGATTCACAAACTTGGCACCCAATTTTTACGTCAATCTGGTCGACATATCAGTAAAGTTGATGATTCCATAAGAGATTTAGCAAAAGACATGCTCAAAAGCATGTATTCTGCAAAAGGTATAGGACTAGCTGCTCCTCAAGTTGGAATTGAAAAGAGAATTCTGGTAATTGATTTGGATATTGAAAATCCCACTAATCCTCCACTAGTAATTATTAACCCAGAAATAATCAACTCAAGTGCAACTGTCGATACTTATGAAGAAGGTTGTCTAAGTATTCCTGGTGTTTATTTAGATGTCATAAGACCCTCTTCAATCAAGGTCAGTTTCCGCGACGAAATGGGCCGTCCAAAGAAAATGAATGCAGATGGATTAATGGCTAGATGTATCCAACATGAAATAGATCACTTAAATGGAGTTTTATTTGTCGATAGAGTAACGGATCAAGAGGAATTAAAGAAAGCTCTCACAGAACATGGCTTCAATAAAAAAGACGTTTTTTCTCCACCAGAATAAACAGACCAACCCTGAATCCAAAGAAGTTAATAGAGATAAATACCTAAGAATTAAAAACAAGTCAAATTACTTGTTGTCAAAAAAAAATATATTGACAGACTACAATTAGCGATAAGTTTTTTTATGATTTCTTTTTTAAAAGGCTTGCAAAAGTTGCTTTCTGAATCTCTTGAATTTACATTAGGGAACCCAAGCAAAGCAGAACACCTACCACCACCTATAGGTCCACAACCATATACTCATAAACCAATCAAGGCTTATTATTAACTTTCGAAGGGATAAGCCTTATTTTGTCAGGGAATATTACGAGAACTAAAATATCTATCATTTATAATTATAAATAATAATTTAGTATTTTAAGTATGGAAGAAGAAACTATTTTTGGTAAAATACTTAAAGGTGAGATACCTTGTGAAGAGATTTATAGTGATGAGTTGTGTCTAGCCTTTAAAGATATAGAGCCACAAGCTCCAGTTCATATTCTAATAATTCCAAGAAAGAAAATCAGGAGCTTAAAAGATGCCAAGATAGAAGATCAGGAAATCCTAGGTCACCTTCTGTTAGTAGCATCTAAAATTGCAGCAATTGAAAAAATAGAAGAATGGAGAACAATAATAAATACAGGTGAAACAGCTGGTCAAACTGTGTTCCATCTTCATCTGCATGTAATAGGTGGCCGAAGCCTAAAATGGCCTCCGGGCTAAATTAACATATAATAATTAGCTATAAATCTAAACAAATAATCCTTTAATTTAGATAATTAGTGCAGTAAAATTGATTTCAACATTTTTGCTTCTAATAAAAACAATTTTTGAGTTGTAATTTACGAAAAAAATAAATGATCTAATGTATAATCCTATAAATTAAATAGAAAGCAGTCAAACTTTAAGAAGAAATGAACGAACAAGAAAAAATGAATTTCTATGATTTCCACATTAGGTGTATTCATCCTGTTATAAAGTCACAACCTAATACCAAGCCTCTTTGGAGACGATTATATTGGAGTACAGCAAAAAATTCTATAGAATACAAATGTGGCTGTATAGATATACTAAAAGAACATTTCCCATATCTATTTAAAGAATTAAAGCGTATATATATTGAAGAGACGAAATTTCATGAAAAACAGGAATATTTAATATGATTTATTTATTGAATGGTGTTTTATTGACGGTCTGAATAGAAACTTTAAAAAGTTGTAAGATTGATACTTATATCATAAACTTTAAAGCATACTAATTTGTCTTAAAGGAAATGAGGGAGATAATTCAATGACTCAGGCTTTTAATGAATCAAAAAATAATTGGAATACCCAGCTAGGCAAAATTAGAAGACTGGCTCAACCATTTTTCCTTCCCCTCGACCAAGTTGAAGGTTGGAAATTTATTTGGTTACTCATATGCTTAATTTTTTGTGTTGGGGGTCTTGTCTTAGTTGCGTTAACAGGAATTGTTGAACTTCTCCAACAATTCCAACCAGAATTAACTGAGAAATATTTATTTGGTGTTGTTAAAACCATTCAATATATATGGTCAACTTGGTGGGGATATTTATTCTCAGGACTATTTGTCTTAGGTTGCGGAAGTTTTTTTAGTCTTAGACAACAACTAAGGGGTAAAAGATGGTTGCATTGGTTAATGCTAGGAATCATAGTTCTTATGCTACTCGCAGTTAATGGTATTAATGCTGGTATTGGATTTATTGCAAGAGATTTAACCAATGCATTAGTTGAAAAGCAGGAATCAGGTTTTTATAGAATATTAGGAATTTATGCTTGCTGCTTTATTGTTGCATTACCTATTAGGGTCTCACAAATATTTTTTACATATAAGTTAGGAATAATTTGGAGAGAATGGCTTTCCAATAGTCTGATTTCAGATTACTTAAATAATAAAGCTTATTATATTTTAAATCCAAATGACGAAGAGCAAACAGATGTGGATAATCCTGATCAACGTATTACTGATGACACAAGAGCATTTACTGGACAAAGTCTTCAATTTACACTGGGTATTTTTGATGCTCTTTTAACCTTTAGTCTAAATATCATTATCTTGTGGAGTATAAGTAAGACTTTAACTTTATCATTATTTGGATATGCAGCATTTGCTACAAGTATTCTATTAATTGCGGGAAGAAATCTTGTGAGAATAGATTTTGATCAATTAAGGTATGAAGCAGATTTTCGTTATGGATTAGTTCATATACGAGACAATGCAGAATCAATAGCATTTTATGCAGGTGAAGATCCTGAAAAGAATGAAACTCAAAGGAGACTTAATGAAGTGGTACGCAACTTTAATCTTCTAATTATTTGGAGAGTAATAATTGATGTTATGAGGAGATCAATTAATTATGCAGGTAATTTCTTTCCATATTTAATCATGGCAATACCATACTTTGCTGGTGAAATAGATTATGGGCGATTTATACAAGCCAGTTTCGCATTCGGAATGGTAGAAGGATCATTATTTTTTATCGTGAATCAAATAGAAGAGTTGGCAAAATTTACTGCAGGTATTAGCAGGCTAGAAGGTTTTCAATCAAAAGTAGAACAAGTAAATAGAAATTCTAATAATAGACAAATAGTTAATACTGCTAAAAATAATTCCATTTTAGTTCGTAATGCTGATTTATATCCTCCAGGTAGTAAAGATCCAATAATTAGCAAGCTTAATCTAAGTATTAATCAAAATGACAAATTACTAGTAGTTGGTCCTTCGGGATGTGGAAAAACATCTTTACTAAGAATGATTAGTGGCTTATGGCAACCCCGTGAAGGCTTCATAGAGAGTCCTCAATTAGGTGAATTGTTATTCATACCTCAAAAGCCTTATATGCTTTTAGGGTCTCTTAGAGAGCAACTTTGCTACCCCACAGAAGAAAGTAAATTTGGGGATGATCAGCTAAGGTCAGTACTAGAAGAAGTTAATTTGAGTTCTTTATTAGATCGATATCCAGATCTTGATATCAAGCAAGATTGGCCAAGAATCCTTTCATTAGGAGAACAGCAAAGATTGGCTTTCGGTCGTCTTCTCTTAAATGGGCCAAGATTTGTAGTACTTGATGAAGCAACTAGTGCATTAGATGTGAAAACCGAGAAATATTTATATGAACTTCTCAAAAAGCGAGATTTAGCAGTAATAAGTGTTGGTCATCGTCCAACGCTTATAGACTTCCATACATCAGTTCTAGAACTCATTGGAGATGGCAGCTGGCGTCTCCTACCCAAAGAAAGCTACAAGTTTGAACCAAACTAAACTAGTTTCATGAACCAAACAAATTCAGACCTCAAATTGGAACAAGACACAAGAGTGAGTGGATCCGCAGAGACACTCTCTCAAGACAATGAAGAGATTGAGGCTCCTAGTGCAACCACTAACGAAATTCCTGATTTTGGTTGGAGTAGCTATGCCGAAAGAATAAATGGAAGATTTGCCATGATTGGTTTCTTTGCAATTCTTCTGGTTGAATTATTTTCCCAAAAAGCCTCCTTCTTAGAGTGGGCAGGCTTATTAAATTAAAAGTAATTATCTAATTGAATAATATCTATCTTTGTTTTCCCATCTCTAAGAACTTGTATTGCTAAAGTTTTACCTGAAGCTGAAAGACTTAATTTCATAGGAACATCTTTTGAATCAAAATTAATTTGGCGTAAAAATCCATTTTTCCGAAAATAAATAAATAAATAATTTTCTCCATTTTCTTCTTCTATAAATGCAATTTTATTCGCATTAGAACTCATACTAACGCTGATAGGATTTCCTTTATTACTATTAATTCCAGGTAAAAATATTATTTTTTTACGATCTAGATCTATTAGCTCCATCCTTAGATTACCTTTATATTGAACTATTGTGATTAAATATTTTTGCGAAATTTTTGGGTCTCTATAAGAAATTAAAGATCCAGCAAAAAAACTATTTAAGCTATAAATTGGAGTAACTTTTTGACTATAACACCCACTCAACAAGATTAATGGAATTAGATATATATATTTATTGATTAAAGAGTTTTTCATAATAAATTTCATCTAAGTATTATCTATCCTTTAGATTCTTTGATAAGTCAAGTTCTAATATCTTTGTTAAATCAAAAAATTGAAAAGATCTCTTACCATTAGCATCGAATTGAATGACCAATTTACTTGCATCAGGAGCCAAGCTAACGCTTACAGGAGATAATGATCTAAATTGAGTAATCCTATGAAACTTTCCTGATAAAAGATCCTCTATTAAAACTATTCGCTTACCACCAATATCGCTAATCACTGCTATATATCGTCCATTCCAACTTAATGAAGGAGAAATATTATTCTTGTATCTAGATAAAAATCTTAAAGGTATAACCTTTCCAGTTCGTAAATCTTTTAACTGAACAAATTTATTTCCATTTTTATCAATTACAAACGCTAATTTTTCACCATTTCCACTTAAGGCAGGGTCATTTTTAGAGTAATTAGATGAAAAATCCTTTATCCGATAATCGCTTGCTATGCAACTAGAAAGTAGTATGCAAAGTAAAAAGAAAATAGATTTGTATAGATTCAAATTTTAATCATCAAATCTAGAGCTATTATCTCTAATCCTTGCACCTCTTCTCGGGGAAGGTCGAGAACTAGAAGATGAAGGGCGAGATCGAAATTTATCTTCTTTAGCATTTAGGGCATCAAGATTATTATTTCTACTGGTATTAGACCTCTTATTTCTTGAACTTGGGTAAAAAGCAGCGTCTTCAGTTTTTCTTCCCATGACAGATTGATCTGAACTACGCAAATTCTGGGAAGAAGTCTTAGGCCTAGATGATGATGAATATTTCAAATCATCATTGTTCAATCTCCTAGTATTAGAAGTTTCTTTATTGGAAATTGGCCTTGAACCTCTTCTTTGTTCTTGTCTAAAATTGCGCCTTTGCCCAAAATCAGATGCTTGATCAAGCTCTTGATTCGAATTACCAAATCTAGCCATCCTTCTTTCAGACGTAGATTTTTGGTCCCAAGAATCACTATTAATATTTTTTGCAGTTCTTCGACTTTCAGCTGATTCAGGTATCGCTCTTCTAGAAATTCGTCTTTGGCTATAAACATCTCCTGATTCTTCTTCTAAAGAATATTCTCCTCCATCAAATCTTCTCCTAGGCAAAGGAGATTCATCAAATTGATCGTACGCATCATCCCATCCTCTTCTCGTCGTTCCAGAGCCAAATCTTCCCGGTTCTGGGTTCTCATCAAAATACGATGACCTCCTAGCCTGATCAGTGGCTATTCCCCTAAGGCGAACACTTTCATATGCAAAAAATACAGTTGTTCCAGCTAAGAGAAATTGACCGAATTGCAAAATTGGATCCAACCTCCAACCCTGGAAGAAAAGAATTCCTCCACAAAGCAACCCGATAGCTGCAAAGAAAACATCGTAATCTCTAGCTAAAGCGGGCTTAAAAGAACGCAAGAAGTAAAGCCCTGCCCCACAAACGGCCAGAACGATACCTACAATGCTGGCCCAATTAAGACTGGCATTGACCAATGTTGTGCCCCCGTAAAAAACCTACTTAATGAGATTGTTAAGCAACCTCATTAATCTAAGTCTACGAAGTTAATGAAAGATGACTAGCGTCCGCGTTCTAATGCATCTTTTTGACTAACCCAAATGAGAAGGATTGAAGCAGGAACAACGATTAAAACCGCTGCACCAACAAAGCTGAGCAAGGCATTTACAGCAGAGGGGGTCATGGCAGCCTTTCTAAAAATTCAAAAGCAAGACAATCTTAAAGATTAATGGCCGCTTTATACGATGAAAGTATGAATGCTTTGAGCTTTGTGACTCCACTCCTAATTCAATACCTCCCAATTATCAATTTTTTTCTTGGATTTCTTTTTACTGGACTGACTTTAGCCTTTTTGATGAGAATCGTTCTCACTTGGTACCCTCAAGTGGATCAATCCAAAGGGTTGTGGTTAATCGCAACAATTCCAACCGAGCCTTTTTTACAAATCACCAGAAAAGTTATTGCTCCAATCGGTGGTGTTGATATAACACCTGTGATATGGGTCGGTTTAATTAGTCTTGCAAGAGAGCTTTTAGTTGGGCAGCAAGGGATATTATCATTACTTTTATTAAAAGTTTAATTTATAAATCAAATCAAATTTTAAGGAAGCATTTCTTGCTCAACAAATTTGGTGTGAACATCTCCATTAATAAACTCTTCTCGTTCAAGAAGTTCAAGATGAAATTCAATTGTTGTTGGTATTCCTGTGACAGCACATTCATTTAAAGCTCTTTTCATTCGAGAAAGTGCTGACTCTCTATTATTACCCCAGACTATTAATTTACCTATCAAGGAATCATAAAAAGGAGGTATGTCATATCCAGTGTAAACATGGCTATCTACTCTTACACCAGGACCTCCAGGAGGTAACCATCCAGTTATTCTGCCTGGTGATGGCCGGAAATTATGTTTCGAATCCTCAGCATTTATTCTGCATTCAATAGCATGACCATTTAATTTTATATCTGACTGTTGAAAAGTGATTGGATCACCACCAGCAATACGAAGTTGTTCTGCTATTAAATCAATACCTGTAACCATTTCAGTCACAGGATGCTCTACCTGAATTCGTGTATTCATTTCCATAAAATAAAAATTACCGTTCCTATCTAAAAGAAATTCAACGGTTCCCGCGCCTTCATAATTAATACTTTTTGCAGCAGCAACAGCTGCCTCACCCATTCTTAGTCGAAGATCATTGTCTAGAGCTGGGCTAGGAGATTCCTCCAATAATTTTTGGTGTCGTCGCTGAATAGAACAATCTCTTTCTCCTAAATGAACAACATTGCCATGTCTATCTGCCAAAATCTGAACTTCTACATGGCGAGGGCGATCTATAAATTTCTCCATATAAAGACCTGCATTGCCGAAGGCAGCTTCAGCTTCGCCTTGGGCAGCCTTAAAAAGATTCTCCATTTGATCTGATTTTTGCACCAAGCGCATACCTCTCCCTCCTCCTCCAGCCGTTGCTTTAATCATTACGGGATAAGACATCTCCTTCGCCAAAGCATCAGCTTCTTCAGGCCCAGATAACAAACCATTGCTTCCTGGAACAGTAGGAACACCCCCTTGCTCCATTGTCGCTTTAGCAGTTGATTTATCACCCATAGACCTAATCGCATGTGGCGAAGGTCCCACAAAAACTATTCCATGATCTCTACAAATTTCAGCAAAACGATCATTTTCAGCAAGAAAACCATATCCAGGATGAATGGCATCTACTCCTCTTGAAGTAGCAGCAGCCAAAATGTTCGGAACATTTAGATAGCTTTTACTGCTAGGAGCATCCCCTACACATACGGCTTCATCAGCCAATTGAACATGCAGAGCATTGCGATCAACCGTGCTGTAGACAGCAACAGTGGAAATACCGACCTCCCTACAACTCCGGAGAATTCGAAGGGCAATCTCCCCACGATTGGCTATTAAAAGCTTCCCTATAGCCATCAAGGATTATTCGTTCCTGGCGAGATAGTATCAGTCTTAGTATCCCTAGTAATTTGACTTTGAAAATAAGCTTGAACGTTATGATCAATTTTAACTAAGACAAAGATGCTTAGTTTCCCCCGCGGATGTGGTGGAATTGGTAGACACGCACGTTTGAGGGGCGTGTGGCTTCGGCCTTGCGAGTTCAAGTCTCGCCATCCGCATTAATTAATTCAAATTTGAAATCGAGCACTCCTTTCCCTTATACAAAAGCGAATCTGGCAATAGTAATTGTCTCTAATGGGCCAGGAGAGCTATCTACATGGGTTAGGCCAATTGCAGAAAAACTTCATCAAGAATTATTGAATAAGACTCGATTAAAGGAAGCCAGCGTAAGCATCAGATTAATTTTAGTTCCATGCCCCAATGCTACTGGGCAAGAAAAACAAGTCGCTGAGCAATGGGGAATATTTGATCTAATTACTAAAGCTAATGATTTCTGGAAAGTTTTAATTAATCCAAAAAGTTTTTGTTCTTGGCCCAACGAAGGTCTCGTTCTTTTCTTAGGAGGAGACCAATTTTGGAGTGTTCTACTTTCGGCAAGATTAGGATATATAAATCTTACTTATGCAGAATGGATATCTAGATGGCCCCAATGGAACCACAAAATTTTTGCAATGTCGTCAAAAGTAATAAACCGTGTCCCTAAAAAATATAGAAATAGATGCATGGTTGTTGGGGATTTAATGGCAGATTTAAATCTGCCAATAGGTAATAGAAAAATACTTGCTAAAGGTTCATGGGTTGCATTATTACCAGGTTCAAAAAAAGCAAAACTCTCTGTAGGTGTACCTTTTATGCTCGAAGTCGCTGATCGTTTAAAAAGAAAGCTGCCAGAATGTAATTTCTTACTGCCTATTGCTCCAACTACCAATATAGAAGAAATTTGCCAATTAAGTAATGCTAGTAATCCTATAGCCACTCAATATGAATCTGAGATAAAAGAAGTGGTTAATCCAATTGAAAAATTAGAAATGAAAAAAATAATAACAAGTAATGGAACAGAGATCTTTTTAGAGGAAGAAAGTCCAGCCTATATTACATTAAGTCAATGCAATTTAGCCATAACAACAATTGGAGCAAATACCTCTGAATTAGGTGCTTTAGGAGTGCCAATGTTGGTAATCGTGCCAACACAACATCTTCATGTAATGAAAGCTTGGGATGGATTCCTTGGTGTTCTTGCTAGGCTTCCTATCTTAAGCGCTATTTTGAGTTTTCTTATAGGGAAATGGAGATTGAGAAAAAATAATTCTTTAGCTTGGCCCAATATATCTGCAGGTAGAAAGATTGTTCCTGAAAAAGTAGGGAATATTATTCCTTCTGAAATTGCCAATGAAGCATTCGAATGGCTTACCTCTCCTCAAAGACTAAAGGGACAAAAAGATGATTTACGTTCCTTAAGAGGTACTCCTGGAGCAGTCAAATTATTAACAAATGAAATTATTAAAATTGTTCTAACTTTATATAATAAAAATTAAATTGAGGGCAAAATCTTATTGATTAATATTACCAAGGATCTTCTATCTCATTTTGAATAGATTTCAATTCCGGATCAGTTTTTTCATTAAGCAATTCAGATTTTTTTTGGGGTTGTACTTTATAATCAACAGGTTCAACATCTAAAGGATCTCTAGAGTTACTAACAGGTCTTCTAGAAGCAGGTTTCGGAATAAATTCTGTTTCTTTTGAGACTCCAACTAAATCCTCTTGAATGATTTTCTGATTTTGATAATCATCAATTCTATTGTCTTGATAATTCTCAGAATCGTCTATATATCTGCGCTCTCTAATGATTTCTTCCCTATCTTCTAATTCAACATATTCCATTTCTTCTTCTACTTCTTCTTCAAGTAATTGATTAGTTGCAGGTTCAAGAATTCTTTGATTTTCTTCATTACTTTCTCCAGATGACAATTGATTTTCAACGGGTACAAGATTCATGCGATAACGCTCTCTTTCTTGTTCCTCCCAACTAGTTCCTCCAACTCCTAATTTCTCTAGAAAGCCACTGTTAAGTTGTTTAAGTTTATCTTCAGCTCCCTCATAAACAATTATTCGATCTGCTCCACTGCTAACAATTTCGTCAACCGCAATTTCCCATGTACTTAACACACCTTCTCCAAGCACAGGAACTCCTAAAGCACCCATTACTAACGTAGTTAATTCTCCGGTTTCAATATCAAAAGAAAAGCCCAGAACCCTTCCCAATTGCTGACCCGATTCAGTAATCACTTGACAATTAATGACTCGGCTAAATCTGTCTGGAGTGAAATTTTCACTTAAAGAGTCAACCGAATCAACAAGAATGACATCACCTACCTGCCTTATTCGATCCAAAGGCATCCATCGGGGTAAGCCTGGAAGGAAGCGAGTTAAAGGGTTATCTCTTAGACCTAACGCTACAACTTCACGATGATCAATATCTACTACCACTTCTCCAACCACACCTAAGCGTCGTCCTGTATCTCTCGTAATGACCTGTGTTCCCATTAATTCCGATCGCAGCCATAATCGATCACTAGGAACAGGCTCTGGGGATTGGTTTTGAATTGGAGTATTTGTCAATCGTAAAAAAACCAACTTAAATGCTGTTGTCTCATTTTGACGTAATGAGTGTTTAGAAGCATCTCATGCTGCTGCTGGTAAGCCAACAACTTGAGTATGGGCTCCGCGAGCTTGAGTTACACCTATTGTCCTACTTGAAGCGCCAATCATCGGTCGACGGTGACTGACAACTAAAAATTGCGCCTGTTGGGCTTGAGTAGCAATCAGTGCAGATAGTCGCTCTACATTTACACCATCCAAAAAGCTATCTACCTCGTCTAAAGCATAAAAAGGCGAAGGTCTGAAACGTTGAAGTGCAAAAAGAAAACTTAAAGCTGTTAATGATTTTTCACCACCTGACATTGCAGCAAGACGTCTTACAGCCTTACCTTTTGGATGAGCCACTAAAGTCAAGCCCCCTTCTAAAGGATCTTCAGGATTATCAAGTTGTAAATGACCATCACCTTCAGAAAGACTCGCAAAAATCTCTCGAAAATATTTATCAACTGCTTCAAAAGCTTCCATAAAAGCTTCTTGCCTCAAAGTTCCCACAGTTTCTATGCGAAGTAATAGCTCTGAACGTTCATCACTGAGAATATCTAATTTCTCAACAAGATCTCCTAATCGAATTTCAAGTTTCTCTAATTCCTCTAATGCAAGCATATTGACAGGTTCCAAAGCTTCCATTTTTTGCTGAAGTTCGTGAAGTTGTTGTTGCAAAGCTTGAAGTCCTTCATTCCTTAGTTCATCTGAAATTTCTGGTAATGGTTGTGGCAGAGAGTTTTCTAACTCCTTCAGACGATTACTGCCACTTCTAATTTCTTCTTCTAAAGATTTTTGATCTTCACGCAAACGTTCTAATTTCCACTGAGCTTCTTGCAAAATCTCCCTTTGTTTAGATACTTCTACTTCTGCAGCATCTCTAGCTCGTCTTTGTTCCCCAAAAAGAGCTTGCAATTTACTTTGTTGCTTTTCAAGGCTCTTTCGACATTCAACTAAATGCTCTGATTGTTTTTGCCATTCTTTATGAGCGCTAGCTAAATTCTGAACTTCAACTTTTAACCTATTTTCTTCATTATCTAGAGATAACTTCAGTGCTTGATATCTTTGCAAGGTCAGCTCACGCTGTCTATGAAAATTCAATACTTCATCTCTTTCTTTCCGTACATTTAAAAGGATTAAATCAGCCGAATCAAGTTCATTTTTTAATTGTTTCCAATTCTCAGAATCACCTTCAACTTTAGCATTTTCATCCTCCTTATCTAGTTCATTTAATTTTACAAGAATTGGATTTATCTGATGATTAATTGACTCTAATTTAGATTGATATTCTTTTTTAGTATTATCCAAATCTTTCAATCTGTCATCACATTTTTTCTTCCTTTCAACTAATGGTTCATTAGAACGTAAGAAAGCATTTCTTTCTGCTTCCAAGGCAACATGTCTTTCCTCAAATTGCTTTAAAAGATTACGAATATTTTCTAGTAAAGAACCTTTTACATCCTTTTCTTTACTGCAAATTAATAAAGTTTCGCCTAATTGTAGCAATCTTTGGCGAAGAGGCTCTGCTTCATCAAAATCATGATTTCTGCTAAAACTAAGTCCTAAGCTTTTTTTTAAAAAGCTACCTCCAGTCATTGCTCCACTTTTCTCAAGTAATTCACCATCAAGAGTTACTGCTCTGGTTTTACCAATATGTAAGCGAGCATTACTTAAAGATTCAAAAACCAAAGTATCTCCAAAAACATAATTAAATACATCCCTGTAAATAGAATCATATTTAACCAATTGAAAAGCTTGTCCTATGCAACCTGAAATTTGATTATAATCGAGAGAAGGATGTCTACCTTTCGATAAAGCAAAGTTTCCATTTGCACCTGTAGATTTAATTTTATTCAAAGGCAAAAATGTTAATCTTCCTGCTTTTCTTTGTTTCAAAATATCAATTGCTTTAGCTGCAATTTGATCATTATCAACAACAATTTGACCTAATCTAGCGCCTGCCGCGACATCTAAAGCTAATCTATAAGCGTTTTCAACATTACCTAATTGTGCTACTGGCCCATGAATCCCCTCGAGTCCTGACTCTAAAAGCAATCTAAGAGCTCCTGCTCCTCGAGTTTCCTGTATAGCATCTCTTCTACTATCTATACGAGCAATATCTCTTTCTAATTTGGTTTTTTCTCTATCTAAGCGTTCAAAGGTTCTAGCTTGAACTTGAAGAGCTTCGATAGCATCTTGATATTGAGCTTTATGAGTAGTAATTTTTTCTTGTAGAAGCTTAAATTCACTTTCTAATGAATCAAGATGTTCAACAACTTCTTTATTTTGAGCATTATCCCTTAACTGATCAGCCTTAAGTTCCTCCCTTCTAGAAGAAACTTGTACCAATCCTTCTTTCAATTTTTGTTGATTTTCTTGTAAGGGATAAATAGCTTCTTGTAATTCTTTCCTAATGGCATTACGTTTTCTTTGCTCCTCAAACCAAGCACCAGATTTACCAGCAACATCTCCTAATCTTCGTCGAGATGCTTCTACCGAAGCTTCAGCATTTCTACAAGCTAATTCAACTGAATCAAGTGATTTTAGATTTGAATCTTTCTGCTCATTTTTCTCATCTTTAAGAAGTTGATTTCTTTTTTCAATAAGTTCCTGACGAGAATCATTTAATCTTTCTCCTTCATCTTTAAGCTTTAAAGCTTGTCGATCTAATTCGCGTGATTGTGTTTCCAAGCCAGCTAATTCAGATTGAACTGCTAACAATTTATCTTCACCTAGATTTTTTACATTTTCCTGCAAGTTTTTCAATAATTTTGTAGATTCAACTAATTTATTTTCTTGATCTGTAATACTTTTAGAATCTAAAATTTCTTTTTCTTTCAGATTCTTTGATTTATTATTTAAGTCATGAAGCTTCACTTTAGCATCATCAAAAGCAAGCACTAATTCCTGTTGTTTACCAAGATACATTTTCTCTTTTAATTCTTGATATACTCTTGCTTTAGTACAATCTTTTTCTAAACGTTGTTTAGAAGTAATTAATTCTTGTTCAACGATTCTACAGCGTTCTTGTCGTTCATGAACATCATCAAGTTTTCTACGAGTTTGCTCTATCCGATTATCAAATAAGGCAACTCCTGCTAATTCATCTATTAAGCCACGTCTATCCTTATTACTCATGGATACAATTCGTGTCACATCTCCTTGCATCACTACATTGCTACCTTCAGGATCAATTCTTAATCTTCTTAATTGAGTTTGTAGTTGTTGCAAATTGCAGGGTTCCCCATCTGAGCTATAGCTAGAGCTATAAGAACCACCTGGCATTACTCGTAGTCGTCTGCTTACTATCCATTCCTTTTGATCTGAGCGAATCCAAGGGCCTTCGATTTCTTGCTCCAGTCCATCTTCGGCTGCATCAGGCTCCCAATCACTAAGATCAAAACGAACACTTACTTCTGTTTCCGCAGCTTTACCGGCTCTTAAAACACCGCTATTTATAAGATCTGGAAGACGGTCGGCTCTCATCCCTTTGCTATTTGCCAGTCCAAGGCAAAAAAGGACTCCGTCCAGAATATTGCTTTTTCCAGAACCATTGGGTCCGGTAACTACTGTAAATCCTTGTTCAAGGGGGATGCTAATAGTCCCCCCGAAGGACTTAAAATTCGTTAGCCCGACCTCATTGATATAAACCAAGAGGAGGCCCAATAAAGAGTCTAAAATCTAGCGGGATTTAAAAAAAACTCAAGGGCTACTTAACCATCGCTTATGAAAGCAGTCTCAAGAGCGCAAAAAACATTGTTGTTTAGAAATCATTAATGTTCCCGTTAATTTCTCTCCTAACAATTTTATTTGAAAAGCCACATCATTAGATTGAGGTAATTCACCAATAAAAAATCCAGAACTTACAGGAGAAGCCCAGCCTCTTCCTCCTGAAACCTCTCGTCCTGCAGTATCTAGCCAAGAAAGATTATGTGGAGCTATGGAAGTGATCTTCAATGCTGGGCCATTTAATTGAGGAATTTGCGATAATCGCCATGAGCGACAATTCAAACCATCCTCTATCAAGAGATCAAAGTGAAAGGAAAGTAAATCCTCAGAAGATTCATTATGTTTTAAAAGAACCCATCTATTTGTCTTTTGCATTGATAAAGAAAATAGCAATTTTTTGTTAGAACTTGTATTCAATGTTATGCATTTTAAAAATGAAGTAACTAATCAAGCTAGATATATAGCAAGAAGTCTTTATTTAATGATTGCTAAGATTAAGAACTTAAAGGGTAATTTAATCAACAGTTTAAAGATATTTAAATTGCAATACTTTTATACTGCATAAACTTTTGAAGAAAGCATTCATGCAATCAAATTTTCTATTAAAAAAAAAATAATACAAGATTCTAAGAGTGAGAGAAAACTCACTCTCTTAAATCACCGAATTAATCAAGGAAGAATCTATTAAGGCCTTAATTAACTTTTGGCCTCTGGAACAAACCTCAACGCAATGAGCAAAAGGCTACCAGCCCCAGCAAATGAGGCCGCAACGATACCGAAAGAGGTTGGAATGGTGTTGGACGCAAAATACATTGCTGACAAACCGACGTCCATAATCACTAAAGTAAATGCTGAAAGACTTTTAGCATTAGAACCATAGCTATAGCAATTAAATGTAAGCAAAGTCGACGCTTTGATGCACTTCATAGACCTTAGAAAAAGCGTTTTATGCGGAAAAACGAAGAATGAGATTATATTTGATGTGGAAAGCTACACAAAACTAAGGGTTCCCTTGAGGCTTAGTGCTTACTAGGCTTGATACAAATTCTGGATTTTATGGAATCAATGAATTCCTCATCCGGGGAACCTCAAACTAGGATCAAAGAGGCTAATGATCTAGAGCAAAAGCTCACAGATCAATGGTTGAATGAAAGATTTGAAAGTTTACTGCCCAAAATCCAAGAAGAGTGGCCAGACTTGGCACGGCAAACACTTGAGGCAACTCGTGGGAGCCTAGATGAATTAATCACTGTTATTGCAAAACATTCAGGCAATACCAATTATGGAGTTCAAGAGCAATTAGAAGAACTTTTCAACACTGCAAGTGAAAAAACAAAGGATTTTGCTGAAAGCCTCGAGCCTTTAGAAAAACAATTAGAAGCTCTGCTGGATGAATTAAACAAAACTCTTAGGCCAAAAATTGAACAACCTGTCAGGAAACGACCTCTTTTAGCTCTTGGAATAGCTGCAGGAATTGGCGTTATTCTTGGCGTAATGCTTTCAGGAGGTAAAAGATAATCATGGAAGCACCAGATCGGTCCAAAAACCTTGGCGCTGCAGCAAGAGTAACTGCATTAGCAAGTTCAGTCATGGATTTGCATGTAAGAATTGCCTTGCAAGAAATGGATCGAGAAAAGCGTCGATTGATTAGTGGTGGAATTTTTCTTGGAATGGGCGGTATTTTATTGCTATTTGCATTATTAGCCTCAGAAATAGTTTTAATTCATTGGATGCAAGAGAAATTGGGTTGGGATTTTGATATTTCACTAATAGTTATCGCCTTATGTGATATTGCATTAGCTGGCCTAAGTTTAAGAATAGGAGGCAAGCTTTCGAAAGGACCATATCTACCTGAAACCCTTGAAGGTATTTCAAAAACAACAAAAGCTGTGCTTGGAAAATCATAATTATTAATTAATTGAATAATTTAACCATCTACAATCAATCCCTCCATTACTTATAGGAATTTTTTTATTAGCCTTCATTCGAAGAGACTTAGTTAAAGTTGGATTACCACTAAGTATCCACAAGTCCCATCCTGAGGCTTTTTCTTTGAAACAATCACCTAACTGTCCATAAAGTAAAGATAAGTCTTTATCAAAACCGACTCTTTTTCCATATGGTGGGTTACAGACAATGGTACCTATTTCCTTTGGAAAAATTAAATTTTTAAAATTAATATTTTTAATCTTTATATAATTTTGTAGGCCAGCAGAGCGAATATTGAATCTAGCCTGTTCTGCAACATTTGGATCCTCTTCACAGCCTATAATATAAGGATTTACAAAATTTAAAGAGGGTCTTTCATTCACCTTATCCTTCTCCTTTTGCCAAAGAATTGGATCAAAATCCAACCAATTTTCAAAAGTAAAGTGTCTATTGAAATTAACAGGTCGTCCTTTAATTAAACTAACAGCTTCTATTAACAAAGTGCCTGATCCACAAACAGGGTCTATTAAAGGGGAGAGTCCATTCCATCCTGACAAACGAATTAATCCCGCAGCAAGATTTTCTTTTAATGGTGCAGAACCCATTGCAGATCTATAGCCTCTTCGATGCAAGCTTGTGGCAGAACCATCCAGACTCAAAACTCCTTCATTATCTGATAAATGCAGATGCAAACAAAGATCTGGTTGCTCAAGATTAATATTCGAGCGAATGCCCCATATTTCTCTTTGTAGGTCAATCAGAGCATTTTTAACTTGTAAAGCAGAATAATGACTATGTGGTAAACAAGCAGATGTTCCTGAAACATCCACACGAAAAGTCAATGATGGATGTAGCCATAATTCCCAATCAAAAGCTTCTCTAACTCCTCTATACAAATCTTTCGGATCATGACATTGAAATCTTGCAACTTGTCTTAAAAGCCGAAAAGGCAAGCGGGCTTGCAAATGCAATCTATAAAAACACGCAAGATCTGACTCAAAAGCAACTGAACGTCTCATTGGCACTATTCTCTTAGCCCCTAACTCATCCAGTTCCTTGCAACCTTCTTCTTCTAGGCCAGGAGGTAAAACAGCAATGAAATGCATGGATTCAAACCTATTCATGCTCAAAAACTATTTTTTTAGAAACTAGGAATACTTAATAGTTATCTATTCACAGTAATAACTGTAAGAATAGATGTGTTCATTTTGTGAACTAGGTGATCCACACCAGTGTTTCGGACAGCGGTTCGATTCCGCTCAGCTCCACTTAATTCTTTTTATGGGGCTGCAATGGTTTCGACGGGACATAAGGCGGGTGACTGAAGCCTGCTCGGCATGAGCAAAACCGTAACAGCGAACAACATCGTTCGTTTCTCCCGTCAAGCAGCCCCTGTTGCTGCCTGAACCTAAAAGGAGATGGGGTTAAATCAGCCTTATCACCCAAATGATTCAATGGGGGAGGATAGCCCCCTATTAAATTCAACTATTCATTCATCAAAGCCCATACCTCTCTCAAATGTTTATCGCAGTAATCAGCCAACTCATCAGTACTTAAGTACTTCCAAGCTGCATGACTTCCAATAGAAGACTTATAATAAATAGTCTCAAAAGCAAAGGCTTTAGCTATATGAACTGGAACAGGAGTCAAAAATTCATTTAAATGTCTACTAAAAAATACATCCTCTTGCTCATTATCAGGACTTAGTCTTCCATATTTCTTGCAAATTTCACTCATTAAAGATCTACGTCTGATAGATAATCCTCCGTTACCATAAAAATGAGGATATATATCCTTATTAGGTGAACAATTAAAAGGTGTATCTACCTTAAAGAAATTAGTAATTTCACCATTAACTTGAGAGCGATTAGAAAAATATTCACTTCTAACTCTAGGTAAAAATGGTGCGCCAAGATAACCCACATCAAAAAAATATTTTGGCAATGGCTCTGACAATAATGCATCTGTTTGGATTATTAAAATATTCTCATAAGGTAGTATTTCCCAAAAATTAGATGACTTCATAAATCTATTAAAACTAGTATTATTTTCCAAATTAATTGCAGGCTCAATTGAATCTATTTGATACCAAATTGCCTTTAAATCGATATTATGATTAATTAAAATAGATTTCGCTAATCCTTCATTCTTCGAATCAGTTATAAAACATATTCCGGTATTTTCAGGACACATCAAAATTGTATTTAAAACAGTGAAAAGCCATTGTTTGTCAATCCTATTTTCTATAAGTACAATTATCTGTTCATATTTATCTTTGGTTTGGTTTAACTTTGTTTGAGCCCAGGGAATCAAAAAATCTTTTAAAATATATTCACAATGGCTTAACCAAATATATTTTCGATACTCAAGCAGCATTGGCAATGCTGCTTGAGTGTTAAATTTCAAATTTTGATCAGACTGATTGTTTTCGTTATAAGCAACCATATCTTCAATGAAAAAAGAAGAGGTGAAATATTAAATGGATTAAAAAATAACTAAACATCAATTGTAATTACTTCATATTAAGCACCAGGCATTGCAGGTTTATAACCTTGCTCTTGATCAGAACATTCAAGGCTTTCTTTGGTTGAAATCCCAGTTTTTGGGTTAACTCCAGAGGCTATTTTACAAAGATTTCTCTGATCATCACTATCTAGGACTGCAAAGGTAAAGTCTGCACCTTCGATAACTGCTCCGGCAAAGCTACTGCCAGATGCAATCATGTTGGTCAAAACAGCATTGGTCAGGTCAGTGCGCTGAAAATTTACGCGATCAGAAAGAGTATCTGACAAATCGATGCCTTGTAAATTAGATCCTTTTAAGTCAGAGAGGGTCAATACAGTCCCATGCAGATCCACATCACTTAAATTGGCATTACGAACCACTGCTCCCGCAATAGAAGACCTTGAAAGATCTTCGCCATGTAAATCAATACCTGTTATGTCTGCACGTACATAATTGGGTACTTCTTCTCCCTGGTCTAGCACTGCTTGAGCAGGCCAAGCAACTACAAAAAGAATAATCAAAGAAAGCAATCCTTTAAAAATTCGACTTTTGCTCGATTCTATTAACATGATGCTGATTCAAACCTGCATGAACTTTACTTCTCTAATCTCCTAATTTGATGGAAAGCTTAAATGAGATCACTTAAAGCAAAGCCATCAGTAGAGCTCAAAAGGATTCAGGAAAGGATAAGAATTATGAGAATTACAAATTTCTCAAGACCAATACTACTTCTGACAAAACTCAAAACCCCCTATTTTCATTTAAGTTGCTAAATCTCAAAATCCCTTTCCAAGAAAGCAATCTGAAAGACTAGGGAGCGGTAAATTCATACTAAATTCTTGAAAAAAAAAATCATATAAAATTGATCCGTTACAGAAGGCATCCAAGTCACTTGACCATAAAAGACAAACTTGCGTAGTATGTGGATCGCTTACTGCTAACCGATATGGACCTCAGAGTTGTTCTCGTTCTGTTCCCAATAATTGCTTCAGTTGTCTGGACGGCTTTTTGGCTAACGAAGTGGGGAGTATTTAAATGGGATCTACTCGGTGGCTTAAAAGAAGTTGTAGATGGTTCGGGGCAGAATTAATTTACGCAAATAACCGAAATTGATGCCTGAAGATTGCGTCTATTGACGTAAGTATTTGTTGTGAAAAAATAATGTCAATTATTATTGAGAGGAATCAGTAGGTTTTTTATTTTTCTCTTAGATCAAATGTAGGTCGTTCTTTAGGATCTTTGCCTTCAATTGATTTTATAAAAATACTTAAACCTCTACCTAATAAAGGAACCCAAAATTCCTCATATGCAAATTGTAAAAAATTCCTTTTTTTCATTCACTTAACTTCTTGTTAGGTTTGTTGAAAAGATCTAACATAGGTTAATCTAATTCTACTTATAGCTAAAAGCACGCTGAAGATGCTAAACAGTTAAAGATTCGTAAGTGAATTCATGGATATCAACAAAAAGCAGAAAAGAAATAAATCAACTGCTATCTCTCAAGTAATTGATCTTAAACAAACTAATATAAAAGCAATAAAAGATGAAATTGCCATTATCGATAAAGAGATAATTGAACTAATGTCTGGATTATTTGAAGCTAAAAAAGTACAAATTAAATCCGCGCTGAACACAAATAATAATTTTTTATTTAAACTTCAAAGAAAGTTCATTTCCTCTGCAGCAACTCAATCAGCCTATTGGCATGAAAATAATTTAAAAAATTTATATCAAAAAAGAAAATTTTTACAAATTAATTTAGAAAAAATCACAGGAACTTATTGGAAAAATAAGATCAAAAGAATCTTTTTTATAACAATATTAATATTTATAATCGCATTAGTCATATCATTAATATTAATGGGGATCTTGTTAACCGCTTATCTATTACCCTTATTGTTATTTGGAGGCTTCGTGTATATATTGATTCAAAACAAGGTGATAAGAAGGAGAAGGTAAAATCATTTGTCACGATAATCTCTCGAATTCGTTAAAATATCCTTCCTACTCAAAGAATATTTAATAGAGTTTCATCAGAAGCTTTTAATATTTGTTCTGGAGTTCGATAACCTACATAAAAAAATACTTGGGCATTTTTCTTTCCTATTACTGGAAATTTAGTAAGCTTAATGTATGCCTTCCTAGGTTTTATTCTCAAATTGACTTGAGAGAAAAAGCTCATAAAAAGCTTGTATGTCTTAACAATCAGCTATGCAAAAGATCATGAATCAGCACGAAATCAATGCCAAAATATTAAAAACATAATTTGTCTAAAAATCCATCAAAAAAAGGGAAAAATCTTTAATCCTATAAAATAATCCACAATTATATAGCTTTTTTATATAGATAAAATTTTTCGTTTGATTCATAGCAAATCAGAAAGATGGCTCATTTAAGAAATCTCACGAGTTATGTTATAATTCATAATTATTAAATAAAACAATGAAGTCAAAATTAAAATGTCAAGAATGGGTTGTAAGGTTCGATGGTTCCATTAAACAAAAAATCGTTGAAGCTCTTTCATCAAAAAATGAATACAAAAA
>CACFBG010000002.1 GCA_902564535.1 uncultured Prochlorococcus sp.
TTGGTAGTAAGCGCGATGTAAGTCCAACTGATTACTACTATTAAAAGCAGTTTCCAATGCTGCGCTATCAGCAAAAGGTGTACTACTGAAGTTACCGGAACGAATTACAGTTTTCAGTAAGTCGTTACCTGAGAAACTTGTATTAAGAGCAAGTTTGGTGTCGTAGTTAAAAGTGACGGCTTCCTTATCAGTAACGCCATCAACTCCACCGACTACAAAAACAGTTGTTCCTGAAAGTCTGGTAGTTGTTGAAAACTGATCAGGTCCGACTGCACCAACATCAGCTTCAATACCTTCAATACGTCCTTTGATAACAGCAAGTTCAGCTGTGAATTCGTTGATTAGGCGTCTCTCAGTAGGAGATAATTCTGTTATTTGTGATAAGCAACTATTAAGAAGAGCAGCTGCCTCATATCGAGTCATGCTTCCCTTAATTACTGCCGTTTTGCATCCATTCCTCTCGGACATATCAATTAATGCTTGATAGGCCCAATCAGAAGGATAAACATCTGAAAATTGAGAAAAACTCTTTATTTTCTCACTTTTATGAGAAGAGTAGTCAGAAACACTATTTATGTTTAGCTCAGCAGCATTTGCAGCCATTGGGGCCAAAAGACCCAAAGCAGCAGGTGCTACCAGCAATTGCTGGAAGAATTTCATTAATCCTCACAAAGAAATACCGACAAGAAATGTCGAAGAGCATTAATAAAATAACTTTTACTAATATTAATACCAGAATTTTTGGTCAGTGAACAAATCGTCACGTTCAATTATGTAATCTATTACACAAATTAATAACTTATTAAAATAATAATTAATTTAATTATTTGTTTTTGCTTTATCCCACCAAAGATTTACTTTAGTTTTAGAACCATACCAATATTTTCCAAAAAATTTCCCATGGGCTACATTATTTAAAATAATTTGTTCAGAATTTTTAAGTAGAGAAGAAGTTAGTGGAACTAGTCCATCTCCAATAATTGACTCTTGCCCAGATATTGACTTATAAGAGTTTAGAGCAAATTTTTTAGATATTAATGTTGCTTCAGGACTTTTTAGATTTAAATTTCCAGCAACAGACGTATATTTAACTTCTTTTGAATAAAATGAGCCTGGATATTTTATATCCACTAAAGCTCTAAGTCTAGTTGCTCTTAATGCTTGATGTGGACTACCCAAAGTGATCAAGTGATTGCAATAAGAACTTCCTCGATATGTACGCTTGTTAAATTCATCTTGGGAAAGAAATAACCTCAACATTACTCCTCCAGAACTATGACCTATTAGAGTTAATTTTCCAGTATGAGATTCTTTTGTTAACTCTTTAGCTACTTTCTCAACTTTATCAAGAATATTTAGCCAACCGTAAGCCCAAGAGGTTTGCAACCATTCAAATTTAGTTACATTTATTATTTGAGCGTTTATTTTTTCTGTATCTATAAAGTATTCAGCCATATTTTTGTAATTCGATGGATTAATCAGAAAACCACCTAGAATTATTATTGGCTGCTTGTTAGTATTTTGCATATAGCAAAAAAAATCTTATGACTCTAACCATTTTAGCCGTTAAATTTGGAGAAATGGAATTATCTTCTTTTACTTTTTATGGATTAATAGCTACAGCTGCATGTTTTATAGTCAGTTTTGCTTTAGCTTCGATACCATTAGCTCAAAATATGATGACTAGGAAAGAAAAAGAAAAATAATATATTTAGTTAAAGTATGATTAATATAAGGTTAGATATTAGGCGTAAATTCCTAGTAACCACCAAATTGACTCAATATTAAGATTCTCAATACTGGATAGAATTCCTTGTCCTGTATTTATTTCTGTAAGAATTAAAAAAGAGATTGAAAGCATTGCAAGTCGACCAAAAGTTCGTTCATCCTTTTGAAAAGTTGGAAGATTCATGGTTATAAATACCTATAAGCCATATATAGCATGGTAGGGGTAAATACTCAACCCCCTTGTTCCGTTCTGGTTGGATTAAAGCCTTAGGAGGATGGAGGGTTTTTCAAATGGCAGATAATGTTGTATCTAGTGTCCATTCAAATTTCAAACCAAGTTCTTCGAGATGCTGCTTAAGGTCTCCGCCAAAAATTTCTATATCTGGGCAACTATGGATGATAATGATATTTTGATTATCATCTAATTTATATTGACCAGCTTTTGGCTTATGCCAGTTTTCTTTAACATCTTGCTTCTTATAGCCTAAGCTTATTATTTCACTAATATTTTCTTTCTTAATGGTTATATGCAGCATATTATCTTCATCAAACTTTCCATCATACATTTCATAGTAATCACTCCAAGAGTATTCATCTATAATTTCACTGTCCTTTAGATCATGCCTTAAAAAATATTTCTGAACAATTTTAATTTTTATATCATTAGGCCAAGTTTTAATTAAATCTTGAATTCTTTTATCCTCAATACAGAAACTTATAAATTCTAATTTTTGATCAAAATTATCACTTGTGAAAATTGATTCAAGATTCTGGTTAAAATAATCGATCAAATCCTCATCATTCATTTTAGCTGCCTATTTAGTTCTTAAAGGTTAATTGTCAGATTTATATTAGCAGAAATATAGAAATATCCAAATTTTCCCTGATTTACTCCAAACTACCACCATTACAGAAATTATGAGCAACTATAGATACTTCAGGTAATTTATACTTTATACCCTTATTCAAACTATTTTCAATGAAAATCTCTGTATTTTTGATACAAGCATTCTCTAGTTTAGAATTTTTTATTATTGGATTTATATAAATCATAGCCATTAAAAATAATAATGTATAAAATACATTTTGGTTATTTTCTTTAATACATTTTTGGGTTGACTTTTTGAGTTTGAGTAAAGTACGTAGTAATTGATCTGGTAGTCCAATTTGAACAAAAAATAATTCTACCCACCAAGGAAGCCTGGGCTGCTGATTGGTTGTTGGCTTTTTTCCCAATTTCCTTAAAGATTCTTCTCTATAATATCATGTTTTTTTTCAGCTTAGCATTTATATCTAAATAATTACTCATGTATAACCATTGAAGATAGCTATCATGGATTTAATTCTAACAAGAAAATTATTACGATTTCAATTAGATTGGTTATAATATGTTCGCTAAAATGAGGGACTTATAACCTAGGGTTTGCTAGAATTAAATTGCTGATAAAAAAACTATGCCAAAAAAACGTAGAAAATTAAATCCTGAGATGGAGAAGCAGATATCAGAAGCCAAAAGAAAAGTTGAACTTGTTACAGCGATTATAAATGATATTGATGAGGAATCTATACAAGGCGAATATATAGTTGCTTTTGAACCGGTAAAAATCTGCCTCACCAATTTAATTTCGTTATATACTGATTATGGATATAATGATGACAGTCAAAAAACATTAGATCTTTATAAAAAACTTGTAAATGAATTTGAATCTGAATATGAAGTTTGACCTTATTTAATTAAATGTTTTATATTCCTTTATTTTATCTAATCTTTAATATATTTGATTTAAAGTATACTACACCAGATTATGCTGTTTTTGGTAAAAACCTTTTAATCTCTAATGAAATCAATATAATCAACAACAAATATGAAAATGAATATAGAGAATATGGCCCATTAAAAGTTAAGCTTCGTAAAATAGGTATAAAGAATAATAATGTTATTTATCAAGCTTACAATAATAATAACCAACCAATATATATAGCAATCAGTTGTAAGTATAAGGAGATTAATGTTACCAATTCCGTTCTTTCTTGGCGAGGATGGTTTAAGCCTGAAAAACAATTTGAATTAAAAATGATTAATGATCTATGTTCCTTTTCTTTATTACATAGTTGACAATATTTTATTTAACTATATAGATTTATTATGATATAATAAAGATTATTTAAAATAATTATCTCAATGCCTGTTCTAAATTTTTCTACTAATTCAGAAAACTTTGATAAATCTAATCTAATTTCACGTCTTTCTCAGGAAATTTCTACTTTAACAGGAAAGCCAGAAAAATATGTAATGGTTATTTTTCAGAATGTCAATACTATTTTATTTGATTCTATTTCAGAGCCTTCAGCCTATATTGAGATAAAATCAATTGGTGGAATTAATCCAAAAGAGATTAGCAAAAATATTTGTACGATCATTGAACAAAATACAGATATTAGATCTGATAGAATTTATATTTATATGGAAGATGTAAAAGCCTCTCACTGGGGATATAATAAATCTACATTTGGATAAAATTACCTCAATTCATATAAGTAGGAATCATCATCAATATTAAATGAATTTCTTATTTTATTATTACTTCTAATGCTATTTCTTGTAGTCTTTTTAGATCTGGAGTAAGGTATGACTTTTATTGGTATCGGACCTTGATCTTTTAAGATAGGAAGATCATGAATAGGTTTTGTTATATTTAGCAGCACTGTACATTCATAATCCTTCTGATTAATTAAGCAATATTCAAGGTCTTTGAGTGTTGTTTCAGCTTTTGATAATTTTAATGGTACGAAAAATGAAATAAGGGCTAGAAAATAAATTGGATATTTATTCTGTATCAATTGAGTATATATAATTAATAAAATTCTACTGATAAAAGTCTTAGAATCCAGGAATTGTTTTGTTAAGTTGATAAGACAGATGATTAAAAATTTATTAAATTTTTCCCGTTGCAAGTTAACAACTGTGACACTTTTGTCCGTTTTAAATTTCTAATGTCAATATAATTAAGATTTAAAATTTTTATGGTTAATAACGATCCGACAATTCTTGAAGAAGCTATATCTGCTCTTAGAGAAGAAATGTTGAAGGATCTAGCAGATTCAGCAGCTATTGTTAATACCCTATCTGATAATATACACGAAACAACTGATATTTAGTTGTTTTATAATTAATTCTATTACTTTATTTATTTTCGAATATTTTCTTTATCTCATATGTTAAAAGAACTTTAGATAAATTTGTTATAACGAAGACCTCTTGAACAGAGTTACCTTTTCGGACTATAAGCTTATAACCACCAATAATAGGACTTGAAATTCTACATAAATAGACAGTACTCCTCCCTCGAGTTCTTGAAATAACCCCAGGCGTAATAGTTTTAATTCCTTTTACTTGGGACAGTTCTTTTAGCCTTTGCAAGAGTCCTTGGATGTATGTACTGTGATTTTCTACTACTCTGCCCATATCACCTTATCTTTTATTGTCTAAAATCAAAATCCTAGCTACTAAAAAGTAGGAGGCTATATTTTAGATGTTGAACTCTACGGAGAAACTTCATAATACAGTATCTGGACCCTTGTTGGATTGCTTTGGTCCATTTACTAGAGTATTGACTGTAGAATCTCATGATAAGGAAGTGAGAGGCCTAGCTCTTTGTCCTGGTAAGGTCGTTAAATATATTTATCAAGTACAAACAAATGAATTGAGAACATTTGATTTATTATCTGTTAAGAAGAAATCAAATTCATAATATTTTTGACTAGATTATCTCCTAATTATAATGAATTTATTTAATTCATATTCTTTCAAGTGGAGCCATAGTTAAACCTTCAGACGATAATTGATAGTGGTATAACTCAGCTTGTTCTAAAGGTCCAGACCATACTTCTGCAGAACCATCTTTATCTATTTTATTTGCATATTTCCATGCTTTCTCTTCATTCATGTTTGGTATTATTTTTTGAAGTGAGTTAACAACATGTTCAAATGTATTAAAATCATCATCAAGAACAATTACCCTTGCCTCTGGATATTTCTGCTTTTCTTTTACTCTTTCTAGTACTGTTGATTCGTTTGTTCCTGAAAATGTCATTTGGTTTATGATCAAGAGCAATTCTTCCTATTTGCTTAACCATATCTTATAATAAATCTAAGCTTCACGAGCATAAACTAAAATGTTATTTACATTTGCCTGGGCTGCATTGGCTGGCGTTTTTACCCTCTCAATTGCAATGGTGGTTTGGGGTAGGAATGGAGACGGATCAATAAATCTTTAATTATTTATAATGCGTAATCTAACCCAATATTTAACTTTGGGTAATACCATAATGATATCAATAGTTATCTTGCTTGTTTTTATAACAATATCTGTGATCTATTTATCTTTAATAGAATTTAAAGATAAAAGAAGATTAAAGAATAATCAATCAAATAAATAATTTATTTATTTGATTCCCGTTCTTTTCCCTTCCTTTCTTCCCTTGCTACACTTTCCTTCATTAATTCAATAGCTTGGTTAAGTTTATCTAAACTAGTCTTGTAGTTTTCAAGATCCTTTTCTACTCTAGTAGATGAATAACCAATTTTAGTAAATATCATTTCAGTTTTCTTAGAAAGTTCATCATCCTTTAATTTATAACCTTCTTTGCATGTATTTAATATAGTAAATAGTCCTATTACTGATAGCCTTGAATAAAATATATTGTCCTTTTTAATTGAACTTAGTAATGTAGATAGGGGAGAATTTTCTGTCTCTGCTTCATTTTTTAGATATTCTTCGATTGCTTCAATTGAATGATTGCTTACTTCTTCTATTGTCTTAGAAGAGTTTTTCTTGATTTCAGTTGAGTCTATTGCATTACATTTGCATAAGGCATCAAAAAGTCTTGTCTTGTGATCTTCTGGCCGGTAGCCCTGCATAAAAGAATCAAATACCTTCGTTAATCCAACTGCAAAAACATTGTCAGGCTTAAATGCCTTCTGATGCTTAAGTAGATGGAGCTCAACTAATAACTCATCTGTTATACGTCTGTATATAGGTGAGATGACAAAAGGAAAATTTAGGTGAAATTCCTTTTTGCTATCAGAAATGGTCTTAAGCTCATTCAAATGAATAATCTCACATATGTTCTTATGTAATCCTACCTCTGCTGATTCCCCTCTAATATCGTAATAACCTTACTTATTAGAAATGATTCCTATTGTTATAGAAGAATCTGGCCGTGGTGAAAAGGCCTTTGATATTTATTCAAGGCTTTTAAGAGAGAGAATAATTTTCTTAGGAGAACCAGTAACAAATGAAGCAGCTAATAGGATCGTTGCTCAACTTCTTTTTCTAGAAGCTGAAGATCCAGAAAAAGATATTTTTTTATATATAAATTCTCCCGGCGGGTCTGTCTATGACGGACTTGGAATTTTCGATACAATGCAGCATGTCAGGCCTGATGTTCACACTGTTTGTGTTGGATTGGCAGCAAGTATGGGAGCATTCCTTTTATGTGCAGGCGCAAAAGGGAAACGAAGTAGCCTCCAGCATTCTAGGATTATGATTCATCAACCTCTTGGTGGAGCAAGAGGTCAGGCAAGTGACATAAGGATTCAGGCCGATGAAATTTTGTTTTTGAAAGGAAGACTTAATAAAGAGCTATCTGAAAGGTCGGGACAACCTTTATCACGAATTGAAGAAGATACTGATAGGGACTTCTTTATGTCCCCTGAGGAGGCAGTAAAATACGGAATTATTGATTCTGTTTTAAATAAAAGATCTGTTAATCTTGTATAAATTTTTACAAATAAAGATTAATTAAGTGAATGTACAGTTCTTTCTTTTTCTGGAATTGAGGTGAATTCAGATAATATTTTACAAAATTCTTCTCCTTCCATAGTTTCTTTTTCAATTAATATATTTACTAATTTGTCCATAGCATTTCTATTCCTTTTGACAATTTCATACGTATCTGTATAACAATCTTTAACCATTTCTCGAACTTTCTGATCAATTTTGTTAGTTATAGAATCTGAGATATCACTTCTATTCATAAGATCTCTTCCTAAAAAGACTTCTTGACTATCTCCTTCAAGAGAAACTGGACCTAAATCGCTCATACCAAATCTTGTCACCATTTGCCTTGCCATAGAAGCTACTTGTTGAATATCACCACCAGCTCCAGTAGTTACTTCTGCTCTTCCAAAAACTACATCTTCAGCGGCTCTTCCACCTAAAGCCCCCATTATTCTTGCCTTTAGTTGTGCTCTTGATATAAGTGCTTGATCGTCATCTGGGGAAAACCATGTAAGACCTTTAGCTTGACCTCTTGGGATGACAGTTACTTTTTGAACAGGGTCATGGTCTTTTACTAATGTTCCAATTAATGCATGTCCTACTTCATGATATGCAATTAATCTTTTACTTTTACCGTCAGTTAAAGGCTGTCCTTCCATACCTGCAATAATTCTATCTACTGCGTCATCTATCTCAGTTATAGTAATGGAACTTTTCCTTCTTCTTGCTGTTAAAATTGCTGCTTCATTTAATAAGTTTGCTAGGTCAGCTCCAGTAAATCCAGGTGTACGTCTTGCAATACTTTCAAGTGATAATTCCTCAGCTAATTTTTTGTTCCTTGAATGAACTTTTAGGATAGATAATCTTCCCTTTATATCTGGTGCATCTACACTAACCTGTCTATCAAATCTTCCAGGACGCATTAGAGCAGAGTCAAGTACATCTGGTCTATTTGTTGCCGCGATAATGATAATTCCGCTATTACCTTCAAAACCATCCATTTCAGTTAATAGTTGATTTAATGTTTGCTCTCTTTCGTCATTCCCTCCTCCTATCCCAGCTCCTCGTTGCCTTCCTACTGCATCAATTTCATCAATAAATATTAAACAAGGACTGTTTTCTTTAGCTCTTTTAAATAAATCTCTAACTCGACTTGCTCCAACTCCTACAAACATTTCTACAAATTCTGATCCTGACAATGAAAAGAAAGGGACACCTGCTTCTCCTGCAATAGCTTTAGCTAATAAAGTTTTGCCAGTGCCTGGTGGGCCAACAAGTAGTACTCCTTTAGGAATTCTTGCTCCAACGGAAGTAAATCTTTCAGGTTGCTTTAGGAAAGTTACAACTTCTTGAAGATCTTGTTTGGCTTCTGTAACTCCAGCAACATCATCGAATTTAACCCCTGTTTCTGCTTCCATGGCAAAACGAGCTTTGGTTTTGCCAAATTGCATTGCTTGTCCAGGCCCACCTGGCATAGAACTAGATCTTCTTGCAAGAAAAATTAAGCCTCCAATTAAAAGTAATGGAAACAAAAGATTCCCTAATACCCCTAAGGCAGGTGGTGAGGTCTTTGCTGGATGTATATCGAAACTTATACCTTCTTCTTTAAGGGTATTAATCAATTCTGGTGCGAGGCCAGGTAGATCAACTCTTAATCTTTGGACTCTGTTGTCTAACTCTGGATCTACTGCCTCAACTACAGCATTTCTTCCTCCCTCATATATGTCTACATTAGTAACCCTTCCAGATTCAATATAATCCAAAAAACGTCCATAACTCATTCTTGCAACAGCTGTATTTCTTGGTGCAACAGTTGTTCCAGTTGTTGATTTAAGTGATTCACTCTGCCCACCACCTAAGATTTGCCAACCTAAAATTAAGGCGACACCAATAGGCAAAAGCCAAAGAGCAATTAAACGCCAGCGTTGATTCACGACCTTACTTAATTTAATTTAATCTATTCTAGAGGTCTTTGATTATCAAACGTTGATCGACATGTTCAATTAAATTCTGTCACATCGCTAATTTTAGTTTTTATTTAGAATTTTCTTTTATTATTAAAAAATTAAATTAAATAATAAAAGTAATAGATTTAGTATAAGAATATAATCTATAAGAATTTTTTATAGACTTCTTAAGGCAACAATAGGATCTAGCTTTGCTGCCCTCCTCGCTGGAATAACTCCAAAAAATAAACCTATTGTTCCAGATAAAGATACCGTTATGAGTATTGTTCCTGCTCCTATTGTTGCAGGAAGAGGTGTTAACATTGCAACAGTAGATACAGCTGCTATTCCAGTCCCAGTTCCAATCATTCCTCCAATTATTGAAAGAATAAGTGATTCTATAAGAAATTGATTTAAAACATCAGAACTTCTTGCTCCTATAGCTTTTCTTAGTCCTATTTCTTCTGTCCTTTCAGATACAGATACAAGCATTATATTCATAATTCCTATACCACCTACTAGCAACGAAATACTACCTATGGCAGCTAACATTAAAGTAAGTCCACCTGTAATATTGCTAACAATCTGTAGTGCATCTTTTTGTGATCGAACGGCAAAATCATCATCCCTTAGGATCTTATGCCTTTGTCTTAGTAAATTTGTAATTTGAAACTTTGCGGCACTTGTTTTTTGTGAATTTATTGCTTCGACACTTATGAAACTTAAGCTAACACCGTAGGTTTTATCTCTGCCGGTAATTCTATTAACCATAGTAGATAAAGGAATATAGGTGTTCTCATCTTGATTATTACCAAATACAGCACCTTTAGGTGCCATGACGCCAATTACTTGAAAAAGTTGATCTTTTATTCTTATTTCTTTGCCAACTGCTTTTCGATATGGAAATAATTTTTTACTTAAGTCAGGTCCTATTACAGCTACATTTCTTGCTGAATTTGAATCCTTAACAGAAATAAATCTCCCTTGAGCTATTTCAAAACTTCTCACAGTAAGAAAATCAGTAGTTACTCCTGAGATAGAGCTTGTTGTACTTCTTGATCCAAATTGAACTACTTCGTTAGAAGTTATTTGTGGAGCAACCCTTTTTATAGAAGGAACTTGTTCTTTTATTGCTATTGCATCTTCTAACACAAGATTTCTAGGGAAGGCAACACCACGCCTTCTTGTGTCATTGTTCCCTGGTACTACAAAAAGTACATTTGCTCCAAGATTATTTAATTGATTAGAAGCAAGGTTTTGGGCACCTCTTCCTATACCAACAAGAGTTATTACTGAAGAATTTCCTATAATTATTCCTAACATCGTAAGTAAACTTCTGAGCCTATTTCTTCTAAGAGTTTTTATCGATATTTTTAATGTTTCAATGATTTTTATATTTTTATTCATGTTTAATTAAGGAGTATTTTGAGTGTTTTATTAATCACTTTACTATTTGCTTGACAATTCCCACTTTAATTAGATCAGTAGAGCCACTGACTCCAGTAAGAGTTCCTGCAGTCTGAACAACTAAATTACCTTCTTTAAGTAAATTCTTATCTTGAGCTAAAGCCATTGCTAGTTCAAATGTTTTAGTTGTGCTTTCTTGATTGTCAACAACTAAAGGAGTAACACCCCATACTAGTTGTAGCCTTCTTGCAACATTTGATTCACTTGTAATGGCTAAAACTGGTGTAGCTGGTCTGAATTTACTTACATTATGAGCAGTTGCCCCCGATTTTGTTAAAGGTAAAATAGCAGTAGCATTTATTTGTCTTGCGATATTACTGACTGCTGCACTTATCGCATTTGGAATAGTGCATGGGAGATGATTTTCTAGAGCTCTTAGTGGATAGTCTCTTTCTATTCTTTTAGCTATTGTGGCCATTGTAAAAACTGCTTCGGCTGGAAATTCACCAACAGCAGTTTCATTAGAAAGCATTACTGCATCAGTTCCATCAAGTATTGCATTAGCAACATCACTTACTTCTGCTCTTGTTGGTCTAGGACTTGATGCCATTGAGTCCAACATTTGAGTTGCTGTAATAATAGGAATCCCTAAACTGTTTGATTTACGGATTAAATCTTTTTGAATAAGTGGCACTTCTTCCGCCGGCATTTCAACTCCAAGATCTCCTCTAGCCACCATAACCCCATCACACAAAGGTAATATTGCATCAATTTGATCAATCGCTTCAAATTTCTCTATTTTTGCTACTACAGGAGTATTTTTACCATGCGCCTTTATTAGTTCTTTTATTTCTAACATATCTGAAGGATTACGTACAAAACTTAGAGCTATCCAATCGACATCATTTGCTAAACCAAATTCAAGATCCTTTTTGTCCTTTGGAGTTAAAGCTCTAATAGATAGTTGAACATCTGGAAAATTAACTCCTTTGTTGTTAGATAAAACACCGCCTACGTTAACAGAACAATTTAGAGCTTTGTTATTTTTATCTATACTTTTTACAACCATTTCAACTCTTCCATCATCTAGCAATATCCTATTACCAATATCAACTTCTTCTACTAATTTATCATAAGTAACAGTAGCAATTGTTTTGCAACATTTTACATTCTCTGAAGTCAATTTAAACTCGTCACCCTTAGATAAGGTGATTGGTCCGTCAGTGAACTTCCCAAGCCTAATTTTTGGACCTTGTAAATCTTGTAAAATACCTATTTGGACCCCAAGCTTAGTTGAAACGTTTCTAATAGTTTGAATTCTTTGCTTGTGTTCTTGATGATCTCCATGAGAAAAGTTAAGCCGAAAGGTTGTTGCACCTGCTCTTATTAGCTCTTCTATTTTTTGGGGCGATTCTGTTGCTGGGCCAATAGTAGCGACTATTTTTGTCCTACGTGTTAGATCTATTGAGGGCATCTTCAGTACCTTCCATTAGTTGGAAAATAACAGCCGTGCGTCATTCGTACCTTTTTAATGAATTTCTAAACACCTATCATGGACCTTAATGAGTACCAAAAACAAGCCCGTAAAACGGCTACTTATCCAAATGTAGGTAATAATCCCATTTATCCAACCTTGGGATTGGCTGGAGAAGCTGGTGAGGTGGCAGAGAAAGTTAAAAAGGTTCTTAGAGACCGCAATGGAGATTTTGACAAAAACATGAGAGAGAAAATTAAATTAGAGCTGGGTGATGTGCTTTGGTATGTAGCTCAACTTAGTTCTGAAATTGGATATCAGTTGGAAGATGTCGCTTTGGGAAATTTGGAAAAGCTTTCAAGTCGTGCTAAAAGAGGAAAAATTTCCGGTGAAGGGGATAATAGATAATTAAAATTAATTAGTATCCAAAAGCTCCTGCATACATGGAAATGGAAGCGGCAGAAAGTAAATTTTCCATAAGATTTAGAGCTATAAACGCTAATATTGCAGAAAGGTCAATACCACCAATTGGAGGTATTATTCCTCTAAAAGCATTTAAATAAGGATCCGTAATTGATCCAATAGAAGTCAGGATTGGGTTGCTCCAATCTAAATTAGGGAACCAACTTAATAAAACTCTTATAATTAGAACAAGAGAATAAATTTGTAGTGTTTGAGCCAACACTTGTAGGAAAGTAGATAAAATTTGCATGATTAGTTAGTTGCTAGAACCTAGGCTGCTTTGGGGGGATCAAATGAACTGATCTCTGGCAGGACAGAGAATGTTCTATGAAACTTCTCTGAGAGCGTAATCCAATATGACCTACCTTCACTTTGACGTTTGCGTTCTATGAAATCTTGATCAATTAATTCCTTTATGTGATCATAAGCTCCTGATCCTCTTAGATCTACTAATTCAGATTGTAAGACTCTTTTTTTAAGGGCAATAGTTGCAAGAGTTCTTAGGGTGGCTACGGACAAATCAACAGGGAGCAAATTTTTAACTAGTTCTCCTAGTCCACTTCTCAATTGGAGACTATATCGACCCTTTATTTCTTGTATGTTTAAAGCTGAATCCCTCTGGGCATAGCTTGCCATTAAGGCTATCAAAGCTGCCTCAATAGAGTTTTGTGATGCCTGTGAAAGCTCGCATAACTCCTTTAAGGAGACAGGCCTACCTTTGAGGTAGAGGATTGCCTCAATCTTTGCTGGCAGAGAAAAATTTGAGTCTTCAGTGTTTTTAAGAGGAAGGGGATCTTTGTTGGCCATAATGCCCTTCTTAGTAGACAAGCTAAATTAACGTGCTTATGCAGTATGTGCACCTAAAAAAAGTTTATATGCTGGATTTTCTGTTTCATTCCAATATTGATAACCCAATTCATCAAGAAAAAATTTCCAATCAGTATGCTCGTTTTTAGGAACTAGGACACCAATGACAATTCTTCCAACATCAGCTCCATGATTGCGATAGTGAAAAATACTGATTGACCATTTCGGTTTTAATTTGTCTACAAATTTCATAAGTGCCCCTGGTCTTTCAGGAAACTCAAATCGATATAGAAGCTCTTGATAATTATCATTAAATAGCTTTGATGAATTTTGTAATCGGCCACCAACCATATGTCGTAGATGAAGTTTGGCTAATTCATTCTGACTAAGATCTAGATATTTAATTTTAAATTGGCTAAATTTATTTAAAAGTAATTGCCTATCATTATAATCGTTGACTTGTACGCCTAAAAATATCTCGGCTTTTTTATTATTTTCCATTCTATAACTAAATTCAGTTAGACTTCTATTACCTAAAATTTCACATAACTTCTTTAAGCTCCCAGCCTGCTCTTCTATTTCCACTGCTAGCATAGCTTCTCTTTCTTCTCCTAATTCAGCTCTTTCAGCTATAAACCTTAACCTATCAAAATTCATATTTGCTCCACAAGATATTGCTATTAGTTTTTTATTAATACATTTCTTACTTGCTACATATGATTTTAAACCTGCTAAGGCTAAAGCTCCAGCTGGTTCAAGAATAGATCTAGTATCCTCAAATACGTCTTTTATTGCTGCACATATTTCATCCGTATTTACAGTTATCATTTCGTCTACATATTTCTTAGATATTTCAAATGTTAATTTCCCTACTTTTCTTACCGCTACCCCATCTGCAAATAAACCAACATTATTAAGCTCAATTCTTTTTCCAACTTCAAGCGATTTACTCATAGCGGCAGCATCAATAGGCTCAACACCAATTATTTGAATATCTGGCCATAGATTTTTAACATATGCTGCTATCCCAGAAATTAATCCTCCTCCTCCTACAGCAATAAAAATTGCATCTGGTCTATCTTCACACTGTCTCAGGATTTCAATAGCAATAGTCCCTTGTCCAGCTATAACTTCTTCATCGTCAAAGGGATGAATAAAAGTTAAACCCTTCTCTTTACTTAATTCTTGAGCTTTTTCGTAGCATTCATCGTATGTTTCTCCATATAGTAGAACTTCTGCCTTATTAGCTTTTACAGCTTTTATTTTTACATCAGGAGTCGTAATAGGCATTACTATCAACGCTCTACATTTCAAATAAGCAGCGCTTAGAGCTACTCCTTGAGCATGATTGCCGGCGCTTGATGCTATAACGCCATTTTTTAGTTCCTTTTTAGAGAGCTGTGCCATTTTATTAAAGGCACCTCTAATTTTGAAAGAAAAAACAGGCTGCAGGTCTTCACGTTTTAACCAAATATCGTTTTTTATTCTTTCACTAATATTTTTTGCATATTCTAAAGGCGTCTCTGATGCAACTTCATAGACTCTGGCACGAAGTATTTTTTGTAAGTAGTTCTGCATAAACCCCCTTTTTTAGATAATTTTTTTGATGAATTTTTAATTTTGACTGCGTAGATAGCCAAATTTGCCAAATAGAATCCCAAGACCCCGTAGATTGAATGTATCGGTTTAAGTGGGTATGCGTCTAAGCGAATTAAACCATCCTAATGAGCTACATGGTTTATCCACAGATGAACTAGAAGATGTTGCATGTCAAATTAGGGAAAGGCATCTACAAGTAGTCTCTACTAGTGGCGGACATTTGGGGCCTGGTCTAGGTGTTGTTGAATTAACCATTGCTTTATATCAAACTCTTGATCTTGATGTAGATAGAGTCGTTTGGGATGTAGGCCATCAGGCTTATCCTCATAAGCTTCTGACAGGGAGATATGACAGTTTTGACAGCCTGAGACAACAAAATGGTGTAGCAGGGTACTTAAAACGAAGTGAAAGTCGATTTGATCACTTTGGTGCAGGACATGCAAGTACTTCTATTTCTGCAGCCTTAGGAATGGCCCTTGCTCGAGATCAGCAAGGAAAGGATTTTAAATGTGTTGCGGTAATAGGTGATGGCGCATTAACAGGTGGAATGGCATTAGAGGCTATTAACCATGCTGGACATTTGCCCAATACTCCATTGTTAGTTGTTCTTAATGATAATGACATGTCTATTTCACCTCCTGTAGGTGCTCTTTCTACTTATTTAAATCGTATGAGGCATAGTCCTCCTATGCAATTTATTACAGATAGTGTTCAAGAGAGTGTAAAAAATCTTCCGTTTATGGGCGGCGAATTGCCAGAAGAAATTAAATCTCTTTCTGGAAGTGTTAGAAGGCTATCCGTACCAAAAGTGGGAGCAGTTTTTGAAGAACTTGGGTTTAAATATATGGGTCCAATTGATGGTCATGATATATCTCAAATGATAAAAACGTTTCAGGCAGCTCATAAAGATGGGGGCCCTGTGATGGTTCATGTTGTTACAAAAAAAGGTAAAGGATATCCATATGCTGAAGCAGATCAAGTTGGATATCATGCTCAATCAGCTTTTGATTTAACGACAGGAAAATCAAAGCCATCTAAATCTCCAAAACCACCAAGTTACAGTAAGGTTTTTGGACAAACTCTCGTAAAAATCTGTGAACAAGATAGTAAAGTCGTAGGTATAACAGCTGCTATGGCTACAGGTACAGGCCTTGATTTATTACAGAAAGCATTACCAAAACAATATATAGATGTTGGAATAGCAGAACAACATGCAGTCACTCTTGCCGCCGGAATGGCATGTGAGGGTATAAAACCTGTAGTTGCTATTTACAGTACCTTTTTACAAAGGGCATATGATCAATTAATTCATGATGTAGGTATTCAGAATTTGCCCGTTACTTTTGTTTTAGATAGGGCTGGAATAGTAGGTGCTGATGGTCCAACTCATCAAGGTCAATATGATATTAGCTATTTACGATCTGTACCTAATTTCACAGTTATGGCTCCAAAAGATGAGGCAGAACTTCAACGAATGCTTGTTACTTCCCTCAGTATAAATGGCCCATCAGCACTAAGGATACCTAGAGGTTCTGGTGAAGGGGTGCCTTTAATTGAAGAAGGATGGAAACCTATAGAAGTAGGTAAAGGGGAGATACTCCAAGAAGGAGAGGATATTCTCTTAATTGCTTATGGATCTATGGTTTCAACTGCCATTCATACTTCAAATATTCTTTTAAAAGATTTTAAAATAAAATCCACAATTGTTAATGCTCGATTCTTAAGACCTTTAGATAAATCTTTAATTCATCCTTTGATTTCTAAGATAGGGAAAGTAGTTACCTTAGAAGAAGGCTCTCTTGAAGGAGGTTTTGGAGCAGCTATTGCTGAATCATTAATAGATGAAAATATAATTAATAAATCGATTTTGCGTATTGGAATTCCAGATAAATTAGTGCATCACGCTTCACCAGACCAAAGTAAGTTTGAATTAGGTTTAACTGCTGATCAAATATCAGATAAGATAATAAATTATTTTAAAATCAATAAATAAAATAACTGTCTAATATATTTTTAATATATTAGACAGTTATTTTATTCTTTAATTTGTCGAATTTATTACTGAATATCGATTTAAAGAACTCCTCTAGAGGCAAGCCCAACTATTGAGCCAATTCCTAGTACATGTCCAAGGCAACAAGCCGCAACTACTGATGCATGGCTCATGCCCCCGTAATACTTTGCGTTAGGCATTGAAAACCCTTCGTTTGGCTTTGCAATATTTGCTTTGGCAATTGCAAAAGCAAGTATGTTACAAGCAATCATGACCACAGCAACTCTTGGTGACCAATGAAAAGTAGCTGGTTCAACTGCAGCCAAAATGGAGGTAAGCATGATTATTTTGCTGTATACATATAATTTTCGACTATAAAAGCCCAATTAGCCAAACTATTTTAATTAGTCTTAAGAGTTTTTAAGTCTTTTGGTTGTTTAGGCTCAAGAAACCAATCACAATCAATCCATCACTAAGGGTTAGGAATGCTTCAGCCAAGCCATGGAGAGGATCAATGTCTGTCAATTCTCCGCCATAAATTAATTTCGCAATAATTGCACATATAATAGTTATTAATACGAATATAAGAGTGCATCTGAACCCCCATTGGGCTAATTTTGGTATTATTGAAACTTTATTAAGCCAGTAAAGAAAAAATAAATACGGAATAAGGGAAAACACAAAAAAAGGTCCTGGATCAATTTTAGCCAAAAACTCAAGTGAATTGAGGCTTAGAAAATATGTCATGTATTTTGCTCCTGAATTATATAAAGATTCCTAGCTGCTAAGGCTAAACAGATATTCCCAATCATTGTCAATCCAGCCTGTAAAACAACTAAACCTTTTAATTCAATTGAATTATCAAATATATGCCATGTTATAGC
The DNA here is from genome assembly GCA_902564535.1 of uncultured Prochlorococcus sp. Taxonomy (GTDB): domain Bacteria; phylum Cyanobacteriota; class Cyanobacteriia; order PCC-6307; family Cyanobiaceae; genus CACFBG01. Next base: position 18,084 of record CACFBG010000002.1, read on the forward strand.
TGCCATAGCACTTGCAAGATTGGGTAACATTGCTATTGCAAGATATGAAAGCCCTACATTTTTTATGGATGAACCGAGGTTTGCAATTACTAAAATAGCTAAAATCCATTCAAAAAGTGAGGTTAAATGAATGAACCATGTTCCAAGAGATAATTCGTGCACAGTAAGAGAATTAATATAGGAAGCTTAGATGATTATAAATCATTGGTAAATTAGTTTACTTTTATAGAATAATCAATAGTTCTTTGATACATTTTATATAAGTAGTTTTAGTTATATGTTATTTAATCTTTTACCAGTCTTTTTATCAAAATCATGTTCTCTTTCTTTATTCCAACTTATTTTTATTTTTTCGGGCCTTTCTTGTTCAGCAGAACACATCATTTTAATTAATCCATATTTAGATTCTATAAATAACAATTGATAATTTCCAAGCCACTCGATATGTGATAACTTACAGTCTAAACCTTCTGAATTGAAATAAATATGTTCAGGCCTTATAGCTGTTATGACATTGTTTTTAATAGATAAAGTATTTATTTGTGGCCTTCCTATGAAACTTGCGACGAATAATGAGTTTGGTCTATTATATAAATCTTTTGCTGTACCTATTTGTTGGATCTCTCCTTCATTCATGACAGCAATTTTATTAGACATTGACATTGCTTCTTGTTGATCATGAGTAACATAAACTACAGGTTTAGAACCAGATATTATGAAATCTCTTAATTCGGGTCTAAGTTCTTCTCTTAACTGAGCATCCAAATTACTCATAGGCTCGTCTAATAGGTATACATTAGGTTGCCTTAACATAGCTCTTGCTAAAGCTAATCTTTGCTTTTGACCACCTGATAATTCATTTGGCCTTCTTTTAACCAAATGACTCATTTGCATAATTGATAGAATTCTGTTGACACGTTCTTCTATCTCGGTTTGTTTATTACCTCTTACCTTTAGACCTAATTTCAAATTCTCTAACACATTTAAATGAGGAAATAATGCATAACTTTGAAATACCATTCCTATATTTCTATCTACTGGTGAAATATTTGTAATATCAGTGTTATCTATAAATATTGATCCCTGATTAGGAGAATCTAATCCCGCTATTAAACGCAGCGTTGTACTTTTACCACATCCACTTGGTCCTAACAGGGCAAGACACTCACCATTTGAAACCTCAAATGACATATCTTTGATAATCCAATTCCTATTTATGCATCTGCTAATGTTATTTACTTGTAGAGTCATCCTTTTACAGCTCCTTGCATGAGTCCAGATACTATTTGTTTTTGGAAAATTAAAACTATCAATAGTAAAGGGATTGACCCTACTACAGTAGCTGCAGCAAATGCACCATAAGGAATTGAATAAACAGATGAGCCAGCAATTCTAGATATAGCTACTGGTAAAGTTAATAGATTTTCATTGCTAATCCATGTAAGTGATATAGGATATTCATTCCATGAAAATAGAAATATCAAAATAGCTGTACTTGATATAGAAGGTAACATTAAAGGTACTAATATCAATCTTAGTCTTTGAATCAAGTTTAGACCTTCGATTCTAGCTGCTTCTTCTATTTCTATTGGAATTTGCCTAAATGAGGAGGTAAGTATTAAAATTGCTAAAGGCATTGATAAAGCAGAATAAGGAATGCATAAAGCAAGTAAATTATTTCCAAGATTATATCTCCTTGCAAATTCTAATAAAGCAAGAAATAATAAAACATAAGGGAATAAAGCCGCTCCAAAAAGGTAATAATTAGATATTCTTGATATAATCTTGTTTGCTTTTGAGAGTGAATAGGAGGCAGGTATTGCGATAAACAATGTAATTAATGTGGAAATTATCCCTACAATTAAGCTATTAACTAAATATCTCCAAAATGGTGGATTTGCAGACAGCACTAATTTATAATTATCAAATGTCCACCTTTTAGTAAATTCAATAGTTGGATTAATTAATGCATCAGGAGTAGAGAATGATGTATATAATTGCCAACAAAGAGGTCCTATAGACCATACTATTATGAAGGACAATACTAATATAAATGTTCTGTTTTTCATAATTTTATAGTTGATAAGATTTTCTTCCCACTATATATAGAAAGATTTATAACAAGGATTAATAAAATCAGTAAAATAAAGCTGGCAACCATTATTGTTGAACTATATCCGAAGTCAAGAAATCTCATTGCATTTAAATAAGCATATAAAGCTATACTCTCTGTGCTGCCTGCTGGTCCACCAGATGTTATTACTTGAATAAGATCAAAGACTCCAAAGGCTTGAGCAAGTCTAAAAATAATAGATAGTGATATATAAGGTTTTAATAGTGGTAATGTTATTTCTTTAAATGAGTCAAAATAAGTACCTCCCTCTAGTTTAAATGCTTCATAAAGATCTTTTGGTATTGTTTGTAATCCTGCTAGTAAAATAATAGCTATAAAAGGAGTTGTTTTCCAAACATCTGCTATTACAGTGGCAATCCAAGTAAAATTTGGATTGGAAAGAATATTTAATTCAGCTAATCCTAGTATCCTAATTAATTGCTCTATAGGACCATAGGGAGCATTAAATATCCATCTCCAGCCTAATGCCATAATTGTAGTTGGAAGAGCCCATGGTAGTAAGCTTATTGTTCTTATTATTCCTCTATTATTAAAATGCTTGTTTAATGTTAAAGCTATAATCATAGCCAGTATTATCTCTAAAAATACTGATACAAATGCAAATCTTGTGGTCTGATAAATATCAACCCAAAACCTACTATCATTTAAAAGTCTATCCCAATTTGCAAATTGATTTGGAATTAAGGATAAATTAGTTGCTAATGAAAAGGAATGTAGACTTATCCATCCATATCTAATTATAGGTATGATAAAAACAATTAATATTAAAGTAAAGGCTGGAAGTAAAAGTAGATTTATCATTAAAAACCACCAACTGAATCTAATATATTTAAAGTATCTGATTGAGCATCATACATTCCTTCTTTAGGAGATTTTTGCATTGTTATGATTGAACTTAGATTCCTTTGTAATACATTACTTATTTGAGCATAAACATGTGTTTCAGGTCTTGGGTAAGCTATTTCTAATCCAGATTTTATGAATTTAAGAATAGGAAACTGTTTATTTAAAATTTTATTTGAATAAATTGATCTATCTATAGGTGTATAACCATATTTTTTAAATAATTCTATTTGTGATGTCCTTTTTGTTAGGTATTCTATAACTTTAAATGTTTCTTCTTTGTTAGCAGATGTTTTTATGATTGAGAATCCCCAGCTTCCTAAAGTTGCTGTTGGCGTTATCCCTTTTTTTGCAACCATAGTAGTAATAGCTACATTTCCTTTTACTTTACTGTCATCTTTCTGAAGCTCAGCCCATGCATAAGGCCAATTTCTCATAAAGGCAGAATCCCCCGATTTGAAAATTTGTAATGATTCATTTTCACCAAAATTTGTTACTGATTCTGGACTTATACCATTTTTAATTAGTGAAGTAAGCCAAGTAGATGCTTCTAGACTCTCCGTTGTATTTAGGAGAACATTGTTTTCATTATCTATCCAATTTCCTCCAAAACCCCTTATTATTTCAAGAAAAACACAACTAAGACCTTCATATTGTCTCCCTTGCCAAACATAACCATATTTAACTTTATTTGTAGATTGTAGTTTTTTGCTTATTTTTATTAATTCGTCTGGGGTTTTAGGAGGTGACTTGATTAAATCGGTTCTCCAATATAAGAGTCCAATATCTGCAACAAAAGGCCATCTATAAATTGCTTTATTATAAGAATTACCCTTCTTAGCACCAAGCATAAGGGAATCCCACTTTTTTTTATCTATAAGAGAATCTAACGGATATAGCCAACCTGCAGTAGCGTACTTTGGTAACCAAGTTACATCAACAAGGATAGCATCATATTGATTGCTATTTAAAATTAGATTGCTTATTGCTAGATCAGAAACTGTTTCAGTTTCCATTGGTCCTCGGATTACTCTAACGAATATTTTTTTATCATTTTTATTGTTGAATTTCTTTATTAAATTCCTTGTTGACTCCTCAAAAGGAGCAGGCATAAGAATATTTACTTCTACAGCTTCTTTTTTTGTTCTATTTTGTTTTAATTTTGAATCTAATTCAACAAATGAGCTTAAAAATAGAAAACTTAAAATAATTTTAATTATCTTCATTATTATATTTCTACTTGTTTATCTAAATATTCCAACTGTTCAATAGCCCAATCATCTACTGTATAAGACTCTACAGCTTTGCTCATACTAGACATTCTTATAATTTGTTCCTCTTTATTCATTCCTATAGCCTCTTCTATAGATTCATCCATACGTCTATGAGAATATGGATTCGTAAGTACAGCTCCATTAAGTAATACAGAAGCTCCTGTGAATTCTGATAGTACTAAAACACCTCCTCTGTTTTTCCTTGCTGCTGCATATTCCTTCGCAACTAAATTCAATCCATCCCTTAATGGAGTGATCCAGCAAATATCTGCCTTGGCAAACCATGCGACCATCTCCTCATATGGAATCCTACGAGTTGAAAATCTTATGGGGACCCAATCTATAAGGCCAAAACGACCATTAATTCTGCCCGCCATTTCTTCTATTGATCTCTGTGTTTCTTCATAGATTTTCATTCCAGTTGCTGCTGCTACACAGGCCAACATTAAAACAACTTTCCCATGTAAATCTTTTCTTTTTTCTAGTAGCCTCTCAAAGGCAAGAAGTAACTCTTCATTTCCTTTTGTATAGTCAACTCTACTTGCTGATAAGATCAATTTTCGATCCTTTTTAGTTCCTTTTTCAATCTCGTAGATATGTTGTTTAACATTTTCATCTTTAATTAAATCTTGAATTAGACCTGGCGAAGTTCCTACTGGTGAGGATAAAAGTTTAATTTTTCTACCTGCATGAGCTAACCAAGGTGTAACACTAGGCTCTGTTAAAGCACTTCCAACAGCAATAAATTTTGTATTAACATTTTCTTTAGGTCCTTTTTTTGCTCCTACTAAGCAATTTGCCGCTCTAGCAAAGTTTTCTGTATATCTTGGAATATGAAATCCAACTATATCGCAACAAAGTAGACTTTCAATAATTTGTCTTCTCCAGGGCAATATTGCAAAAACATCATTACCAGGAAATGGTGTGTGGTGGAAAAAGGCTATTTTTAAATCAGGTCTTTCATTCCTTATATAATATGGAGCAAGCCAGAGATTATAATCGTGAACCCAGATTGTTGCATTTAGGGCAGCTTCTTCGCAAGCTGCTTTAGCAAAACGTTTATTTACCTCTTCAAAAATATTCCAATCTGCATTATTAACATCAAAATATGTTGGAAACGTATGAAGTATTGGCCAAAAAGATTCTTTTGATGTTATGTGATAAAAGCTTGAAATTTCATTTTTATCTAGCGGGATTCTTTGCAGAGTAAAACTACTAGGTTCTGTCATTTCTATTTTTTCATTATCTTCACCTTCTACCTTTTCTACCTCACGCCAAGCTATCCAGGTCCCATCAACTCTTGATTTAAATAGGTTCCTAAGTGTAGGAATAATTCCATTTGGACTTTTTTGATCAATCCATATTCTTTCACCGCTTTTGTTTTTAGCTTCGTCAAAAGGAGTTCTATGGTACAAAATTATAAATTTGCTTTTACCTATTTTCCTAGACATTATATTTTATTGTTTATTTATATTTTATTATAGCTTCTTTAATTCGATTTTAAAACCTAATTTTACATATTATTCTGAGAAAAGTAATTAACTTTACTCTTTAAATCTCAACATAATTAAATTAATTATGTTGAGATTATAAATAGCTAATAAGTAGTATTTAATGATTTATTAAATCTATAAAGAAGATATTATTGATAATTTAATCTAACTATATTGATTTGGGATTAAAAGTTTTTAATTTATATTTTGCTGAGATTTATTCCTAATGATTTTGCGTAGTTACCTAGTCCTTTTTTCTGTATTGTTTTTAATGCTCGAGTAGTTACTCGAATATTTACCCACTTTTTCCCTTCTGCCCACCAAAGTTTTCTTTGCTGAAGATTTGCTTGTTGAAGCTTCTTGGTCCTTATATGGGAGTGACTTACTGCCATTCCATTGTTGGCTCTTGTCCCAGTTAACTGGCATACCCTAGACATATAAATAAAATTTAAAAGATATTTGATTCTAGCAAATAATGGTTTTTTAAAGAGCCCTATCTACTAAAGCCGCCATAATTGACGCATTGTTTGAGTGGAAATCATTGATTTCATTGGGTTCTAGCCCTCCTATACTGGATTTTGCCATTTCGTACAGATGCTTAGCTAGCTTCTTGGCTAAAATTTCAGTTTCAGTTGGTTGGCTAGTAGAAACAAGTACAGAGCCTGAATTTAATTTTAATAAACCAGAAACTAATGTGTGAGCTTTATTTACAAGTAGAACATGGTGATCAGGAAGTCCTGGTAAACGTTGTTCCATAAGCGCACCAACATCATTAATTCTCCTCATTTGTTCAGGAAGTAAAATTAATGTTGGAGGAGTATTATCACCCTTCAGGGATTTTATCTTAATTGTTACTTTTTCATTTCCGATTGCCTCTTCAAAAAACTTTTTAATAGATTCAGATTCTTTTTCACCATCTTTATCCAAAAGCTCTTTATTATTATCTGATTGATCATTTGTTATTTCAGCATCTACTCTTTGAAAATCAGAACCATCTTGTTTGCTTTCTAACCAGGAAATAAACTGAGTATCTATTATTGTATCTGCTTTTATTATTTCAGCACCTTGTGATTCCCATAGTGATAAAGCTGATGCTTGAGCCAACTCATCAGTATAATAAAGAATTTTTTTAGATTCAGCATTCATTCTATCTCTATAGGATTTAATTGTTGTATATACTTTATCTTCATTTACTATAAAATCTTCACTATTAATTGCCTTATCTTTTTTAATATTAGTTTTAAAAATAATTAACTCCTTTACTTGTTCAGCAAATTTTTCATCTTCCATAGCTCCTATCTTTATATATGGTGAAATCGATTCCCATACCTCTGAATAGAAACTGGGGTCATCTTTTATTAATCTAGATAGTTTATCTGCAATTTTCTTAGATATGAAGCTACCTATTGATTTAACCTTACGATCTGATTGAAGAGCACTTCTACTTACATTTAATGGAATATCTGTTGAGTCTAATACACCTCTTAATGGAATTAGATATCTAGGTACAACCTCTTTTATTGAATCACTTACAAATACCTGATTACTAAAAAGTTTTATCTCTCCATTCTCCCAATCAGCTCTCCCTGATAACTTAGGAAAGTATAAAATTCCTTGTAAGTTATAAGGATAATCAGTACTTAAATGAATCCAAATTAGAGGCTCACCTTGAAATGGATAAAGATACTTATAAAGTTCAATATAATCTTTATCCTCAAGTTCTTTAATTGATTTCCTCCAAATTGGATTAGTTTTATTGATAATCTCCCCTTCAAAACTTATGCTGATTGGCATAAAATCACAATATTTTTTAATTAATGTCTTTATTCTGGTAGGTTCCAGATACTCTAATTCTTCTTCCATTAAATAAAGTACTATATCTGTTCCTATTTCTTCCTTATTGTGATCTTCTAGAGTGAAATTTGGTGAGCCGTCGCATTTCCATTTTATTGCTTCATTATTTTCTTTTAATGCTGACTTTGTATAGATTTCAACTATCTTTGAAACCATAAAACTCGAATAGAATCCTAATCCAAAATGACCAATAATCTGCTCCTTATCCTGATCATATTTAGTAAGAAATTCCTCTGCACTTGAAAAGGCTACTTGATTAATATATTTTTTTATTTCTTCTGCATTCATTCCTATCCCATTGTCACTAATGGTCAATGTTTTCTCCTCTCTATTTATCTTTATATCTATTTTCCCTTCATCATCATTATTACATTCTCCTGCCATAGAGGCCATTTTCCTTTTTTTAATAGCATCAACACCATTGCTAACTAATTCTCTTAAAAATATCTCATGATCAGAATAGACTGCTTTTTTTATTATAGGGAATATATTTTCGGTATGAATCTCAATTTGACCATCTTCTCTGATTGCCATTTCAATTATCTATAGGTTCGTTAATATTAGTAAGATGTTCATAATAACTCAATTTATTTATTGGGTGGGTCTCCGTACCTCTAGCAATAAAATTAGGTTTTTAATTTTGCCATTCTAGTAAGTCACAATTTCGTTCTTTCAATATAGATAAGGCTTGTTCTTTCGTTTGAAGAGCATTTAATTCTAATATAGCTTTGAATCCTTTTTTATGTAATTTATTTTGTGCATTTAAGGCAAGGCTTATATTACTATTAGGACCATATGCCACTAAATATGTGGTTTGATTTTCCTTAGTTTCATGTCTATATTTTTTCAATTCCTGAATCTTATCTATTGAGATGCTAAACCCTAGCCCGGAAGCCTCTTGACTTTTGTTGGAAAATCTTTTAACTAAATTATCGTATCTTCCTCCTCTAGCTACTACAATAGGAGAATAACCATTATCACAAATAAACTGAAACACTAGACCCGTATATAATTCAAAATACGGCTGAAATGTAGGATCTAACTGCAATTTTATTCCATATTCATTTGCTAATGGTTGGATTATATTAAATATTTTCTTCAAATCGTTTATTATAGAATTATTGCCAAATAAATTTTCTAATATCTTTATTGTCTCTAATGGCTTCCCTCTTATTTTTTGAATATTAAGAAGGTAATTCTGTAATTTCTTTCCGCATTCTATTTGTTCTAACTCTAAGCGGTTATAATTTATTAAATGATTTTTTATATTATTTGCATCTTTCATGTCTATACTTTTAAGAATTAGGTCCATAAATTTTGTATGGCTTATAAGTAATATTGGCTTATTAATTTTAGTTAGTTCTAATCTTTCCATAGCCTGTAAAAGCATAGACAAGAGTTCTATTTCGGCACTAATTTCTTGTGTACCAATTAGTTCCACATCACTTTGCAATTTTTCATCTATACAAAGATTATTTTCTACAGATACTCTGCTCTGAAATACTGTTCCTGAGGACCATAATCTAAGAGGCCTAGCTCTTTTAGAAAGCCTTGTAGAGGCAACTCGTGCCATTGATACTGTCATTTCTGGTCTTAGTCCTAAAGGTTCATTTGCGACTAATTTCACTATCTCACTGGCATTAATAGCTCCATCAGCCATTAATGTTTCTAATCTTTCTATGCTTGGCGGTGATACCTCTTCATATCCCCAATGTCTATATACATCGCCAAGTATTTTGCTCAGTTGTTGGTTACTTTCAACCTGTTGGGGATTTAAGTCCCTTCCTCCAGCTGCTGGTTGCAAGGTCATATAAAAAATACCTTTTTAATTCTTAGGATTCAAAGTCATTGATTTCTGGGGCCCCAAACATTTCTCCCTTAAGAGGTTTTACCTGGTTTAAAACAGATATCAATTCTGCTTTTATTCCAGGTGTACTTGCAATAATTCTACCGCTATTAAGAGCAAATTCATTACCTGAGTAATCACAAATAGCACCTCCAGCTTCTTCAACTATTGCAGCTCCAGCGGCTAGATCCCATTGAGATAAACCTCTTTCCCAATAAGCGTCAACTCTTCCACTAGCAATAAAAGCAAGATCTACTGCTGCTGCTCCAGCCCTTCTAACACCTCTAGTTCTATGCGTTAACCAACAAAATTCCGCATAATTATTATCTAGTCTTTTTTTTCTATCGTAAGCAAATCCCGTAACTAGAAGTGAATCAGATAGTTTCTTACAAGAGGAAACTCTTATTTTTTTTTCATTGCAAAATGCTCCTATTCCAGGAGCTGCCCAATAGGATTCCTTAAAAAAAGGAACTTCTACTGTACCGAGTATGGGGTTGTCATTCCAGGTTAAACCGATCGAAGTTGCAAAGAAAGGGAAACCATGAGCAAAATTTGTAGTTCCGTCTAATGGGTCTACAACCCATTTGAGTTCATTAGTTTTACCTTTTGCGCCAAATTCTTCTGATAAGATAGCAATATCTGGTGAATGTTCAGATAAATAATTTAAAACTAATTCTTCTGCTTCAAGATCTGCATTTGTAACCAAGTCCCCTTCATATTTTTTTGTGTTTATCTCTTTTAAGCGGCCATAATGATTCATAAGTACCTTGCCAGCATTTTCTGCTGCTTTTTTTGATATATCAGAGAGTCTTGTTATATCGGCTTGATCTAATCCAGCCTTCTCTGCTGATTGTGAGTTCCTTTTAGTATTCAATAATTCCTAACAATTATTATTATTTTATTGCATGGAAAATAATTTGTATCATTATTTACAATAATTTTATATTTTAATTTTATAATAATAACTTAATGAAATAAATAAAAAATTTTATATTTAAGTTTTATTTGATATAATTAAACCATTATTTATTAACATAATCTATTTAATTTGCTTTTGAAGTATCTGTTTTTATTTCATGACCATATTTTCAGTTACCTGCTAGATTAGATATATAACTTAGCAGCCTGGAGAGGTGGCCGAGTGGTTGAAGGCGCAGCACTGGAAATGCTGTATAGGGGCAACCTTATCGAGGGTTCGAATCCCTCTCTCTCCGTGATATTAAGCTAGTTTTCAGCCAAATTTTCCAGATATGTAATCCTCTGTCGCTTTCTGAGTAGGCTGATTAAATACTTTTTCTGTTTCGTTAAATTCTACTAAATATCCTACTTTCCCTCCACCATCTTTAGATGTAGGTTCTGCATTGTAGAAGGCTGTATAATCACTCACTCTTAATGCTTGTTGCATATTATGAGTAACAATAATTATAGTGAATGATTTTTTTAATTCATGAATAGTCTCTTCGATTTTAAGAGTTGATATTGGGTCTAAGGCTGAACAAGGTTCGTCCATTAGTATTACTTCTGGTTTAATAGCAATTGTTCTCGCGATACATAACCTTTGTTGTTGACCGCCTGAGAGTGAATAGCCACTTTCATTTAATTTATCCTTACACTCTTCCCATACTGCAGCTTTCCTTAGGGAATATTCCACTAAATCATTCATGTTTCCTGTATATCCATTTATTCTTGCTCCAAATGCAATGTTTTCATAAATACTCTTTGGGAATGGATTTGGTTGTTGAAAAACCATACCAATACGCCTTCTGATTTCTACAGGATCAATTTTTTTATCGTATATATCTATACCTTCGAAAATCACTCTTCCTTTTATTGAGGATGTTTCAATTAAATCATTCATTCTATTTATAGCTCTTAATACTGTTGATTTACCACAACCAGAAGGACCTATAAATGATGTAACTTTGCTTCTTGGGATTTTGCAGAAAATATTTCTTACAGCTTCTACATTTGAATAGCTAATGCTTACATTTTCTAATGAAATTATTTCATTACTAATTAGTCCTGTATTTAATGTTTGTTTTTTCATTTTAAATTTAAATAGTATGAAAATGATTTGCTTTAGTCATACTTAGATCTATTTTTCCATGGTTTTATTACTTAACCATCTCGCTAATAGGTTAATAAACAATATAAGAGTTACTAGTAGGAATGATGCGCCCCAGGCTAATTGGTTCTGTGCCTCATAGGGTTCCATAGCAAAATTATATATAAGAACTGATAATGTGGCTAATGGCTGGAGTAACATGTCATTGCCAGAGGGCCAATAAAAAGAAAATAAGGCTGTAAATATTAGAGGAGCAGTTTCTCCAGATGCCCTTGCTATAGCAAGAACAATTCCTGTAGAAATAGAATTAAATGCTGCAGGCAAAGTTATTCTAATTATTGTAATAAATTTCGAAGCTCCAATACCAATTGAAGCTTTTCTTAGGTCATTAGATACAAGTTTTAGCCCTTCATCTGTAGTCTTGATTATTGTAGGAATCATAAGAATAGATAATGCAAGACCTCCAGCAATTGCACTAAAATTACTTCCTAATATGATCCTTGTTGAAACAATTATTCCATAGATAAAAACACCAGCTATTATTGATGGGACTCCAGATAAAACATTTGCGCCAAATCTTATAAATTTTGAAAAGGGACCTTTTAGGGAATATTCTGCCAGGTAAATTCCTCCACCTACCCCAATTGGAATTGAAATTAATGCGGCAAGCAAAGTAACAATAAATGTTCCAATAATTGCATTTCCAACTCCACCTGCATTATTTAAATCATCTCCTGGAGGTTCAGGCAATTGAGTCAATAATGATAAGTTTAACTCTGAACCCCCTTTAATTATCACGTATATGATTATAAAAATTAATGGCATTAAGACTATTATTGAGGCAAAAGCCGAAAGAAAAGTAAATATAAATTCAGTTATATTTCTTTTTGAAGAATAGTTAAATGAAAGTTTATTGTTAGTCATTTTAATATTTTAAGCTTAATTTTTTTACCATCCATTGAGCAAATATATTCACTGTTAGTGTCAATATCATTAAAACTAAAGCGGCATACATTAATGAAGATACTTGGTTGCCATCTGCTTCACCAAACTGGTTGGCTAGCATGGCGGAAATAGTATAACCAGGTGAAAATATTGAGAAATTAAAAGTATTTGAATTTCCAATTATCATTGTTACTGCCATTGTCTCTCCCATAGCTCTCCCTAATGCCAAAAGTATCCCACCAGTAATACTTGAAATCGCCGCAGGTAAAATAACTCTAAATATTGTTATCCATCTTGTTGAGCCTATTCCATAAGAAGCTTCTCTAAGTTTCTTGGGAACTTGATTTAGTGAATCTCTTGAGATAGAGGTAATAATGGGTAAGATCATAATTGATAAAACTATTATTGCCGGTGCTACACCTGGGCCAAGAGGCTCAGATCCGAATAATGGAATCCATCCTAAATATTTGTGTATTAACAAAAATGATGGCCGAAGGAAAGGTTCCATTATGTATACAGCCCATAAACCTAAAACAACAGAGGGAATAGCTGCCAATAATTCAACCATAACGCCTATGATATTTCTTAATTTATGGTGAATAAAGTTCTCAGTTATAAATATTGCTGTGCCTACTCCTAATGGAATTGCTAAAGTTAAAGATGCTAATGAAGTTAACAAAGTTCCATATATTGCAGTAAATGCTCCATATTGATCATTTACTGGATTCCATTCCGATTGGACTAGGAATTTAAAGCCATATCTTGCTATTGATTCAGTTGAACCTAAAAAAATTACAGTTAAGATTCCCAATAGGATTATTGCAACCATTGAAGCCATCAATAGAACAAGGTTCTGAAATGACTGATCTATAATTTTTTCCATCCTTGGACGGTTTCTTAAAACGAATTCCTCGTTAAAAGGCATCGACACTTTTAGAAAGGGTAATTTTTATGGGCCTAATGCATTTATAAGCAATATTTGACAGAAGATATTAAAAGGTGAGTATCACTAAACAATTTATTTGGATTAATAGCAATTGACAGTTACGGTAGGTGTCCAATTACAACGATCATGGGACGGATTGTCGGAATAGACCTTGGGACAACCAACTCAGTTGTTGGTGTGCTAGAGGCTGGCCGACCTCAAGTAATAGCAAATGCTGAAGGATGTAGAACAACTCCTTCTGTTGTTGGATACACAAAAGATACTGAACTTCTGGTTGGTCAACTAGCAAGACGACAGCTCGTTTTAAGTCCAAGAAATACTTTTTCAAATCTCAAGAGATTTGTTGGTAGGACTTGGGATGAATTAGATGAAAATAGTCTTTCTGTTCCATATAGCATTAGATCTAATGAATTAGGAAATATTCGAATCACTTCTCCTGTAACTGAAAGAGAATATGCTCCAGAGGAGCTCGTAGCAAGTATTATTAGGAAACTTGTAGATGATGCAGAGACTTTTCTTGGGGAAGAAGTTGATTCAGCTGTAATAACTGTACCTGCATATTTTAATGATTCACAAAGGCAAGCAACTCGTGATGCAGCAAGGCTTGCTGGTATAAGTGTTGAAAGAATTTTAAATGAACCAACAGCAGCAGCACTAGCTTATGGATTTGATAAGACCACTGCTAGTAAGGTCCTCGTATTTGATTTTGGTGGTGGAACTTTTGATGTATCACTTATGCGAATATCTAACGGAGTATTCGATGTAAAAGCTACTTCTGGAGATACTCAATTAGGTGGTAATGATTTTGATCAAAGAATTGTTGAATGGTTATCTAAGAAATTTAAGGACCAGAGTGGGATAGACCTTCAAAGGGATAGACAAGCTTTACAACGTTTATCTGAAGCCGCTGAAAAAGCCAAACAAGAATTATCTGGAGTACAAACTACACAAATATCTCTTCCCTTTATAGCTACAGGTCCGGATGGACCCCTCCATATTGAAACCAATTTAGATAGGAAAACTTTCGAAGGGTTATGCACAGATTTATTAGATAGACTTTTGAACCCTGTTAAATCTGTACTAAATGATGCTAGATGGGAACCTGATCAAATAGATGAAGTTGTCCTTGTAGGAGGAAGTACTCGTATGCCTATGGTTAAGCAATTAGTGAAAACTATTGTTCCGAATCCACCTTGCCAATCAGTAAATCCTGATGAAGTAGTAGCCGTTGGAGCAGCCGTTCAAGCTGGGATTCTCACCGGTGAACTTAGAGATCTATTATTGAATGATGTTACTCCACTTTCATTAGGATTAGAAACGGTAGGAGGACTAATGAAAGTTTTAATTCCAAGAAATACTCCAATACCTGTTCGTCAATCAGATGTATTTAGCACTTCTGAATCTAATCAGTCTTCTGTTGAAATTCATATATGGCAAGGTGAAAGGCAGATGGCAAGTGATAATAAATCGTTAGGTAAATTTCGTTTATCTGGGATTCCACCTGCACCTAGAGGAGTACCCCAGGTTCAAGTAGCTTTTGACATAGATGCTAATGGTTTATTAGAAGTAACAGCTACTGATAGAACAACCGGCCGCAATCAAACTGTAAGTATTCAGGGTGGATCTAATTTAAACGAACAAGAAATTAAAAAATTAGTTGCCGAAGCAAAGGAAAAGGCGAATGAAGATAGACGAAAAAGAGCATCTATTGACAGAAAAAATACTGCCTTAACTTTGATAGCTCAGGCCGAAAGAAGATTAAGAGATGCAGCTTTAGAACTAGGTCCTTATGGAGCAGAACGTCAACAAAGGGCGGTAGAAACTGCTATGAGAGATGTAGAAGAAATGTTAGAGATAAATAACCTTCAAGAACTAGAATTGTCTGTTGCATCTTTACAGGAAGCTCTTTTTGGTTTAAATAGAGTATTGGCTTCAGAAAGACAGGCTGAATCAAGTCCTTTGCAAGGTATAAAAAATACATTTGGTTCTCTCAAGGATGAATTGTTTTCAGATGATTATTGGGATGATGAGCCATGGGATGACTCTAGTCAATATATAAATAATAGAAGAGGATCTAGAAGAAGAGACTCAGATCCTTGGGATAATGACTTATACCGCTAAACTTGATTATTGGTCAATACTTGGCTTAAATCCAGGTTCTGATCAACAACAACTAAAGATAGCTTTTAGAAGAGAAGCTAGAAAGTGGCACCCTGATCTAAATATTAATGATAGGAATGCAGAGGAAAGATTTAAGCTTATTAAAGAAGCATATGATGTATTAAGTGATCCTAAAAAAAGATTACTTTGGGAAGAATCATTAAATAAATTAAAATTTAAGGAAGATCCTTTCAATTCTGGTTTTCCAGATTTTAATGATTATATTGAAATAGTTCTTGGTATAAAAAAACATATTAGTAACGATTTTTATGACGATATTGATCAAGATAATCAAAATGATGAGGAAGACTCTCACTCCTTTAAATTTAATCGTCCTGCTACTTCCTCAGCGCCACCTCCACCAGTACAAATTTATAAGGATGCTGAATCCTTGATTGAATTATCTCCAGAGGAAGCACTTTATGGAACTAATGTACAAATTGAATTAGAAGATGGCACTCTTGTTGAAGTTAAAACCCCTAAATTAGCTGGAGATGGATGGCGATTACGGCTACAAGGTATTGCTTTTGGAGGTAAGGACCACTTCTTACAACTAAGGGTACAAACTATAGATGGTTTAAAAATAGATGGCCTAAGAGTTTTTTATCGACTTGAATTATTTCCTCCAGATGCAGTTTTAGGTTGTGCTGTTGACGTACCTACATTGGCTGGAACAGTGACATTGCAGGTTCCTCCCCAGTCTTCAAGTGGAAGAATGCTTAGGTTAAGAGGAAGAGGCATGGAATATGAAGATCTTGTTGGGGACCAACTTGTAGAAATAGCTGTTGTTATTCCTGAGGTTATTGGGGAAAGAGAAAGAGCTTTATATGAAAGACTTCAGGAATTATCACTAGAATCTGAATAGTTTACTTTAGTTAGATAATATAAGATATATACTTAAGAAAAATGATTGTTCACGTGCTTCTTTATGAGGCTGGTAGCGAGAATGAGGGGATACACTCCATAGAATTAAATGGAAATACTATTGTTCTCATGTTTGAGAATAAAGATGATGCTGAAAGGTATTGTGGACTTTTGGAGGCTCAAGATTTTCCGACTCCATCTGTAGAACGAATAGAACGAACCGAAATTGAAAACTTTTGCTCAGAAGCAGGATATGAGCCAAGGTTTGTAGAAGAAGGTTTTGTTCCAATGACCAAGGAAGATAGATTACTCCTTGCGCCACCAGAAGCATGCAAGGATGTTTCTCATTGGGATACATCCAAGGATCCTAAAGACAATAATAACAATTCACAGAATAATGAAATCGAAGATTTTAGAAAAAGGTTAGAGAATTTATTATGAATAAAATAACCATTGATTATAACATTGAGGATCATAATTATTCGAACAATTATGATAGAGGAAATCTCCTGACTGAAAAAAATAATAGTAATTCTGAAGAATTAGATATATTAAATACGAATGATTTAGTAAAATTATTTACACAAGAAGATTTAAAACCACAAAAAGCTATTTTTAATTCTCAGTTAGAGATAACAAGAGCTGTTGACGAAATTACTTTAAGATTGGATAGAGGAGGAAAATTATTTTATATTGGTGCAGGTACTTCAGGAAGATTAGGTGTATTAGATGCTTCTGAATGCCCACCTACATTTTGTACAAATCCTGAATTAGTTCAAGGTATTATAGCGGGCGGTTATGAATCTCTCTATAAAAGTTCTGAATCAATAGAGGATAATAATTTGATTTCTATTCATGATCTCAAAAATAGAAATTTTAGTTCCAATGATTGTCTTATTGGAATAACTGCAGGTGGAACTACACCTTATGTTTTGTCCGCTCTTAAATATTCTCAATCTATAGGATCATTATCAATTGCAATAGCTTGTGTACCCACTCAAGAAGCCTTTATCCCATGCGATATCGATATAAGATTAATAACTGGCCCTGAAATTATAACTGGTTCAACAAGATTAAAAGCAGGAACAGCTACAAAAATGGCATTAAATATTATATCTTCATGTGTAATGATAAAGTTAGGTAAAGTCTATAAGAATAGAATGGTAGATTTATCCGCAACTAATGATAAATTAATAGATAGATCAATTAGAATCTTGAATGATTTAACAGGCCTAAATAGATCATCATGTAGAGATTTGCTAAGGATTACAGATGGCTCTGTTAAGGTAGCTTTACTAGTGTCTTTCGCAAATATAAAAAAAGAAGATGCAAAAAAAATATTATCAGAAAATGGTGGGAATCTAAGGAAATCACTTGAATCTCTAGGATTAAATTAGATTTCATCTTAAAATAATTTTATAAGGAAATAACAATAAATTCAACTATTTTAATTAGAATAAACTAATATAAAAATAATTCACTATTTTTTTTATGACAAAAGCAATTATGCAGACTGATGAAGGATCATTAGAAATAAATTTATTTGACAATGAAGCCCCTAGAACTGTAGCAAATTTTGTGAAACTAGCGAATGAAGGTTTTTATGATGGACTTTCTTTTCATAGGGTAATCAATGGATTTATGGCTCAAGGAGGATGCCCAAATACTAGGGAAGGCGCAAATGGTATGCCTGGGACTGGTGGCCCTGGATATACAATCGATTGTGAAATAAACTCCAACAAACATTTACCTGGTTCTCTTTCAATGGCTCATGCAGGAAAAAATACTGGAGGAAGTCAGTTTTTTATTGTCCATGAATCACAACCACATTTAGATGGAGTCCATACTGTCTTTGGAAATACAAGCAATATGGAAGTCGTTCTAGCCATAAAAAATGGAACAAAGATTAATAAAGTTACTATAGAAGATTAATATTTGCTCTATCTCCAAATATATAAAAAAGGAATTTTACCTTTATTTATTATTGTACTTATTGATTTTATATTTGACCTAAATTTATTGTATTCATAATACTTACTTTCTAAATTAATTGAAGGGTGAAAAGCCTGTTCAATAGATTTTGATCTTAAAATGCCGAAAGAGTAAACATTTCCAACTTTAGTTAGTTGACTTAATATATATATTAAGTAATCATTTTGATCTTCTTTATTTTTAGAATTATGTTTAATAACCCATGCATAACTAGGCTTTTCCAGCAAAGCTAAGACCCTAGATGAATTAGTTTCTAAGCAGTCATTATCAAATGATTGCTTTATTTCATTAATTATATCTTTAATTTCATTATTTTTATCTTCGTTACTTGTATGTATAAAGATAACAGTAAATGATTTATCTAATAAATAATTACTATTATCGGTTTCGTCAAACATATGCCCTAATTTGTCTCTTTTAACAGCTAAATATGCTGCGTTATGATCACCTGGACAAATAACAAGGGGAACCCTATTGATTACCTTTAATCCATATCCGCCAAGCCCAGCTATTTTTCTCGGATTGTTAGTTAATAAATTTAATTTATGTATTCCTAGATCAGTTAATATCTGTGCACCAACACCGTAATTTCTCAAATCAGCAGGGAAGCCCAATTTTTCATTAGCTTCTACTGTATCTAAACCTCCATCCTGAAGATTGTAGGCTTTAAGTTTATTAATTAGTCCTATACCCCTACCCTCTTGTCTTAAATAGACGACTACCCCTTCTCCTTCTTGCTCAATTCTTGATAATGCAGCTTCTAATTGAGGCCTACAATCACATCTAAGAGAACCAAAAGCATCTCCTGTTAAACATTCAGAATGCATCCTAACTAGAACTGGTTGATTGAAATTATTTGGATCTCCCTTTATTAGCGCTACATGTTCTGATCCATCTAATTCATTTTTGTAACCTATAGCTTTAAAACCACCAAATAGACTAGGCAAGTTGGCTGATGCTTTGCGATAAACAAATCTTTCGTTGCCAAGTCGATAATGAATTAAATCAGCGATACTTATGAATTTTAAATTCCATTCTTTTGAGTATTTATATAATTCAGGCAATCTTGCCATAGAGCCATCAACATTTTGGATTTCACAAATGACTCCTGCTGGAGATAGCCCCGATAGTTGAGCAAGATCAACTGCCGCTTCAGTGTGACCAGCTCTTTTTAAGACTCCTCCCTTTCTTGCTCTTAATGGAAAGATATGACCTGGTCTTCTCAAATCTAAGGGCGTTGTGTTGCTATGAAGAGCTACTTGGATAGTTTTGGCGCGATCCTCAGCTGAGATTCCAGTTGTAACTCCATGCTCTGGTCCTGCATCAATACTTACAGTAAAAGCTGTTTGATTTGCATCTGTATTTCTGTCAACCATTAAAGGTAAATCCAAGTAATCCAGTCTTTCTCCTTCCATTGCAAGGCAAATTAGTCCTCTAGCTTCCGTCGCCATAAAATTAATTTGCTCCGGCGTAGCAAATTGTGCAGCGCATATTAGATCTCCTTCATTTTCTCTTGTCTCATCATCAACAACAACAACACATTCGCCATTCCTTATGGCTGCTAATGCATCTGGAATATCATCAAAGGTAATAGTCACGAACTTGTTGAGTAAAGAACATCTTAGTCTTTTAATGATTAGCGAGTGTTAACACATTATCGACACAGCTAGGATGATTAGTAATAAATATGTCAATGGAAACAACAAACTCACAAATTACTACTCGAATGTCTTCAAATTCACCCAGGGTTGCCGTTGTTGGAGCTAGTGGATACGGGGGCATGCAGATTGTTAGACTCCTTTTGGATCATCCTTTCTTTAGAATAACTTTTCTAGGAGGAGATAAAAGTGCTGGAAGTAAATGGAATGAACTTTTCCCATTCCTTTTACTTAACGACGATATAGAGATTAATAAGCCTGATATTGATCTCATAGCAAAAACATCAGATTTTGTTGTTCTTAGTCTTCCTAATGGTATAGCTTCTTCTTTAGTTCCAAATCTTCTCGATAGAAATTTAAGAATTGTAGATTTATCTGCTGATTATAGATATAGGTCACTCGAAAAATGGGCATCTTCATATGCCATTGAAGCTAGAAAATTATCAAGGGATGATAATGATCTTTGTAAGGAAGCCATTTATGGTTTACCAGAATGGAATCAAAAACATATATCACAAGGTAAATTAATAGCAGCACCTGGTTGTTTCCCTACTGCAAGCTTATTAGCTTTATTACCTTTTATAAATCAAGGATTAATAGATTATGAGGGCATAATCATTGACGCTAAAACAGGTACTTCAGGAGGTGGTCGTATTGCTAAAGAACATCTTCTTTTATCAGAAGCATCAGAAGGAATATCACCTTATGGAGTTATCGGTCATAGACATACTACAGAAATAGAACAACAATTAAGTGAAGTTGCTAGATCAACTATAAAGGTACAATTTACACCTCATTTAGTCCCCATGGCTAGAGGCTTATTGGTAACATCTTATGCAAGATTAAGAGATCCAGGCTTAACAGCGGAGGATTGTACAACTGTTCTTGAGGCAATATATAAAGACCAACCATTTATTCAAATATTACCTGTCGGTACATACCCTTCCACGAAATGGAGTCGATACACTAATAAAGCATTTTTGTCGGTCCAGGTAGATAAAAGGACCTCAAGAATTGTTATTATGTCTGCGATTGACAACCTTTTTAAGGGTCAAGCAGCACAGGCAATTCAATGTCTAAATTTGATGGGAGGTTATGATCAACAATTGGCTTTACCTTTAACTAGTTATTACCCATAGAAATCAAATATTACGCCATTCTTTACCTGCTAAATTTATACTTAATGGTAAAATTAGATGTTCATAATACCTTACCTTTTCTCTAATATCATTGTAAGAATCGTTAGCTAAAATAGGTATAGCAGCTTGAGCTATAATTTTCCCTGAATCTAATTCAAGACTAACAAAATGTGTAGTACAACCTGTTATTAGAGATTTATTATCTATTGCTTGTTTAATTGCATTATTACCTTTAAAACTTGGTAATATGGAGGGATGTAAATTAATAATTCTTCCAGGATATGTTTTTATTAGAACGTTGGTTACAATCCTCATCCAACCTGCCATAATTATTCCTTCAACTTGAGCTAATTCAAATTCTCTTATTAATGCATAATCAAAGTCTTCTCTTGTCGAAAAATTTTTGTGATCTAAAACTTTAAAGGGTATATTTAATTTTTTAGCTTTTTGGATAGCACCACTATTATAATTATTGACAATAAGTAATTTTATAACGGCATCTAGTTCAAAATTGTTGATTGATTTAGCTATCGCTTCAAAATTAGTACCTTCACCAGAAGCTAATATTCCAATTTCAAGTGGAGGTTTGAATGTATACGTAATATTTTGATCTGGAGAAATAATTCCTTGCCGTTTAATAATTAATTCATCAGATGTGTTTTTGTCATACATAACTAATTTTAAATTAAAATGTAAAAGAGAACAATTAAAGATATTTTTTTGTATTATAGCTAAAATGAATTACATTGTATAAAGCCATTGATTGATATAAACGATTTTGTTGAAGTCAGCATAGATTTGACTAAAGCTAAAAATCAATTGATATTTGTCACATTCCAGTTCAATCCCAAGTCCCTTAATCAACAGCTTGAACTACCTAATTGGACTCCTGGCTCTTATACAATAAGAGATCATTCCCAATATTTATATGATTTAGAAGTATTTAGTGAGGGTGAATTTATTAAGCCTAAGAGAAAAACAACAAATAACTGGGAGATAAATCTAAATAATCTAAAACCTATTTTTATAACTTACAAAGTAATAGCTAATGATTTAACGGTTAGAACAAGCTATATTGATAGCAATTTTGCATCAATATGCCTTTCGTCAATCATTTTATGTGTAAGGGAAAAAAGAAATATAAAGCATAAATTATTTATAAAAGTACCAGATAAATGGAAATATTTTATACCTTTACTTAATAATAAAGGTATCTATGCAAATAATTATGATGACTTAATAGATGCACCACTTCATGCTGGTAATTTAAAAGTGGAAAAAATCAAGGTTTTAAATTATAAGCATGATATTATTCTTTTAGATTCTCCTATACAAAATTGGAATAAATTTATTTATAACGATATAATAAAAGTATTAGAAACAACATGTTCAATTGTAAATGAGGAACCCCCTTCTAAGAATAATTATCAATTAGTTATTTTACTCTTAAAAAATAAATACGGTGGGTTAGAACATAATAATTCATGTGTTATCCAATATTGCTGGAAGAAATTAATAAGTAAGGATGGTTATCGTAAGTTTCTTCAACTAATTGGGCATGAATATTTTCACCAATGGAATGTTAGAAGGTTAAGACCTATAGAGCATAAAATTTACAATTATAATAAACCAATACTAACTGAAAACTTATGGTTTGCAGAAGGTTTAACAAGTTATTTCGAATTATTTATTCCTTATAAAGCTGGTATAACAGACTTCCCTTCACTTTTAATTGATTTGTCACGATTAATTAATAAATACCTAAATACTGAAGGGCGTTATAAGCAAAGTCTTTCCGAAAGCTCTCAAGAAGCATGGATAAAATTATATAAACCCAATCAATACTCTCATAATAATCAAATAAGTTATTATTTATTAGGAGCACTTACTTGTCTATGCCTAGATATTTCATTAAGGGAAGAAAAATCTTCATTATCATCTATATTTAGGATTCTTTGGAATGATAAAAGTTTAATACAAAGAGGATATGAACGTCAAGATATAATTAAAGTTATTAGTTCAGTAAGTGTAGATATTAGCTTAAATTTAAACAAATGGTTAGATCATCCAGGTTCTTTAAAAATTGAAGACTATTTAAAGAAATTAGGTATAAATTTAAAATTTAGAGTTATAACAAATAAATTCAGTGGATTATATATAGTCTCAAAACAAAATTCATTAAATGTTGATAGAGTAGCTAATAATAGTTCAGCAATGAGATCTGGTATTATTCCAGGTGATATAATTATAGCTATTAACAATTATATAATTAATAACCACAATGATATAGAAGATATAATTGAAAATTCCGAATCATGTAAAATTACTTTCAACCGAAATGGTCGTTTAATGGAAACAATTTTATTACGAGATGAAGAAAACTTATTGGAATATTATCTTGAAGATGAGGATAAAGCTACTGACTCACAACTGAATTTAAGAGAAGAATGGTTGAATATAAATTAATTTTTTTTCTTTTACCTATATATATATTTATATATATCAAAAAGTCCAAAGAAGGCCTATACTGAATCAGGGTAATTTTTATCCATCAAAGCAAACCCTGCAATATTTCCATTAGTTTTTATCTTTAATCACTTTTTATAGATTTTCTAAATTTTTTAGTAATGAACACTACGTCACTTAATACGAATAAAATTGATTCAAGTTGGAATCGTTTTTGTGATTTGTTATGGCACAGTGATGAGCTGGGGATCTGGTTGGATATCAGTAAAATGAAAATATCAAATACTGATATAAAGGAATTAGAGCCAAATTTTAAATTAGCTTTTAAAGCAATAGAGAATCTTGAATCAGGATCAATAGCAAATATTGATGAATCAAGGCAGGTAGGCCATTATTGGTTGAGAAATGAAAAATTGGCGCCAAGTGAATTAATCAAAAATAATCTAAAGAAAGAAAAAGAAAAAATAAGTGAATTTTCAAGGAAAATACTTAATGGTTCTATTCATAACGAAGATAATCAACCCTTTAAAAATGTTTTATGGATAGGAATAGGAGGCAGTAGTTTAGGACCAATTTTGCTCATAAATTCATTAAAAAAAAATAATATTGGTTTGAATTTCTTTTTCATGGATAATGTAGATCCTACAGGAATAAATGATACTATAGATTTAATAAAAAATGAATTAAAAAGAACTTTAGTAGTAGTTGTGAGTAAATCAGGAGGTACATTAGAACCTAGAATATGTATGGAGCAAGTGAGACTAAAACTTGAAAATTCAGGATTAAAATGGAATAAACAGGCAATAGCAATCACAATGAAAGGTAGTAAACTAGATAATCAAGCTAAAAATGAAAATTGGCTAGAAAGATTTGACTTGCCAGACTGGGTAGGAGGAAGAACAAGTATAACTAGTTCAGTTGGGTTGCTTCCAGCAGCATTAATGGGTTGTGATATTGATAGATTTCTTGAAGGAGCATCTTTAATGGATACTTCAACAAGAAATAAAGAGCTCCGAGATAATCCAGCAGCATTATTGGCAGCCTCTTGGTACGTGAGTGGAAATGCTAAAGGATTAAAAGATATGGTTATTCTTCCTTATAAAGATAGATTAGAGGTTTTTAGTAAGTATTTACAACAACTTGTAATGGAATCACTAGGTAAAAAAAATGACCGTAAAGGAGGAATAGTTAACCAAGGTTTATCAGTTTATGGTAACAAAGGCTCTACTGATCAACACGCTTATATTCAACAATTGAGGGATGGTTTAGATAATTTCTTTGCAGTTTTTATTGAGATTATTAAAGATAATCATAATTTAAATATCAATGAATTAATGAATCCCGCTGATTATTTATCTGGCTTCTTACAGGGTACTAGAAAAGCATTAACTGGAGCTAATAAAGAAAGTATTACAATCTCATTGGTTGACTTAAATGAGTTTTCTCTGGGATCTCTAATTGCTCTTTTTGAAAGAACAGTAGGGTTATATGCTGAATTAATTAATGTAAACGCATATGATCAACCTGGAGTTGAAGCGGGAAAAATAGCTGCTGCTGAAGTAATTAAAAAACAAGATCTTATAATGAATATTTTAACTGGTGACTCCGAATATGATATAGCTAATATTAGTGAGAAACTTAGTAAAAACTCTGAGGAAGAAATATACTGGATTATCAGATCTTTATCTATTAATAATTTAATAGATATAGTTGAAGGAAATTGGTCAAAACCTAAATCACTTAAATTTAAATTAAAATAATATTAAGGTACCAAATTAACTAATTTACCGGGTACTGTTATTATTCTTTTTGGATGTTTACCATCTAACCATTTTTTTGCAATATCAGAATTTACAACACTCTCTTCAATTTGTTCTTTAGTTGTTTCAGTTGGCATTGTAATTTTTCCTCTTACTTTTCCTTTTATCTGAATTATTAATTCATAACTTTCTGAAATAAGGGCTTTTTCATCATAATTAGGCCAACAGCTTAAATGAACACTATCCTTTCCTCCAGCTCTTTCCCAGAGCTCTTCTGCTATATGTGGAGCAAATGGTGCTAATAGCCTTATAAATATAGAGAATGTCTCTTTTATAATTACATAACTGCATTTAGGAAATAATTCACTCATATTGTTTGATAAGATCATTAATTGGGAAATAGCTGTATTAAACTGTAAATTTTCGCCTAAATCCTCTGTAATACTTTTAATTGATTGATGTAGAACTCTTCTTAAATCTTTTTCACTTGAATTTAAATTTATATCATTTACTTCATTTATATTGAATTCACTTAAATGTAATCTATTAATATAGCTTTCTGCTAATTTGTATATTCTATTAATAAATCTAAACTGACCTTCAACATCTGCCTCATTCCACTCAAGATCTTTTTCTGGAGGTGCTTTAAATAGTATAAACATTCTTGCGGTATCAGCCCCATATTTTTCGATGACTTTATCTGGATCAACACCATTCCCTTTTGATTTAGACATTTTTTCATAAACAACCTCTAAGGATTCTCCAGTAGAAGGATCAATCGCATTATTTAAATCGTCTATTTTATTTGATGGAATATACTTACCACTTATATTATTCTTAAATGTAAGCCCCTGTACCATTCCTTGAGTTAGTAATTTTTTAAACGGTTCTTTTATATTTATTAGTTCTTCTTTATATAATGCTTTAGTAAGAAATCTAGAATAAAGTAAATGTAGAATTGCGTGTTCAATTCCACCAACATATTGATCTACTGGTAACCATTTATCAATCTTCTCTTTTAGAAAAGGTTGTTTACTATTATTTGAATCAGGATATCTAAGGAAATACCAGGATGAACACATAAAAGTGTCCATTGTATCTGTTTCTCTTTTTGCGTTGGCTCCGCAATTTGGACAATTAGTATTTATCCAATTTGGATCTAGCTTAAGAGATTTAGCTATTTCATTTTTTCTTTCAGTCTTAATCGTAGGTAGAGTGATAGGTAATTGATTATTAGGAACGGGAACTAAACCACAATCATTACATTTTATTATTGGAATAGGACAGCCCCAATATCTTTGTCTAGATATCAACCAATCTCTTAATCTATATTGTATTTTACTTCTACCCCAGCCTTCTTTATATGCTTTCTCATTTATTTTTATTTTAGCATTTTTATTTGTAACACCATTAAATTCAGCTGAATTAACCATTACTCCATCCTCAAGATATGGTTGATCTTTTGATTCTTTTTCTCCTTTTATAACATATTTTATTGATATATCATATTTTTTTGCAAAATCATAATCTCTTTGATCATGAGCGGGAACACCCATAACGGAACCTGTTCCATAGGTTTCAAGTACATAATCTGTTACCCAGATATCTACTAACTCTCCATTTGAAGGGTTAATTACCTTTAAATCTAATTTAATACCATTTTTTTTGATAAAATTATTCTCTTTAGATTTAATTTCATTAGTTTCAATAAATTCTGCTATTTTTACTTGGTCTAATTTATTAGCTATTTGATTTATTAGTTTATTCCTTGGTGAAATAGCTAAGTAAGTAACACCAAAAATTGTTTCTGGCCGAGTTGTATAAACTTTTAAATATTGACTTGAATGATTAAGGATTTTAAAATCAAATTCAGTACCCTTTGATTTACCTATCCAATTTATTTGCATTGTCTTAACTCTTTCAGGCCAATTCTTTAATTCTGATAAATCGTTTATTAGTTCATCAGCAAAGTCGGTAATTCTTAAAAACCATTGTTTTAATTCTCTTTGTTCGACCTTAGCGCCTGACCGCCATGATTTGCCTTCACTATCTACTTGCTCATTTGCTAGTACAGTTTTATCTATTGGATCCCAGTTAACATTAGCCTTTTTTTGATAGGCTATACCATTCTTAAAAAGTCTTAGAAATAAATATTGAGTCCATTTATAATAATTCTCAGAACAAGTTGTTATTTCTTTATCCCAATCAATCGATAAACCAAGTTTTCCTAATTGACTTTTCATGTGCAATATATTTTTTTTAGTCCATATATGAGGATCTATCCCCCTCTCATTTGCAGCATTTTCAGCTGGTAGTCCAAAAGCGTCCCACCCTAAAGGATGAAGAACTGCATATCCTTGCATTTTTTTTTGACGTGCTATGACATCAGTAATTACATAATTTCGTACATGACCCATATGTAGGTTTCCAGAAGGATATGGGAACATCGATAGAGCGTAGAAGGTTTTTTGACCTTCCCCTGGATGGGTTGTTCTATACAAATTCTTCTTCTTCCAGGATTCCCGCCATTTAGACTCAACTGCCTTATGGTTATAAACCTCAGTACTGATAGGTGATGTCATGTTCTGTCTGAAATGATAATTTTTCATTTATCCTTCAATTTTATACTGTCATCTTTAAATTAGTTAAGTAGAATTTTAAATGAGTCAATATCAGATTGTTAGGTCTGAAAGATCTCATTAATCAATTTAAAACTTCTAATGTACAGCTTTTACAAATATCATGGTCTAGGCAATGACTTTATAATTTTCGATTGCTTAAGTAATTTATCTAAATTAATATCAGATTTAAATGATCCTGATCTATTAAAAAGAATTTGTAATCGAAATTTTGGAGTTGGAGCAGATGGAGTTATCTTTATATTACCCCCTAGGGTTAAAGGTGATGTATATATGAGAATTATAAATTCTGATTCATCAGAAGCTGAAATGTGTGGAAATGGTATTAGGTGTCTTGTCCGTTATTTATTTGATAATAACAAAATAAATCTAAATGAAGATATTGTTGTTGAAACATTAGCTGGCAATATAAAAGCTAAAATATCTAATGATCAATTAATTTCTGTGGATATGGGTAGCCCAAACTTCGATCCTAATATTATTCCAACTACTTTAGAAGTTGGTAAATATGGAATTGCAGAAGGAACATTTAACATATCAAATTTTAAGTTAAAAGGCTACTCAGTTAGTATGGGAAATCCTCATTTAATAATTCCTGTATCAAATTTAGAGGATGTGGATCTTACAGATTGGGGTAAAATTCTTGAAAATAATAATCTCTTTCCAAATAAAACTAATGTTCATTTTATGCAAGTAGAAAATAAAAGTTTAATAAAGGTTTTGGTATGGGAAAGAGGAGCTGGACCCACATTGGCATGTGGTACTGGTGCTTGCGCTTGCTTAGTAACTGCAAATATTATTGGGCTATCTAATAGTAAAGCTACAATTAAACTACCAGGAGGTGAATTGCTTATAGAATGGAAGAAAGAGAATAATTCTATTATAATGAATGGGCCAGCAGAGTTTATTTATAAAGCAACATTAGCTGAAGAATATCTAAGTAATATAAAGAAATTTATTATTTCCTAAATTAAATTACTTTAGCCTATTTATTATAATGAAAAGTATTATTTATTTAGATGCGAGTTCTACCACACCAATTACTAATGATGTAATTGAACTAATGGTTAGAGTTCAACAAGACTATTGGGGTAATCCATCAAATATTCATGCTATTGGTATTAAAGCATCACAATTACTAGAGGATTGTAGAATGTCTATAGCTAGAATTCTTGATGCAGATTACGAGGATATAGTATTTACTTCTGGAGCAACAGAATCAATAAATACCTGTATTTTGGGATCAGCATTTACTATGGACCCTGCAAGAATTGTTATATCTTCAGTTGAACATCCAGCGGTATTAGCAGCTACAGATAGTTTAAAGAAACTAGGATGGGTAATAGATTATTGGCCTGTAGATAATAAGGGTAATATAGACTTAAATTTTATGGATAAGTTGTTAGATCATCCAACTAAAATAGTTTCAATTATTTGGGGACAAAGTGAAATTGGTACAATTCAGCCTATAGAGTTAATAGGAAAAGAGTGTTTAAAAAGAAATATTATATTTCACACAGATGCTTCACAATATATAAGTAATTGTCCAATTTCATGGAAGAATCTAACAGTTGATTATTTATCACTTTCAGCCCATAAATTTAGAGGTCCTAGAGGAATAGGTCTTTTGCTTAGAAACAGTAAAAGACCTATAGAATTTTTTCCAATTATTAGGGGTGGAGGCCAGGAAGGTGGATTTAGAAGTGGTACTGAATCAGTACATTTAATAGCTGGTTTAGATTTAGCATTAAAAAATTTATATAAATTTAAATTCAATAATAATAAACCACTTATAGAAAAAGATAATAATATTAAAGATCTAACTCTACAATTAAGGAACAAAATTTCTTCCTTAAAAAATATTTATTTTACTGGAGATCCTTATAATAGACTATCCAATCATATTTCCTTGTTATTATCAGATGATCATAACAATCCTATTAATAGTAGCTTTGTCGTTTTAGAATTATCAAAATTGGGAGTTTATGTTAGTAGCGGAAGTGCTTGTAACTCATCCTCTGTTAAAGGAAGCCATGTACTTAAGGCAATAAATATTAATCCAAAATGGCATAAATCTGCATTGAGGCTAAGCTTAGGTGACTGGCTAACTAAGGATGAAATAAATATGGTACCGAATTTTTTAGAGCAAGTAATTAGTAATCTTTAATTGAGTAAGTAAAATGAATCAAGTACTACCAGCTAATTTAGCAGAAGCTGAAAAGTTGATAACTAGTATAATAAAAGATAATTTAGAAGATTTTAATTCTAAAAGATTAGCAATAAATCTAAGGTTTGAAGGATTAAGAATTTCACCTTTAGCTCTACGATTAGCTAATAAATTATTATCCTTTGATATAAAAGTAAAATTACTATGGTCAGATGCTGGTTCGGTGGCATTGGCCAAAAGAGATATGCCTAACTTAGTAAATAATATTTTCTCATTTACTGATATAATTTCAGAAAAGATAAAGACATCAGAAGATGATCTTTTGATTGCTGTTTCACCACAGCCATTTGATTATGAACTATTTGAATTATTGCCAACCAAACACGATGGTAAAATAATAATGTTAAATGGTAAATTAGAAGATACTGCTGTTGGCATTGGAAGTATTGGTAGAGATAGAAGAAGATCCTTTATAGGATCATGGGAATATATATATTCCTTAGAACCATTTAATAAATCAGCATTAATGAAATTATACCCTTTTGACTGGTCATTATTTAGGCTTGATGAAGATGGTTATAGATATGTTGAGAGTTTTAAAGATAAACCAGATCAAGATCTAATATCAGAAACGTTGTTTTTCTAAAAATTATTCTTCTAGCAATTAACTTTCATAATATTTGCTATTTATAAAATGAACAATAAAAAAAAACAATCAAAAAATTTTAATCAATTAAAAATATTACTGATTTTTTTATTTTCTATTGAATTAATTTCAGCATTAAAATTTAACAAAAGCCTAATTAAATCAATATACCTTTTTTCTTTAAACAATCCTATTACAAGTTCTAAATCACTAATAAAATCACAAAATTGCCCAGATCTTGAAAATGCTATTAGAAGAATAATAGGACAAAATATATCCTCATGGAGTGTGAGTTATATTACGAATGGAGGAAAAGAAATAGTTTCGATTAATTCTAATATTCCAAGGATACCAGCCTCTAATCAAAAATTAATAACAACAGCCTACTCCTTAGATAAATTGGGACCAAATTTTAAATTAGAAACTTTATTGAAGAGAGACATTTTAGGCAATTATCACTTAAGTGGGACTGGAGATCCTGATTTTGGAAATTACCATATTAATAAAATTGTAAATAGAATTAATAAAGGATATATATTCAAATCAATCTTAGATAATTCAAATAAAACGATTTTATATCTTTATGAAGAACCTAAATTCAATTGGTGGCCAGACGATTGGAATCATATAGATAAGAATGAGATCTACGGTGCACCAATAACCAGATTGGCTTTAAATGCAAATTCATCTAATACATCAATAAACAACCCACTATATTCTACTGTTGATAGTTTTAAAGGCTATACACATATTAATAGCAACATAATACTAAAAGTAAAAGATCAAAGAGATTTAAATTATAATATTTTTGATAGGAACATTCTTTCTATTAAATCGGCTTCCATGGGTTCTCTTTTAAGTTTAGCAAATTCTGAAAGTCATAATTTTACAGCAGAAGTATTACTTCGGAATGCACTTGGTAATTGGGATACATCAATTAATAAGGTAAAACTTACAGATTGGCTTATTTCGCAGAATATACCAATTAAAAATTTCTACATCAGTGATGGTAGTGGATTATCTAGAAGTAATAGAGTAACAAGTAGAGGTATTTCTCATCTACTATATAAAATGAAATCAAATAAATATTGGAAGCATTATTTATCCTCTATGTCTATTATTGGAATTCGAGGCACACTTTCTGAATTCCCAGCATCTGGCATTTTAAAAACTAATTTTTTTGGTAAAAGTGGAACATTAACAGGAGTTAGATCACTTTCAGGTTATATAAGAAAAACAAAAAACTTTTCAGTTGTTAGCATTTTGACTGAAAATATAGATAATCCAGACCCTATTATCTCAAAAGTCTTGAGCAATATATATTCACAAAAATATTGTTTACAAAAATAACTATTGATCTTCTGAATTTCCCTTTCTATGAATTTTATTTTTGGGTATTTTCAGTTTATCCCTACCATTTTGTAATTCTGTACCAATAGATTTTACAGTTGAAAATAATTTAGAGAGAGTTAAATTAGCATATTTATATGCTTCTTCAGATAAATAAGACGAATCCTTATTTGCTTTTACAACTAATTTTTCACAATAAATATTAGTTTGTTCTATTCTATTATTGCAAAGTAATTTAGTATGTTCTATATTTTTATTTATTTCTTTTGTAATTGATTCTTTTTTTATCTGCAATGAGTTAACTTCTTCATTCAACTTTGAATATTCTTCTTGCAATTGCTTTTTAATTCTATTATGTTGCATAATAAGATCTTTTTGTATAATACTTCCTTTATCTTCTAACTCTTTTATTAACTTTAATTGTTTCTCTTGATAATTTCTCTCTAGTTTATCCGTTCTATATTTATTATCTTCATTAATTTTGTTTCTAATTTTCTCTGCTTTATCAATCATATCCTTACATTTTCTTTTTGTTTCTATTTTTAGAACTTCTATTTGTTTTTGTGCTTCTCTAGTTATTTCATTCCTACTTAACAGGTTTCTTCTAGTTAACTCAGCCATTTTTATGATTTTCTCCGATTCTCTCTTTGCTTGGTCTATATACTTATTGTTATTTTTGTGCATATCCCTTGCAAGTATAAGATCCTTAGGGATTGAATCCCTAAGTTGATCTATTACTTGCATTGCTTCTTGTTCATCAACCAATCTATCTGCTGTAAATGGTATACGCCTTCCATCTAGAATTAATTCCTCTATAAGATCAATCTGCTCTAAAGATCGCATTGGCATTTTGAGTCTATGATTATTATAGTTAGATTATTCAAAAAGTTTCTGAAGATCTTTAGATATTATTTCGGGAACCATATGTGAAGTTTCTCCTCCAAATCGGGCAACTTCTTTAACTACAGAACTGCTAAGAAAACTATGATGTGCCTGTGTGGCTAGAAATATAGTTTCTAAATCACCATCTAATGTTCTATTTGTGTGAGCTATTTGCAATTCATATTCAAAGTCACTAAGGGCTCTTAAACCTCTCAGGATTACATTGACTTGTTCATCTTTAGCACATTTGACTGTTAAGCCAGTAAAACTAATAATTTTAATATCCTTAATGTGTTTCGTAGCAATTCTAATTTGTTGAAGTCTTCGTTCTAATGAAAAGGCCGCTATTTTTGCTGGATTTTCCAAAACGGCTACAACAACCTCACCAAATAAATCACTAGCTCTCATGATGAGATCTAAATGCCCATTCGTAAGAGGATCAAAACTGCCAGGATATAAAACTTTCATAATATCTAAATATTACTACTATTATTTATAGATCATATTAGAGTTAAGGAAGAATAAAGCTACAAAATGACTTTAGATCAAGATTCTAAGAAAACTCTACTTCGAAAAATTCCCCATGGACTATTCATCTGTGGAACTGCCGAAGGAAATACAATTAATGGTTTTACTGCTAGTTGGGTAACACAAGGATCATTTGACCCTCCACTGGTTGTTATGTCAGTTAGGGCAGATGGAGCAAGTCATGAAATCATAATTAGAACGAAAAAGTTTTCCCTCAATTTTCTTAGAGCTGATCAAAAGGACTTAGCCGCTATCTTTTTTAAACCTCAACAAGGACTAGGAGGACGTTTTGATTCTACCAATTATGAATTAGGTAAATTAGGAATGCCATTATTAACTAATTGTATAGGAGGTATTGAATGTGAATTAGTTGGTAATATTTCAAAAGGAGATCATTCTGTAATGGTTGGGGAAGTTAAAACAGCTGTTCTTATTAATGACATGGAAGCATTAAATTTATCCTCTACAGGTTGGAATTATGGAGGTTAAAATCCTAATTAAAGTATTCTGATGATAATTATAAACAAACAGGATAATTTAGATTATAATAACTTGATAGATTTACAATTCTCATTACAATTATCAAATATACCTAAAGAACCAGGAGTTTATCTATTCAAGGATAAATCTGATAATCTGTTATATGTAGGTAAATCTAAAAATCTTAAAAATAGAATAAGAAGTTACTTTAGGGATAAAAATTCTGTTTCACCTAGAATTAATTTAATGGTCAGACAGATTAAAGATCTAGAAATTATTGTTACAGATACTGAAGCAGAGGCTTTAACTCTTGAATCTAATTTAATTAAGGAAAAGCAACCACATTTTAATATTCTTCTTAAGGATGATAAAAAATACCCATATGTATGTATAACTTGGAGTGAAAAATATCCGCGTATTTATATAACTAGAAGGCGTAGAAATAGGAACCATATTGATAGGTATTATGGTCCATATGTAGATGTAAATCTTATACGTAATACTCTTTATTTAGTAAAAAAGGTTTTCCCAATACGTCAAAGAAATATTCCTTTGTATAAAGATAGAACTTGTCTGAATTATTCAATAGGCAGATGCCCGGGCGTATGTCAAGAACTTGTTACTCCAGAAGAATATAAATCTATTATATTAAAAATAGCTATGATATTTCAAGGTCGTGTAGAAGAACTGAAAGATTTGTTAAGTCTACAGATGAATAAATTTTCTGAGAATTTAGATTACGAAAGAGCCGCAAAGGTAAGGGATCAAATAGTTAGTTTAGATAATCTAAACCAAAATCAAAATAATAATCAAAAGATGATAATACCTAATTCATCTATAAATAGGGATGTAATAGCACTTTCTAAGGATAATAATATTGCTTGTATTCAATTATTTCAAATGAGAGCTGGTAAATTAGTTGGTCGAATTGGATTTACTGATGATGCTAAGGAGATAGATTCAAGTCTTATTATTCAGAAAGTTATTGAGG
Organism: uncultured Prochlorococcus sp.; assembly: GCA_902564535.1. Lineage (GTDB taxonomy): Bacteria > Cyanobacteriota > Cyanobacteriia > PCC-6307 > Cyanobiaceae > CACFBG01. The sequence goes on from CACFBG010000002.1 coordinate 53,206, forward strand.
ACTATTATGCTAGGGTTGATCCAATAGAGATTCCAAAAGAAATTCTTATCCAACATGATTTTCCGCAATTAGATTTAATAACTGATTGGATTTGTGAATTAAAATCATCAAAGGTAAGTATTATAAAACCTAAACAAGGTTTGAAAAAAAGTTTAATTAATCTAGTTGAAAAAAATGCTATAATAGAATTAGAAAGAATAAAAAATAAAAATAAACTCAATTCTGATGCTTTAGATGATCTCTCTGAATTATTAGATATATCAGAACCCGTTAGACGTATTGAAGCATATGATATTAGTCATATACAGGGAACAAATGTAGTAGGTTCACAAGTTGTCTTTATTGATGGAATACCAGCTAAGCAACATTATAGAATTTATAAAATCAAAAGTAACAGTATTTCTGCAGGTCATAGTGATGATTATATGGCATTAGCTGAGGTTATTAGAAGAAGATTTAGGAAATGGTCTCAAGCTAAAAAATCCGGTCTTGATATTATTGAAATAAATAAAAATAATAATTCAACATTGCATACACAGGGTCTAAATGATTGGCCAAATCTAATTTTAATAGATGGAGGTAAAGGCCAATTATCAACAGTTATTAAAGTATTGAAGTCTCTTGATTTGGAAAATGAGGTTAAAGTATGTTCCTTATCAAAAAAAAATGAAGATTTATTTATACCTAATTTTAAAGACCCAGTTGATTCTCAAAAAGAACAACCAGCTCTTAAATTACTAAGAAATTTGCGTGATGAGGCACATAGATTTGCTGTTAGCCATCATAGAAAAATTCGTAATACTAAAATGAAGAGATCTCGACTTAGTGATATTCCTGGAGTTGGCCCTATTATGATTAAAGAATTACTTAACCATTTTAGATCGATTGATGCTATACAAATAGCTACTATTAATGAAATTTGTAAGGTTAATGGAATGGGAAATAAGAAGGCAGAATTAATTTGGAAGTATTTTCATGATAGTGAATTATAAATCAATATATTCTTATCTTCTACTATTGAAAATACAAAATGAATAATTTAAAAAATATTTTAAGCAAAGTAAACAAATATAGTTGCCCTAATTATTTAAATTTCCACTGTCATACTACTTGTAGCGACGGTAGTATGTCACCTTATGAACTTATTAAGAAAGCTCACGAAATCAAACTACAACACTTATCAATTACAGATCATAATTCAATAGAAGCCTATTCAATAATTAATAATCTTACCAAAAATAAACTAATTAACAAAAAGCATCCTACTACCATTTGGTCTGGTATTGAGATAACTTGTTTGCTAAAGAGGTGTCTTGTTCATGTATTAGGATTTGGGTTTGATCTAAATAGCGATTTCATAAAACCATATATACAAGGTCATTCAGCTATTGGAGAAGATTTACAAGCAATTAATGTTGTAAAAGCTTTACATAAAGCAGGTGGGATGGCCTTTCTTGCTCATCCAGCAAGATATAGACTAAGTTTCAAAGAATTAATTGAAGAAGCAATTCTTTTGGACTTTGATGGAGCCGAAGCTTGGTATGATTATAATCATAGTGAGTTTTGGATTCCTACACCTTTCATATGTGAAGAGATAAATAATATGCTTTTATTGAAAAACAAATTATCTTGTTGTGGTACTGATTCTCACGGATTTAGTCTCTTAGGAAGATAATAATTTAATTCTTTTCTATTTCATATTCTGACTTCAAAATTAATTGAGATATCATTTTCTTTTGTTCATCTGTAATTGTTTTCCATAAATTACGTTTAGAAGCTTCTAAAAATCTTTCTGAGATATCTCTTAAAACCCATGGGTTATTTTGTAAAAGAAAGGATACAGTTTCTTTATCATTTAACCATGTATTACATATTTCAGAATAACACCATCCAGGGACTTTATTTGTTGTTGAATCATAAGCAAATATATAATCTAAGGTAGCTCCCATTTCAAAAGCTCCCTTATAACCATGTTTTTTCATACCATTAATCCACTTTGGATTAAGAACTCTACTTCTAACTACTTTGTCAATTTCCTTCTCTAGTTTATGTACCCTTGGTCTATTAAATCTTGAATTATCACCAAAATAAACTTCAGGAGTTTTTCCAGATATATTTTCTACTGCGGCTGATAATCCTCCGTGAAATTGATAATAATCATCAGAATCAAATATATCATGTTCTCTATTATCCTGATTATGCATAACTACTTTAATATTTCTTAGGCATTCATTTAAGCCTGATTCATCCTCTACAGGCTCTGCATTTTTATTATATGCCCATTTGCTCCAAGCTATATATGCTTTCGATAAATCTTTTTTAGTTTCCCAAGCACCAGAGTCTATTAAATGTTGAAGCCCAGCTCCATAAGAAGAAGGTGCTGACCCATATATTCGATTTTTAGTACCGCCTTCTCTGCAACTGAATGCTAATGGATTTAATTCTTTAGGTTCATCTAAGTTTTGTATAAGGCTTTGTGCTTTATATACACATGTTACTAGATTTGGAAAAGCATCTCTAAACATACCTGATATTCTTAATGTCACATCAACTCTTGGCCTATCTAATACACTTAAAGGAATAATTTCTAAATCAACATACCTTCTAGTAGGTCCATCCCATTTTGGTTTAACACCTAATAATGCCAATAACTGGCAAATGTCTTCTCCACCATTTCTCATAGTTGATGTCCCCCAAACTGATAAAGCTAAATGGGTCAGATGCTGACCGTTGTTTTGAAAATACAATTCCAGTATATTTTCAGCAGATCTCTTTCCTATGTCCCATGCAGCTTCTGTAGGTAAACCTCTTAAATCAACGCTATAGAAATTTCTTCCAGTGGGTAATACTTCTGGTCGCCCTCTAGAAGGAGCTCCTGAGGGCCCACTTTTAACTCTTAAACCATTAATAGAATTAATTAACGATTTTTTTTCCTCTATTGCTGATTTGTTTAAATTAACCCAAACCTCCTTATCAATTTTATCAAGATAATTCTTACCTTTAGTTGAGATGGCCCAATCTTTTATGTTTCTAGGAAATTCGTCATAGTTAAAATCATTATTATCGACCCCAAATTTAAAGCATAATAAGGCATAAGCTTGTTCTTCTAACCAGTCAATAGCATGCCTAATTCTTAATGCTTTATTTTTTAAAAACATTGATAATATATTAATATCTTTTTTTACTAGATTTTGATTCTCATCATCAATCCAAGGATCTAATTGTAATTCGAATAATCTAGCTAATTCTTGAGTAATTCCTGATCTACTATTTGTTGGGCATCTTATTATACATAAAAGAAGCTTTATCATTACTTTTGGTTCTGGTACTTGTCCAAATATATGTAATCCTGTTCTTATTTGTGATTCCTTTAATTCGCAAAGATAGGAATCTATATTATTTATTAAATCATTATCTAAGGATTTATTATTTTGGGATTTATCTATTAAATTATTATCATTTACAATCTTCAGAATAGATTGCTCTAAAAATGATATTCTTTCTGAATTGATTAAACTAGCTTCGTAATATTCATCCAACAGTGCTTCTAGAGTTTGAAGATCTCCATACAGTTCAGCTCTATCTAATGGAGGAGTAAGGTGATCTATAATAATTGAATTAGTTCTTCTTTTGGCTTGTGAACCTTCTCCTGGGTCATTAACTATAAAAGGATAAATATTAGGGATCGAGTCAAGGGTTAAATGAGGAAAACATTTATTACTAATACCAACACCTTTTCCTGGTAACCACTCTACTGTTCCATGTTTACCTAAATTTATAATTAAATTTGAATTATTAATTTCTCTTATCCAAATATACTGAGCAAGATAAGCATGAGGTGGTGGTAAGTCAGGTGAATGAATATCTGAAGAATTTAATTTTTCATAGGATCTAGATGGCTGTATTAAAATTGATAAGTTACCAAATTTGACTCCTATTATTGGAAAACCTAAATCTTCAAGATCTTGCGCTTTAGAAGGTATACCCCATTTATTTATAATTGGTTGTCTGACATCAGAAGGTAATTTGTTCCACCATAAGAGGTACTTATCAAGGGAGATATAATCTAAAGGTACTTTGTATCTACTTTCTATATCATTAGTCCTTTTAGATAACAATAAGTTAATAATTTCATTTGAGGTATTAGGTAATTTCTTTGTTCCTAGATTATAATTACTTTCTTCCAACCATTTTATAATGTTGATTAAACTATTAGGAGTATCTAGGCCAACACCATTAGCTATTCGTCCATTTCTTATTGGATAATTAGCTAATACAATTGAAATTATTTTGTCTCTATTTGAGATTTTTTGTAACTTTATTAATTTAGTAGAATATTGAACTAGCCAATTGATTCCTTCTTCGTATGGTGTTAATTTTGGGATTGTACTTTCTAGATTTGTATCTATATTTTTAAAATTTCTAAATGCACATGGTCTAGTAGTAATTCTACCATCCAGTTCTGGAAGAACTATCTGCAATGTTAAATCAAGGCTATTTAATCCTCTAGAATTTTTAATCCAATATTCCTTGCTATTGGTACTTGTAAGCATTTGAAGAATTGGAATATTAAGTTTATCGAAGGGGTTTTCCTGTGATTCAGAGCTAGAAATACAAGCGAAGGATGTAGCTGTTATTAAAAGATTTATTTTTTCTTTTATAAATATCTTAATGACTTTATCAAGTACGTTCTTATCTTTAAGTGAACTTACTACTAAAGTTCTAGTAGAAATTTTATTCTCTATTAATTTATTATCCAATGTAATAGGAAAGTCGATATCATTTGACTTAAATAATGATCTATAGTAAATAACACCAATTTTTAATTCGTAGTCTGTCTTCCAATTCCATTTATAAGGATCTTGTGATTTATCAACTCTAATATTTTTTGTATTAATCTCATTATTTATTAATAGATTTATAAGAAATTCTATTAGTTTTGTCATATTAAAAATTCCACCCTCTATTAACAACATTGCTAATAAATTTGAATCATTTAGATTTAATTTATTTAGAGAATGTAGTTCAGTAAATTCTTCCTCTGTTCCTGATAATATGATTACAGATCTACTTTTATCTTCTTCTTGCCAGTATTTTAGTTGTTCAAGTCCGTAACTCCAGTGACCTCTCCCTCCTAATAGCCTTACTAAAATGATTTTGCTATCGTTAGCGGTTGTGGATAAGTAGTGATCAATTTGAGCAGGATGTAGAAGATTATTTAAAGTTAAGGCCTTAAATAAAAATTTATATTTTGAAAATCTATTTTCGGATAATGCACCAGATAATGTAGATATATCAGTTGAAGCACTGCTCAGGAATAATATTGGAGCTGATTTCTGCTCTATTAAGCTGATTTCGTCATTTGGCCCCTCAAAAGGTATGGTTAATATTTGATGCATTTAAATTTCTTAAGATTTTGGAGTAGATCAAGTAATGGGCTCTTAGAGCATTAGCAAAACAAGGCAGAATTTAGTTATGCACCAGTTTCTACCATTTGCATGGTTCCAAGGCAAATGCGTCCCTTTTGAGGAAGCTCGAGTTTCAATTGCAACTCATGCTCTTCACTACGGTACAGCTGCTTTTGGTGGCATGAGAGCTATCCCTGATCCATCTAACAAGAGCTCAATTTTGTTATTTAGAGCAGATCGTCATGCTAAGCGTCTTTCGCAGAGCGCTCGTTTCCTCTTGAAGGATCTAGATGAAGAAGCTATTCTCACATCAATTACTAAGTTTATAAAAGCTAACTCGCCTACTAAGCCAATCTATTTAAGACCATTTATTTATACTAGTGATTTAGGAATTGCACCTAGATTACATGATATAGAAACTGATTTTTTTATTTATGGACTAGAACTAGGTGATTATCTTTCACCCGAAGGTGTTAGTTGTAGGTTTAGTAGTTGGGTAAGACAAGAAGATCGATCCCTTCCACTAAGAGGCAAGATAAGTGGAGCCTATATAACTAGTTCATTAGCTAAAACAGAAGCTGTAAAAAGTGGTTTTGATGAAGCTTTATTAATGAATAGTAAAGGTAAAGTAAGTGAAGCGAGTGGAATGAATTTATTTATGGTTAGGGATAGTAAATTAATAACTCCGGGAGTTGATCAAGATATACTTGAGGGAATTACCAGAGCAAGTGTGATTCATTTGGCTAAAGAAATGAACATAGAAGTAATAGAAAGACCTGTAGATAAAACGGAATTATTTATATCAGATGAACTATTTCTAACAGGAACGGCAGCTAAAATAACTCCAATAAGACAAGTCGAATCAACGATTTTGAATACAAATAGACCAATAATGAATAAACTCAAACTTAAATTAATTGAAATAACAGAAGGCAGAGATAAAAAATATGAAAATTGGATAACTAGAATTAATATTGCCGATTAAAATATCATGAAACATTACTACTACTTCTTAAATTTAAATAATTATAATTTTAGCAATGAATAATAATTCTATTTATAAGAAACAAGACTTTCTTTCTAGATTATTAGATTACTCAAAATCTACTCTTATATTTGATGGTGCGATGGGTACCTCCTTACAAGAGGCTGAACTTAATTCTAGTGATTTTGGTGGTGATTCACTTGAAGGATGTAATGAAATACTTGTAATTAATAAACCAAATATAGTTAAGGATGTTCATAAAAAATTTCTTGTTGCTGGATGTGATGTTATAGAGACAAATACATTCGGCGCTTCATCCATTGTTCTTAGTGAATATAATATTTCTGATCAAGCTTTTATAATTAATAAAGAAGCTGCACTAATAGCTAATGAATGCACAAAGCAATATTCAACTATAGATAAGCCGAGATATGTCGCGGGATCTATAGGCCCAACAACTAAACTCCCTACTCTTGGTCATATAAGTTTTAGTAAACTAAAGGAATCATATGAAGAACAAGCAAGGGGTTTATTAGAAGGAGGTATAGATCTATTTATAGTAGAAACTTGCCAAGATGTATTACAAATAAAAGCTGCTTTGCAAGCAGTTAAAGATAGTTGTAAAGAATATAATAAAAATATACCGATAATGGTTTCAGTTACAATGGAAACTAATGGTAAGATGTTAGTTGGTACTGATATACAAACAGTAATTACTATACTTCAACCTTATGATATTGATATTTTAGGATTGAACTGTGCTACTGGTCCTGAACAAATGAAGGACCACATTAAATACTTATCAGAAAATTCACCTTTCATCATAAGTTGCATCCCAAATGCAGGACTACCAGAAAATGTTGGAGGTGTTGCTCATTATAGATTAACTCCTTTAGAATTAAAAATGCAATTAATGCATTTTATAAAAGACTTAGGAGTAAGAATAGTTGGAGGATGTTGTGGAACTACAGATAAACATATATCAAAACTATATGAATTAACAAATGAGATTGATATAAAATCAATAAAAAATAGTAAATTTAATAAAATTAAAAATCAAAATAATTTAGGTTGTTCTTCTATATATAGTACAACTAACTACAAACAAGATAACTCATTCCTCATAGTAGGAGAAAGATTAAATGCTAGCGGCTCGAAAAAAGTCAGGGAACTTTTAAATAATAATGATTGGGATGGATTAGTTGGAATAGCAAGATCTCAACTTAAAGAAAATGCTCATGTACTTGATGTAAATGTTGATTATGTAGGAAGGAATGGTAAAGAAGATATGACGGAATTAGTATCTAGGCTTGTAACTACAGTTAATCTTCCTTTAATGCTTGATTCAACTGAATGGGATAAAATGGAAAGTGGTTTAAAAATAGCAGGTGGTAAATGTATATTAAATTCTACTAATTATGAGGATGGTATTGATAGATTTAATAAAGTCGTAGAATTAGCAAGAGATTATGGAGCTGGAATTGTTGTAGGAACAATAGATGAAGAAGGTATGGCTAGAACTTCAAATAAGAAATATGAGATAGCTAAAAGAGCTATTTTAAATATACAAAAACATAAAATACAACTTGGAGATATATTTATAGACCCTTTAGCATTGCCTATTTCTACAGGAATTGAGGAGGATAGAAATAATGCCAGTGAAACATTAGAAGCCATAAGATTAATAAAAGAAAGCTTTAATGATGTACATATTATTCTAGGAGTATCTAATATTAGCTTTGGACTTAATCCAGCAGCAAGAATTACATTAAATTCTGTATTTTTGAATGATTGCTATAAAGCTGGCTTAGATAGTGCAATTATTTCGCCTTCAAAAATCCTTCCCTTAAATAAAATCTCAAATGAGCATAATGATATTTGCAGAGATTTAATTTATGACAGGAGGAAATTTGAAAACCAAATATGCATTTATGATCCATTAACTGAATTAACATCAGCTTTTGAAGGTGTGTCAACTAAAGAGGCAAGAGATAGTAAAAAGGTATTAAGTGAATTAAATATTGATGAAAGGCTTAAACAGCATATTATTGATGGAGAAAGAATTGGTTTAATAGAAACTCTTGAAGTTGCATTAAGTAAGTACAATCCACTTGAAATTATCAACAACTATTTACTTTCTGGGATGAAAATAGTAGGTGATTTATTTGGCTCTGGTCAAATGCAATTACCATTTGTTCTTCAGTCAGCAGAAACTATGAAATCAGCTGTTTCTTATTTAGAACCTTTTATGGATAAAAATAATGAAAATAGTAAAAAAGGTACCTTACTTATAGCTACTGTTAAGGGTGATGTACATGATATAGGAAAGAATCTTGTTGACATTATATTAACTAATAATGGTTATGATGTTATAAATCTTGGAATCAAGCAAGAAGTTGGAGCAATTATAGAAGCACAAAAGAAATATAAGGCAGATTGTATAGCAATGAGTGGATTATTAGTTAAGTCGACAGCCTTTATGAAGGAAAATCTAGAAGCCTTTAATAAATCAAATATTTCTGTTCCAGTAATCTTAGGAGGAGCAGCATTAACACCTAGTTTTGTGAATAAGGACTGTAGTTATATTTATAAGGGCAAGCTTTTATATGGAAAGGATGCTTTTACTGATTTGAAATTTATGGAAGCTTATTGCAAAGCAAAACGAAGTAATAAATGGTCTGATGAAAAAGGATTCCTAGATACTGTTGCTAAAGATATTCTATTAGGAGCTGATTATAAACCTAATAACATAATATTAAAAGGTAATGAAAATAAAGTTAATCACAATGAATCAAAAAATATAGAAAATATTACATCAACATTCATCATAAAGGAGAAGTCAATCAAGCCCCCATTCATTGGCTCAAAAATAATTAAATCTAACGATATTCCAATTAAAGATTTATTATTCTTTTTAGATAAAAAAGCTCTTTTTTCTGGGCAATGGCAAATGAAGAGAAATAGAGGGCAGGATATTAATCTATACAAACAATTTATTATAGATAAAGCGGAACCAATTCTTAATCATTGGTTAGATAAAATAATAGATGAATCTTTATTAGATCCTTCAGTATCTTATGGTTATTTTAATTGTGCTAGTGATGGTAATATTCTTAAAATTTATAAAGATGATGATTCTACTACATCAGGTCAATTCATATTTCCTAGACAAAGAAGTGGCAAAAGGCTTTGTATAGCAGATTTTTATAATAGTTCAAAAGATAATAAATCTGCTGATATTATACCTATGCAAGCAGTTACGATGGGAGAAAAGGCAAGTAAATATGCACAATCGTTATTTGAAGCTGATAATTATAGTGAATATCTTTATTTTCATGGTTTAGCAGTTCAATTAGCAGAGGCTCTGGCTGAATGGACTCATTCTAAAATAAGAAAAGAATGTGGTTTTTCAGATAATGATGGAGTAAAAAATAATGACATTATCAATCAAAATTATAGAGGGTGCAGATTTTCCTTTGGATATCCTGCCTGTCCAAATGTATCTGACTCTGCACTGCAACTAGATTTACTTAATGCAGATAAAATTAATCTTCGAATTGATTCTTCTGATCAACTTCATCCAGAACAAAGTACTACTGCTATTGTAGCTTTACATAGTCAGGCCAGACACTTTAGTATTTAATTTATTATTTAAATATTAAATTAAATACCATATTAAAACTAGCGAAATTACGCCAGTAATAATACAGAGCAATTGGGTGCATTATAGCTAGGAGTAAACCCTAGTCTTTGCAAAGGGTTTCCAAGGTGTCAATCACTTCTTGTTGGAACTCCTCAAGATATTCCGAATCACTGAGGTCTAGCCCCTCTCCGGCAGCATTTTGAGTTAGCTCTTGAAAGTGAAAGGCACCTTCACCATTTGCTAAAAATTCGATAGCTGAAGTTTCACCACTCTCACGAAAAGAATCGCACAGAGCTAGGAAAGCAGCATCTTCTGTGAACTCCCAGTCCATTTAGGAAGTATTACTGATTGACGTTTAACCCCTTCCCCCCTGTATTCGTCAAGCATTAATGGACAGAATTTGATAATTACACTGGCTTAAACAATTCATTTATCACTTTCGGATGAGCTAAAAGTCCTTTAATTACAGCCTTTTTAGAGAATTTAACGAAAGTATTAAATTTTTAAAAAAAAATTACTAATTCATAAATGGAGAAGAAAAACCTGTTTTCTTACGATTAATTTGTGCGGCTAGAAAATCATTAGGTTGCGCTTTCTGATATTGTTAAAATTCCTATAAGGCGAACTAGGCCCGCAGAGGCCATTTCCTCGCCCTTAGAAGCAATTCAAGATGCTTCTAAAGGTAGAAGTTTATTTTTTTGATATGAAGCCCTTCTAAAGGCCTTCTAGCTCCAGACCCCCCCCCCTAATCAAAATTTCTAAAAGAAAAATATGAAATTCTAATAAATTAATCAAATTGCATAAAAATCAGAATTTGACAAAATTAAAATAGAGCCAAAATAATAAAAAATAATAATAATTTGATATAAAGTTTGAAATTAGAATAAAATAATTATAACAGTTATAAATTAAGTGAAGGAAGAGTATTTCTGGAGGACCGCTTTAGATGTTTCTGAAAGAGCAATATCAACCGATGCTTTAATACCACTAACTACAAAAAGAATACATTCTGAATCAAATCTAACCAAAGGATTTGAGTTAAGAAGATTAATAAGTAAATTCCCTAAGCAGTTAAAACAAAAGGACAAAACCATTAATCCATTTGCTCCTTATGATAAAAGATTGTTTATAGCTAAAATTAATGATAATCATAATTTAATATTGAATAAATTCCCTACTCAAAAAGCTCATATGCTGTTAATAACAAATAATTGGGAACCACAAGATGGTTGGTTATCTAGAAATGACTTTAAGGCATTAATAGAAATAGAGTGTGATACAACTGGTTTATGGTTTTTCAATAGTTCAAAATCAGCAGGAGCAAGCCAGCATCATAGACATATACAATTATTACCTAGATCGGAAAATGAACAAATATGCCCTAGAGATACTTGGTTTAAAAATTTAAAAGAAAATAATAATATCAATAGAAGACTTAGTAGGAATATATCTGTTTTTGAAAGAATTAATGAAAAAAAGAAGGATTCAAATTACCTATATAATCTATATATAAACTTAGCTTCATCAAAAGGTTTAGGTACTCCATCTATTAATGAAAAGCCTTTATTTGATTATAATTTATTAATAACTAAGGATTGGATAGCCTTAATTTTAAGGTCAAAAGAGGGTTATATGGGATTTGAGATTAATGCTTTAGGTTTTGCAGGTTATTTCTTGTCAACAAATGATCAGGCAACTAATAACTTCTTATCTAACGGAGGTGAAAAAATTCTAATGGGTGTTGTAAGGTGAATTTAAATAAATAATTAATCTTGATCTCTTTGTATTTGTTCGTTTAGAGTATCAATAGAAGCATTTATGGCCGATAATCTTCTTTCAATTCCATCTCTTATAAAACAAAGCATTTTGAGTTTTCTTGTTTGAAATTGTTTTTTTCTTTCAGTGGAGTCCATATTCGATGAATTGCAATCTAGAGAGATCATAATTTAATTTTTTCTTATTTTACTTTTATATTTTAAATTTTGTGATTGAAATAATGAAATATTTTGAAATCCTTACCAAAACTAAATTAATTTAATAAATCAATATAAATACTTTGGATTTTTTATTTTTTTAATTAATTCAGTTAGGTAATTACTCATTAAAAGCAATTTTGTAGTATTATAATGATTTACAATCCTTATTTGAATAAACTTGAGGGTGAAAGCAACAGAAGAATTTCGATTGATTTGCCTAAAAAGCTAATCGAAAAATTTGATGCCTTGAAGAAAGAGTGGGGATTACGTTCAAGAGGTAGTGTACTAGAAAGATTATTAGAATTAGTTTTAGAAGATGAATTTGAATCGCAAATTATAGAAAACAATAAATTAGTTAGTAATGACACTCCATTAGATAATGACAAAATTAATAATATTCATCATATTAATAAATATAATGAAAATACTGCTCTAGTTCTAATTCCAAATGAAGAATGTAGTGTTGATAATAATATTAATCAAACTAAAAAATTATCTAAATCAATTGCTATTGACCTTCCAGGTTTTGTACAAAGAAAATCTAATGCTTTAAAAAGGAGTTTAAAAGTCAATAATAACCTTAATACATATGAAGACTTGTTTGTTTCTTCAATTAAGTCAAGTGAAATCGAACAAGCTATAAAATCGGCAAGAACACATTGGCAAACACTATATGGGCAAGCTCCAAATGAGAAAGTAGTCGAAGCAGCAATGACATGGTTAGCTTTAGATATTTGGTCTCAAGTTGAAGGAACAGATGATGTTCCATTTACGTGGACAGCAGCAAATAACCTAATGAAAAAATACACATCATCTTGGAAAATTATCAATCCTAATTTTGAGGTAGTCCTTGTAATGGCTGGTGTTTTTGAAGATCCATTTGGGACTTTGACCTTACCGCAAAGAATGCCAAGTTTGATAACAAGATTTGTTAATAAGTTTAAAAGAAGCAATAAAGTCACTTCCTTTCAAACTCTTGAATCAACAATGACTGTTCATGGGGCATTAAAACTCTTGGATTTACCTACATATGCTGGCGCCTCCTTAACATTGATAAAAATCAGAGAATCGTATAAGAAAAAAGCCATATCTCAACATCCAGATGCTGGTGGAACTACTGAATCAATGAGAAGACTAAACGAAGCTTATCAACTACTAAAGGAACTTTATAGAGAGAGGTAAAATTGACTCAATTATCCTATATAAGACAAGGTTCGAGACTCAGCTCAAGTCTTATATAAGACAACTAATAACATTCAGTATATTAGTTATCTTATATAAGACTATTTTTAAGGCTATAAGTTAGTCTCAAATGAGATAGAGTGAAATCAATTCAATTATTTTATTAAATTCTATTTGCTCCTTTTATGCATATTGTCAATAAGTTAAGGAATAAAAGCCCGTCCAGAAATTGTCCAATTATGTATTTCTAGAATTAATTTCCCAGTAGTAAAGGGATCTAAGACTTGCGTAACTGTTCTAAGGACAGTTACGCAAGTCTTAGATGAATTGAGTAGTTATTGTGGACTATTATTATTGCAAGGATCCTAAATCGAGAAATTATTATTTTGACTGGAAATTTAATTTTTTGTATTTCATATAAGAATCATATTGGATTTGTCTAAATAAACAATAAAAGGACAGGGCCGTATATCTCTGATATCTTAGATTAGACTAATTATTAGTCTCTAGTCTAGACTAATATAAGATTATATATAATTAATTTGATCTTCTAAATAATTTCTCGTATTGTTTAATCAAAAGCCTTTAGTCTTAGAAATCTAATACTAGATTAATAGTTGGACCTAGATTGAGTCTAATTTTAGATACTTATTCACATTCTGATTTGAGCTTTAATCTCCGATTGAAGTTTATTAATTATTTGTTGATGTACAGGTTTTATTTCCTCCTCCGTAAGGGTGGCTGAAAATTTTCTATAAGTCAGACGATACGTTAAGCTCAACTTATCAGAATTCTCCTTACATTCAAAACGATCTATTAGTTCTACACTTTCAAGTAATTTTTTTCCATTTTTGAGGATTAATGAGTGTATATTATTTGAATTAATAGATTTTTCTATATAAAAAGAAACATCTCTTTCCATAGATGGAAATGATGAATATTTTTTAAAATTAGGAATCCATTTACTAGGTCTTGTAGAAGCTTGTAGAATTTTTAGAAGATCTAATTCAAAAATATATGTATTTTTAATTATATTTATTTCTTTCAATTTTGATGGATGTATTTGGCCAAATTTCCCTATGTTCTTTCCTTCTAAAATAATTACTGCTGATCTTCCTGGATGATAATTTTCATCGTCGACAAGTGGTCTATCTTCAACTGATAATTTTAATCTAATAAATACTTCTTGAAGTAATCCCCTGGCTTGATAATAATTTAGATCTATTTTATTTTCTTTAATAGTCCATTTTTCTAAATTCTTTGAACCTGAGATGACGCCTGAAATAATATTATTATTAATTATTTCCTGATTTTTATTGTATTTATAGATATGACCTATTTCGTATATCCAGATGTCTGGTCGTCCTATTTTCATGTTACGTTCAACTATATTAATATGTTCTTCTAATAAACAATTCCTTAAAAAACTAGCTTCCTTCATCAAAGGATTATTTAATGGAACTTTACTTTTATCGCTATTTTGATTTGATACAAGCGACATAGTATTTACTTCCTGAAAACCAACAGAAGTCATATATTTATTAATATCTCTTTCTACTAACTGAATAGGATTAAGTCCACCAGGGCTTATTGGTTTAGGTAGGTTAGAATTAAAACAATCATATCCTATTAATCTTGAAACTTCCTCTATTAGATCAATTTCTCTTATAAGGTCTTTATTTCTATATTCTGGTATAGATACAATCCATTTGTCCTTATCTATATCTACAGTACAATTAATCTTAGCTAATGCACTTATAATTAACTTATCTGATAAATTTTCATTTGATTTAGTTGATATTGAGTTAAGAAGTGAAGAATTAAATTCTTTTGAATTTATGTTTAATCCTCCTAGAATATTTCTAACCCTGTCAGGCCTTAGTATAATTTTCTCTCTTCCTGTTGTTAAAGTTCCACTAAAATAAGTTTTGAGATCAGAATTTTTGCTTAACTGACTGAATAGATCTAATGCTCTTCTTATTGAATTGAATGGAACATTTCCAGGGATTCCTTTCTCGAAGCGAATACTTGATTCTGTTTTTATTCCAACTGTCTTAGAAGAATTCCTTATCAAATTTGGACTGAAGTTACCTGCTTCTAACCATACTTTAGTTGTATTAATATCAACAGATGAATTTATGGAACCTATAACACCAGCTATTGATATTGGTATATCACAACAAGTTATAACAACTATATTATTATTTAATTTAATAGATTTTCCTTCTATTGTATTAAATTCTTCTAAATTTCTCGAAAATCTAATTGAAAAATCTTCTACACTTATTTCTTTCCCACATAAATTCTCTAATTTATCAGCATCATAAGCATGCAATGGTTGCCCTTGTTCTATCATTACATAGTTTGTTATATCTACAATAGAATTAACTGAATTCATTCCTAAGTTATTTAGTTTCTTTTTTATAGATTCTGAATTTATATTATTATCTATATTATTAATATTTCTAATTAATGACAATGAAAAAACGCCATTCTTTTCTATAAATTCTGATATACTTTTACTTGGTCTAAATTCCATAAAATTAAATTTATCTACCAATTTTGGTAACTCTAAATCAGTATCAAGAGTAGCTGAAACCTCACGTGCTATACCAACTATCGACATTGCATCTGGTCTATTAGCAGTAATTGCTATATCTAGGAGCGTATCTTCTAGATTTAATAAGCTAGCAATTGACGAGCCTGGTTTTGGAATATCATTGCATAAATCCTCTAATACTAATATTCCTTTAGAACTATCCTCTAATCCTAGTTCTGTCATAGAACAAATCATCCCCTGACTTGAAATACCCCTTAGTTTTGTAGTCTTTATTTTTAAATCAACTGCTGGAAGATAAACACCTTCTGTGGCAAGAGCTACATGAATATTGGATATTATATTGTCAGCTCCACATACAATTTGAAGTATTTTTGAGGAGCCAATATTTACCTTACAAATACTAAGTTTTTCTGCATCTGGATGATTTGTTAATTCTTCTACATATCCAACGATTACTCCATCCACTTTTTCTGACATATCCAGAATTTCTTCAACTTCAAAACCTGTCATGGAAAGTTTTTCAGCCAAAACCTCTGCGCTAACAGGTATTTGGAGAAATTCTCTTAACCAAGAAAGTGAAACCCTCATTTTCTGAAACCTAATGTGTAGGATCCTACGAACTCACGTGCATTTTGGAAAAGGGTAGGGGAGACTGTAGGATCTTTAATCAATTATCACTTCACAAATGGTCGACAGAGGTATTAAAGGCATTCTGAAGGGAAAATCCCTTTGTTAGCCAAATACCTTTTTCTGACTTCCTAGATCTCAACTGTTGTGTCATAGTTACACTACAGAAAATTCGGCAAAACGCTACAATCAAATTTGAACAGTAGATACTTGTCGTCATACCAATGATCTAAAAGTTCAAGATTAACGATTTTGTCCTTTAATTTTTGACCAGAAACCATTACCGAATTTAAGTAAATGAGCAGTTCATTCTTTAAAAAACGTTTATCACCAATCAAGCCTGGTGATCCTATAGATTACAAAGATGTAGACCTTTTAAAGAAATTTATAACAGATAGAGGAAAGATACTTCCTAGAAGATTAACTGGTCTTACCGCCAAGCAGCAAAGAGACTTAACCCTAGCTGTAAAAAGAGCAAGAATTATTGCTTTACTTCCTTTTGTTAATCCAGAGGGATAATAGTTTAGTTAAAAGATGAAAGTTGAGGTAAGTAAGCAGAATAAAAGAATAAATCTTACAAAATTAAAAACATACACAATTGATGATTTAAGTGCTAATGAAATAGATGATGCAATATCTTTAGAAAAATTTGATGATAAAAACTATTTGTGGATACATATCTCTAACCCTACATATATAGTAGAAAAGGATTCAATTATAGATAAGATTGCTCAAGAAAGAGCTAATACTCTATATTTAGTAGAAGAAACATTTAATATGTTGCCAGTAGAGAAAAATAATAAGTTATTAGGTTTTAAACCCAAAAATATTTCTGATGCTTTAAGTCTTTGCATAGAAATAAGTCATAATGGTGATATAATTTCTGCAATAATCTATGATTCTTATGTAGAGCCAAACTATCAATTAACATATGATGATGCAGATGAATTAATAGAGTTGCAACCAGCAGAAGAGATAGAGCTTTATGAAATTTACAAGTTGACTAAAATTATACATCAAAAAAGGGTAAGTAATGGTGCTATTTCATTCAAGCAAATTGTAGGTAACTTTACTGGTTCGATAAATGATCCAACTGTTATTTATAAATACAAATCTTATTCAAGAATTTTAATTGAAGAAATGATGATATTAATGGGTTACGTTATTTCAAATATTTCAATTAATTTTAATATTCCAATGATTTATAGAGTACAGGATAAAAGTATAATTCCCAAAAATAATGAGAATATAAATTTAGATATTTTTGAATCTTACTTAAAAAGAAAACTTAAGAAAGCTTATTATAGCTGTATACCTAGTATTCACTTTTCATTAGGCTTGAAGTCATATGTTCATTGCACATCCCCACTAAGAAGATATACTGATTTGTTAGTACATCGTCAATTAACTAATTATATTAATAATAAGGAATTATATGATCAGGCTCAATTATCTTATTTATTATCAAAAATTAATATAAAAATAAATAATGGAATACAATTATATAGACAAGAACAACTTAAATGTCTAAATAATTGGCTTTATATAAACAAAGATAATGATATTGAAGGTTATTTTATATCTAACCTAAATATAGAAGAAGATTTATTTTTAATAAGACTAAAAGATCTTGAACAGGATGTGATATGCTTTCTTAAACAAAAGATTCAATTAATTTTAGGTGATCAGTTGCTAATAAAATATGATTCTCTATCTCAGAAGGATTCATATCCTAGATTTACAATAAGAAAACCTTCATAACCAAGAAAATTAAATTAATATTGATTGACCTAATTATTATATTTTGTTATGATAGTATTGAATTTTTAATAAAAATTGAAGTATACGCTTACAACCCCATTATATTATGTAAATGATAAACCACATATTGGGAGTGCTTATACAACAATAGCCTGCGATGCACAAGCAAGATACAAGAGGTTAAAAGGACATAAAGTTATATTTATTACTGGGGTTGATGAACATGGTCAGAAAATTCAGAGGACAGCAGAACAAAAGAAAATAGAACCAATTGAACACTGCAATAATATTTCTCAATTATATTTAAAATTGTGGGATAAATGGGATATTAGTAATGATGTATTTATACGAACTTCATCTCAAGAACATATAAATATAGTTAACGATTTTTTTAATAGGGTCTTTTCATCAGGGGATATATATATGGGGCATCAAAAAGGTTGGTACTGTGTTGGCTGTGAAGAATATAAGGATATCGATGAGCATGCTATAGAGTCGACATGCCCTATTCATAAACAAAAGTTAGAATGGCGAGATGAAGAGAATTTGTTCTTTAGATTATCTAAATATCAAAACGAAATAGAACAATTAGTAAATAAGGAGGATTTCATATATCCTATATCCAGAAAAAATGAAATAATCAACTTTGTTAATAGTGGTCTGAAGGATTTTTCAATTTCAAGAGTTAATGTTAAGTGGGGCATTCCAGTTAAGGGATACAAAGATCATACATTTTATGTATGGTTTGATGCCTTGTTAGGTTATATCAGTTCTATTTGTAAACTCAACTCTAATTATTCATTAGATAACCTAATTGATAATGGCTGGCCAGCTGATGTACATGTAATTGGTAAGGATATACTAAGATTTCATGCTGTATATTGGCCTGCAATGTTAATGTCAGCCAATCTAGAAATTCCTAAAAAGGTTATCGGCCATGGTTTCCTTACCAAAGATAATTTAAAAATGGGTAAATCTCTTGGAAATATTATTGATCCAGATAAGTTAGTAAAAGATTATGGTATTGATTCAGTAAGATGGTACTTACTAAAAGATTTTAAATTTGGTTCAGATGGAGACTTTCAATTTAGAAGATTCGTAGATATTGTAAATAATGATCTAGCAAATACAATTGGAAATCTACTTAATAGAACTACTTCTATGTCAAGAAAATGGTTCGAAGGCAATATTCCCGAGGCAATTAACTCCGATACACATATTTTACAAATTAAGGTAGTTGATACATTGAAAGTATATAATTCATCATTTTCAATCTTCGATTTTTCTAGAGCACTAGACTCTGTTATTGAATTAGCAACATTTGCTAATGTTTATTTAAATGAACAAGCGCCCTGGAAACAAATTAAATTAAATTCTAACAAACAATTAGTAGCTAATGATATTTATTCTATTCTTGAAACCTGCAGAATTATAGCCATAATGATAAACCCTGTTGTACCTAAATTAAGTATAAAGATCTTAAACCAATTGAATTTTAATAGTACAGATATAAACTTAACCGAATGTTGTTATTGGGGTTTACTCCAAAGTAATGCAAAACTCCCTACTCCTGAACCGATTATGAATAAATTAGAGTTTATAGACGATAATTAATAAAAGTATGATAAAGATATTAGCACTCTTTATATTATTATTTTGTCAATCTTGTCAGATAAATAATAAGAATGAACAAGATGATAGCAATATTATAATTAATAATTTTTTACTTAAACAACACTCCTCAAGTGGAGATTTAAATTGGAAAATTATAAGTCAAAAAGCCTCCTTTAATCAATATAATAAAAAAACTACCTCATATAATCCAAATGTGGTTATATATTCAAATAATATTCCTGTTTATAATATCGTTTCTGAGGAATTAAATATAGATAATAATGGTAAATTAATTAAATTTAGTAGGGACGTAATTGTAAAAATACTTACAAATCAGGAAGTCGATATTTTTGGTAATCTACTATTATGGGAACCAGATAATAATAATTTGAATTTCAAAGGCAAAACAAAATTCAAACGTTATAATTTAAGAAGCAAAGAAAATCTTATTATTGAAACAAATAGTGTAAATTGGAATACAAATAATGGAATAATAGAAGCTAAAGGGCCTATAAAAGGAAAAACATTAATTAATACTAGTCCAGAATATTTATTCTCAGATAAAATCATAGGTAATACAAAAGAAGGATATTTAGAATTTTTAAATTGTATGTATAAAAAAGAAAATCAAATTTCATCTAAATCTGATAAATGTAAAATTTATTGGACAACAGTATTGAGCCCTAAAAAAGAATTTAGTGAAGCAAAGAGTAATCAGGAAGTCTTTCTTCATTCTTTAAAAAATCAAGTAAACACGAAAATCCTTGTGCCTAATAAATCAGATTAATTATTCTTTATTTATCAACCTAGATGTAAGTCTATCTGACCATCCTTTTATCCATATTTCATCAGACCTTGTAAAACTTCTTTCAGTCCATCCGCCTACAATTACAAAACCTTTAGTTTCAAGAGGATAAACTATTATTGATGGTAGATCTAGGCATATTGGATCAAATTCAATTCTTCCAGGATAAAGTTTTGTTTTTACAAGTGATATAAGTTTTTGAGATTTTCTTGAACGTTCACATATTTCGCCTGGTATGAAATTACCTTTCCCGATAATACCCCTTTTTAATATTATTTTATCATTCCACCAAACTAATATAGTTGCTGCAGATGTTGCTAATAAAATTTGATGAGAACCCCAAGCCAACTCTTCAGCTATTTCTTTATTTAAATTTGTATGTAAATAAAATCCCTGATCACCTTGCAAGTCTTCTCTATTTTTCTCCTTTGGAATTATTTCCTTTAGTAGTAATGAGACTAGCATCAATCCTATTCCTGACATTCCAGATAGTATTTCAGCTCTTTGGAATTCTGGAGATATGGTATCAGCTGTTAAACCATTAAATACAGCAAGTGCTAGTATTAAAAATCCAAAAAATAAGATTATATTTGTAGAAAATTTCATTAACTAATTTCTCTACAGAATATCCTTATGATATACTATAGAACATTTATTACTATAATTACTAAGTGTTTGGTTTAGATAACCTTAAATATCAATTACAAATCACTTAATCTATTATATGTCTATTATTCTAAATAAAGGTATAACATTAATAACTGGCCCCTCAAGAAGCGGTAAAAGTTTAATAGCAGAAAAATTACTCAAGGACAAAAAAAATGTTTATTATATAGCCACAGGAATCAAAAAAAATGATGATAATTTATGGAATGAAAGAATCCTAAAGCATCTAAACAGAAGACCAGAAGAGTGGGAAACAATTGAGGAAAATAAAAATCTTGACTTTTTAATATCGCAAATAAAACCAAATAAATTTTTATTAATTGATTCTTTAGGTGGTTTTGTAAGTGCTTATTTAGACTATAATGAAGAAGATTGGAATTTAATAAAATATAAATTTATAGATTCTATTGTAAAATACCAAGGATATATATTAATTGTAATAGAACAAGTTGGTTGGGGTTTAGTTTCTGACTATGAATTAGGAAACTTATTCCGTGATAGAATTGGTTTAATTTCCCAAGAAATTGAAGTATTGTCTATAGATTCTTGGTTAATAATTCAAGGTAGGGCAATAGATTTAAAAAAAATCAGTATTAATTTATTATGAACCTTGAAATTCCAATTCTAAAAATAGTTCTACTTGAACCACGGATTCCTCAAAATACTGGATGTATAGCTCGTACAGCAGCAGCTCTCAAACTAGAATTAATACTAATAGAGCCATTAGGCTTTAGTTTGGAAGATAAGTATTTAAAAAGAGCAGGTTTAGATTATTGGCCTTTTGTAAATATTTCTTTATATCCTGATTTTTCTACCTATATGAGTACTTTGAAGAAGCATGAAAGAATTCTAGCCTGTAGTAAAGCTGGCGGAATAAATTATCGAAATTTTAAATATAAAAATGGTGATAACATTTTATTAGGAAGAGAGGATACTGGCTTGCCAGAGAACATTAAGGCCATAAGTGATAATATTATAACTATTCCAATGAGAGCAAGAGCCAATAATCAAGGAGAGGGTGGAGTAAGAAGTTTAAATTTATCAGTATCTGCTGGTATTATTACATTCGAAGCCTGTTCACAATTAGAATTGATATAATATACTTTAATATAAGAAAAATCTAATTATATTTATTTATTTTAATTCCCTTTAGAATAATCCTCCAATTAAGATATTTCTAATTTTATGTCAATAACAAGTTGATTCGGTTTGGAAATTCAAAACAATTGGAATAAGATACGGCAATTTGATATGATAGATAATATGTCTGTGTAGCTCAGCTGGTTAGAGCACAGCATTCATAACGCTGAGGTCGAGAGTTCAAGTCTCTCCACAGACATTACTATTCTAGATAAAGAATTTATTTGGCTTGAACTAAACTTAATTATTTAAAGACTTCTATATCCTATTTAGAATTTGAAAAAGCTCGATATATAGCGAATTTAACTAATCTTTTAATTTAGTTTCTTTTATTATTATTAGATCCATATTCTGATGACTTATCATTTTTGGAAATTTTAGAAGCCTTCAATTCACTCCTAACCTGATTTAGCAATCTATAATGGCTTGTACTATTAAATTTTTTTAATAAGGCCTGATCCCAGGACATCTTGTAAAAAAATACTATACAGACAATCTAACAAATCATTAGATGCTGTCACGAACAACAATTTTAGGTTTAATCATGATAAATTTCAATGGTAATCAAAAAATAAGGATTACCCCCTGCTAAGGGATCAATTACTCACTCTTTATCAATCACACATTTCCCCATGTCAAGTAATGAATGCCTGAGAGTAGGACAAAACGCACCTGACTTCACTGCTACAGCGGTAATTGATCAGGAATTTAAAGAGATCTCTCTATCTCAATATAGAGGAAAGTATGTGGTACTTTTCTTTTATCCACTAGATTTTACTTTTGTCTGTCCTACAGAGATTACAGCTTTTAGCGATCGATACAGTGACTTTTCTTCAAAGAATACAGAAATACTAGGAGTCTCAGTAGACAGCCAGTTTAGTCATTTAGCTTGGATACAAACACCTAGAAATCAAGGTGGAATTGGGGATATTGATTACCCATTAGTTGCAGATATTAAAAAGGAAATATCATCTGCTTATAATGTTCTTGATCCTGAAGAAGGTATTGCACTAAGAGGGTTATTTATAATTGACCCAGAAGGAGTAATAATGCATGCAACTATAAATAACCTACCTGTTGGAAGAAATGTAGATGAAACATTAAGGGTTTTACAGGCTTTCCAATATGTTCAAAAGAATCCAGATGAAGTATGTCCAGCGAACTGGACACCTGGCGAAGCTACAATGAAACCAGATCCAGTAGGAAGTAAAGACTTTTTCAGTAAGATAGATTGATTCCTTAATTAAAAGAGAAGGTTAATAATACCTTCTCTTTTAATTTTGTAATAATTTATTGATACCACTTTTTAAATCTTTTTCCATAGCAATTCTCTTACCATCACTTACAACTATTCGAGTCAGAGTTGGTAACCCAGAAGTAGTTGCCTTCAAATAAACAGGTTCAACATATAAAAGAGACTCACCTAAAGGTATAACTAATAAATTTCCTTGAATGACTTCAGATCCAGCTCTATCCCATAAGCTAAATTGTTGGCTTATATCAGGATCCTGATTAATTAAGGCCTGTATTTGCTCAGGACCAAATATAGTAGTCTGACTTGGAAAACGTAATAAAATTAATTCCCCATAATTCTTATTATCACTTCTTGCAGTTAACCAACCGGATAGATTAGGCCTTGCAAGGGGTGAGAAAGGTTGTAATAAAAGGAATTCCGAATCATTTGAAGGGGATAATTGAGCAGTTATGTGATAAGGCTCAACTGGAATTTGAAACTTTCCATATAGCTCTTTTGGAACCTCCCATATATCTTCTCCATTGTAAAATGTTCTTACATCGGTAACATGATATCTCAACAATTGTTTGACCTGAAATTTAAACATGTCTGTTGGAACTTTTAAATGGTCCCGTAAATTAATTGGCATTAAATCTATTTCGACAAATAACTCCGGGAAAATTCTATTCCATGCCTTAATTATAGGGTCATCAAGCTCGTTAATGTAAAATTTGACTCGTCCATTATATGCATCAACAATGATTTTTACACTATTCCTTATGTATCTAGCGCCCAACTTACCTTTTATAGATGAAGAATAAGGATAATGCTTAGAATAAGTATATCCTTCTACAATCCAATACTGATGTTGATTTCTATCATAATCTTTGTAATTAGCATCAATAGGTATTGATACAAGGTAAGGTTCACCTATCAGTTCAATAAATGGAGCTATAGTCTTTATTCTTTGCTTCAACTCCCTTCTTATTAATAATCTAGAATTTTTATTTAAAACTCCTGTATTTAAAAGTCTTGGCTCCTTTAAATTAATTGATGCTATAACTCTTTGATAAATATTAGATAGTGGAATTCCTCCTGTGCCAGAATAATGATTGAAAATATTTTGATCTCCTTCAGGATAATCTAGTTCTTCTAAATCAGTAGGTGCTATAGCGTATGGTGATTTAGTAGTACCATAATATAAGGCTGCATTGCCTATTGGTATAGAGCTTAAAATTTGCTGATCAGTTATATCTAAAAATGAATTACCAGTAATATTTGTTGATTTACCTAAATCTTTAATAAAATATTCTGGCAATCCATCTAAGGCTTTTATATTTACTGGACTTAATGTAAAGCCGTACCCATGTGTATAAACAAAATGTTTATTTAGCCAACTTCTGGAATTCTTGGGAAGTCTAGACTGATCCATCTGCCTTGCTGATATAATTACTTGCTGTCTCTCGTTATTGTCTGGATTTAAGCTATATCTATCTACAGAAGCAGTTGCAAAACTATAATAAAGTCTAAGTTGTTGTAATTGTCTATTTGTGTCTAAAAGTGGTTGAGTATCCCACAACCTGATGTTCCTTAATGTGCTCTTACCTAATTCCAGATCAGATCTTGATATCTCAGATTTAGGGTTAATTAAACGAGTCTTTATTGAATCTAGTTGGAAGGCCTTTCTTGTAGAGGTAATTGCTTCATTAATATATTTATATTCTAATGATAATTCTCTAGGTCTTACTAAGATCCATTGTAGTAGAGGCGTAAGAAGTAATTCTAGAAATAAAGGGATAATAATTAACAATGAGATAATAGTTTCTATAATAAATTTAGGGGTTTTGTAACTCTTAAAAATAAGAATTACCGAAAGAATCAAACAGAATATAGAGGATATTGTTCGTATTGGAATATTGAAATTGACATCAAGCCATCCAGCTCCAGGGAAGAAATTATTGGTAGACCACAAAATACTGTGCCTTGATAACCATAAGGAGAGAGAAATATTTAAAAGAAGAAAAGATAATAGTTTACTTAATTTCCTAGAGGATCTAATAGAAAGAATAGGGACAGAGCAATTTGAAAATCTATTTAATGATAAGTAGTAATGACTTATCCCTAATGAAAGAGTTAATGTTGTTTGAATTAATAAAATAAATAAGACAAATGAGAAAGCTGCATATTTTGCCAGAGAAAAGCTAATATCAGAATTTAAAATCGGTTCATTTATGTTAGAATTAGGAATAGCAATAGCTAACGACCATATATGCCAGGATCTTAAAAAGCTTATTGAAATTAAAAAAGTAGATATCAAATGAATTAATTTAATATAAAAAAACCTTCCTAGTAAGAATATAATAGGCAAACTTATAAATATGAATTTAAAATAA
The DNA here is from genome assembly GCA_902564535.1 of uncultured Prochlorococcus sp. GTDB lineage: Bacteria > Cyanobacteriota > Cyanobacteriia > PCC-6307 > Cyanobiaceae > CACFBG01. Next base: position 79,200 of record CACFBG010000002.1, read on the forward strand.
AATTTGCTAACATGTTGCTTAATTATTTCACCTAAAGAAAATAATTGCCCAGGATCAAATAAGGATATGAATGCTAAATCTAAAACTAAGAACAATGATATTGTAAATAGAATTAATATAATAAATAAAGTTAATAAATAAAAAATATTAGAAAATCTATTATTAATTCTATTATTATTTAGAGTATTTAAATTTGTCCATTGTAGTTGCCATTTATAAAATAGTAATCCTATGGAAAAGGTTAATATAAAACCTATTAATTGTATGGACCATTTTTTAATTAATACAGATGTTAGATGAAACTGTGAGAACCATAGAAGTTCAAATTGAACCCTTGACAGAGAAAATACTACTAACAGTCCAAAAAATGTATAAAGGGTTAATTTTATGGGTGTTTTCAAATCATCAAAGTCATACATTTTAAATTATCAAATATATGATGAGATTGCTATAGAGCATGATTATTCGGTAAATCTTCTATTAATTCATAAAACCTTTTGGATTCGATTATTTCTTCTTCAAGAAGCACTGCTACTAATTTGTCCATTAAAGCTCTTTTAGATTTCAAGAGAGATTCGACTTTAAAAAAAGCTTCAAACGCTATTTTTCTAATCTCTTTGTCTATTTTTTTATTAGTAGCTTCAGAAACTTTTGAGCGTTTATTAACTAAATCCCTACCTAAAAATACTTCATTATTATTACTACTTGTTGATTGAGGACCTAGACTAGAAAACCCAAATTTTGTAACCATTTCCCTTGCAAGATAAGTTACATGTTCAAAATCAGAACTCGCTCCTTGGGTTACTTCACTATTTCCGAAAACTATGCTTTCTGCTGCTCTACCACCTAGAGCAACGATTATCTTGGCAAATATTCTTCCCTTTGATATAAGTCCTGAGTCCATAACTTCTTCATCTGGCCAAAATCTGGTATAGCCTCCTATTCCTCCTTCCCTTGGCAAAAGAGAAACTTTGTCAATTTTATCTGCTAGTGGTGTAAAAGTCGCTGCCAAAGCATGGCCAATCTCGTGATAAGCAATCAATCTTTTTTGTGATGAGTCTTGAAGGGGTGTAGATGCAATTCCCATTGAAATCCTCTCTAGTGCCCTCTCTATATGGTTATCTTCAATATTCAATTGATTTGTTCTTGCAGTAACAATAGCTGCTTCATTTAAAAGATTTGCTAACTCAGCTCCTGAAAAACCAGGTGTTTTTGTTGCCCAATCATCTAATGATACTTTGAGTGAAAGAGGTTTAGAGCGTGCATGAACCGCCAAAATAGCTTTCCTAGCCTTTCTATCCGGAAGTGATAAATAAATGCTTCGATCGAATCTTCCTGGTCTAGTCAAAGCAGAATCAAGAACATCTGGTCTATTTGTAGCTGCAAGAAGTATTACCCCAGAATTTTCTGCAAAACCATCCATTTCTGTAAGTAATTGATTTAAGGTTTGCTCTCTTTCATCATTTCCACCGCCCAGGCCAGATCCTCGCTGTCGACCTACAGCATCAATCTCATCTATAAAGATTATGCAAGGAGCTTTTTCTTTAGCTTTACGAAATAAGTCTCTAACCCTACTTGCTCCAACACCTACAAATAATTCAACAAATTCAGAGGCTGCTATTGAGAAAAAAGGAACCTCAGCTTCACATGATATAGCTTTGGCTAGAAGTGTTTTACCAGTTCCTGGAGGACCTATTAATAGAATTCCTTTTGGGATTCTTGCTCCAAGCGATATTAATTTTTCTGGTTTTCTTAAAAAACAAACAATTTCCTTTAATTCTTCAGAAGCACTAGATAAACCTGCTACGTCATCGAAGAATACTTTAATATCCCCTTCGGGTTTTATTCTTTCTTGACTTCTTCCAAATCCTAGTGTCCTATTAGCAACTGAAGCAGATTTCTTTAATAGAAAAGTAACACCGATTATTACTATAGTTAGTAATGCTAAATTGCCTGTTATTCCAGCAATTGCTTGCTCTTGCTTTATATCTCTTACTGTTAAGGGAGTTCTTGTTAATTGGGCAACACGTAGCAAATTCTGATCATTTGGGAAAACAGGAATAATAGACTTATTGCCATTACTAAAGATTACATATACTTCCCTCCTACTTGGATTTAAAATTAAGGAATCAACCTGCCCTTCTGTGATTTGACTAATCAAATCACTATAACTTTGATAATTTGATCCTTTTTGGCTTAATTTAACCATACTTGTATAGTAATTAATCTCGTGGTAAAAAAAAGTAAATTTCTTGGTTCACAATAAAGCTTATTTTTAACCTTATAGGGAAATCGAAACAACTGTCCAAAGTTAAATTAAACAATATTTGACGATAAGGAACATTAGGATGGATGATAGAAAAAATATTTTGAACTAGATGGCTGTACCGAAGAAAAAAACCTCTAAAGGGAAAAGGAACCAACGGCATGCTGTTTGGAAAGCTAAAGCAGCTGATGCTGCCCAAAAGGCACTATCTATTGGCAAATCTGTTCTAACAGGTAAAGCGCAAGGGTTTGTTTATCCAATAGATGAGGAATCTGATTCAGAAGAGTAAGGCTTATTACTTAAAAAAAATTAAAAATAATTAAGAGCCAAGTTTAAAAGCTTCTAAAACTACAGCATAAATACATCCTATCCTTAAGTTGTCAGTCACAAGTATTATTAGAGGTCTTCGATTAAATTTAATTTTACTTCTTATTCTAATTAATACTTCTATTATAAAAACCATTAAAAAGACTATTAATATTCTATCTCCAGATTTTTGAAAGAAATAAACTGTAAGATTACTACCCAAATAAAAGCCTAACAACATTGAAAGAATTCCCAAGCTTCTCCTCTTCCAAGGACCAACTAAAGAATTTGAAATAGGTTCAAAAATCTTATTTATTAATTTGTAAAATCTAGTATCTTGATTCTGCATCAATTTAAACAAATAATTTTTTGCAAGTAATTAAGATCAACAATACCTTGTTGACCTACTGGACCCTTTAGGAATTTTGCAGGCTTTGATTTGGATCCAAGTGAATCTACAATGGTAGAAGCTTTTTTGTAATCTTTTAAAGAATAATTGCACCAATCATTTAATGTAACAAGACACTTTAGTTTAGCTGCTGTAGCAGAACTTAATCCTATAACTGAATCCTCTATAACAATAATTTCATTTGTTGATAGTCTAGAAATATTAATCGCTTTTAAATATGGTTCTGGGTCTGGTTTATGACGTTTTACATCGTCTCCAGACACAATAAATTTAAAAGGTGAATTGTTTTTTATAATACATTTATTCAATAGAGCAATAGATGCTTCTTTTGAGCTAGTTGTTACTATGATTTGAATAATATTTGCTAAATAAAGCTCTTGAATTAAATTGATTACCCCCGTTCTAAAAGGGATAGTGTTAGAAGATATAATTTCTTTATATAACTCTGTTTTTAACAAATGTAATGATGAAATATTTGATTCACTAAGATCTATTTTTTTTTTATTAGCATAAAATTTAATTCTATTCTTGCCACCTCCTATTGAAAGTAACTTTTGGTAAATTTTTTTATCCCACATCCAATTAATTTTTTTTTCCTTAAAAGCTTGATTAAAAGCTACCCTATGAGCATTCATTTCTGTATCAGCGATAGTTCCATCGATGTCCCAGAAAACCGCCTTTAGCATTCCCATAAATTATCTAGAATAAAATTACTACAATTTAAAAGTTTAAACGTTTAAAATGTATTCTACTTATATTGCTAGAAAAATTTGATTTCAAGTTATACAAATAAAATTGAATGGTTTCTTCCAAAACCAGTAAGTGAAGAAATACTGAAGGAAGCTAAGTTACTTGATCCAATACGAGCGTTAATTGTTCGTAGAGGAATAACTAATATAAATGAATTGGACAAATATCTACACCCAAAGGAACCTGAATCACCGTATTTACATTTTAGACAATTAAAAAAATCAATTTCAAGAATTAAAAAGGCTATAGAAGAAAAAGAAAAAATAGCAATTTGTGGCGATTATGACGCTGATGGTTTGACTAGTTCAACAGTTCTGTTAAAAGCACTTAAATATTTGAATGCAAAAGCTAAAGCCTCTATTCCAAGTCGTTTAGAGGATGGTTATGGCCTTAATAAGAAGATGGTTAGGAATTTGAATGAAGATGGAGTAACATTGATAATTACTGTAGATAACGGAGTAAATGCTTCAGAAGCCTTAGAATATGCAAAAGAGAATTCAATCGATGTAATTGTTACTGACCATCATAAATTACCATCAAAATTACCTACAAGTTATTCATTAATTCATCCAGAACTTACACCAGCTGATTCAGAATATAAAATATTAGCTGGAGTAGGTTTAGCTTATTTAATTGGCAAGGAATTGTTAAAAGGAATAGTTGATGATAAAGAAATAGAAGTTTTAGATCAGTTACTATGTATCGGTACAATTGCCGACATGGCTCCTTTAAAAGGAGCGAATTATTATTGGCTAAAAAAATACATTCCACAACTTAAATTTACTACTAATAAGGGCCTTTTATCTTTGTATAAATTGTCTGGTCTTGTAGACAAGGAAATAAGTTCTCAAGATATAGCCTTTAAAATTGCTCCACGTATAAATGCCGCTGGAAGAATACATGATCCTCACAAAATTATTGAATTGTTCCTGGAGAATAATGAAGAAAATTCTATGATAATTGCTAGAGAATGTGAAGAGTTAAATAAAGAAAGGAGAAAACTAGTTGATGGTATAGTTCAAGAGGCTAAGGCTATTATTGATTCATCGAATGATTCAATTCCTTCCTTTATAGTATTAGCTCAAAATCATTGGCATCAAGGTGTAATAGGTATTGTGGCATCAAGAATTATGGATCATTATAATAGACCAACCGCAATTCTAACTAATTCCGAAAGTGGTTATTTTACTGGTTCAGCAAGGAGTTTTGAAGGTTTCTCTATAATTAAACTTCTAGAATATAGCTCAAGTGTTTTAGATCGATTTGGAGGCCATGAATATGCAGGGGGATTTAAGATTAAAGCTGAAAATTTAGGTAAATTTCAAAATAAAGTATTAAAATATAGCAATAATATTTTAAATGAGAAATTTTTAACTAAAAACATAAAGCCCGAATCAAATTTAAAATTTTCTCAAATTAATGAATTTTTTTGTTTACAGTTAAAGAAACTTGAACCTTTTGGAAATGACAATAAACAACCACTCTTTTGGACGGATAGTTGTAAAATAATAAAAACTTCAATTTTAAATGGTCAACATTCTAAATTTACACTTGAACAATCTGGTAATAATTTTACAGCAATTATGTGGAATAACTTAATCTCTTATAATGTTCATGATATAGTTGACATTGCTTTTCATATTTTCGAAAACGATTGGCAAAATAAGAAAAGCATTGAATTAGAAATTATAGCTATAAAAAAATCATCAAAAAAACATATAATTACCAAAGGAAATAATATGTATTCAATAAATTTAAATGACAATTTAATAACTATAGAAAATAAATTAGGTAATAAAATATCAGCAATAATAGATAATGATGGGATAATTAGTATTAATAGAACTGATCCAGAGGAATATATAAGAAATCTATTTGAAGAAGCATTAATAGTACTAGGGTTGAAAAATTAAATTAATAAATTATTTAAAGCTAATGGGTTAAATTAAAAAAAAACATGGATAAAAATCTTATCCATGTTTTTTTTTTAATAAATTTTGTTTGTCAATTGTTATTTAGTCGACTATTATAGACCTTGTCTATAGAAAATTAAGGCTATAATTGCTGGTCCAGCAAGAACAACAGCTACTAGTGGAATTAGGTTGCCCATAAATTGATTTAGGAATGTTAAACATATTCTAGTATCCATTGGATACTCTTTTAGCTTTACTAGAAAAAAAATGAAATTTCTCTTTAATAATCCAAAAATACCTAGCCGTAGGTTCTTAGGAATCTGACTAAGGACACATGACTCTTAGTTGAAAGAAGTTCATACCAGCTCAATTTTGCTCAATCACAGACTAAATTTTCTCAATCCTACTGATGAAGGCCTCAATTCAAGATATTCCTATAAAGAAAAAAACTCCTCAAAACCAGCTAATGGTCAAATATAATTAATTATCCCTTCATCAATAGTTGAAGGTGAACTAAATCCAATATCAATACCATCAAAAGGAAAGGCCTTGTGCCAAATCTTGAACCTGACAAGAAAATTCCACCTGAGAATTCAGTCGATAATGATTTTGTGTCTGTACTTACAATTACCTTTACAACTGTTTTTTTAGCAGAATTAGGCGATAAGACCCAAATAGCTACCCTTCTCTTATCCGCTCAATCTGGTAAGCCACTCGTTGTTTTTTTGGGAGCTTCAATAGCGTTAATTTGCTCTAGTTTTGTAGGTGTAGTTTTAGGAAGATGGTTGGCTACTATTATTTCACCTATTAAATTTAAGTATATGGCAGGTATTACAATGATTGGTGTAGGACTATGGATAGGCATACAAGCATGTGAATCCCTTATCAACCAATAAAAATGCTTCCTCTATTAATTTCTACATTTACAACTATTTTCCTAGCAGAATTAGGCGATAAAACTCAAATAGCAACTGTATCCTTAAGTGGAACCTCTAAAAGACCATTAGCAGTATTTATAGGATCTTCAGCAGCATTAGTACTTGCAAGTCTAATAGGAGTCATAGCTGGAGGAGCAATTGCAAGAGTAGTGCCTGATAATTATCTAAAGTTGATCTCAGCATTTGGCCTATTGGGAATTGGTCTTAGACTTATTTGGCCAAATAAAAGCAATGAAGTAATATCTGAAGTATGATCGATTGATAAGAAATGGATAAATGACTAAATCAATTTCGAGCCTTATCTAAATTAATTCTATTCGCTACAAAGCCAATCAAATTCATTTCTAGCATCCCAAGAAAATGATTACTTTATCAAAATTACTAGAAAATATTCCTGAAGAAGGTTCTCTAGAGATTAAGAAGTTAGAAAGAATTCTAAAACTCACTAGAAAAATTGAAAAAGATAAGTTAATTATTGCTATAAATGCATTAAATAAATTAGGTATAATACAATCAGATGAATCAGGTTTAATTAAATTAAAAAGAAATGAAAACCTTGTTGAAGCAAGATTAAGATGTAGTACAAAAGGTTATTGTTTTGCTGTGCGCAATGACAATTCAGAAGATATTTATATAAGAGATCAATATCTAAATAATGCATGGCATGGAGACAATATATTTTTAAAAATTACTAAAGAAGGAGTACGAAGAAGATCTCCAGAAGGGGAAATCCAATGTATCCTTGAAAGAAATACAAAAACTTTGGTTTGCCTAATAGATCAACAAGATGGTGATTTAATTGCAATTCCTTTAGAAGAAAGAATATTAGCGAATATAAATCTAAGCCAAAAAGATAACATTTACCATACAAATAATATCCTAGATAATATTGTTGAGGTTCAGGTCGATAAATACCCAATAGGCCAATATTTAGCTGAAGGTCATGTAATTAAAAAACTCTCACTAAATGATTGTCCTGAAGGTGATAAAGAATTCTTACTAGCTAAAGTTGGAATCAACTCAGACTCTACACAACCTAGAGGTGCCTTAAAAAAACCATCAGATAAGAATAGAATAGATCTTACTAACCAACCTGCACTATTATTAACTAGTTGGGAAAATAAAAACAGTCCTTTATTGCCAGCATTCTTCGTCGAAGCAAGAGAAGGAGGTGTCAGGATTTGGCTTCATATTCCAACTGTTGCAGAAAGAATTGGATTAGGTAGTAATTTAGATTTATGGCTAAGGGAAAAAGGAGAATCTTTTTGTTTAGGAAATAGTTGGAATCCACTACTTAGTGATGCTTTAAATAAAACAAGTAAATTTACTGTAAATGAAGAAAACCATTCTATTTCATTAATAATAGACATTGACCCTAATGGAATAGTTAAGGACTGGAACTTTAAATTGACAAAAATTAAACCCCATATTGAAATTAATTCAGATATTTTGAAGACCTTAAATTCTAGGAAAAGTAAATCTAGAACATTACCAATAAAACTAAAACCTATTAAAGATTATATTAATCAATTAGAGACTTTGATTTTTGCATCTAAATTAATTGAAAAAAAACAGAACGAATTAGGTTTAATTGAACTAGATTTAGAATTACCCAAAATAGATTATTTATCAGAACTTATTAAATGTAATCCTGGGGATAATTATAATCAGTGGTATAGACCTATTAATAATAATGATCCTCAATCAGTTATTTCTCCGATAATTCATTTAGCGAATAAAATATATTTAGAACACGTTAAGAGTTTACAACTCCCAGCGTATATAATTACCTCTACAAATATTGATAGCAATACATTAAATGATTTGGCTAAAATAGCATTAGCATTAGACCTCGAACTGGAACTAGATGAAGATGGAGTTCCAACAGCTAAGGAACTTTCAATATCATTTTCTAAAAATAGTTGCAGAAGAGTGTTAGACAAATTGTTAAAAAATTATCTACCTAAGAAAGTTCTTAATATATATGATTCCAATAATACGCATGAATCTTCGACTAACCTTGATTGTTCACCATGGTGTTCTCCAGGCTCACATTATTATGATATTGCTAATCAATATGTATTGACTACATTGTTAAATGAAGCAAAAAATAAAGAATCTGGAAGAAATAAGAGAATATTAGATTTAGGCCAAAAAGATTCTTATAAGGATTTAAATTGGGAATTATTCCCAGAAAATATTAGGAAGTCATTGGTTTCTATTACAAATAAAAATTTATATCTTCATCTTACAAAAAGGAGACGGCAAGCAATTAACTTAAAGAGTCAAATTTTTGCAATGGCAAAATCAAGGTCAGCCGAGGATCTTGTAGGCAGAGAGATTGAGGCGATAATAAGTGGTGTTCAAAGTTATGGTTTTTTTGCAGAACTTCCACCTCATTTATCAGAAGGATTAGTTCATGTCAGTAGTTTAAATGATGATTGGTACGAATATCGATCAAGGCAAAATCGTTTAGTAGGTAGAAAATCAAAACAAAGCTATCAATTAGGAGATCATGTATTAGTCAAAGTTATTAAGGTTGATATCCTAAAAAATCAAATTGATTTAGAGGTCGTTAAAAATGAGAAGGGACTTGAATTAAAAACTGAGAAAGTAGAAGTTAAAGATCAGATATTAATCAAAGAAAAGATATGAATAATGCCCCATATGTCATAGCTGTAACAGGAGCTTCTGCACAACCATTGGCTGAAAGAACACTCCAATTACTATTACAAAATAATCATTATGTCCATTTGATTTTAAGTAAAGGATGCTATAAAGTTTGGGAATCAGAGAAAGGTATAATTATTCCTCAGGATATGAATCAACAAGAAATACATTGGAGGCAATATCTAAAGACTCAAGCAGGCAAACTAATATGTCACCAGTGGAATAATATGGCTGCTTCTATAGCAAGTGGTAGTTTTAATACTAAAGCAATGATTATTATTCCATGTTCAATGGGTACTATTGGAAGAATTGCATCTGGAATATCCTCAAATCTTATAGAAAGATGTGCAGATGTTCATTTAAAAGAACATAGACCTCTGTTAATTTCACCTAGAGAAAGCCCATTTAATATAATCCATCTAAGGAATTTAACTACACTATCAGAGGCAGGAGCAAGAATCATTCCCCCTATCCCTTCATGGTATTCTCAGCCAAAAACAATAGAACAAATGATAGATTTTATTGTTGCTAGGCTTTTCGATTCATTAGAAGAGGAGTTAGTAACTGTTAAACGATGGAGTGGCAATAATCTATGAATATTATTCAGCGTTTGCTAATAATTCCAATAACAATTCCTTCTGTGTGCCTTATATTAATTTCCTCATTAAATTTTAATAAAACTACCAGTATTAAATTATTAACATGGGTATCTCCTAAGATTAATATTGGTATATTAATTCCATTATCATATGCAACAGGGATAGCTTTAACTTCAACAGTAGCTTTAATCTTAAGTAAAAAAGGTTATTCATATAATAGAAAGCTAAAAGTAAATCCTTTTAGCCAGAAAAAAATTACAAATGATTATAAATATTCTGAAGAAAACTTTTTAAATATAAATGAATCTTATGGAAGCGAAGTTAATGATATACCGCCTCAAAGAGACGCTAAAGATACTCCTCCTACAGTATCGGTACCTTATAGAATTATCAAAAAAAACAACATAGTGAGAGAAATGAACAATCCTACTACTAATAGAAATGAAAATAATGAGGAAATTAATTCAATAAATAAAAATAAAGAAATCTTTAACGATCAAGATTGGAATGAAAATACTAATGATTGGTAAAAAGCTATTGAATAATATAAAAAACGCTATAAAATAAAAAAAATAAATTGAAAAATAATGTCAGAAACTGAAAAATATAATGATCTTGATTCTCCCTCTAACGAGACTGGCAAAAATCAATCAAAGGTTCAAGATGATACAAATGTGGAAATTAAACCGAAGCCTAAGCCTCCTAAGCCCGAAGAAAAACCTTTTAAAGAATTTGTACTCGAAAATTTAATCCCTGAACTTAGTAATGAATTAAATAACAAAGGTATAAAGCCATTATCAATTGAATTAATTAATGGTTCTATGCCAGTTGCTGGTTATCCATGCTCTATGATAGCAGTAGAATTATCATCGGGTAGGAAATTCTGGTTAGCTTTTAGTAAAGATGATATAACTTCTACGAAAACAATTGCTCTAGCTGAAAGTGGATCTCAACCTTATACACTTGAATCTTTTTTAATTGATGAAAAGAAAACAACCCTGGCTCTTTTAATCTCTAGAACTTTGCAAAGATTAAATGGTCAAAAATGGCTTGGACCTAATTAACACTTAATTCATATTATAGTTAAAAAACTATTAAATGATCACCACAATTGCTCTGAATCTAGTTTATAATAGTCTAATATATTTGATTAATGTAGCTATTTCTTTTAACTAACTAGTTTTTAATTAAAAGAAATTTATATAACATTAATTAAAACCTATCATTCCCTAAGTTTCTACTCTTAAATTTTCCTAATAAATTTTGACAACAACAACACACGAAAACCAAATAACTAAAGAAGGTCAATTTCATCTAGGAATGAAGAATGATCTTGAATTTCTGATATCTTTAGGAATATCATCTGGAGCAGATTTTGTTGAAATTTTTCTAGAGAATACTAATAATATTTCTTTATTAGCTGAGCAAGATCATATTACAAGTGTAAATCCGTCCTTTACTAGAGGAGCAGGAATTAGGGTTTTCCTAGGCGATAGGGATGGATTTGTCACCACCAATGATTTAACAATAAATGGCTTAAGGAATGCCTTAGAGAATTCACTTGCAATGCTTGGGTTGGATATGAATAATTCTAATCTTATTAATTTTACTGGACTAAATAATTTTAATGACTACGGAAAGTCTAAGGAAACTTGGCTAAAGGATAGCCCGGAACTAAAAAGTTCTTGTAATCTAATACTAAAAGCTACAGATAAACTCAAAATGAAGAATAAATTTATTGATGTAAGAAGAGGCAGCTATTCAAGAGGCTTACAAGAAATACTTATTGCTTCATCAGATGGAACTTTCTGCAGAGACATACGTTTAAGCCAATCAATAGGATTAAACGTTCTCGCTTCTGACAAAGGATTTCGTGCAAGTAGTTCTAGACGATATGGAAGTCAAGGAAAACCAAATGATTTACTTGAATGGGATTCTGAAAAAAGTGCATATGATATAAGTGAAAGTGTAGGAAATATGCTTTACGCAGATTATGTTGAAGCATCTCAAATGCCTGTTGTATTAGCTAATAAATTTGGCGGTGTAATTTTTCATGAAGCATGTGGACATTTATTAGAAACAACACAAATTGAGAGGGGAACTAGCCCATTTGCAGATAAATTAAATAAACAAATTGCTAATGAAGCATTAACAGCTGTAGATGAAGGTTTAACAGAAGGAGCTTTTGGAACTATTTCAATAGATGATGAAGGCATGGAACCTGAAAAATCTGTTCTTATAGAAAAAGGTGTATTAAAAAAATTTCTAAGTGATAGAGCTGGTGAAATGAGAACCGGACATAAAAGGACTGGTAGTGGCAGGAGACAATCTCATTCATATGCACCAGCTAGTCGTATGAGAAATACCTATATTGCATCAGGAAAATATCAACCAGAACAACTTATTGAGACAATTGATAAAGGACTTTATTGCAAATCTATGGGAGGTGGAAGTGTAGGACCTACTGGTCAATTTAACTTCTCTGTTGAGGAAGGTTATCTTATTGAAAATGGAAAGCTTACTAAGCCAGTAAAGGGAGCAACATTAATTGGTGAAGCTAAGGAAATTTTACCCAGAATTTCAATGTGTGCAAATGATTTAGAATTGGCGGCAGGGTTTTGTGGTTCAATAAGTGGGAACGTTAATGTAACAGTAGGACAGCCTCACATCAAAGTAGATTCAATAACTATAGGAGGTAGATAAAGTGAATAAATTTATTGATGAAAAAAATCTTAAGGACAAAATTAATTCCTTAAGTAAAAATGTAAATATAAAGAAATGGGATATAGGAGCTTCATCAAGCTCGGATTCCTCAGTTCAAGTTGATAAAGGTAAGCCTAAACAATTAAAAAGTTCACAGAAGAATTCACTTACGCTTAGAATTTGGAATAAGGAAGGATTAGTAGGCATTTCTAGTACAACAGACCTTACAGATGATGGTTTAAATAAATCTTTCACATCTGCTTATGAATCCAGTTTCTTTGGGAACTCAAGTGATATTCCAGACTTTTCACCTGAATGTAAAAACAAACTTTTTAATATCAATAGCCCCTTAAGAGAAGCATATGGAATTAAAAGACTGTATGAATTACTAAGTTTAGCTGAAAAAAATTTAATTGAATCACATAGTTCTATTGAAAGTGTCCCCTATAATGGATTATCAGAATCAATATATGAACGAATATATATTAATAGTGATGGTGCATCTAGATTAATAAAAAAAACCCAAGCTAGTATCTATTTGTATGCAAGATCTAATGTACAAGGTAAAAAGCCTAGAAGTTCTGGATCAATAAAACTAGGATATGGGACTTCAGATTTAGATATAGATTCATGTATAGAGGAAGCATCAAAAAAAACTATAGATCATTTAAATTATTCACCTATTACTACTGGTAAATATTTAGTTTGTTTTAAGCCAGAAGCATTCTTAGATCTAATTAATGCATTTAGTAATATTTTTAATGCACGTTCTATTTTAGATGGAATAAGTTTAAGTAATAAAAACTCATTAGGAGAAACAATTTCAGTACCATATTTTAATTTAGTAGATGATGGTCTACATAAAGATCATATAGGAGCAATCAATTTTGATGGTGAAGGGACTCCTACTAAAAAAATTAATTTAATAGAAAATGGCATAATTAATAATTTTCTTCATTCAGAAGCAACTGCCCGAGCCTTTAATACAAACCCTACTGGACATGCAGGGACAGGTTCCAAAGTATCTGTTGGGCCAGATTGGTTTGTTATAAGCAAAACACCCCTGGGAAATAATAAAAGCGAAAAGTTAAATCATCAAAATTGCAAAGATACATTCGTACTAATTGAAAGCTTGAGTGCGCTTCACGCTGGAGTTAAGCCTTCACAAGGATCATTCTCATTACCTTTTGATGGCTGGTTGGTAAAAGAAGGAGAGAAAATATCAATAGAAGCAGCAACAGTAGCAGGTGATATAAAAAATGTATTAATGAATATTGTAGAGATGGAAAACAACTCAGAGGTAACTCATAGTGGAATTTCTCCTCACATCTGGATAAATGAATTATCAATAACAGGAGAAGCATGAAGATCATCTTTTGGGGAACACCAAAATATGCTATTCCTACTCTTGATGCTTTAATTAAAGATGGAAACGAAATACTTTGTGTAGTTACTCAACCTGACAAAAGAAGAACTAGGGGCAGAGATAAATCTCCATCACCTATAAAGGAAAGGGCACAGGAATATAAAATACCAGTAATTACTACATCATCAATAAGAAAAGATGTAGTCACAAAAGAGAAAATTAAATCATTAAATGCAGATATTTTTATTGTAGTAGCTTTTGGACAAATATTACCAAAAGATATATTAGAACTACCAAGGTTAGGGTGCTGGAATAGCCATGCATCATTATTACCCAGGTGGAGGGGAGCAGCTCCTATTCAGTGGAGTATTTTAAAAGGAGATAAAGAAACAGGGATAGATATCATGCTAATGGATGAAGGTCTGGATACAGGTCCTGTTTTATTAGAGAAAAGAATAGACATTGATTTACTTGACAACTATTCTGACTTATCTCAAAAGCTTAGTAATCTTTCAGCTGAGAGTATATTAGAAGCAATAAATATAATAAAATCAATAGGTTCATTTAAATTAGATTTTAGGAATAAATTACTAAATTTAAAATTGCAAAGTAGCTCATCTGTTGAGCCAACATATGCGAGACAAATAGTTAAGGCTGACAAATTAATAAATTGGGCGGAACCAGTACTAACAGTCCATAAAAGAATTATGGGATTGTATCCGAATACATTTACATTAGTAAATAATAAAATACTAAAAATAGAAGTAACTGAGCCTATAGAACCAGGTTCAAAACTAGAAAAATCTCTTATTACTAATGGACTAGATTTAATCAAAATTAATAAATATAAAGAGCCAGGAACTATTGTTTCATTTCAAAAAGGCTTTGGACTATTAATTAGGTGTATTGACCATCCTATTTTAATCCGCAAGGCAAAATTGCAGGGAAAGAAATCATTGGAAAGTGACTCACTTATTCAACAACTAAAACTACACGAAGGCTATATTATTAATAGTTAGATTATTTTACTTAATTCTGATTAAGATTTGACTTCAAAGAGAAACCCCAAGTAAACAAAATAAATACTATAAATAATATTAGCCATTCTGAAATGTAAATTTGATTAAAGATCAAGGAAATAATTAATTTAATTCCAACTAAACCAACAGCTATATATCCTGCTAGTTCAAGCCTAGGAAATTCCTCTAACCAACGAATAAATAGACCAGAGGTAAATCTTAAAGCTAAAATACCTATTGATGCCCCTATTATAACTAAAAGGATTTGATCACTTATAGCAACAGCTGTAGCTACGCTGTCGACAGAAAATGCAAGATCAGTCATGGCAAGAGTAACAACAATAACAAAAAAGTTCGTATTGTTATTATTTTCTAAAGGAACAACTAATTCATCACTAGATTTTTCTAGTAACTTATCAATAAACAGCCATAGTAAATACAAACCAGCTAAAAGCTGAAGTGGCCAAAATTCTAAAATAATTTGTGCTGCAAGTATTAGTAGAATACGAAGAAATAAAGCAATTGAAATTCCAAAATTTAAAGCTTTAGTCTGCAAATCAACATTTCTCAAACGTCGAGTAATCGCTGCTAAAGCTATTGCATTATCTGCTGACAAGATAATTTCCAAAGAAATAAGAACAGGGATCAAAGGTGCTAGTTCAACCCATCTGTCTATACCATCCAGCCAATTAGATAAAGATGGCAATGAAGCAGAATCCATTACTTATATATTGAGGGTCTAAGGATGGGAGGTGGTAAATCAATCTATGTTGTCATAGATTGATCCTCTAAGGAAGCCACTAATCTAAAAAAATGAAAATTCAATCGGAGTTATGTCATATAGATGAAAATAGAGTTGTAGTAAAGGTAATCGGTTGGTTAGATGGAAAGTTTATAGGATCCTCTCTTGCTGAAGGAATTAATGTTGAAGTAACAGAAGAAAGAGCTATAGCAAGGCTAGAATCAAGATTAAAGATAAATCAGCATGATGAATCACCAGAGGTGCAAAATCATGAAAAAAGATCAACAATTAAAGATACTGCTAAATATGTAGAAATCAAAGAGGAGAATTCCAAGAAAAATCAAAATAAAGATTTAATTGAAAACCAAATATTAGATTGGACTAATGAGTTAACTAGATTAGATTTGGAATTAAAGAGAATTGGATGGAATAAAGATCAGGAAAAGAAATTTATAAATAGGTTACTAGGATATAAAAGTAGAGATAGAATAACAGATTATAACGAATTAATTTTTTTCTTAGACCAATTAAAAGCTATTAAAGAAGGATCACATCCCGAGAAGATAGAAATAAAAATCAAATCTAATAAATTAATTCATGAAAGTGATCAGGTCATAAAGCAATTAAATTGGGATAAAAATAAAGCGAGAGAGTTTTTAATATCATTAATGGGTGCTAATAGTAGATCCGAGTTATCTGATTCCGAATTAGAGGTCTTTATTAAAGAATTAAAAAAGAAATTAAAAGAAAAATAAAATAATAGATAAATATGTCTAGAATTCGTAATTAAATCAAGAAAATCTAAATTATTAATGATTTTTCGACTAATATATATAATAAGCTTACAGGCATTTATAAGATAGAAATTATGACGTTAGGTTCCATAGTCAATTTACTCCAACAGGCAAATCTAACCAAGGAATTAAGTACTAGAGTAAGCAGAAAAGAAAGACTAATAATAAGAGGAGCTCCAATCACGGCAAGGGCTCTGATTTCTTCTGCTATTACAAAAGAAAAGTGTAAGCCTCTATTGGTAATTGTTCCAACAATGGAGGAAGCCACTCGCTGGTTGTCATTACTTCAAGTAATGGGTTGGGAAAAATCATTTCTATACCCTACAAGTGAGGTATCTCCATATGAAATTAAAGACTTAACTCCAGAGATAATATGGGGACAATTGCAGGTCTTAAGTGATCTATTGATTGGCCAGGATAACAATATAAATACAGCAATAGTTGCAACTGAAAGGTGCTTACAGCCTCACCTACCAGACCCAGGATTACTAAAAAAGAAATGCATTTATATCTCAAAGGGAATGGAAATTGAACTGATGGATATAAGCAATAGCTTAATTAAATTAGGTTATGAAAGATCTAATGTTGTCGAGCAAGAAGGAACATGGTGTAGACGAGGAGATATAATGGATATATTTCCTGTCAGCAATGAGCTACCAATAAGAATAGAATTTTTTGGTGATCAAGTCGATAAAATTAGAGAATTTGATCCAATAACTCAAAGATCATTAGATGAAGTTCATAGTTTAACTCTAACACCAACTGGTTTTAACCCATTAATAGCAGATGAATTAAGAACAATTCCAAGAAAAGAACTAACAAAATTTCTAAATGGGGATGATATCGATACGCTTTTGGAAGGGAATACTCCGTCCAATTTAAGAAGATTTATGAGTAAAGTCTGGGAGGTACCTTCTTCAATCATAGACTATCTACCAAAAAATTATTGTATTGTATTAGATGAAATAAAACAAATATATGCACATAGTGAGCAATGGTATGAGCATGTTGAATATAATTACAAAGAACTTCAAGACTCAGACAAAATATCAGGTCTAATTAAAGTTCATAAGACAATAACAGAAAGTTTAAAGGAAATAGATAATTTTTGGGGGTTTAATACTTCAGAATTAAATGAAATTGATAATTCACAAAATACTTTTGACTTATCAAGTAAGTCCTTTCCTTCTTATCCTAATCAATTTGGAAAAATCTCTGAAATTATTAGGGAAAAACAAAAGAGTAAATCAAATATCTTTGTTTTATCTGCTCAACCAAGCCGTTCAGTAGCTTTACTTGAAGAACATGAATGTATCGCTAAGTTTGTACCAAATTCTAATGATATTCCTGCAATAGAAAGAATTATACTTCAAAATACTCCTGTTGCTATTAAATCTTATGGCACATTTAATATTGAAGGCATTGAACTTCCAGCTTGGAAACTAATAATTATAACTGATAAAGAATTTTATGGTCAACAAAGCTTTTTAACTCCTGGTTATATAAGAAGAAGAAAAAAAGCAATTAGTAAGTCAGTCAACCCAAATAAAATGAGTCCTGGTGATTATGTTGTACATAGAAATCATGGAATAGGACAATTTTTAAAGATAGAAAAAATTTCTATTGGCAAAGAATTTAGAGATTATTTAGTACTTAAATATGAGGATGGAACATTAAGTGTTGCGGCAGATCAATTAGGATCTTTATCAAGATATAGAAGTTCAGGTAACAGTAGGCCAAAAATCAATAAATTAGGAGGTAAGACTTGGATAAAAACAAAGGAAAAAGCTAAAAAGGCTCTAAAAAAGGTAGCTATAGACTTAGTTAAATTGTATGCAGAAAGAGAGAATAAGCCTGGTTATGCATATCCAGTTGATGGTCCATGGCAAATAGAACTAGAGGATTCATTTCCTTATGAAGCAACCCCAGATCAAATAAAAGCAATTATAGATGTCAAAAAGGATATGGAGAAATCAAAACCAATGGATAGGTTAATTTGTGGAGATGTTGGATTTGGGAAAACAGAAGTAGCTATACGAGCAATATTTAAAGCAATAACAGCAGGTAAACAAATTGCTTTACTTGCTCCTACAACAGTTCTTGCTCAACAACATTGGAGAACAATCTCTGATCGTTTTGCTCCTTACCCCATAAAAGTGGCTTTACTAAATAGATTTAAAACTCATGGCGAAAGAAAATCAATAATTGAGAATTTAAAAACAGGAACAATAGATGCTGTTATTGGGACTCATCAATTACTTGGAAAAAATATTGAGTTTAAACAGTTAGGACTACTAGTTATAGATGAAGAACAAAGATTTGGAGTAACCCAGAAAGAAAAAATAAAGGCTTTAAAGAAAGACATTGATGTACTTACATTATCAGCGACTCCAATACCAAGAACTCTTTATATGAGCTTGTCTGGTGTAAGAGAAATGAGTTTAATTACTACACCACCTCCAATGAGAAGGTCAATAAAAACACACTTATCTCCAATTGATGATGAAATAATTAGAGGTGCTATTTGCCAAGAAATAGATAGAGGTGGTCAGATATTTTATGTAGTTCCAAGAGTTAGAGGTATAGAAGACATAGCAAATAAAATAAAAAGAATGGTCCCTAAGCTAAAAATAATTGTTGCTCATGGACAAATGCTTGAAGGAGAATTGGAAAATAGTATGGTAGCTTTTAATTCTGGAGAAGCTGACTTAATGATATGTACAACAATAATAGAAAGTGGTTTAGATATACCGAGAGTTAATACTATACTTATTGAGGATTCACATACCTTTGGATTATCGCAATTATATCAACTTAGAGGAAGAGTAGGAAGGAGTGGAATCCAAGCACATGCTTGGCTTTTCTATCCATCTAATGAGGCCTTAAGTGACACATCAAGGAAAAGATTAAAAGCTATACAGGAATTTGCAGACCTTGGTAGTGGATATCAATTAGCAATGAGGGATATGGAAATAAGAGGTGTTGGGAATTTACTTGGTGAAGAACAAAGTGGTCAATTAGAAATAATTGGCTTTGATTTATATATGGAAATGCTTCAAGAATCATTAGCAGATATTCAAGGTCAAAATATACCAAAAGTAGAAGAAACACAAGTAGATTTGACAATAACTGCTTTTATCCCTGCTGATTGGATAATAGATAATGAACAAAAAATTGCAGCCTATCGTTTGGCTACAGAATGTAAAACAGAAGAGGAATTACTAGATCTAGCAGCACTCTGGACAGACAAGTATGGTCATATACCAAAGCCTGTAGAATCCTTATTACAAATACTAAAACTAAAATTGATATCAAAAAAATTAGGCATATCTAGAATATCAAAACAACAAAATAATATATTACTAGACTCACCGATGGAAGAATCCACCTTCTTAAATCTGAGGAATGGATTACCAGAACATTTGAAAACAAGATTTATCTACAAACAAAAATCAAAAGTAAATGCAGAGATTGTAGTTAGAGGTTTAGGAGTTTTGACCACTGACAAACAATTAGATGAACTGATGAATTGGTTTTCCAAAATGATTTTGCAAATAGATAATAATTAATTATTTCTTCTAACCAAAACAGTGGCCTTGGACAGTTTTAATAATGCACATAGAATTTAATTAAAGCCGAGTTGCTTGATAATGTTCACGTTTCGCTAACGAAAATTGGGTGAGTTCATTGAAATAAATTCAAATGGGGCCGATATAACATTTATTATTTCCCTATTCTGCATATTTGGATTGTCAATTTATGCTATTTTTAGCTTTGATGTAGGAAATGACGATGATGACTCCGATCCTGGTGGGAATGGTGGGTTAATGCAACCTATATCATGATAAGTAAAGATGAAATCAAGATTGCAATAGATTTAATAATTTAGTTCTAAAATCTCCTTTTGACATACCGCCCTTCATTTCTCCTAAAACAACGAATTCCTTATCAAGATCCTTAACAAGAAGATACGTAGGCCAGCCCATACCAGATTTATCAGGATATTGTGCTAATAATACTTTTCGATATTGCTTATAAACCTTAGTGTCCTGTAATTTAACACTAATAAAATTACATCCTAGTTCTTTTGTAACCTTTTCGTCGTAGAAACTCATTTTATGACAGGTTCCACAATCTTCTGAGCTAAATTTAAGCAGTGTTTTGTCAGTCATTTTTTCATATTTAATTATTTATAATAAATCTAATCAAGTAGATATGAAGTATTTATAGGTAATTATTTATTTTTAGCAACTATTGAATAAAAAGGGTCACCAGGAGTTTTTAGTATATTAAAAATATTTTTTGATATTGTCTCTTCCTTTATTGTGTCAGGGGGTGGCCATCCTTGGCTAACTAAAATTGCTGAGATATAATTTAATCTTTGTTCAGAAGTTGAATCAATCCATATACTAGGCGCTTTATGCCAAAAAGCCCTATTAGAAAAGGAGATAATTAATAACCCTCCAGGTTTAATAATTCTCTTTAATTCACAAGCTATAGCTTCTGGTTCCTGAAGGTATTGCCATCCTGCAACTATAGTACAAATATCAATACATGATTGATCTAGTAATAAGGATTGATTTATATTTAAGTTTTGAACCCAATAACTATCTAATCTTGGATTAGATTTCAATTCTACTTCATTTAAACCATGGCCAATAATTTTTTTGTATTTTATATTTTTAGGTAAATGACTTACCCAACTACTCATCAAATCTAATATAATAGAATTTTTTGGGATCAATTCTGTATATAATTTTGTTAGTCGATCTCTAAATCCAGCATCTAAATGATGAACTAATTTAGGTGTGGAATAAAATATTTCGTCATTAGAATTATCCTGCTTCCAACGCTGATGATCTAATAAAACCCTGTTAACCATAAATAAAACTTGAACTAAAAAAATCTAACAGAAAAGGGAAAAAATTACTAGTTTTAATTTCTTTTTTAAAATTTTTTCTATTTTGTGTTACCAAAATACAAATCTATAATAGATCCAACCAAGAAAAAACAAAAAATGATTGAAGGGATGAATAAATAACTTTTATCAGTTAATGGTAAATTTGATATGAATATAAAGGACCCAAATAGACTAGAAGCAATTGTTATAATTGTAAAGATAATGAATAATATATTATAGATATAATCATTATAATGGGGGAACGCAAAAACTCTTTTGAATTCATTTGGTCCTATAAATAAATTCAGGAATTGAATAGGTATAATAAGACCAAATAGAAACCATAGAGATGAATTAATAAAATATAGATAAATAACAGCCGTTAATGACAGTATTAATGATATGCAGGCTATAAAATATGTATATTTCTTTTTTTTAAATGTTCCTATCATATTAATTATATTATCTTATTAGCTAAATTTAGCTTAAACTATAATAAAAAAATCGCTGAAAAACTTTATATTTTAAAATATAATTTAAAATATGTTAAAACTATAATATATGCTGAAGATTAGGCAATGTGTTTAATTAAGTTATTTTAAGTATTTTTTTGAAGCTTTGCTTTTGGAGATTATTTTTATAATTCTCCAAAATGAGCCTAGAAATAATAGAATACAAAGTAAAGCCAGTAAAAAAACGAAAACTATTATAATGGTTTCTTTGAAGGCATTATAAAAATAAGTAAAGGCAAGCAAATAATTGCTAAACATTTTAGAAATTATTTCTAGGTTTTCGTAATTTGTAGGGATTTTTTGTAAATATATAAATATATATGATCCAAAAGATAACATAAGAATTGATTCTATAAATAGCCTGACTATATTCTTTTTTACAACTTTCCTTGCTTTTCGAAAGACAGTTCTATAAGAACTTTTTGTCTTTTTTCTAGAAAGGTCAGCCATAATTATTTAATAATGCAGAATTTATTCATTTAAAGAAATTTTAAGAATATAAATAATAGGTTTTAACTATCATGCCTTAGATAATTAGGTAGTCAAGAATCCTTACTGTGTTCTATCATAATAAGTGATTTCAATAAATAATTTGAATCATCTTCTTGAGCCACTGGTATCAAAAGAAACATTAATGATGTTAATAATGTAATAGATATTCCAAAAATTGGTAGTCCTACTATCTCCGCAAAAGGACTTCTAGAAGTTTGTTCTACTTTGTCTAAAGGCTTATTAATGGGAACTTTCCAATCTATAGAGACTCTGGAATCCAAGTATAGTGAGTCAAGACATCTTACTAAATCTGATAATTCAGCATCATCAATTAGTAACTCTAACGGCTTAACATTTTCTTGGCTACTCCTAAGTAGAAGTTTATGTTTATCTCTTGTTGGAGATATACTCACTGGACTATCTGAGGAGCCAAATTCCCTCTTTACATTAGATAAACAATATCTAGCGTATGGTAAGACTACTGACATCATTGCTTTCAGATGAATCAACTTTCCTTCTAGTTCTGATGTTCCTATAAGTGAAAGCTTCCAGGAAGATAATATGCCAATATTCTCTTCATCTTGATTAAGAGAAAGATCTGGTAAACCTTCAATAGTTAGTATAGCTGATGTTTGTGAGTAACTTATAGTTGTTTTGAGTGACATAATATTAAATAGATTGATCTTGAAGACTAGCCATTAAACGATCTACTCCTCCTGGACCAGAAGAAAGAGCAAGGATGAGTATCATCTGCCTATTTACTTTTGTTAGATATTCACTTTGTAGTAATTTAGTAACCGAACCTCTTCTTGTGTTCATTCTTTCATTGACCAACTCAGAAAATCGACGATTTAATAAACTCCACCTTTGAGAAGTAATATTCTCAGGCTCTCGAGATGACAATAACTGCCTTAATAGTGGATATAAATTATTAGAGATAGTACAAATAAGTAAGATCAAAGCTTCTGTGTCGTGATTTGTGAGACTACCCCTCCTAGATGATTTCCTTAGAGGGTTTAGGCACCTTTTTTTCCAAAGTTCAACTCTATTAGGAAATCGTTTTTCTAAACCAAGCCGTTGGCTAGTCCAATATATTGATTCTGACCCGTTGAGATCCAATGATTCTATTGTAAGTAGTAAAAGGTCTATGCGTTCTAATGCTTTCCTCCCTAGTTTGGTTTTTAGACTTGATTTCATACCAGCCGAAGGCCTAGGATTAAAGATACGACCTATAATGATTAAACCATATAAAAGCTTACTAAAGTTGAGATATACTTTAAATAAAAGAAATTCATCTTCAAGGAATGGATAAATTAATATATTTTCGAATATAGAGAACTAATCTATTAAAGCAATGAATTTGAAAAGCTACATTAATGAATTCGAGGATTTCCCGACAAAAGGAGTCTTATTTAGAGATATATCTCCAATTCTCAAAGATTATACTGCTTGGAATAAAGTATTAACTGCATTAAAAAATGAATGCTTAAAAACTAAGCCTAATGTAATTGCTGGAATTGAATCTAGAGGTTTTATAATAGGATCAGCTTTATCTACGATACTAAATATTGGTTTCGTTTCCTTAAGGAAAAAAGGAAAACTACCGGGAGAATTAATTGGAATTGACTATTCGCTAGAATATGGAAATGATAGATTAGAAATTCAGAAGAATATATTATCTAATAAAGATAAGGTTTTCATTGTTGATGATTTACTAGCAACAGGAGGAACAGCATCAGCATCTATAAAACTTATTGAGAAGACAAATGCAAAAATAGTTGGAATAGGATTTATAGTTCAATTAAAAAGCTTAAAAGGGAAAAATAAAATAAATGGAAATATACCAATTACTTCAGTAATTAATTATGATTGATGATTTTCCCAATTCAATACTTTTTGGTATTGCTCTAAGGATAACAGACCAAAACTCCACAATACTATTGATAAAGGTGCCTGTTCATTTTCAGAATGTCTCAAACCCAATTCAATTGCATTGTCAGTGAGTCCGATTTTCTGTTTTAGAAATACCAGAAGTTTTGGAGAAGACTTTAACTGTGGATGGCTACTATAAATCAAGAGTTTATTATATAAGATGGTAAAATTATTATATCTAAAAGATCCCGTCTGTCATTATTCCTAAGAAAAATCTTCTTAGGAATAAGAAATTATTTAATAACTTGAGTATTGGATACCTTATAATAAGTAATATAGGATTTCTACTTGAATATAAAAAAAGTAGAGTATGAGTAAAAAAACCTACAAACAATATGTCAGGGTATCTAGAAATTGAGTATTTAAATAAAAATTCCTTTCTTTTTATTAATTTCGAATGATGTGATTTTATAATTTGATTCAAACATTTTATATCACGGAAACAAACATTTAATCCCTGTCCTCCTATTGGATGGTATCTATGTGCAGACTCTCCTATTAAAAAACAATTATCTCTATAGAGTCTTTTTGCTATCATTAAGTCAAGATTAAAAGAAGTTGGCTTATCTATAAGGAAATCAGGTTCAAAACCTTTTGGAAGAGCTGTGGCTAATCTATCTAGAAAAATTGGATTTGAAAGATTACATAATTCATTGCTATTTTTAATAGTTGTAGTCCATATAACCTGAAATATATCTTGTCCTAATGGTAATATTGCCAGCGGCCCTTCTGTTCTAAAGATTTCATAAGCATGAGCCAATTCTAATCCTCTTATCAAAACCTTACAAGTAATACAAACAGATTTATATGGTCTTTTATATATTCCTAAATTCCAATCATTTCTATGTTTAGATGAGGGTCCATCTGCTGCTATTTCAAATTGACTTAATGAATAATTATTATTGATTTCAGTTCCTATAATTTCATTAATTAAACTACTTTCTTTTATATTTTTAAAGAGTACATCCATAAGATCCTTATGTTCTAGAATCCAACCTATAGAATAAGAGGACCTATTGTTAGAAGTTAAATCCTTTACACTAAATTGAAGATATTTATTAAGATTTTCGTCATAAATAGTTAATTTACTAAAAGGATTAAGTTTGGGTAATAATTGATGCCATAAATTCAATTCTAATAAAAGTTTTCTTGTAGAATGTGTTATAGCATAGGCCCTATTTCTATTTTTTATAGTATCTTTATTATTAGGATCTATTAAAATAGAACTTAAATTATTACTGGCTAATGCTAAAGCAAGTAAAGCGCCTGTTGGCCCAGAACCATGTATTTTAAAATTTGTATTATATGACATATTTATGTCATCCTTATTCTACAAATTTCCTCAAAGGCTGGTCTAAGGAGATAGGGATATTCTCCTATCCAAATTTTTCTTGATGGAATCCATGCATCAGTTAATGTGATGCTGCCATTAAAGTCTTTATTGTTGGACAAGACAAGGCAGATAACTCTTAATCCTTTTCTCAAATTTTGATGCTCCTTTGACATAGGAAAGCTTAAATCAGACAAATATCCATCTTCATCCTCTAATTCACAATTAATCCAGGTCCTTCTATTCTCAATAAATTCTAATTGACCTTGCTTATTTGCTTGTTCAAGTCTATTCTCTATCCTTTCTTCTGTATAAATATCTGATATGTAACCATCAAATATTGCAGAGTAGTTAAATTTTCTTAATTTAGCATTCTTCTTACTAGCTTCTAAAATAGGTCCCCATAAAATATATAACAAAAAAATGACTCCTATAATCAACCAAAATGAATAAAATTGACTAGCTACTTGTCCCTGGCTTATTAATAATGTAATTACGCCACATATAGATGAAATCATAATCCTTTGCAAAATTTTTCTAGGAGAGCCCAATGCGTACTTAAATTGGTTACCAGTAGCTACGGCTGGTATTAATTTTAGGAGCTCACCTTGTCTTAGAATTATTAACATTTTAATAGAAATTATAGAAGTTTTTCTAGTCCATACACTAACGAATTTAAACTTCTAACTTTTCGAATTGAGAGAAGAACTCCTGGCATATAAGCTGATCGATCAATAGTGTCATGTCTCAATGTATAGGTTTCCCCATTTGCTCCAAAGATGACTTCCTGATGCGCAACTAATCCAGGCAATCGAATTGAGTGTAAATTAAGTCCACTAGGTCTAACTCCTCCTCTAGAGCCTTCTAATATTTCTTTGCTTGATACTTCAGGTTTATTAAAGTCCTTACCTAAGTCTTCCATCATCTCTGCTGTTTTAATGCATGTTCCACTGGGAGCATCTGCTTTAAAATTATGATGAAGCTCTATTAGCTCAGCATTATCATAAAAAGCGGATGCAGCTGCTGCTGCTTGCTGAAGTAATATCATCCCAATTGAAAAGTTTGGAATAATTGCACCACCTACTGAAGCTTTTAATGAGAACTCAATAAGATCTGCAATTTGACTTTGAGACAATCCTGTTGTCCCTATTACAGGATGGACTCCGTAGGCAATAGCAGCCCTTGTATGTTCATAAACAACAGAAGGATGAGTAAAATCTATTAAAACTGCACTTCCTTTACTTTGAGGATTTTTAACTTCCTGACTAACTGCACACAAACAACCTTCAAGATCGGCTGTTATAGCAATCTCTAGCGGATTAAGACCTAATTCAAGACCAAGATCCTCTCCTTCCTTACCAGTACTTGTATCGATTGCTCCAACAAGTTCACAATCACTTGAATTTAAAACAGCATGTGCAACTTGTTTGCCCATTTTCCCCAAAACACCTGCAACTATTACGGGAATAGGGATTTTGTCTCCTGAAGAATTCATTTTTTAGCTGTTTTTTTTAAGAGCATAGGCTTATAACGTGTTACACCACCATTCAAATATCCACGATAACGGCCCAATGACTCGTAGGCTTTAGCAAATTATCCACAAGAAACGATGTTTACGCAGGTCCGCTCCGCCAATCGCAGAGTTTTCCCTGCAGAGAATAATACGCATACCTCTGTAATGAAAGCTGTATATCTTGTCTTGGAACCTCAATATCAAAATGCCCTTACACAAGCAGCCAAAAATTTAAATTCACAAAATGGCTCCATAGGAGTAGAGCTTAGTGGTTATTTAATTGAAGAATTAAGAGATCCTCAAAATTTTGAGGATTTCAAATCAGATATTGCTTCTGCAGATGTCTTCATTGCTTCTCTAATATTTATTGAGGATTTAGCTCAAAAAGTAGTTGAAGCGGTAGAGCCTCATAGAGAAAATCTTAAAGCTGCAGTTGTTTTTCCCTCTATGCCTGAGGTGATGAGGTTAAACAAACTTGGGTCATTCACCATGGCTCAACTAGGACAATCTAAAAGTATTATTGGCGATTTTATGAAAAAAAGGAAAGAAGCTGGTGGAGCAGGCTTTCAAGATTCAATGATAAAATTGTTAAATACATTGCCATCTATTTTAAAGTATCTTCCAGTTGAGAAAGCACAAGATGCAAGAAGTTTTATTCTAAGTTTTCAATATTGGTTAGGAGGAACTCCTGATAACTTAAGAAACCTATTACTAATGTTAGGTAATAAATATGTTTTCCCAGAAACTGGCTCTAAAGAAGACACTAAATATGAAATAGCTGAACCAGAAGTATTTCCTGATCTTGGAATCTGGCATCCAATAGCATCAAATATGTTTGAAGATATAAAAGAATATTTAAATTGGTATAGCTCAAGGAATGACTTAATTACTAATAATGAAGATGGTCCAATTATAGGATTAGTACTTCAAAGAAGTCATATAGTGACTGGAGATGAAGCCCATTATGTAGCAATAATTCAAGAGTTGGAATATAGAGGAGCAAAAGTAATTCCTGTCTTCTGTGGTGGTTTAGATTTTTCAAAACCAGTTAATGAATTCTTCTACGACCCTTTAAATAAAGATAAGCCACTTGTTGATGGAGTTGTATCACTAACAGGATTTGCTTTGGTAGGTGGTCCAGCTAGACAAGATCATCCCAAAGCAATTGAATCCTTAAAAAGATTAAATAGACCTTATATGGTTGCACTGCCATTAGTTTTTCAAACAACTCAAGAATGGGAAGGAAGTGATTTAGGATTACATCCAGTTCAAGTAGCGCTTCAAATTGCTATCCCTGAATTAGATGGTGCAATTGAGCCTATAGTTTTATCAGGAAGAGACGACGCTACAGGCAAGGCACATACTCTTCAAGATCGTGTTAATGCTATTGCAGAAAGAGCCATAAGATGGTCTTCGTTAAGAATAAAGCCAAGGTCACAGAAAAAGCTTGCAATAACCGTTTTTAGTTTTCCACCAGACAAAGGAAATGTTGGAACTGCTGCTTACTTAGATGTATTTGGTTCAATTCATAGAGTCCTTCAAGAAATGAAGTCAAAAGGTTATGAAATACAAAATCTTCCAAAGGATGGTAAATCTTTAATGGAAGAATTGATAAATGATCCAGAAGCCTTACAAGGAGCACCAGAATTATCTATAGCCCACAGAATGAGTGTAAAAGAATATCAAGAATTAACTCCCTATTCATATAGATTAGAAGAAAATTGGGGTAAACCTCCAGGAAATTTAAATAGCGATGGACAAAACCTTTTGGTTTATGGTCGTCACTTTGGAAATGTATTTATAGGAGTTCAACCTACTTTTGGATATGAAGGAGACCCAATGAGGTTGTTGTACTCAAGAAGTGCTAGTCCTCATCATGGATTTGCTGCTTACTATACCTACCTTGAAAAGGTTTGGAAAGCAGATGCTGTACTCCATTTTGGTACACACGGTTCACTTGAATTCATGCCAGGTAAACAAATGGGAATGAGTGAAACTTGTTATCCTGACTCTTTAATAGGTGGGTTACCTAATCTTTATTACTATGCAGCTAATAATCCTTCTGAAGCAACAATTGCCAAAAGAAGAGGTTATGCATCAACAATATCCTATTTAACACCACCTGCAGAAAATGCTGGGTTATATAAAGGTCTTAAAGAGTTAAATGAACTTGTAGGTTCTTATCAACAATTAAGGGAAAGTGGTAGAGGCATACAAATAGTAAATGCAATAGTAGAAACAGCCAAAAAATGTAATTTAGAAGAAGACGTTAAATTACCTGAAGGTGATGCCTCAAATCTTGACCTTGAAGGAAGAGACTCAATAGTTGGAGCAATCTATAGCCAATTAATGGAAATAGAAAGTAGACTTCTTCCTTGCGGACTTCATACTATTGGCAAACCGCCAACAGCTGAAGAAGCAATAGCAACACTTGTAAGCATCGCAGCATTAGAAAGAGAAGAAGATGGACTACGTTCACTACCCGGACTATTAGCTGAATCAATAAATCGAGACATAGATGATATTTATAAAGGCAACAAC
Source organism: uncultured Prochlorococcus sp. (assembly GCA_902564535.1). GTDB lineage: Bacteria > Cyanobacteriota > Cyanobacteriia > PCC-6307 > Cyanobiaceae > CACFBG01. The sequence goes on from CACFBG010000002.1 coordinate 108,895, forward strand.
ACAGGTGTTTTAGAAGATGTAGAACTAAACAAAAAAATTACAGAAACATCAAGAAAGGCCGTTGGAGCACTTGTTCTTTCATTAACAGGAAGAGATGGAAGGGTAACAATGAAAAAAAATCTTATAGAACGTATAAAAGATTTTCTGAAAATATTAGGCTTTAAGTTTCCTTCTCCTTGGGTAAAGGAATGCAAAACTTTTGGTTTTGCAAATATAGAGATTTCTTCTCTAGATAAATTATTTGAATATTTAAAATTCTGCCTAAATCAAATATGTGCAGATAAAGAAATGGAAAGTCTTATAAAAGCACTAGATGGCGATTATGTGATTCCTGGACCAGGTGGAGATCCTATTAGAAATCCTGGTGTATTACCTAGCGGGAAAAATATACATGCTTTAGACCCACAATCAATACCAACAACAGCTGCTGTTGCATCTGCTAAGTATGTTGTAGATAAACTAATTGAAAGGCAAAAAGAAGAAATAGGAGACTGGCCTGAAACAATAGCCTGTGTTTTATGGGGAACAGACAATATCAAAACTTATGGAGAATCACTAGCCCAAATCTTATGGTTCGTAGGTGTTCGACCAAAACCTGACTCAGTTGGAAGAATAAATAAACTAGAATTAATACCTTTAGAAGAATTAGGTAGGCCAAGAATAGATGTTGTAGTTAATTGCTCTGGAGTATTTAGAGATTTATTTATAAATCAAATGGCACTAATAGATCAAGCCGTAAAAATTGCGGCAGAAGCTGAAGAGCCTATTGATCAAAATTTTGTAAGGAAGCATTCTCTAGAACAAGCTGAGGCACAAGGAACATCATTAAGAGAAGCTTCTTGTAGAGTTTTTTCCAATGCCAGTGGAAGCTACAGTTCAAATGTAAATTTAGCTGTGGAGAATTCAACCTGGGAAGAAGAAGGAGAACTACAAGAAATGTATTTATCTAGAAAAACCTATGCATTCAATGCAGACAATCCAGGGGAAATGAATCAAAATCGAGAAGTATTTGAATCAGTAATGAAAACAGCAGATGTTACATTCCAGAATTTAGATTCATCAGAAATATCACTTACAGATGTCAGTCATTATTTTGATTCTGATCCTACAAATTTAATTAAGAACTTAAGAGAAGATGGGAAAGCGCCTACGAGCTATATAGCAGACACAACTACAGCAAATGCTCAAGTAAGATCTCTTAGTGAAACAATAAGATTAGATTCCAGAACAAAACTACTAAATCCTAAATGGTATGAGGGAATGTTGAAATCAGGATATGAAGGTGTAAGAGAAGTTTCAAATAGACTAAATTATACTTTAGGTTGGAGTGCTACAAGTGGACAGGTAGATAATTTTGTTTATGAAGAATCAAATGAAACATTTATAAAAGATCCCGAAATGAGAAAAAGATTATTAGAACTAAACCCTCATAGTTTCAGAAGAATAGTTGGTACACTTCTTGAGGTTAATGGAAGAGGTTATTGGGATACTTCAGATGAAAATATAGAACAACTAAAAGAGCTTTATCAAGAAGCTGAAGATAGAATTGAGGGAGTAGAAAACCCAAATAACTAAAGATTTTCTCTTTAACATTTATCCCCATAAAACATTTGCCATATCAATAGTTTTTGAAACTTGATTAATTTCATGAACTCTTACTAAATGAACTTTCGCTTGAACACATCGGCAAATAACAGCATTGGTTCCCCATATCCTCTTTTTTGTATCTTGTTCATTTAGGACTTCACCAATAAATCTTTTTCTAGATGGGCCAACTAAAAGAGGAAGACCAAATGAACCAAATTTTTCAAGATTTTTAATTATTAAAATATTATGTTTGGTATTTTTGGCAAAACCTAATCCTGGATCAATGATTATATTTTCTTCTAATACACCTATTTTTAAAGCCTTTTCTATTGATTCTAAAAGTTCATTTTTAACATCATTAATTATATCTTTATAGAAAGAGTAATTATTCATTGTTTTACTATTTCCTCTGCTATGAGTTAAAACATAAGGGCATTTAGCTTCACAAACTACATCCAAAATTCTTGCATCCTCTCTACCAGCTGTAACATCATTTATCCAATTTGCACCGTATTCAAGTGCTTTATGCGCAACTTTTGAATGAAATGTATCTATAGAGATTAAAATATCAGGAAATAAATTTCTAATGGTTTTTAAAACAGGGATAAGTCTATTAAGTTCTTCTTCAGGTTCAATTAAATTCGCCCCAGGCCTTGTGCTTTGCGCTCCTATATCAATAATGTCAGCACCTTGGTCTAATTGTTCTGAAACCCTTGATACAGCATCTTCAGGATCAAGATATAGTCCTCCATCACTAAAAGAATCTGGGGTTATATTCAATATCCCCATTATTGCTGTTTTTTTCCCCCACTTTTGTGGCCAAGGATTTTTAATTAAGTGAGTAATTTGAGATTCTGGCAAAGTTTTTAGGATCTAAAGAAGCACCTCCAACCAAAACCCCATCAATATCAGACATAGTCATCAATTCATCAATATTGTCAGGTTTTACTGAACCTCCATACTGAACAATTAATTCAGATGAACCTACCCAACCCCTTATAAGACCACATATTCTATTAGCTTCATTGGCTTCACAAGTTTTGCCAGTACCAATAGCCCATATGGGTTCATAAGCAACAATTAACTGATTAGTGTTCATCCCTTCTAATCCTTGCTCTACTTGACGTCTAATAACTCGTTCAGCTTCACCCATCTCTCGTTGCTGATCACTTTCTCCAACACAAACTATTGGTATAAGGCCATTTGACTGAGCAGACTTAGCACGAAGGTTTATCTGTTCGTCACTTTCACTAAAATATTTCCGAGGTTCACTATGTCCAACTATTGCATAACGAACTTTGTGCTCAGTAAGCATTGAGGGAGATATTTCAGCGGTATAAGCTCCCTTATTTTCCCAATGAACATTTTGACTAGAAAGCTCCAATTTTGTATCTCTTGTAATATCAGCCAATGTTGACAACGCCGTAAATGGTGGGGCTATTACCAAATGGCGGTCATTCGGTGTCTCTTCTATCAAAGGAAGATAAACACTCATATATGACCTCGCATCAGCACATGTCATATGCATCTTCCAATTACCAGCGATGACAGGTTTGCGCACGCGTAATCCTCTACGGCTCACTATTAGACAACTTAGGCCCCCCTGCTCCATTAAAGGGAACTATGTACTCTTTATTTTGAAGAGAAACCGAATCTCCTGGGAACAATTTCCTTCCTCGTCTAGTCTCAGTTAAACCGTTAACCCTTACGAGTTCATCGTTTATGACATGTTTAGCTTCTCCTCCAGTTGAAACTAATCCCTGCCATTTCAGGAATTGATCTAGCTTCATAAAACAACTCAAAGTTGGTTTGACATTTTATTGCTTTAAAGGATGCTTTCAAAATCCGAAGATCAGCTACAAAATCTGTTCAGCTTGCTGGTACCTCATAAGAAAAATCTTATTGCAGGAGGAATTTGTATTTTTATATACGTAGGATGCTGGCCTATATTGGCTGCATTAGCAGGAGTATTAATACCAGCAATCGGGACTGGAGATTTATCTAATGTAATTATAATTATTTTTAAAGCATTAGTAATATTCCTTATACAAAAGACAGCACAATTAGGACAAGATATTTTATTAGCAGAACCAGCCCTAAGTATAAGTCAAGATCTAAGGCAAATCCTATTTAAAAAATTACAAAAAATAAAACTAGATTCATTAGAGAAATTATCATCAGGAGACATAATTTATAGATTAACAGAAGATGCAGATCGAATTGGGGAAATAATTTATAAGACTATTCAAGACACTATGCCATCTTCATTACAGTTGATAGCTGTATTTGGATACATGATATATTTAGATCTCTATTTATCATTAGCAACAATATTACTAGCTCCAATAGTAGTTTTTATGGTTAGTAAGTTTGGGGAGAAAGTAATGATAGCTGCTGAGAAAAGTCAAAAACAAGTTAGTGGCTTAGCAGGACTTCTTGGAGAAGCAATTCAAGGTCTTCCACTAGTAAGATCTTTTGCAGCAGAAGATTGGCTAGAAAAAAGATTTGAGAAAGAAGTTATTTTACATAGAAAAGCTAGATATCAAACATTAAAATTATTAGCTTACCAACATCCTGTAGTTGGTTTTATAGAAGCGACAGGAATATTAACTGTATTAGCTATTGGAGCTGCAAGAATACAAAGTGGAGGACTTAACAGTTCAAGCTTTAGTAGTTATGTAGCAGCATTACTAATGTTAATAGATCCTATTAGTCATTTGACAACAAATTTCAATGAAATTAAACAAGGTCAAGCATCCTTAAAAAGGTTAGTGGCAATTGATTCCGAACCTAGAGAAAGTAGTGATAAAATAAATGCAAAATCTATTAATGAACCTAAAGGAGAATTGATAATAAGAGATTTAAGTTTTTCATATGATAATAATATTAATGTACTCAATAAATTAAATTTAAATATACAACCTGGGAAATTAACAGCATTAGTAGGGCCTTCAGGAGCTGGTAAGAGCACTATATTTTCGCTAATTCTAAGGTTCAATATTCCTAATAAGGGTGACATATTGATGGATGGAATAAATCTTACACAGCTTAAAGCTAAAGAGATAAGATCAATAATAGCGATAGTTCCTCAACGGACTTCAGTATTCTCTGGCACTATAAAAGAGACCATATTATTTGGAAGAAAAGCAACAAATAGCGATCTAATCAAATCCGCCAAAATAGCGAATGCACATGATTTTATAATGAAATTACCAAACGGATATAACACAATAATAGAAGAAAGAGGAACAAATATTTCAGGGGGTCAATTGCAAAGACTGGCTATAGCTAGGGCTGTATTAGGTAATCCTTCAATACTTTTATTAGATGAAGCCACAAGCTCACTAGATGCTGAGTCTGAAGAAGCAGTACAAAAAGGGCTTCAACAAGCTATGAAGGGAAGAACTGTTGTTGTAATAGCTCATCGTTTGGTAACAGTTCAAGAAGCAGACATGATTTATGTACTCGAAAAAGGAGAAGTTAGTGATCACGGTAACCATGATGAACTTATAAGAAAAGAAGGTAAGTACAGAGAACTTTGTGAAAAGCAGTTGATCAGACAATTAAAACCTTGAGAAGAAGTTATTGTATTACTGTTCAAAACTCACAAGTAAAAGAGAATTTGAACAACTTTTAACCCAATCAATTTTTTAATATGACTGAACAACCAAATCAGAAAGATCCTATTTTGACCTTTGAGGGCAAGAAATATGATTTAAATACTCTTCCAGAGGAATTAAAAGAACTAGTAAGAGGCATGCAGGTTGCTGATGCTCAGCTAAGAATGCATGAGGATACATTAAAGGTACTAGCTGTAGGAAGACAAACTATGGCAATGCAATTAAATAAAAAGCTCAAAAACATAGCACCATTAGATTGATGAGTTAAAATTGTAATTTTTAGTTAATCTAATTACAGTTCCTGAGAGAAGTAATAAAGCTATTAAATTTGGAATAGCCATTAAACCATTTAAGGTATCGGCTATTGACCAAACTATTCCTCTATCACCAGCTATTGAACCTATAACAACAACTGCTACCCATAAAAGTCTAAAAGGTAATATTGCTTTTACTCCAAATAAATACTCTGTACATTTTTCTCCATAGAAACTCCATCCTAGAACTGTGGTAAATGCAAATATAACTAATCCGGCTGTAACAATCCATCCAGAACCAGGTAACCCAGTATTGAAAGCTAAAATTGATAAATTTGCTCCAGATTGACCAGATAAATAAGCACCTGTCGTTATTATCACAAGTGCTGTCATTGTACAAATAACAATTGTATCGATAAATGTTCCTAACATAGCTATTGTTCCTTGCTTTATTGGATCATTTGTCTTAGCTGAAGCATGAGCTATTGGAGCACTTCCTAGTCCAGCTTCATTAGAAAATATTCCTCTTTTGAATCCCATTAAAATAACTTGAGTTAATGTTCCACCTACTGCTGCTTTTCCAGTAAATGCATTGCTAAATATTGTTGAGAAAGCATTAGGTATTTCATTGAAATTTACAACTAAAACAATTAAGCACGCGAAAACATATAAAAGAGCCATAGATGGAACAATAGCTGAAGCTGCTTTAGCTATTCTTTTTATGCCCCCAATAATTACTGAAAAGACTAATAATCCAAGTATTAATGCAGTTACAAATTTAGGAATTCCGATAGAAACAAGGGCACTTGAGACCTCAAAAGCTTGTACTCCATTTCCAATTCCTAATCCCGCAAATATCCCAAAAAATGCAAATAAACCTCCCAACCAAGACCATGAAGAGCCTAGACCATTTTTTATGTAATACATAGGCCCACCTACATAATTGCCTAATGAATCAATCTCTCTAAATTCAACAGCCAAAACTGCCTCTGCGTATTTTGTAGCGATACCAAAAAAAGAAATCAGCCACATCCAAAATATTGCTCCAGGTCCTCCAATTGAGATAGCAGCAGCAACTCCAGCTATATTTCCAGTCCCTATAGTGGCCGACAAAGAAGTCATTAGAGCCTCAAAAGGGCTTATATCCCCTTCTTTTGCTTGGTGTTTCCTACTTAAAAGATTCTTAATGCCATAGGGTATTTTTAAGATTGGAATAAAGTTAAGGCCAACCATAAAAACAATCCCAGTGAGAGATATAAGACATACAGTTGGCCAACCCCAAGCAAATGAATTGATTGGATTATTTAAGGTTTGAATAGATTTCTCTATATTTGTTGATATAAGAGAAAAAAGCTCAGTATTCAAAAATAGATAATTCAAAAATTTAGATATGAGATTATAATCAATAATCACATAGAAATGAATAACTTCAAGTATTTTTAATTTATTTTCATATCTGTAAATTCATAAATTTGTTGAAATGAAGAATCTTCATTATTTTCTTTAATAATTCTTTTTTCTAGAACCCAATAACCTTCTTCAGAGAGAGGAACAAATGTATCTTCATAACTTAGGATTGATCCTATTGTAGTGCCAAGTTTTATATCCTTATATTCACTAGTATAGGAATTACTTAAATATCCATTTCCAGTATCAATAATTTTTTTTGTGTTAATTTTTACTATCTTACCATGAACTTTTCTATATACCATAGAAACAAAACCATCTTTAATCCTGTATCTGTCACCTTTGTTCCTACCCTCAACAAATATTTCTATTTCATCCTCAGAATTTTCTACTACTTTAAAGATATTATCTTTATGTACTTCATCAAAATCTCTTCTAACTCTATGAATAGTAACTTCCCACAATTGATTGATAATATTCTTTTTAATTTCATTATCTAAAATTCCATTTATTTCACTTTTAAAATCTGAATCTATAATAAAAGTTCCAATTTCCTCATGAGTTGAATTTATAAATTTAACTGAACCATTATAACCAGGAAAAGAAATGGGCCAAGTATATCTATTTTCGTATACTTTTTTAAATTCTTCTCTACAAGAATCGCCTTTTTTTAAATTAATTAATTTAGGAATTTGTAAAGTCATGAATGAATGTCCTGTAAAGGAGATAATGTAAAAGTTTGATTCTGCAAAGAGTTAATAGCTTCAATAGCTGCTCTAGCTCCAGCCATAGTAGTTAATATAGGCACAGAATAATCCAAAGAAGCCCTTCTTATATATTTATCATCATGCTTAGCCTGTCTCCCTATAGGTGTATTAATAACTAATTGAATCTTTCCAGATCTAATAAAATCTTCAATATTTGGCCTACCTTCATGAACTTTAAGAACATTTTGAACCTCCAATTTTGATTTCTTAATAACTTCAGCGGTACCTGAAGTAGCTATTAATGTAAAACCTAGAGCGATTAATTCCTTAGCTACAGGAATAACTTGTTTTTTATCTCGATCATTTGTAGAAATAAAAACAAGTCCCTTTGTTGGAAGCTCTTCCCCAGCTGCCAGTTCAGCCTTTGCATAGGCCATGCCAAAAGTGGAAGCAAATCCCATTACTTCTCCTGTTGATCGCATTTCAGGGCCTAAAACACTATCTGAACCTGGAAATCTTTTAAATGGTAAAACTGCTTCCTTAATTGTTTGAAGAGGAGGTATAGGCTCCTTAATATATCCAGTAGATTCAAGTGTTTCATTTGCCATTAATCTTGTTGCAATACTTGCCAAAGGAATACCAGTGGCTTTTGATACAAAAGGTACAGTTCTTGAAGCTCTTGGATTAGCTTCTATGATAAAAACTTTGTCAGTTCCTTTAAGATCTTTTTGAACTGCAAATTGTAAATTAATCAAACCCTTAACATTTAAGGCTATTGCTAATTTATTTGTCCATTCCTTAATTATATCAATTGTATCCTTTGATAATGAAATAGTAGGAAGACAACAAGCTGAATCTCCAGAATGAATGCCTGCAGGTTCTATATGTTCCATTATTCCTCCAATTAAAATATTTTTATCAATGTCACATAAGGCATCAACATCAACTTCTATTGCATTCTCAAGATATTGATCAATTAAAACTGGATGATCTGGCTCAACTTGAACTGCTTCTCTCATATATATATTGAGTTCTTTTTCATCAAAAACGACTTCCATTGCTCTTCCACCTAAAACATAAGATGGTCTAACAACTACTGGATATTTAATTTTTGATGCGATAGAAATTGCTTCTTCTTTTGTCCTAGCTATTCCATTTAAAGGTTGTCTGATATTAAGTTTTCTTAGAATAAGCTCAAATCTCTCTCTATCCTCAGCAATGTCAATAGATTCAGGACTAGTTCCCCAAATCTCAGTATTAAATTCTTTATCTTTCTCCTTCTTAGTCTTAAGCCATTCAGAAAGTTGAGTTGATAACTTTAATGGGGTTTGCCCCCCAAATTGAATAATTATTCCCCTCGGTTTCTCAACATCTATTATATTTAATACATCCTCAAGTGTTAAAGGTTCAAAATATAAACTATCACTAGTGTCATAGTCAGTAGATACTGTTTCGGGATTACTATTTACCATTATAGTTCGAAACCCAATTTTCTGAGCTGCATAAGAAGCGTGGCAGCAACAATAATCAAATTCAATACCTTGTCCTATTCTATTAGGTCCTCCACCTAAAATCATAATTTTCTTGGTATAATTATCCGATGTAATCTCATTTTGAAAATAACATAGATTATCATTTTTTTCTTCAATTAAATTAGTAATTATATTCTCATATGTAGAGTAGTGATAAGGAGTAGTTGAGGCAAATTCAGCTGCACATGTATCTACTGTTTTATAGACTGGTTTAATATTTAATTTTAGTCTATAGTCTCTAACCTTTGATTCTGAAGTTTTTACAGCCCAGGCTATTTGTTTATCTGAAAATCCATTCTTCTTTAAAATTAATAATGATTGGTTATCAATATCTTCCAACTTTTTTCCTATTAAAAGCGAATCTTCAAGGTTAATTAAATTGCGAAATTTATTAATGAACCAGATATCAATATTAGTTAAACCATATATATTTTCATTACTTCTACCTTGCCGTATTGCTGACCTTATTGAAAATATTCTATGAGGAGATGGAGTTCTAAGTAACCTATCTAATTTTATAGAATCATGCTTTAAATCTTCTCTATCACAACCCCATCCTGAATAGCCTATTTCTAACGAACGTATTGCTTTTTGAAAAGATTCCTCAAAAGATCTTCCTATCGCCATCGATTCGCCAACTGACTTCATTGCTGTAGTTAATTCTGGAGGACTACCTCTAAATTTTTCAAAGGCGAAACGCGGAATCTTAGTAACTATATAATCAATTGAAGGCTCAAAACAACTTGGTGTCTCTCCAGTAATATCATTAGTTATTTCATCTAGTGTATAACCGATAGACAAAAGAGCAGCTATCTTTGCAATTGGGAATCCAGTAGCCTTACTTGCTAATGCAGAGGATCTACTTACTCTTGGATTCATTTCTATTACAACTACTTCTCCATCTACAGGATTAACAGCAAATTGGATATTACTTCCACCTGTAGCAACACCTATTTCTCTAATAATTGCTATAGATTGATCTCTTAATCTTTGATATTCACGATCAGTAAGTGTTTGTGCAGGAGCAACAGTTATTGAATCTCCTGTATGAACACCCATAGGGTCAATATTTTCTATACTGCAGATAATTACTACGTTATCTGCTAAATCTCTCATTACTTCAAGTTCAAATTCCTTCCAGCCAATTAAAGACTTTTCAATAAGAATTTGACTAACAGGACTAGCATCTAAACCAGATTTACATATAGATAAAAATTCCTCATGATTATATGCAATTCCTCCGCCGCTACCTCCAAGGGTAAAAGCTGGTCGAATTATTAATGGAAAACTATTAATTTCAGAGCAGACTAATTGAGCATCTTCTATATCTGAAGCAATACCAGAAGGGCATACATTAACCCCAATTCGCTGCATTGCTTTTTTAAATAAGCTTCTATCTTCAGCTTTTCTTATGGCTTCTAAATTAGCTCCAATGAGCTCTACTCTATATTTAGATAAAACTCCATTATTTGAAAGTTCTAAAGCAATATTAAGAGCAGTTTGACCTCCCATGGTTGGGAGCAAAGCTTCAGGTCGTTCAATCTCAATAACTCGAGCAACAACTTCTGGAGTTAAAGGTTCAATATATGTTCTATCCGCCATATCCGGGTCCGTCATTATCGAAGCAGGATTTGAATTGACAAGTATTACTTCAAAACCTTCTTCCTTAAGAGCTTTGCAGGCCTGAGTGCCTGAATAATCGAACTCACAAGCTTGGCCTATAACTATTGGCCCTGAACCAAGCAAGAGAATTCGACGTATATCAGAACGCCTGGACATAACCCTCCAAATTAAAAGAAATTACAGATAGCATCCCATGAGACTTAACAGAAAGTGGAAACAAGGTGCGAACCTAATGCAAACTTCTCGCTAACTTTATTAATAAGGAGATAAATAGACCATGAGCGAGCTACAGCGCCTTAAAGGACTGCTCCCCCCAGAGAACCAAAGTTGGGTCTTTGTTGAGGCAGCTGCTGCAGTTGAACCTCCCCTTATCACACTTGAAGAGATAGGGAGGGATGAAGTTGAAATTCAAGTAGATCTTGAGAATTGGGAAGACCTTGCCCAAGACCACAGGAATCTGCTTTTCTGGCATGAAGTAGGCAAGATACAAAACGACAGTATTCCAAGAGATGGATGGGAAATGGCAGCGTTAGCTATTGGAATAGGAGGAGCTATAGGTGAACTTTGGGTTCAAGATGGATTACTACTACTTATGGCACTTGGCTTATCGGGTTTTGCAGGATATAGACTTTATTTAAAAAACAACTCAGAGAAAAGGCTGCAAGATGCAATCGACGCTGACGAACGTGCAATAGACTTGGCTTGTAGATTTGGGTATAGCGTTCCAAATGCTTATAAAAGTCTTGGAGGTGCATTAAAAGAATTAATTGAAAAAACAAGAAAGAAAAAGAAAAGGGGATTTTTTGAAGACCGTTTAGAAGCTTTAAGAAAAAGTGCTGGAAAGGCAAGAGCAGAAATGGCAGAACAAGAAGGTTCTAGGAATTCAATAAGCAGTGAAAATGTCTATGGATAGCGAAGAACTAGCCGAGATTGCCGCAGAAGCTTGCAATGATCTAAAAGCTAAAAACATACATTTGATACGAATTGATGAAGTATCTAGTATTGCTGATTGGATTTTAATTACTGAAGGACTTTCAGATGTTCAAGTTAGATCAATAATTAGATCAGTTGAAAATCGTCTAAAAGAAAAAGCGAATATTCTTCCACTTAGGAAGGAAGGCATAAATGAAGGAAAATGGGCACTTCTTGACTATGGAGATTTAATTGTAAATGTTCTACTATCTGAACAAAGGGCCTTTTATAAATTAGAGGCATTTTGGAGTAACGGAATGACCAAAATTTATTCAAATAAATAAGATATATAGATGAAATTATAAAAATGGAAACCTGCCCAGTTCCTACTTTTCAAAGACCTCTTACAGAGTTTAGAGAATTAACTAAATCATGGTTCTTCAAATGGCCAACTATTAGTAATAATGAACTCTATAAAAATCTTATTTTAAGCTGGATACTTATATACCCAATAATACTTACCATTGAGAGTGGTAGTATTGTATTAAAGGCTCAACCTATTAAATTATTTTTTTTAGGCGCAATATTATCCTTAGCACTTCCATTCTTGATTACGATTAGATTATTAATAGGGTGGCACTATATATTAAAAAGATTAATATCTGAAAAGATAGAATACGAAGAATCAGGCTGGTATGACGGTCAATCTTGGGAAAAGCCTGTACATTGGCAAGAAAAAGATATTTTAATTGCTCAATACGAAGTTCAACCAATAATTAATTTATTAAGAAATGCTCTAGCTATTATTCTCTTCATTTTTATTTCATTGTATTTATCAATTAATATTCTATTTAATACAATATGAATATAAACAAAATAAATACTCATCATAATAAACCGATTGAAGTTATCCTTCGAAGGAATTCAAATTTCGAATCTAAACATATAGTTCATGCTGTAGTGTCAGATGATAAAGGAAGAGTTTTAATGTCATCAGGTAATAAAGGTTTAGAAACCTTTATTCGATCATCATTAAAACCATTTCAATCAATACCATTTGTAAATAGTGGGGCAAAAGAAGCTTTTCATATTAACGATAAAGGTATCGCAATAGCTTGTGCATCCCATTCTGGAACAACAAATCAAGCTAGAGAAGCATTCAAAATTTTATGGAATTCCAATGTTGATATTGATTATTTAAAATGTCCTATACCAGAAGGAAAAATTAGCAGGCTCCAAAATAATTGCTCTGGTAAACATGCTGCATTTCTAGCAACTTGTAAAAAAATGAATTGGCCATTAGAGAGTTACCTAGATGTAAAACACCCACTTCAAAAAGAAATTGTAAGGAGGGTTTCGGAATTATTACTAATTCACCCTGATGAATTAATTTCAGCTACTGACGACTGTGGAGCACCAATACTTCATTTAAGGTTATCTCAAATGGCTTTTTTATATGCGATCCTAGGTAATTCAAAAAATGCTGAATTAGAGCAAATAAATAGAGCAATAATTACTAATCCTAATCTTATATCTGGAGAAGGAAAATTTGATACAGAGTTAATGTTACGTAGTCATAGACAAATAATTAGCAAAGGAGGAGCAGAAGGAATTCAATGTATAAGTCGTTTAAGAGAAGGAATAGGATTAGCAATTAAAGTAGAAGACGGTTCTAAAAGAGCAAAACATGCAGCAGCTTTACATATTCTTAAACAATTAGATTGGATAACCCCAACGTGCATAGAAGAAGTAGAAAAATTGACAATAAAACTCAATAGAGCCTCAGAAATTCAAGTGCATGGAGAATTGAAATTTCAGGAAACCTAAAAGAAATCATGAATAACCACAGATTAGGATGTATGCTGTTATTGCATCGCGGGGTAGAGCAGTCTGGTAGCTCGTCGGGCTCATAACCCGAAGGTCGGGAGTTCAAATCTCCCCCCCGCCACCAAATAGTTAAGTATTTAAAACTGAAATAATTAAATAATATAATTATTTTCTATATCCTGGTTCAAATTTCCTACGAGCATTTTCTGTCAACAGTAAAATTTGTCTAGAAGTACTTGTAATTGTCCATCTAAGAGCTTTACCAGATTTAAACATAGCCTCTCCTATGGCTTTTGTTCTGATTATTTCTGCTTGATAGGCCCTTCCAACTGCTCTCTCTGCATCTATGTTTGCCAATTTAGCTTTAAGCGCTAATTGAGCTGTTCTAGATTTTGGTAGAACAGCAGGAGTACTTTCTTCTTCTGCCCAACGCCATAACCAAGGACGTTCTTTTTTTGTTATAGATACATTTTGGCTGCTCTTAGCCATATCAGAAAGAGTTGTTATATCTCTAAGGTTGCCACGAAATCAGAAAATTAATAGGAATTATTTCTAAATCGATGGAGAGCTTCAAGATTTCCCTGCAATAATCTGATCATCTCGTAGCCACAAGAATGCTAAAGGGACTATTAGCTTTAAAATTGTCTTATAAATGAGACCCCATGTTTTAAAGACATCCAAAAGCAAATATTATAAAAAGATTAAAGATCAAAAGAAGAAATTGATACTAGTAAAAGCACCTATTGCATAAAAGATTTTCTTGAAGCAACCTTGAATTAATTATTCACCTAATAAATGCCACCTCTTCCTGAACTTGTACATGCAACCCCAAAAGGAGGCACAATACACAAATATCAGCTAAGTGGAGGCAAAAGTAATTTCATGCGTTTCTTAGGGTGCTACCTTGGAACATGTAAATTCTGTAATGACCTAGAGGAAGCAAATCATTATTTAGAAAGCATTCAGGGTGATACATAATTAAACTTAATTTTAAAAATTTATATTAATTATTAAAATTATTTGATTTTGAAATAAAATTAACCTTTGTTCTTACTTTAGGTGTTAACCAATAACAAAAAATAAATGAGATCAAAGCTGAATAAAAGTAGATATTTATAGATTTAATTTGACTATTATTAAATATGGAAAAATAATTGAGTAATATGTCGATTAATACAACTATATTTCCCCAAATGACTAGCCAAATAGATATGTTTCTAATATTTATTACTTTAACAATTGATTTCATATTTAATTTAATTTTTTTATGAGTTCAAGTAATTATAGTTTAAGACATGGTTTTTTTTACCTCTATGATCAAGTATTACCAAACAAACGAATATCAAAGGCTTCCTTTTAAGTAATTTATCACAGGTGAGAGTGATTAATGATACGTGCTCATTTTTTTACTAATTCTAAGG
>CACFBG010000003.1 GCA_902564535.1 uncultured Prochlorococcus sp.
ACCCAACTAATTGTTGGCGTAGAATCATTTCCACAGATTGGCTCCACCCTTCTGCATTTGGAGCAGGAGCCAATATAAACTTGCCAGATTTAATTTCTTTTATAAAGCAATTATTGGGCCCTTGAGGACTTGGAACAACAATAGATATATTGGCGATTTCCAATAAAGAACGATCATTTGGTGAGTCCCCTAGGCCAATAACCTTGATATTTGGTTTCTTCATAATGCCTTTTAACTTATTAATAGCTTGTCCTTTGCCGCTTCTTTTATCTATTAAGTGGCTCATTCTATTGCCTTGAACGACATCTAAACCATAAATTAATGATATTTTCTGTAATTCTTTTAAGGCATTCTTAGAAGGATTAAGGAATGGAACGCTCCATAATCTTGCTACAGCTAGTTCAATTTCAGCTCCTTTTAACCCTGTTAGTCGTGTGATCTCAGAATGACTAAGATCTTCAAAGGGAAAAAGCTCTTCGCCTATTTGTTTGCTTAATTTAATTAGGAATGGTTTTAATTCATCATGTGTTTTTCCTAATGCATATTCACTTATTCCATATAAGTCTTTATTAATTCCATATATTGCCCCACCATTTTCTACAATATATGGACTTGAAAGACCCAGCTTACTTCTAAAGTTTTCAACTTCAGCAGCCGTTTTACTGGTACAAGGGATTAAATTTATTCCTTCTTTAATTATCCATTTTAAGGTTTTAATGGCAGGTTCAATATCATAATTATGATCCATTAAAGTCCCATCAAGATCTGTTACTATCCATATACTATCTTTTAGCATTATTTGTACACCTCATTTCTCCTGATCCATACTACTGAATATGGGTTGATTTCTACATTTGATGCATTTATTATTTTTTCTGATAGATAATCTTTCCATTCAATATTGTCATTATGGTTGACTCTAATTCCTAATTCTTCCAAAGAAAATCTATATAACTTACTAGTAAAATTATGAATTACCCAAACCCTATCTTCTCTTTCTCCTCTGCATATAGCAACAATACCACTGCAGGATACGCTTATATGTCTCATTTGAGATGATGGATGAAAAGCTTTTAATTGACTACGAGTTTTCATCGCAAATTGAAGAAACTTAAGGTTCTTACTGGCAAATGATTTTGGATTATTTAAATTATTAAAGAGATCATAAGCGTCAAATTTCTTTCTATTTATATCTCTTCGCTGACCAGTCTTCTTAAATGTTTCTAGATCATTTTCGCAAGCCAAAAGAGCTTGCAAATAAAAAGCCGGAATACCAGGAAGGGCCATAACAAATAGTTGACTTAAAATAAAACGATCTGTTTGCAAAGAATTCCTCTCGTTGCTTTTACTTTTCATTGCGCTCCACCAACTTATATTTAACTCGTAAGGCTCTTCTTCCCCTTCAGGTAAAGTCCTATGACTAATTAAGCCTCCTCTTTTCTCGCATTCAGATAAAAGATTTTTAATGCGCACATCACTCATCAAACCTTTTAAAGGTATCAGCCCAACTCCGTCATGACAGGAGGTGAAATTCAGTAAGGCTGTATTACGAGGCAGACGCTTCCAAGCCTTCAACCATTTATTAAGTAAGTCAGTCTTTTGACTGATAATCGCTTCAAGAATTAAAGGAGGTAGAGGAAAATTATATGCAATATTCGCTTCGTCAGCAGTTATTAGATAGGAAAGATTATCTTTTTCCGGAACATTCGTTTCTGTAACTAGGACACCATCTTTTAGTAGATTATTAAGCATAATCCGTATTATCTTGATAATCTTATGTGCTTTCTTATCATTAATGCAGCGTCCACCTGACCTTTTCCATATAAATCCAACGGCATCTAGCCTTAACCAACTTATACCATTTTCTATATATAGAGCTATAAGTTTTAGATATTCTAGTAGGAGATTCGGTTCTGCCCAATTCACATCAATTTGATCAGGACCAAAAGTAGTCCATACATCCCTGGGTCCATGTATTGTTTGGATGGTTTTAAAAAGAGATGTATTCCTTGGCCTAAAGACATTTTCCCAATTATCTTTTTTGGATGGTGATAATATATATTTTGAACCTGGTTCTTTATCTTTTACAAAATCTTCAACCCATTGGTGTCTTGAGGAAATATGATTGAGTACAATATCACCCATTAATTTTCTTTTTTTGCTGATTTTTTTTAAATCTTCCCAGTCTCCAAATGACTTATCAATTGTCGTATGACTAGACACAGCAAAACCACCGTCACTAGTTGAATAAAGGAAGGGTAAAATATGAACTATTGAAGACAAATTACCAATATAACTTATTATTAAGTCATAAAGAATGTTTAAGGAAGGTTTGTCTGAAGAATAAATAGAATCTGGATATGTAATTAAAACTACAGAGGAAGAATCCCAGAGGTGATAGTTAGAATCATTTTTTCTGCTTAAGGTTGAATTCTCTTCTGAAATCTGCATCAATTGCGACAATAATAATTCGATATCTTCGGCAGATTGGTCCTGATAAATTTCCTTAAGCAGTTGTCTGAGATGGTCACTGTGAAAATCCTTCAAGAATCAATTCTTTAAGTACTCTTTAAAGTAAGGATCTTCTAAAAGGCTTACAGGTAATGTCTCGCTTACTACAAAATGGACTTCCAACAGGATTTAATTACGTCAATTCATGACTATGGGGTTTTTTCTGATTCCTTGGAGGGAATGAGAAAAGGCCTATCAGAAAAAGCAACATCACTTTTAATACCTTGTCTTTATGAGGAATTTGAAAGGCCCGCATTAAATCAAATCAAGGAAGTCTTACAAGAATTAGAAGGACTCCATCAATTGGTCATAGCTCTTTCTGCAGACTCAATAGATGAAGTTAATAACGCGAAAAAGTTTTTTAGGGGTATGCCTTTCCCTGTCCATATCCAATGGACAAATGGGCCTTCAGTGAAAGAACTTTTAAAATCTCAAGAAGAGAAAAATGGTCTAGACTTATTAGTTCCTCCGGGGAAAGGTTGGGCTGTTTGGCAGGGACTAGGAGTTGCGACTAAATCTTCAGAAGTTATAGGTTTATTTGATGCAGATATTAAAACCTTTAAGCCTTCTTATCCAGCCAGAATGTTACCCCCTTTGTTAGACCCTTCTTACGGGATTTCATACGTAAAAGCTTTTTACAGCAGATTATCTTTAGAGAATCATTCTTTACAAGGTCGAGCAACTCGATTATTTGTTGGCCCACTTCTTACAAGCCTTGAAAAGATATTGGGTGGAGGACCCTTCTTAAAATACCTTCAGGCATTTAGGTATCCTTTGGCGGGAGAATTTGCATTTACTCAAACTCTTGCTTTGAATTTAAGAATACCTTGTGATTGGGGATTAGAGATTGGTCTCTTGTCGGAGATATATCGACATGTAAGGACAAATCGAATAGCTCAAGTAGATTTAGGCATTTTTGATCATAAGCATAAGGAAATAGGTGATTCTATGAATAATGGATTACAAAGGATGTGTTGCGAGATCTTTTCAACAATACTTAGAGGGCTTATGGAACATCAATCTCAAAGCCTCACTAATGATCAGATTTCTACTCTACAAGTTTTATATAGCCGTATAGGAGAGGATAGAGTTAAGCAATTTGGTCTGGATTCTGTTATAAATCATCTCCCATATAATAGACATCTTGAGGAGATGGCAGTTCAAAAATTCGCCTGTTTAATTAAATCAACAGCAGGTGCTTTTTTGAATACTCCGATTACTAAACAACTTCCTGCTTGGTCACGAGTTATTTCATGTGATAGTAGATTTCAAGATGATTTGATTGAAGCAGGTCATTGTCATTCATCTCAACTAAAATTATTTGGTCAGAATAAATTAATAACAGCTTAATTCTTGCAACAACCCTTAAAAAATGAATCAGTTAGCTTTTCCCCGCAGCATCATTCATTTCATAGGAAGAAAACTAGCCCTACCAAAATTTAGAAAAGTCGACCCAATTACTGACCAGGAAATAATCGACCTGGTTGATTCGTTTGAGAACTTCAATGGACCAACAAGGAACTAAACCGTTGCTTTTAATTGGGCAAGGGCAAATAGAATAAAGAGAAAGGCTGCTTGATTTATGAGACGCTTCCTAATCTCAGCTCTAACGGGTTTGACGCTTCTTTTGGCAATAGTGCCAACGGCTATTGCTTACCCAGAAGATCAATTTAACGAATGTATGATTGCGGCAAAGGCTAACCCTTCATTAGTGGGTGTTTCTGAAAGTTTTGTAGAAGGCTTCTGTGACTGTGCTTTGACAGCCATATTGGATGAAGGGAAAAATGATGTGGCCTCAGCTAATAAGTGCGCTAAAGAAACCTTGAATCAATAGGGCAAATAATTATGCGCTTTATAAATCCAATTGATGTCTTCAAAAAGTGGTTCCTCAATAAGTTGGTTCCCTATATTGAGGGGACAAAGAAAAAACAAGAAAAGAAGGAGGACTAAGAGATCTAATTATGAACCTGATCGAGTTAGACAAGAAAGCTGTCCTACTAGTACAGAAGCGACTTGGACTTAGCAACTATGGAATAGTCAACCTTAGTTGGGTCTTTGGTTTTGCAGTAGGAGTTATCGCAACTCTGATTCTGCATTGGCTCTTCTCTCCTCATTAATCATGCGCCGATTTCTCCTTACATTTTTCTACACTTACCAAAGAGGCATCGCAGCAGCGGACTTCTATGAGGAACCAATAGGTGATGATTTCATCTACCCAGATTGGTAATGAATTTTGCTGATAATTACGCCCGATTATTTGTCGTTATGAGCGTTCTAGGTTTCGAAGCAGCGAATACTTATTTCGCTAAGGCTGAAATTATTGGAGGGATACTCCCAAACCTCATTGCCTTTGTTTTGTTTCTACTCGCTATTGGCTATTTTTTGTTTACGGGCCCCTTATTTGGTACAGGTAAAAAGGATGGATAACTGGCCAACTGTTGAAGCCGCTAATCGAGCAGTAGGGACTGTCGGTTTGCTTCTATTTGCAGGAACTACTGCTTACCTGGTTTGGCAATTCAAAAGGTTTTTTGGAAAGCAATAAAGATCAGTGACTCTTACCTCTCATAGACAACACAAGATTTACCTCGCAGCAACAATGGGATATGGACTTGGTTCAGATGATCCTGAAGAGATCGCTTACTACAACAAAATCAAAGCAGATATCAATCAGGACAAGAAAAACAGAAATTTGGGAATACCCAGGGAGGACTAATGCGTTACTTCTGGCCTATTGCTCGGATCGTTTTTTGCCCGCTCACAATCCTGTTTATTTATCTCACCGTCACTGAGCCACCATCAGATAAGCAAGAGCAAAGCAGTAGCTATTCTGTTCTTGATTGACAGTCGACTTTCAAGGGGCCAACTCAGGTCCCTTTTTAATCATGCCTATCAACAAACCAATTCCAGATTCTGTTGCTCGCTTTTGGCAAAAGCAGCTTCAAAGAATCAGAGAAATCATCGTTAGACCTCCTAGTAAATAGAACAGGACTTGTTGTTGTTTGAGGGTTTTGATTCTGCTTGCTTGTCATAGGTCATCCTTCAAAGAAGAGGCGCCTTCTAGCCTCGATTTTTGCAACTTATACCCTCAGATCCCTTTATCCATAAGCCCCATATTTTGATCTTTTAGCGATAGCAGCCCTACATTTCAGCTCGTTTAACTCCTTGAGTGAAATCGTCTCGGAATGGGCTTCAAGGTGACGTTCAACCGCTTCTCGCTCTCGCTTGGTCAAGGTCTTGCCTGAATGAATTAATTGGTTAATAGTTCTCATCGTGAATCTGTGATGGTGGTTTTGCGCATAAAAAAAGAGGCCAGTCTTGGCCTCTCTCATCGGTGCAAATGATTGGTTGATCTCTCAGCTTTTAACGTCCTCAGTGAGCTTGGACGAAACCTTATGGGTTGTAATTCACGCCGATCTCTCTAAGCAGCCGTTCGTACTGGCTGAGTGAAATCCCCATGGAAGCTGCTTTGGCTTCTCGAACAAAGACATTGCTCAAATCAGAGGCCTGCCTTAAGGGATCGATCGATCGATCGTGATTGGTCTGATTATTCATAAGTAGTTTTAGTGGTTTGATTTCAGTTCTTCTTTTATCTGCTTCTAGGTACCTGGTGCCGGCTCATCCCTCGACTTCGTCGAATCATGAGCTATCACCACTATTTCCAATTGAAAAAGAAAGTGGATTTAAGACGTAATTGATGAAGAAGGAGGAGAACTCGATCTCGCTCGTTCTCTGCTCCTCATAATCAATACGCTTTAAAGGGAGATGGAAGTCTTCAATCTTGTCGTCTTCCCCCGTGTCTTAGGGTAGATTTTCAAAACCCTAGTCTTTGCAAGGGGACTCAAAGGGCCAAAAAGTGGACTTTTGAGCGATCGCAGCACTCCCTAGAAGTGGTTTGGCAAAGCACAAAGATTGGTCTACATTCTTTGTGCGTCAAGCAGATCAGCTGGCTTAACAGGTATGAGCGGTGAGGCCAACCCGGCCCACCTTCAAAAGCCCTTGTAGCTCAGCGGTAGAGCACTCCCTTGGTAAGGGAGAGGTCTCGGGTTCAAGTCCCGACGAGGGCATATTCCCTTCCATTTATTGGAGAAACTGATCATACAAAGTAGAGAGTAATTCAAAATTCCATTAAAATCTAAAAATTAAATAACCTTCGTTTTCTTCTTTAGGAAAGTATTCAATAAACCTATCCCAAATATGATTAGAGCAGAAATTATTAATATGAACAGATAAGGCCCTTGAACAACATCTACCTCTCCGTTTATAACCTGACTAAAACTAACCCCCTTAAGTTTATTTAATGTATGCCCACCTGCAACAAATGGGATGTCTGAAATTAATATGCTTAAGATTAGGGCTGGCATAAATTGCTTCCAGGATAATTTCGTTAATCCAACTGCATAACAAACAAAATCAAACCATGAAGTCATTAAAAAACCAGTCATCAAGAAGAAATTATGCTCTAAATATTTCTGGCTAATATTTTCAACTCGCTTCATTTGTTTAGGGCCCAAAATTTTCTTAACAAAACCTCTACCAAATTTCCGAGAAATAAAGAAGGAAGCCGAGCAAGAAAGAAAATCAGAAATAAACATAAGAATTAATCCCGCTTGAATTCCATATACATAACCCGCAATTACAGCACAATAAGTGCCCGGTATAATAGGTATCACTATACTAATTGATCTCAAAAGAAGAATTAAAGCAGCAATAATAAACCCCTGATTATCAACTTTCGCTTGAGTGTTTTCGATAAGGTTATTTATCCAATCAAGATCAAATACTTGATAACTAAAAATTAAAAATAAAATTAAAAATGCTAATAAAATATATTCAAAAATAGTTTTTTCATTATGAACCTTTTTCATGGATTTTTTGTTCTAAAGATGTTGAGGGGAAAATTTAATCCCTTAACTTTACAAAGGTGAGCTTAACAAAACTGCGGACTGAGCTCCTAATCTCATTTTTGATTTTTCAAACAAGCCCAATGAAAAGAAAAGCTTGCCAGAATGACTTGTAAGGTCAAAAGAAGATTTTCTATTACGATTAATAAATGCCCTTATACGACAATTTCGCAGTGAAGGATTATTCATTTGATCTAAAACTCCAGAAATCACATCACTTCCTTCTACCTCCCAGGCGAATGGATACTCGCTCAAAGCAGTCAAGGTTCTTCTCATTTTCGCTAGAGAACCAATAAAATTCTCTAGGTCTGAATTTTGGGACGAATCCCAAGGGAAAGCTTCTCTACATTTAGGTTCACTTCCTCCAGACAGCCCTCTTTCAGTTCCATAATAGATACATGGAGCACCAGGTTGCAAAAATAATAGTAATAAGGATATTTTTAAGGCCTTAATATCTTCTCTTAAAGTATTTAATGCTCTAGGTACATCATGACTATCTAAGAGGTTTAATTGACAATTATTTATATCTTTAGAATACCAAGAATATGTTTCATCTAAAACATCCAAATAACATTCACTATCAAGCTTTTTCAATGGATAAGAAGGGTTAGAATAAGTTTCTCTCAGTCTTTCGCCTGCAACCCAGGACAAGCTTGACCATCCAATTCTGTAATTCATCACCCCGTCAAATGCATCTCCTTTAAGCCAGGGTCTTGCATCGCCCCAAATCTCTCCCAGAATCCATACATCGGGATTTAATTCTTTAATATTTAAACGAAATTCCTTCCAGAAATCAATCGGTATTTCATCTGGAACATCTAACCTCCATCCATCTATGCCTTTCTCAATCCAAAATCTTGCAACGCTAATAATATATTTACGCACATTAACATTTCCATAATTAAATTTCGGCAAAGCTGCGTCATTCCACCAACATCTATAACCACAATCTTGTCGGGCCTTAGGATAAGGAATTAATGGCCATTTATATACTTGGAACCAATTTAAATATGCTGAATCTTTTCCATTTTCGAGCAAATCATTAAACGCCCAAAAACCTCTTCCACAATGATTAAACACTCCATCTAAAATTATCTTCATTCCTCTTTGATGTAAATTTAAAATCAAATTCTCTAAAGCGATATTACCTCCAAGAATTGGATCAACATTAAAATAATCAGAGGTATGGTATCGATGATTAGCTGATGATAGGAAAATAGGGTTTAAATAGATGCATGTAATTCCCATATCTTGCAAATAATCCAAAACTTCTATAACTCCATATAAATCTCCACCTTGAAAACCTTTTTGAGAAGGAATAGAACCCCATGGCTGGAGGTCAATGGCTTCTTGATGCTCAACACGCCCAGAGTTTTTAAAGCGATCAGGGAAAATCTGATAAACAACTGCATGAGAGACCCAAGAAGGATTCTCATAACAGTCAAGCTTCTTCATCATTCAATTTTGCATAACAACCAACCTATCGCTAGCAATAGGTAAAGATAAAAACCATGGTTAATCAGACTCTCTTATTAGCCCTTGACCAAGGAACAAGCAGTTCTAGAGCAGCATTGTTCAATCTTCAAGGCGAACTAATAACTAGTTCAAGCCAGCCTCTTGCCATTGAGTATCCCGCTGATGGCTGGGTGCAGCAAGACCCAATGGCTATTTGGCACAGTCAATTGGAAGCAATGGCAAACCTGGAAAAACAAATTGGCAAAGAATCATGCCATAACGTCATAACTTGCGGCATTACAAATCAAAGAGAAACAACCATTCTTTGGAGACGAAGCAATGGAAAGCCATGTTGTCCTGCAATAGTTTGGCAAGATGGAAGAACAGCTAATATTTGCAAGCAATGGAAAAATGAAGGTCTAGAACAAGAATGGAAACATAAAACGGGATTACTACTTGATCCCTATTTCAGCGCAAGCAAGATAAATTGGATGCTATTGAATGAACCTGAATCAAAAAGTGCTCTAGATGATGGTGACCTTTGTTTTGGGACTGTTGAAAGCTGGATATTATGGCAACTCACCGGAGGAGTAAGTCACTACTCAGACATGAGTAATGCAAGCAGAACTCTTCTAATGGACATTGAGAAAAGAGTATGGGACGAAAGATTCTGCGATATCATTGGTCTCTCTCAAAATTCCTTACCAAGGCTTGTACCTTGTCGTGGGGATTTTGGAGTAATAAAAAATGGACTACCTTTTGCCGGAGTTAAGATAGAAGCACTATTAGGTGACCAACAATCAGCTACTTACGGACAACTTTGTCTAAAGAAAGGAGAAGCAAAATGTACCTATGGAACGGGAGCTTTTTTAGTTATTAATACTGAAGATAAAATACTTCGATCCAATGATGGACTGCTTAGTACCCTTGGTTGGACAAATGAAAAAGGTGACCCAACATATTGCCTTGAAGGCAGTCTATTTAATGCTGGCACTGTCGTTCAATGGTTACGCGATGGTTTAGGCATCATTAATAAAGCGGAAGAAATCAATACCCTCGCCGAGAAAGTATCTTCCTCCGAAGGAGTTATGCTTGTTCCAGCATTTACTGGTTGGGGGACCCCATACTGGGACCCTAATGCCAGGGGCCTTTTATTAGGTTTAACTAGAGATACAAAAAAAGAACATATTGCTCGAGCCGCTTTAGAAGGAATTGCCTTATCAGTTGCAACATTAATTGATATTGCAGAAGCATCATTAAATCAATCATTAGGTGAGTTAGCTGTTGATGGAGGCGCTGCCGCCTCAGATCTCCTGTTACAGATGCAAGCAAATACCACAGGGTTAATTGTTAGACGACCATCAAATCTAGAAAGCACTGCAAGAGGAGTTGCCTTGCTAGCAGGCCAGCAAGCCAAGGTCGTTCCAAATCTTGATAATCTAATTTCGACAAGGAAAGAAAACGAAAGATTGTTTAAACCTCAAGTAGATGCAGAATGTAGGAAGATCTTCAAAGAGAAATGGAACGAAGCCGTTCAAAGAAGTCTAAATTGGCATGAATAATCAAAAGAATTTTGATCTTGTAATAATAGGAGCAGGAGCGAATGGTAGTTCTATAGCTTTAGAAGCATCAAAAAGAGGCCTAAAAGTAGCATTACTTGATGCTGGAGATATAGCTAGTGGATCTAGTTGTAGAAGCACAAAACTACTACATGGAGGAGTTAGATATCTAGAACTTGCATTTAAAAAATTTGATCTTTCTCAACTTAATTTAGTTAAAGAAGCCCTCAATGAAAGAGGATATTGGATTAAAAAAGCACCTTTCCTTGCTCATCAACTCGAGTTAGCCATTCCTAGTGAAAATTGTTTTAGCAAAGCCTATTTTGGGAGTGGTTTACGTGTATATGACTACCTATCTGGAGATAAAGGCATTGCAAATAGTAGAACTCTCTCTTCAAAAGATATGGGTCAATTCTTTCCAAAGCTTAAAACGTACTCTCATGGAGGAGTGGCTTACAGCGATGGACAATTTAATGATGCAAGGCTGAATTTATTAATGGCTCTAACCGCAGAAAAATTAGGTGCCTTAATTTTAAACCACTGCAAAGTAATTGATTTTGCATATACAAAGGAAGGGAAGTTAAAAGGTGTTGTCACTTCAGATTTAAATGGAGTGAATCAATTTATAGGGGCTAGGTTAGTTGTAAATGCAACTGGAATCTATTCAGATCACATTCGAAATAAAGTTGATCAAAATGTCAATTCAAGAATTGTTATTAGTAGGGGAGTTCATATTGTGACAGCAGAAAATCTATGTCCTCTAAATAAAGGTATTCTATTGCCTTCAACAGATGATGGGAGAGTATTATTCATACTTCCTTTTTATGGAAAAACTCTAATTGGAACAACTGATATTCAATGTTCTATTCAAGAAGCAAAATCTCCCTCTAAAGAGGAAGAGGATTATTTATTAAATCACGTGAAAAGGTTATTCCCAAACCTAACAAATTATCACTTTACAAGTAGCTGGGCTGGAGGAAGGCCGCTATTAAAACCTAAGAATTCTCGCACTAGCAGCCAAATAGTCAGAGAGCATGAAATAGAAATTCTTCCGTGTGGGCTAATTAGTGCTATGGGAGGCAAATGGACCACATGTAGAAAAATCGCGCTAGATACTATAAACGCAATTGAAACCGAGCTAGGACAAAGCCTCCCAGATCCAAAGGAAATTGATCTAATAGGCTCACAAAATAACGCTTCTATGACTAAACAGCTATTACAAAAGCAATCTTTTGCCTTAAGAGACAAGCTTCCTACAACGGATTTAATTGAGAAGCAAATAGTCCATTTACAATCCAAATATGGGCTTGAAGCACTTAAAATTGTAGGGAAGAGCACTCTAAAGCAACTAGAGCCACTTAGTCCCATTATGCCTATATGTACTGCAGAGATCATTCAAGATATAGCTCATGAACATGCCAAAACCCCAACAGATATATTGGCGAGACGCAATAGGCTAGCAATGGTAGATATTAAAGAAGCTGAAAGAATCCTCCCAATCGTTCAGAATCTTTTAGCTGAAAGAACATACTCTACAGAAGCGATTGATCTTGAGAAGTAAGCAATATCAAGAGTCTTTCATCGGAGAATTTGATTGTACCAATGCCTCGTCAACCTCTCCAATTAACCACCAACTAAAACCATAAGAAGGCAAATAAATAAACCAATTATCATTTGCCTGAGGATATTCAGCACCCCAAATCACTTCTCGAGTACGGGAGCCTTCCCATTGACTCAAATCCAAATAGAGTGAAGTCCCTGCTGCTGAAAGATTTGCCGCTACTAATACGGTCATAGTCTCATTAGAACGAACAAAAGCTAAAACACTAGGGTGAGACGACTCCAACAGTTGAAAATCTCCATTCCTTAACGCCGGCAATAAGCGACGACAAGTAAGCATACGTCTATGCCAATTCAACAAAGAACCTGGTAGCTCTTTTTGTACTTCCACATTAATAACTCTGTAGTCATAGCCAGGAGCTGTTATAGGAGGTAGCACAAGCAACGGATCGGGAGCAGAAGAGAATCCACCATTTCTAAGAGGAGTCCAAGCCATAGGTGTGCGATTAGGATCTCGATCTCTTAACCCAGGCCAATCTCCCATTCCCAGTTCATCGCCATAGTAAAGACAAGGCATTCCGGGCAGACTATATAAAAGTGCATGCATCAACCGATTAGCTCTTGGGTCTCCATTTAAGAGAGGAGCCAATCGTCTATTTATCCCCCAATTCAGCCAATGACCATGACCTTGATGCAATCCAGCTCGAATCATCTTGACGACCTCTTCGGAGACCAAATGACCATCTCCTAACCACAATTCATCATGATTTCGGAGAGGCAAAGCCCAAGAACATTCTGGAGCTACCTGCTGGGCTTCACAAATTGCATCGCTGAGCAAGTGAATACTTCCACTTGCTATTGCAGCAAAAAGATGAGCTGTCAGCGCAAAATTAAACGCACCATGTAACTCATCATTTACAAGGTATTTAGAAGCTTCATTAACAGGTTGAATTGCCTCAGCTATAAGCAAAATATCTTTACCACTTTCATCTACACGCTTACGAATTTTTTTTAAAAATGAATGTGTTTCCTTTAACCCTTCACAACGGGTTCCTTCTTCCTCAAACAAAAATGGAACAGCATCTAAACGAAATCCATCAACCCCTCTTTGGATCCAAAAATCCACCACTTCAAGCATTTGCTCTTGAACCCAAGGGTTCTCGTAATTGAGATCAGGTTGATTTCTTAAAAATCTATGAAAGTAATACTGCTTAGCAACGTCATCCCACTCCCAATTAGAAGTCTCAAAGTTCCGGAACAAAACCGGTGCATCTCTATAACGACTTCGATCATCACTCCATACATAGACTTCTCTCTCAGTGCTTCCCTTAGGAGCCCATCTTGCACGTTGAAACCATGGGTGAAGGTGGCTAGTGTGATTAAGTACCAAGTCAAGGATGACGCGCATCCCATGGCTATGGGCAGCTATCAGAAAACGATGAAAACCAGCCAAATCGCCCAACTCAGGGTGAATATTCTTAAAATCAGTAATGTCATAACCTCCATCCTGCAAAGGGGATGGATAAATAGGTGTCAACCAAATTGCCTCCACTCCAAGCCATCGGAGATAACCAAGACGGCTTGTAAGCCCTTGGAGATCACCAATCCCGTCTCCGTTTCCATCAGAGAAACTCCGTGGGATCAATTGATAAACAATCGCTCCCTTCCACCAACAGTCTTTTTCAGACATCAGTTCCTTCCTTCCTCTTAACTGCTAGACAAACCTTGCGATGTCGTCAGCACTTTTAGTAAAAAAAAATTTACGATTTAACGATCTTCGTTCAGAAGTTTTAACTGGGGGAAGCAAATCAGAGCATTGGAGAAGGTTCCAATTAGGAAAAATACACAAGCTTCTTGATAATCACGAATCGGACATACTTTTTGCATTACAGGCTGATTTAGGGAAGCCTTCGACCGAAGCAATGATCGAAATCATTGCACTAAAACAAGAGTTGAAGCTTGCGAATCGCAACCTCAAAAAGTGGATGCGCCCTAAGGCCGTAAATATTCCAATATCCCTAAGGCCAGGAGAAGCAACATTAAGACTTGAACCACTTGGCTGTGTCTTAATAATTGGGCCATGGAATTATCCCTTTTCTTTAACAATTCAACCCCTCATAAGTGCTTTTGCAGCAGGTAATACTGCTGTTCTTAAACCCTCTGAGAATTCTCCAAATACATCAAGATTAATAGCAAATTTGTTTAAATCCTATTTTCCAGAAAACATTGTACAAGTATTTGAAGGAGACAAAGATGTTGCAAAAACCTTACTTGAATATCCATTTGATCACGTTTTCTTTACAGGCAGTACAAGTATTGGGCAAAAAGTTTTAGAGGCCGCTTCCAAGCATTTATCACCAGTCACTCTTGAGCTAGGGGGCAAGAGCCCTGTTTTAATTCTCAAAGGCTCAGATCTTGAAGTAGCAGCAAGACGAATTCTCTGGGGTAAAGGTCTAAATTCAGGTCAAACATGCCTAGCCCCAAATCACCTGCTCATTCAAGAAAGCATTAAAGAACCTTTCCTAAAGGAAATAAAAAAAGCTTTTTTAGACTTCTATGGGCCTAACCCTATTAATTCAAATGACCTCGCTCAAATAATCAATGATGTTCAATTTTTAAGACTTGTAAAATTGCTTGATGGAGCTCGAGAGAAAAATCAGATTTTATTTGGAGGAGAAATTAATCGAGCAAAGCGTTTAATAACCCCTGCACTAATAAAAGTAGACATTGATAATGACCCAATACTTCAAGATGAAATATTTGGACCTTTACTGCCTATTTCAACATTTTCAAATTTTTCAGATGCTATTAAATCAATAAACAAGGATTCTAGCCCTCTAGCAATTTATATGTTTGGAGGAAGTCAAGAGGAACAAAAACAACTCATAAAACAAACTCGCTCAGGAGGTATTTGTTTTAACGATGTAATTATGCAAGCTGGAATCCCTGAAATGCCCTTTGGAGGAGTTGGGCAAAGTGGAATGGGCAGATACCATGGCTTCGCAGGATTTCAAACTTTCTCTAATGAAAGATCTGTATTAAAAAGACCATTCTGGCTTGATTTCAAATTAAGATATCCTCCATATAAATTAAATTTAGATTTACTCAAGAAACTTTTGAGCTGATGTGGAAACCTATCCTTTAAAAATAAATATAATTTCTGGCACTTTGCCAAAACGGGCTTATTGTTTTCAAAGATATACGTAAGGCATGCAAAGATTACTTGCTGCAGCAATTACTTTCTCAGCTATAAATCCTGTCTACGTCATGGCATCGACAGTAATAGTTGAAGCTGGGGATACTCTTTCCGATATAGCGCAAAGAAACAATGTCACTTTAACTGAATTAATAAGAGTTAATAGGATTCAAGACTCCAACGAACTTACAATAGGTCAAAAGATATTAATACCTAATTCTAATGCCAAAATAACTACCAAGTCAATCAATTATAATATAATCAAAGGAGATACTTTAAATAGTATAGCCAAACAATTTGGGACTACTGAGAAGGAATTAATCAAGCTAAATCAAATAGAAAATTCCAACTATTTATTCGAAGGACAAGTCTTACAAATACCAGTAAATAACAAAAAGCTTAAACCAAATAACGTAATTCATACAGTGATTGCTGGTGACACTCTAGCTGAGATATCAATAACTTACAATTCTAATAGCCAAGAGATTTCAAGGGTCAATAATCTCAAAGATCCGAATAGTCTTTTCCCAGGCCAAAAACTTAAAATTCCTACAAGCAAAAAAATCAATTCAGCAATAAATGCCTCAAGGGCGAATTATCACATCTTATCTGAAGGTGACACTTTATTTAGTATAGCCAGTACATATCAAGTTCCATTAGAAACAATTTTAAAGCTGAACAAAATTAGCAATCCAGATCAATTAGATATTGGAACTAAGGTTCGTTTAAGAAATAAAACCTCTTCAAATAAAATAAGAATTTCAAATCAAAGAAAGAGTAAGAAGGAACCTGAATGGAGAACATATGGCCCTCTAAAGATTAACTGGTCTAGTTGGAAACCCTTAGGAGGAAGTTTTGTTACCCCAACTCTTAACAAAGATGGTAAGGCTTTATATCTAGCTATTAATTGCAATGCAAAAAAAATAAATGCCACTGGTCCAAATGGGACATGGAAGAATTGGATTAAACCCATTGATAAGTTTGAGCATGATCTAATTAAAGATCTTTGCAAAGACAAAAGAAGTTAATTACTTCAAACAAAACTAAGCTCTTTGCTCATAATGAAGTGGCCAAGGATCTCTCAGGTATCGAATACCATTTTTCTTTAAATAAAGCTTCTGCGAGCCATCAATACTCTCACCCACTAAATCTTCTTTAATCAATCTTCTAGCTAACCAGCCCCAACTATTTGAGGTCACCTCCTTTTTGTAGTCAAGGGTTTGAATTAGTCTACTTATATTGATCCCTTCATTTATCTTTATTTGTCGTAATAAAATCAATGCTTTCCCTGAGCAATTCTTAAGGCTAGAAGATTTTCTGCACCTATCACATTGACCGCAAGGAGAAGCAATCTCGCCGATAGCAAGTAATAGAGCTTGTTCGATGCATCTTTCACCTTCTGCAATTTCTTCCATAAGTCGTATTTGTTCCTGCATTAATTCATTGCGACACAACATCTCACTTTGCGACATCGCCTTATTAGTGGTAATTCCTGCTGATCGAATAGCCCAACTCAACCTAATCCTGTCTCCAGGAGAGAACAAAATCAAACATCTCGCAGGCAAACCATCTCTACCAGCTCTCCCTGATTCTTGAAGATATCTCTCTGGATTAGGAGGTAAATTCAAATGAATAACTAATCCAACATCACCTCTATCTATTCCCATTCCAAAAGCAATTGTCGCAACTAATACAGGTTTAGGTTGACAAAGGAATTCTGTTAAAGCAGCTTTACGAACTTTATGTTCAAGGCCTGCATGATAAGGGATAGCAGGAATGCCTGATTTTTGAAGAAGCTCCGTCCAAGAATGTACTGCCTTTCTAGTCCTGACATATATTAAAGAGGCTCCTCTAGAGTGTTTTAATTCTTCCAATATTTGACAAAGAGGGTCTTTAGATCTGCGTTTTATAAAATATTGCAAATTATTCCTTCGAGAAGAACATACTTGAACTACTGGATTTCTCATACGAAGAAGGCGAATAATATCTGCTCTAACTTTTGGTGGAGCTGTCGCACTTAAAGCAATAATTGGGACATCTGGACATAAATCTCTAAGCCGACCAAGCTTTCGGTAATCAGGGCGAAAATCATGCCCCCAACCGCTAATACAATGAGCCTCATCTACTGCAAGCGCTATAAGTTCTTTCTTTTTTGCTTTTTTAGATAAGAAGTCTTGAATGAATCTATTCCCGAGTCTTTCAGGAGAGAGATAAAGCATCCGCAAGTTTTTTTTAGGGTCCTGTAAAAGTTCTATTGCTTTATTTTTGCTGCATTCATCTAATGCTGAATGCAAACAAATTGCTGTTATTTTCTTATTTCTTAATTGCTTAACTTGATCCTCCATTAAAGCAATTAAAGGAGAAACAACTACAACTAAACCCGAACAAATCATTGAAGGGAGTTGGTAACAAAGAGACTTGCCTCCAGCTGTCGGAAAAACGGCAATAGAGTCTTTACCTTCAATAACTGCCTGAATCACTCTTCGTTGTCCAGGCTTAAAATGATCCCATCCAAAATTATCTAAAAGAGCTTTTTCAATTTGATCCACTAAAAACCTAGTTGATTATTTACAAAAATAACGAACAATTCTAATTCAAACCAATTCTAATTCAATTGATTTGAGGGGGATCGAGTTGATCTGCGGATTCTTCTGCTATTTGCAAACGAATTCTCTTCCCTCCCGCAATTTCACCTAAAGAAATTCTCATAGTATTTCCACTTAGGTTTTGCAAAACTTCTAACAATTCGCGTAAATATGGAGTACTACTTCCACTTTCAAGCCAAATTCTCTCTTGAAGCGAATCTAATTTTTTCCAAGATGAATGGAACCTTAAAATAGAAGCCTCAATAGCTTGTGCATGTGTAAGGGCATCCGCCATTAAGCCCAAAACATCTAATCTTTGAGCCTCTCTCATAGCTTTTTCCAAATCCAAATCAACAAATTGCAGAGCCCTTAAGGATAAAGAAGCTTCAAGCAGCTTAGTTATAGATTTTGCTCTAGTAGTAACTTCTTTAATGCAGTTAATTTCCGGTTCTTTTCTCAAAGATTCCTGTAAATCTTCCATGTGTGAATCAGGCAACTTAGAAAGTTCCTTAACTAAGGGAGCAACAATTCTTGAAGGGAGAAGATTCTCTTGAGTCCTTTCACGAATTTCCTCAGGCAATAGTGAACTCGTCGCTGAAATGAATTCATCAGTAAGTCTGCGAACTTGTTTGCGGGTAATTTCCTGTCCTTGATTTGCCGCCTCTGAAATCATTTGTTGAACCTCTGGAACAGACTGCGCTGTTTCAATAAAAGCTCTTTTAGAAAATTGATTCACACTAGCTTGATCTAAAGAGCCTTCGCCCACTAACTCATCCGAAGAATCTGCAAGTTGAATAAGTCCATAAGCCCTGGTTTTACTAATTTCTCTATCACGGAGCCAGTGCAAAAAACCTGCTCCTCTTCCTTCCCCTCCTTTCTTTTCTCTGTCACGGACAATTCTCAAAATCCGTCCACGCCATATTTCAGTTTGAAGATCAAAACGATCGCATACTGCCCATGCCTTTTCAAGCTGAGCCAAGAACTCAAGATGATTAATATCATCTTGTTCAGGATCAGGTAGATCAATCTTAAAAGAAGAGATGTCGTTCGGATCTATAGTTTGCACAAAATGAATTTGTCTTAATCATCAATCTTGGCACAAATAATAAGCGAAGTGAAGTATTTTATTATTACAGTTGAAGATCCATGCAACAAACTACCTAGCATCTCTTCTAAAGGAAGTAAAATTAAATATAGCCATGGGATATATCAATAAAACATATATTTATTGATTCTCAAGAAATCAATTTAAAAAATAAAGTCACCTAAGGGTGAAATTTCTTGTATAAATCATTTGAACCAAGATTTAGCCCCCAACATTCAACATGGTCAAAGTCACCTATCTTATGCATTTCAGTGACAAAATCCTTCACTCCTTCTGTATCGATAGTAATCCCAAAATCAGAAGCAAACCTAATTGTGGCATTAATGGCTCCTTCGTGATCATATACGAATTGCTCACATAAGTTCGCTAAATCATTTGGATCTAACTCTTTAATCATGTTCCTAAACTGTTCAAGAGTTGTCATGAACAAAAGCGGCGTCTATAGGAATTAAAGATGATTTATCTTTCTAAAATGCCTCTTAGAATCAAATTGTCCTCAAGTTGGTAATCAAGAAACAGATTTTCAGTATCAACTGCTTCCTCAGTAAGCGCAAAAAAACTTTCCTAATCATTTCTTAACAGAAGATCAGCTGCAGCCAAGGTCCGTTAAATTCTCTTAAAACCCTCTAAGGGAAAGACTTCTCTGGGAAAATAAGAATTACTCATTTTACCCTCACTAATGCAATCGAAAACAATCTGTGACGCTTAAGCCAGTAAAGCCCTTCTCAGAGATACGATTGAACAAATACTCATAAATAGTATGGCAATTTCACGTGGAGACCTTGTACGAATCAAGCGTCCAGAATGCTATTGGTATAACGAGATTGGTAAAGTTGCTTCAGTTGATAAAACTGAGCCATTGCCAAGGTATCCAATTACAGTTCGATTTGAGAAAGTAAATTACAATGCTATTCAGGGAGTTGATGGAGGAGCTGTTGCAAACAACTTTGCAGAAGATGAGCTTGAAGCAGTTTAAGGGTTTTTGAATATTGCCAGAATTGCCTGAAGTAGAGACAGTACGACGTGGGTTAAGTAAACAACTCATTAATTTTCAAATTAAAAAATTAGAGGTTTGCAGAGAAAGGGCTATTGCAAGTATTGGTGGTTCAAAACTTTTCTCATCACAAATGAGAGGAGTTAGAGTTGGTCAATGGAGAAGGAGAGGGAAATATCTTATTGCAACTCTTCAAAAAGATTTCAAGTCTAATAAATTTCATAGTGAACACTCCAAAAATTGCTTTAGTGGTTGGTGGGTTGTTCACCTAAGAATGACTGGACATTTTCAATGGCATGAAAAAGCTATAGCCCCTTGCGCTCATACAAGAGTTAGATTCTGGAATTCAAAAGGAACTGAGCTTAGATTTGTGGACACCCGAAGTTTCGGCCAAATGTGGTGGGTTCCCTCCAATAAGGAACCTGAAGAAGTAATTAAAGGGCTAGGAAAATTAGGACCAGAACCTTTCAGTGAGGACTTTCACTCTGATTATTTAAAAAAATGCTTAAAAGGCAAAACTAGATCTATAAAGTCTTCCTTATTAGATCAATCAGTAGTAGCAGGTGCAGGAAATATATATGCAGATGAAACCCTTTTTAAGGCAGGTATTCTTCCATATAAAAAATCAGGAGAATTAACTGATATAGAGATAAAAAAAGTTTGCGAAAATCTTGAAATAGTTTTATTAGAAAGTATCAAAGAAGGAGGTACAACATTTAGTGATTTTAGAGATTTAAAGGGCTTAAATGGTAACTATGGAGAACAAGCCTGGGTCTATCGAAGAATGAATAAACCTTGTCGAAAATGTGGTACCAAAATCAAAAGACAAGTATTAGTTGGGAGAGGAACTCATTGGTGTCCAAAATGCCAATCTTAAGAAAAATCACCCCAAAAATACTTACCTATAAGCATCCTCGAGGAGAGTTTTTGTCTAAACAAATTGAATTATTTGCATCAAAAAAGGCCCCCAATATGGCGGCCTTTTTTTGAATATTTAACCTGGCATTGAGCTATTTTCTCAGGGGGCTACCCCCCAAATATCGTCGCCGCTTATGCGTTTCACAGCCGAGTTCGAGATGGATCGGAGTGGTTCCACATAGCCATGAACACCAGGAAAGAATATTCTCAAAGATTATGAACCTTGAGAACTGCATAGTTTTTTAAGTTTCTAAAACTTAGAGTAAGAAAAGATAGAGTTTTCAAATAAGTGAAAGATGGTCAAGCCCTCGGTCTATTAGTACTCCTCCGCTGCACCTGTTACCAGGCTTCCACGTAGAGCCTATCAACGGGTGTTCTTCCCGTGACCTTACTGGCTTATGCCATGGGAATACTCATCTTGAGGTGGGCTTCCCACTTAGATGCTTTCAGCGGTTATCCACTCCGCACATGGCTACCCAGCGTTTACCGTTGGCACGATAACTGGTACACCAGAGGTGCGTTCCTCCCGGTCCTCTCGTACTAGGGAGAAATCCTCTCAATATTCCTGCGCGTACACCGGATATGGACCGAACTGTCTCACGACGTTCTGAACCCAGCTCGCGTACCGCTTTAATGGGCGAACAGCCCAACCCTTGGGACCGACTTCAGCCCCAGGTTGCGATGAGCCGACATCGAGGTGCCAAACCTCCCCGTCGATGTGAACTCTTGGGGGAGATCAGCCTGTTATCCCTAGAGTAACTTTTATCCGTTGAGCGACGGCCCTTCCACACAGAACCGTCGGATCACTAAGGCCGACTTTCGTCCCTGTTCGACTTGTAGGTCTCACAGTCAAGCTCCCTTCTGCCTTTGCACTCGTCGACTGATTTCCAACCAGCCTGAGGGAACCTTTGCGCGCCTCCGTTACCTTTTAGGAGGCGACCGCCCCAGTCAAACTGCCCACCTGATACTGTCCGCTCCCCGGATAACGGGTGAGCGTTAGAACCCTAGCTCTGAAAGAGTGGTATCTCACCATTGACTCAATAGTACCCACAAGCACTATTTCAATGTCTCCCACCTATCCTGCGCATTCAGAGCCCGGGCACAATACCAAGCTGCAGTAAAGCTTCATAGGGTCTTTCTGTCCGGGTGTACGTAGTCCGCATCTTCACAGACAATTCTATTTCGCCGAGCCTCTCTCCGAGACAGCGCCCAGATCGTTACGCCTTTCGTGCGGGTCGGAACTTACCCGACAAGGAATTTCGCTACCTTAGGACCGTTATAGTTACGGCCGCCGTTCACCGGGGCTTCAGTCGCCAGCTTCGCTTACGCTAACCGGCTTCCTTAACCTTCCGGCACTGGGCAGGCGTCAGCCCCCATACATCGTCTTGCGACTTAGCGGAGACCTGTGTTTTTGGTAAACAGTCGCCTGGGCCTCTTCACTGCGACCAGCTCTCGCTGGCACCCCTTCTCCCGAAGTTACGGGGCCATTTTGCCGAGTTCCTTAGAGAGAGTTATCTCGCGCCCCTCGGTATTCTCTACCACCCCACCTGTGTCGGTTTCGGGTACTGGCAATTATGCCTTAACGGGTATAGGGCTTTTCTTGGAAGCATGACATCACCAACTTCGCTGCCGTAGCAGCTCGTACTCACGCCTTAGCTCAGAACGTTTTCTCCGTTCCTCAAAGCCTTGAACGCTTGAACCAGTAACCAACATCTGGATTGGCTAGCCTTCTCCGTCCCCCTTCCCAAAACATAATCGGTACAGGAATGTTGACCTGTTATCCATCGACTACGCCTTTCGGCCTCGCCTTAGGTCCAGACTAACCCTCCGCGGACGAGCCTGCCGGAGGAACCCTTAGGGTTTCGGGGCATGGGATTCTCACCCATGTTTTCGCTACTCAAGCCGACATTCTCACTTCCATGCAGTCCACGCCCGCTTACGCTAACGCTTCACCCCACATAGAACGCTCCCCTACCATTTAACAAGTTAAATCCGCAGCTTCGGTATAACGCTTAGCCCCGTTCATTTTCGGCGCAGGATCGCTCGACCAGTGAGCTATTACGCACTCCTTTGAGGATGGCTGCTTCTAGGCAAACCTCCTGGTTGTCTGGGCAATCCCACCTCCTTTATCACTTAGCGTTAATTTAGGGACCTTAGCTGGCGGTCTGGGCTGTTTCCCTTTCGACTATGGAGCTTATCCCCCACAGTCTGACTGCCTAGTTACACACAGGGTATTCAGAGTTCATCTCGATTAGGTACCGCTCTCGCAGCCCGCACCGAAATGGTGGCTTTACCCCCCTGCTGGAGCACTAGACGCTACGCCTCAACGTATTTCGGGGAGAACCAGCTAGCTCCGGGTTCGATTGGCATTTCACCCCTAACCACAGCTCATCCGCTGAATTTTCAACTTCAGTCGGTTCGGACCTCCACTTGGTATCACCCAAGCTTCATCCTGGCCATGGTTAGATCACCCGGGTTCGGGTCTATAAATACTGACAAACGCCCTATTCAGACTCGCTTTCGCTATGGCTCCACCATTTCCGGTTTAACCCGCCAGTACCTATAAGTCGCCGGCTCATTCTTCAACAGGCACACGGTCACCCGATAAGTCGGGCTCCCATTGCTTGTAAGCTCACGGTTTCATGTTCTATTTCACTCCCCTCCCGGGGTTCTTTTCACCTTTCCCTCGCGGTACTGTTGCGCTATCGGTCACATAGTAGTACTTAGCCTTACGAGGTGGTCCTCGCAGATTCACACGGAATTCCACGTGCTCCGTGCTACTCGGGATACAGATAGGCTAACTCTCCTTTCGATTACGGGGCTTTCACCCTCTATGGCGCGCCATTCAAACGCTTCTTCTAGGTTTGTTAGTCCACGTTTCTGTCCCACAACCCCGATGATCGAAATCATCGGTTTGGGCTATTCCCCGTTCGCTCGCCGCTACTTAGGGAGTCGTTTTTACTTTCCTTTCCTCCAGCTACTAAGATGTTTCAGTTCGCTGGGTTGGCTCGAGCCAGCCTATATATTCAGCTGGCCGTTCTAGGGGTTGCCCCATTCGGAAATTCCCGGATCAAAGCGTGTTTCCAGCTCCCCGAGACTTATCGCAGGTAACCACGTCCTTCATCGCCTCTATGTGCCAAGGTATCCACCGTGAGCCCTTTGTAGCTTGACCATTAATATCTATAAAAAGATTAAATCCATTTATAGATTCTCAACTTTTGCTCAAGAATTCATATTGAAAATTTATTCTTATCAGAGAAAAATTACTTAATCTCTAATAAGTAATGAAAGATCAATACATCCATGAGATGCTTTATTCTTTCCAGACTCACTATGCAGTTTTCAAGGTTCTACTGAACTCTCTCTACATTTAAAAATGTAGTGAGCCCAGCGTCCTGTCAACCTTTTCTATAAATTAGGAATGATAGGAAGCTAGGTTCAATTAGCTGAATTAAGTCTAAATCACACTCAAAAAAATTCCCCCTTACCTTCTTAGTCAGGAGATCGATCAGTGGAGGTAAGCGGACTCGAACCGCTGACATCCTGCTTGCAAAGCAGGCGCTCTACCAACTGAGCTATACCCCCAACACCGAATGGGCCATCCTGGACTTGAACCAGGGACCTCACCCTTATCAGGGGTGCGCTCTAACCACCTGAGCTAATGGCCCAGGAGTACCCTTGTTGGGTGTGACCTAGACAAGTTTAGGAACTGATTCAAATCCAAAAATAACTAAGAATTTAATTGAGGTACCGATCGACCTAAGGTGACAGGATCAAGGCCTAAGAATTTATTACCTAAGCATCATGATCAATTGTTTGTCTCCCTGTTAGGAGGTGATCCAGCCGCACCTTCCGGTACGGCTACCTTGTTACGACTTCACCCCAGTCATCAGCCCCACCTTCGGCGTCCTCCTCCACAAGGGTTGGAGTAACGACTTCGGGCGTGGCCAACTTCCATGGTGTGACGGGCGGTGTGTACAAGGCCCGGGAACGTATTCACCGCAGTATGCTGACCTGCGATTACTAGCGATTCCTCCTTCACGTAGGCGAGTTGCAGCCTACGATCTGAACTGAGCCACGGTTTATGGGATTTGCTTGCCCTCGCGAGTTCGCTGCCCTTTGTCCGTAGCATTGTAGTACGTGTGTAGCCCAGGATGTAAGGGGCATGATGACTTGACGTCATCCACACCTTCCTCCGGTTTATCACCGGCGGTCTCTCTAGAGTGCCCAACTAAATGCTGGCAACTAAAAACGTGGGTTGCGCTCGTTGCGGGACTTAACCCAACATCTCACGACACGAGCTGACGACAGCCATGCACCACCTGTCACTGCGTTCCCGAAGGCACCCTCCAATTTCTTAGAGGTTCGCAGGATGTCAAACCCTGGTAAGGTTCTTCGCGTTGCATCGAATTAAACCACATACTCCACCGCTTGTGCGGGCCCCCGTCAATTCCTTTGAGTTTCACACTTGCGTGCGTACTCCCCAGGCGGAACACTTAACGCGTTGGCTACGACACCGAGGGGGTCGATTCCCCCGACACCTAGTGTTCATCGTTTACGGCCAGGACTACAGGGGTATCTAATCCCTTTCGCTCCCCTGGCTTTCGTCCATGAGCGTCAGTTATGGCCCAGCAGAGCGCCTTCGCCACTGGTGTTCTTCCCGATATCTACGCATTTCACCGCTACACCGGGAATTCCCTCTGCCCCTACCACACTCAAGCCCAACAGTTTCCACTGCCTAGATGGAGTTAAGCTCCACGCTTTAACAGCAGACTTGAAAGGCCGCCTGCGGACGCTTTACGCCCAATAATTCCGGATAACGCTTGCCACTCCCGTATTACCGCGGCTGCTGGCACGGAATTAGCCGTGGCTTATTCCTCAAGTACCGTCAGATCTTCTTCCTTGAGAAAAGAGGTTTACAGCCCAGAGGCCTTCATCCCTCACGCGGCGTTGCTCCGTCAGGCTTTCGCCCATTGCGGAAAATTCCCCACTGCTGCCTCCCGTAGGAGTCTGGGCCGTGTCTCAGTCCCAGTGTGGCTGATCATCCTCTCAGACCAGCTACTGATCGAAGCCTTGGTGAGCCATTACCTCACCAACAAGCTAATCAGACGCGGGCTCATCCTCAGGCGAAATTCATTTCACCTTTCGGCATATGGGGTATTAGCGGCCGTTTCCAGCCGTTATCCCCCTCCTGAGGGCAGATTCCCACGCGTTACTCACCCGTCCGCCACTAACCCGAAGGTTCGTTCGACTTGCATGTGTTAAGCACGCCGCCAGCGTTCATCCTGAGCCAGGATCAAACTCTCCGTAGTAGATCAAGCCCTATTGCAAAAAACAAGTAATTGCTCAGTCTGATTTGCTTCACCCATTAAAAAAAGCTGGCGCATTATTTAACAGTTTTAGCCTCCTTCCTCTGACAGAAGGGTTCAAAGAGTGCACTTAAGAATCTCTTCTTCGTGTCTTTCCAGGATCTCAGATCCGGTCGTTGCAAAAAAACTGCTATTAAATTCACTTTTTTAATGGATCGTGAAAGCCATTAAAAAAGAACAAACAGTTCCTCGCAACTAATTTCTTTTGACGGGACCTCACACTCTCGTCGCATATCAATTCCTCAAATTTAGATATCCCATAAAAGGATTACTTAATTGAAGAACGCGACAAAAGCGTCAGTTCCTAAACTTTTCAGTTGTCCAGGTGCTGCTCTAGAAACTCTTTAAAAAGAGTTGCAGAGCTTCACGGCATAGGCCGCTTTAGAAACTTACAACACAATGGGATTAATCCACACGAATGTTGCAAGACCAAACGGCAACTTAAGGCACATGCCTTAGGAGGCCATCGGGCTGTGCTTCAGAACTCAGTCCCTTGCACATCTCACAACTTAGACCATAGGGATGCAAATATGCAACAAAAACAACATTGAAAATATCTATAGCCATGATTTAGCTGCTTAAATCTAAAGCCATAACTAATCTTTGATAGAGCTATTGGCATTGAGAAACAAATCATGGCAGGCAGATTTAGCCAAGAGCATCAAAGAGTTCGTCCTAATTCGAATGAAGAACAAGTTATAGAACGTGCAAAAGAGCATTTTGAGCGAACTCTGATAGAAGTTAGTGGGAGTGTTGTTGGAAGTGTTGCGGCACTAGAGCATCCTGCAAATAATGAGGCCCTGAACTATGGCGAAATCTTTCTTCGGGACAATGTTCCTGTAATGATTTATCTGCTCACGCAAAAGAGATACGGCATTGTTCAAAAATTTTTAAGTGTTTGTCTCGACCTCCAAAGCACCACATATCAAACACGTGGTGTCTTTCCTACAAGCTTTGTAGAAGAATCTGGAGAGCTTATTGCTGACTATGGACAAAGATCGATAGGTCGCATTACATCTGCAGATGCAAGTCTATGGTGGCCGATCTTATGCTGGTTATATGTCAGAAGAAGTGGTGACACCTCATTTGGGACTAGCCAAAGAGTCCAAAGAGGGGTTCAGCTGCTATTAGATCTTGTATTGCATCCAACATTTGAAGGAACACCTGTTCTTTTCGTGCCTGATTGCTCTTTTATGATTGACCGTCCTATGGACGTATGGGGAGCACCATTAGAAGTAGAAGTCCTCTTATATGCATGCCTAAGGAGTTGCATCGAATTAATGGAACTAAGCAGGAAGCAACAAGTAAGTCGATTACTGGATCAAAGACTTGTTTTAACTAGGCAATGGGTTCATGACCTTCGCCAATTTCTTTTAAAGCATTATTGGGTTACAAGTAAAACAATGCAAGTTTTAAGAAGAAGACCTACTGAGCAATATGGAGAAGATCAACATCAAAATGAATTCAATGTTCAGCCCCAAGTAGTCCCTTCATGGCTTCAGGACTGGCTTGAGAATAGAGGTGGATATCTAATTGGAAATATCCGCACTGGACGTCCTGACTTCCGTTTTTACAGCCTTGGCAATTCTCTTGCTTGCATGTTTGGAGTACTTACTGGACCTCAACAAAGAGCACTTTTTAGACTAGTACTACATAATCGACAACACTTAATGGCTCAAATGCCAATGAGGATATGCCATCCTCCTATGGATGGTTCTGAATGGCAAAATAAAACAGGCTCAGATCCTAAAAATTGGCCTTGGAGTTATCACAATGGTGGGCATTGGCCAAGCCTTCTTTGGTTTTTTGGAGCTTCAATACTTTTGCACGAGAAACGCTACCCACATGCTGATGTTCTTCTAATGGGTCAAATGCGTGCACTACTTGAAGAATGTTATTGGAGTCAACTCAATCAACTACCTAAACAAAAGTGGGCAGAATATTTTGATGGCCCAACGGGAACTTGGGTTGGCCAACAATCAAGGACTTATCAAACTTGGACTATTGTCAGTTTTTTATTACTGCATCATTTGTTAAGAGTTTCACCAGATGATGTATTGATGCTTGATCTTCATGAACTGACTCCTCAAGTTGAAGAATCCTAGAGATTATTAAAAAAGTCCTAGGGTCAAAGACTTATCAATAGGTAAGCAAGCTCCAATACCTAAATAAATGGTAACTATTGTTCCAAAGAGAAAGGCAGCCATAGCAATAGGCCTTCTGAAGGGATTTTGAAATTTATTAAAACCCTCAATAAATGGAATCAACATCAATCCCAATGGAATCATAGTTTGAATAGCAATACCAAGGAGCTTATTAGGTACAACCCTCAATATTTGAAAAACTGGGTATAAGTACCATTCTGGAAGAATTTCTAATGGAGTTGCAAAAGGATTGGCTTTATCCCCAAGCATTGCTGGATCTAAAACTGCAAGGCCTACAACACAAGCTATGGTTCCAAGAATTACAACAGGGAAAATATATAAAAG
The DNA here is from genome assembly GCA_902564535.1 of uncultured Prochlorococcus sp. Classification (GTDB taxonomy): domain Bacteria; phylum Cyanobacteriota; class Cyanobacteriia; order PCC-6307; family Cyanobiaceae; genus CACFBG01. Next base: position 28,643 of record CACFBG010000003.1, read on the forward strand.
ATCATTTGGCCAAGCAGGCTCACCATAGTAATTATGCCCCATGCCCTTAGCTAACTTTGCTCTGAGCTTTGGATCAGATAGATCAGGTTTCTTTAAAACATGCATGAGAGTGACGCCAAAAATTTTTAGTTTTTTCTTTTAATGAACTGACAGACAAATAACTCTAAGGACATCTTAGAAGATTGCGGGACATTTAATTTATAGAGGCCCTGAAATCCCTTGCTTTCTAATCATTAAGAAATGCATGAGCATAAAAATTGCCAATGTCCAAGGAAGGACAAAGGTGTGGAGACTGTAAAAACGAGTCAATGTTGTCTGTCCAACACTTTCTCCACCTCTTAGAAGTTCAACCATGAAGTCGCCAATAATTGGTACTGCAGCAGGGACTCCTGAAACAATTTTGACAGCCCAATAACCAACTTGATCCCAAGGAAGAGAATAACCAGTAACTCCAAAAGCGACTGTAATAACCGCCATTGTTACTCCTGTAATCCAAGTAAGTTCTCTAGGTCTCTTAAAACCTCCAGTTAAATAAACGCGAAAAACATGCAATATGAGCATGAGCACCATCATTGAGGCACTCCAACGATGTACTGAACGAATTAACCAACCAAAACTGACATCAGTCATTAATGCACTTACTGAGCTATAAGCCTCAGCAACTGTTGGTTTGTAGTAAAAGGTCATCGCGAAGCCAGTCGCGAACTGAATCAGAAAGCAGACTAATGTGATGCCTCCAAGGCAATAAAAGATGTTTACGTGGGGAGGGACGTATTTTGAAGTTACGTCGTCCGCTATGTCCTGAATTTCAAGCCTTTCCTGGAACCAGTCATAGACAGGTGAGGAGTTCGCCATGCATAGGTGAGCTTTGATACCAATAGTCTACAAAATGTGGTCAAGGGATAGTGCCATGGATTACTCCAATGCATACGTTTGTTAATTCCTTTCCAAAAAAATTGGAGCAATTTCTTGCTCTTATTATCAGCTTGGGCTTATTGTTACTGCCTTTTGGGCAAAGTACATATGCCTTAAATGATGGACAATCTCTAGTTTTAGAAAGTTGGAAACTAGTTAATGAAGGCTATTTAAACCCTTCAAAATTTGATGAAGTCGAATGGAAACGATTAAGGCAAAAAGCCTTAGAGAAACCAATCAACAATAGTTCTCAAGCTTATTCGGCTATTGAAGCCATGCTTCTCCCCCTGGGAGACCCTTATACACGTTTATTAAGACCAGATGATTACAAAGCTCTTAAAAAAAGCAATTTAGGAAGTGAAATAAATGGGATTGGACTTCAGCTCGGGGCTAGGGCTGAAGATGGAGAGATAGTTGTTATTGCTCCATTAGAAGGTTCTCCCGCAGCAGATGCAGGAATAATTAGCGGAACTACTTTGATAAGCGTAAATGGGGAATCTCCAAAAAATCTTGGATTAGAAGCAACTGCCGCAAGGCTTAGGGGGGAAACCGGCTCCCAAGTAATTATTGAAATCGCTCCCCCTAATGGGGACATTGAAGAACTTACTCTTGAAAGGAGAAGTGTTGATTTAAGACCGGTACGTACAAAAAGACTTCGCAATGAATCTCATACCCTTGGATATCTACGAATAACTCAATTTAGCGAGGGAGTTCCCGAACAAGTAAGAGAAGCTTTAGAAGAACTTTCTGATAAAGATATAGAAGGATTAGTACTTGATTTAAGAAACAACTCTGGAGGGCTAGTAAGTTCAGGGCTTGCCGTTGCTGATGCTTTCCTAAGTAACCAACCGATAGTTGAGACTAAAAATAGAGAAGGTATTAATGATGCCATTCCTGCATCTGAAAAAACTTTTTATAATGGTCCTATGATTACTCTTGTCAATGAAGGAACCGCAAGTGCAAGTGAGATACTTGCTGGTGCACTTAAAGACAATGATAGATCTCAAATATTAGGCAGTAAAACTTTTGGGAAAGGCCTAATTCAATCACTTACAACATTAAGTGATGGAAGTGGGCTAGCCATTACTGTTGCTAGTTATCTAACACCATCTGGGACAGATATTCAGAACCTTGGTATAGAACCAGATCGCATTCTTGACAAACCTGAACCCCTCAACCCCGGGGGGGCTGACGATAGATGGATAAAAGATGCGCAGCTATTAATGGAAGCCAATCTAGATCAACAAAATATTGCTCAGACTAATCTGGAAGAAGTCTCTGAGAATCATTTAGGAGTGCAAAGTTTAGAGCCAATTTCAGATTCACTAATTAATAACGAATGACCTCAATCGTTACGACTTACCACGATCCTCTGCATAACGGAATAAGAATCAATTCTAAAGACCCAGCAGAGGCTTTAATCATGGAATTAATAGATTCACCAGCTTTTCAACGTCTTAGAAGAATTAAACAACTTGGTCCAGCTTTCTTAACTTTCCATGGAGCGGAATCGAGCAGGTTCACGCATTCTCTAGGGGTTTTTCATGTTGCGAGGAAATTCCTTGAAAAGCTGGAAAATATAGATCAAAGTTTTGCAAATAAAAGAGGTCTGGTTTTTGCGGCTTCTTTACTTCATGACCTAGGGCATGGACCTTTAAGTCATACAGGTGAAGAAATTTTTGGAATAAAACATGAAACTTGGTCCGCAAATTTAATTACAAACATACCCTCTATAAGTAACCCTCTAGAAAATTTCCAAAAAGGAATGGCTAAGGAAGTAGCAGATCTTTTACTTAAAAATTACCGCCCACAATCTATTATTCAGTCAATAATTAGTAGTCAACTTGACTGTGATCGACTTGATTATTTATTAAGAGATAGCTATAGCACAGGGACCAGTTATGGACAGCTCGATTTGGAAAGGATTTTAAATGCATTAACTATTGCACCTGATGGAGATCTCGCCATAAGTCCCAAAGGACTTATGGCAGTTGAGCACTATTTAGTTGTTAGAAATTTAATGTACCGAAGTATCTACAACCACAGAATCAATGAAGTTTGTACTTGGATTTTAGAACAGTTAATTAAAACAGCACGCAGGATAGGGCCTGGGAAAATTTGGGCTGATGAAATAATGGCTAAATGGCTTTGGTCTCCAGATGAAATCAGCTTAGAAACTTTCTTAGAAAATGATGATATACGTACAATTTATCATTTTATGCGCTGGAGCAAGGAAGGACCTAAACAATTATCAACTTTATGTGAAAGATTCCTCAATAGAAATCTTTTAAAAGCTTTAGATATAAAACATTTATCAAACGAACAAAAACTAGAATCATTAGCTTTTGCAAGGGTATTGAGCTCTAAAAATAATATTGATCCAGACATATCTTGCGGCCTAAGAAATAACAATCAATATGGTTATCATCCTTACGAAGGAGGTCTTAGAGTCTGGGATGGTGCTCAGCTTAAAGCCCTCGAAGATTTATCTCCTGTGGTAAGCAGTCTAATAAAGTCAACCGATTCATCTTGGCTTATTTATCCTAAAGAAATTGACAACGAAATTAAAACTTCCATTAAACTTTTTGCATAGATACTTCTTAAATTATGACAAATTATTTACAAGATATTAAACTGATTTGCTTATCTAATTCAAAGAAATCACACTGGAAAGAACAACTGACAAAACAGATAAAGGATCCTTACAAAAAGGAGCTAGAAATAGATGCACAAGATTTGCTATTAACTTGCAAAGATATTCGTGATTTAAATAATATTGTAGAAAGAAATCAATTAAAAATAACCAGGTTCAGATCTCATTTGCCTGAGACAATAGTAAGCGCTTCTTCTCTAGGATTTGAAACGCTTCTTACTCTTTCATCTTGTAAAAAATCTAATCAAGAGAAATACCCTCAATCATCCTCAAGCTATATCAATAATGACGAATTATTCAAACTTTTACTCCACCAGGGGACTCTTAGGTCTGGAGAAAATCTTACAGGAGAAGGAGATATTCTTTTATTAGGTGACGTAAATCCTGGAGCCAAGGTTGAAGCGAGAGGAGATATTTTAATTTGGGGCAGGCTAAGAGGAATTGCGCATGCTGGGAAAGATGGTAATAGGCAAGCCAAAATAGTAGCTCTTGAATTAAGGCCTTTGCAATTGAGGATTGCTAATGCAATTGCACTTGGGCCTCAAGAAAAACCTGAAGAAGGACTCGCCGAAGAGGCTCATCTTGTAGGTGAGCAGATAATCATTGAACCTGCAAAACCTGGAAACTTCAACACTGCAAAAAATAACGCTAACCCAACTCATACAAAAACCATTTGAAAGGGAACTTGCTTTTAGCCGGTATCAAGGATTAGTCCCTTCATGAAAAAATTTCAAATGAAAACCTATGTCACCAATATCCTTTGATAACTGCAAACTCCAATTAAGATTTGAGAACTTTTAAGAGGTCCGTGGAGTCAAATACTCGTATCATCCTTATTTGCTCTGGTAAAGGCGGAGTCGGGAAAACGACTCTGACAGCAAATTTGGGCATAGCTCTTGCACAACAAGGCTCAAAAACTGCCGTACTAGATGCTGATTTTGGATTAAGGAATCTTGATTTATTGCTTGGGCTAGAAAACAGAATCATTTATACAGCTCAAGAAGTACTTGAAGAAAGTTGTCGACTTGAACAAGCGCTTGTTAAACACAAACAAGAGCCAAATCTTTCCCTAATGCCAGCAGGTAATCCAAGAATGCTTGATTGGCTTAAACCTGACGACATGCAACGCATTGTCTCAATGCTCAGTGAGGAATTTGATTATGTATTAATCGATTGTCCAGCAGGAGTTGAAGATGGATTTAAAAATGCAGTTGCTGGAGCAAAAGAAGCCATAGTAATTACGAATCCAGAGGTTTCTGCTGTAAGAGATGCTGATCGAGTCATAGGTCTGCTCAATAGCAATGGAATCAAACCAGTCCAATTAGTTCTCAATAGAGTTAGGCCAAAAATGATGGCTTCCCAAGAGATGCTTGCAGTTGAAGATGTTACCGATATCCTTGCTTTGCCTTTGCTTGGACTTGTAGTAGAAGATGAACAAGTAATAGTCAGCACAAACAGGGGAGAACCTTTAACTCTCATAGGAAGTAAATCCCCTGCAGCAAAATGCTACTCGAATATTGCTCGTCGCTTACAAGGAGAAGAAATCCCTCTTATTGACCCCTCAAAAGAAGGGTCAATAAGAGAAAAGTTTAGACGTTTAATGCAAACCAAGATTTTTTAAACTGATCCAATGACTCTTAGAGACATCATCAACAAACTTCTTAGGCGCCAATCATCAAGTGCCAAAACTGCAAGGGAGAGACTGCAATTAGTTCTTGCCCATGACCGTTGCGACCTAAGCCCAGAACTATTGGATCAGATGAGGAGAGAAATTCTTGAAGTTGTAGCCAAATATGTAGAAATAGATCTTGAAGAAGGTGCTGTTAGCTTAGAAACAGAAGATCGTATGACAGCTCTTGTTGCAAATTTACCGATAAAACGCTCATTGATGAACGCAGAAGCTGATGAAGTGAAAACCACATAATCAACTTTCTACATATTCATAAAGGATATATAGTCTTGACATTGGAAGAAAAATTAAAATTTTCCTCTGATCTCAATTTTATTTTGAGTTTTTGCCCCATCCCTTCTGTAAAATCTATAAAAATGCCGGCTTAGCTCAGTGGTAGAGCAGCGCTTTTGTAAAGCGAAGGTCATCGGTTCAAATCCGTTAGCCGGCTTAAATAAAAAACAATTAATGATTGACTCAACTTTTATTTCAGTAAATCATTAATTGTAAGATTTGTTTTTACCTGAAATTAACACAAAAATAATTATCAGAGATAGCAATCCAATACCTTTTAATTCAAAGAAAAATAATGAATGCTGAATCAAAGGTCTAAAAAATAAATGAAATAGAGACTGAACTATTAAAACTAAGAATAGCAACACAATCATTTTTTCCAATTAATATCTAAAGGCCTACTGCCAAGTCTCAAAACCTTCCATTGATTTCTACTTTGCCAAGAAATAACCGTACTAGCAACTCCTTCTGAAGAGGGCCATGGAACTGGACCTAAAATAGGTAATTTAGGGAAAATAGATGATGCTTCTGTAGCAGTTATAGCTGCAGACTCTCCAGACAAGTTTGCACTTGTAGTTGCTAATGGACCTGTTAATTCAAGCAATCTCAATGCAAGTTCTAAGTTTGGCATTCTAAGTCCAATTGTATTTTCTTGTTTATTTAAAAACTTCACACTTGGTCCAAAAGCAGGAACAATAATTGTCAAATCACCAGGCCAATATTTTTCTGCAACAAGCATTGCATCCTCTAAAGCAAAAGATAAGACATTCTCAAGTAATTCTTCTTTACTTGCTCCCATCAAAATTAATGGTTTGTCAAATGGTCTTTTTTTTAATTTCCAAAGTTCTTGAGAATTATTAGGAGATACTCCCAAAGCAGGCAAAGTATCTGTAGGAAATAAAGCTGGGCAACCTTGCTTTATTTCTTGAGCAAGATCTCTCACATCAAATATTAATTTTCGATCTAATGTCATTTTCAAACCTTCTTAGATTTCGATCCAATTGCAAATCTTTTGATGCCTTGTAAATCTTTTTTCCAATGAATGTTAATTAAACCTGCGGCTTTCATCAATGTTAATACGGAATTGCTTTGATCATAATGGTGCTCAATCATTATCACTCCACCTGGCGCAAGTGCATAAGAAACAAAAGCCATTATTTCTCTCAAACAGCACAATCCATCTTCACCTCCAGATAAAGCTAAATTTGGTTCATTTTTAGCAACAATTTTTTCCAACTTTGGAATCAACCCTGAAGGTATATAAGGAGGGTTAGACAAAACAAGGTCAAAAGTCCCCCACCATGGTCTTAAAGGTTGCCACCATGACCCCAAATGAAGAGAATATTTTGCTTGTCCTCCTAAAAGCTGAAGATTTTTTTGAGCTAAAGCTAAAGCAGGCTTACTTATTTCCACAACATGTCCCTTCCATGTAGGAAGTTCTCTCGCTAATGCAATTGCCAAAGCTCCAGATCCTGTCCCCAAGTCTGCCCATCGACCATTTGGAATATTTTTGAAATTATCAACTGCAAAATCAACCAAAAGCTCTGTTTCCTGTCGCGGAATCATTACAGCTGAACTAACTTCCAATTGGAAATCCCTCCAAGGACATATGCCAACTAAATATTGAAGAGGTATAGATTCTTGTAGATGTTTGTGCCAAAGGATTGATAATTCCTCTAAAGACCTAACAAGAACACAAAATTTATTTTCATCCATAAAAAGACTTTGAAGTTCACTCCATCTCAACCCCCCAGCTAAATCTAAAAGCCAATCCAAACTCTCCCTTTGCCCACCTAATTCCAATTGCTCCCTCCTCCACTTCAGAATATCTTTAGATAGATAGTCAAATGCTTTCATAAATAAATAACAAAAGAGATAGGCAGATCATTAGGGAAGAATAATTAATCAATGAAAGCAAGTAAAGAATAACTATGCTTAATTGAAGCATCCAGAATTTATTTTATCTATTGCTTCTTCCAAAAATCCAGGATTTTGTCTAGCTATGCGAAAACCATTTTCCATTTTTTTTACTACTACTAATTCGACTTTTGATGCTGCAAAGAGTTTTCTATCATCTCCAAGGAAATTAGTTTTCCAGAGCCACCTAACTCCATTTAATTTAACAGGAAAATTCTCTAAATATACTTTATCCCCATGCCTTAAAGGATTCTTGTAGTCTAATTTCAATGAAACTACAGTTATTTCAAAGCCATTTGCAGATAATTCATGATATTCTATGCCGACACTTGAAAGAATCTTAATTCTTGCTTCTTCCAGCCAAGATATATAGGAACCATGCCACATAACTCCGGCATGATCAGTATGTTGTGGTAAAACACGTTTTTCAATGATCCAAGGACCTGGAATATTTTCAGACACAACAAAAATTCATTTTAATTATTCTAATACTAATAAAGAAGACTTAATTCTTACTATTTCAATAAACATTATTTTCTTTCAGCATAAATAACCCAGAAGAACAAAGTTGGATTTTTATTCTTCTGGGTTATTTATGCTGAAAATTTCTGATAAGAAATGCTGTAGTTACAAAGTTGGGCCGATTTTCCCTTTACCTGACTCAGAAAAGAAACTTGATTTCTCCCCATCTTTTGTGGAGATAAACAAGCCTATTAAAAATATCGTTGGAACCGCAACGAACAAAAGGCTAGCGATGAAGCCGAAGTTGGTGGTTTCCATGACCTCAAAAATTTTTCAACTGAATTTATCATCATTACACCCCAATTGATGAATTTGTAAGACGGTTGTGATTTGAAGCAAAAAAGAATCTAAAAATCCAACTCGATCTTCGCCAAAACCAAGTTGAAAGAAAGGGTTTGAAATTTTGCAATTGAATAACTCTCTGTTAAATCTGGCTTAATAAAGCAAGGTCTCAAAAAAGAAATCGAATCAACACCTCGAAAGATTCTAAAAATGATCATTTTTTTACCTGAATCACCTCAAAATTCATGAATTCATGCTGAAAAAAACTTTTTACTAGGGGGGGAAACGATCCAAATAGGCACAAAATTGTCCCTTGGCATTGAGATTTGTGACCGAAATTCAAATCCTTCATAAGCCCCAATTCCTCTGAATCCCCCGAAAATACAGTTCAAAACAAGCTTGAGAAGTATCAATACACATTGCAGGTAATGTTATTAATCCTCTGCAATTAAGTAGGACGGCTTACGATCTACAGGTCTAGCTGCATTAAGCAGCTTTGTTCCACGAGCCTGACCAATGGGATTGCCCTGGTATCGGGTGCACAGCGTCGTAATCAACGACCCAGGCCGACTCTTGGCCGTGCACCTCATGCACACAGCTTTGTTAGCCGGCTGGGCCGGCTCCATGGCCCTATATGAATTGGCCATTTTTGATCCTTCTGATCCAGTCCTTAACCCAATGTGGCGACAAGGCATGTATGTCATGCCTTTTATGGCCAGATTAGGTATTACAGGAAGCTGGGCTGGTTGGGATATCACCGGTGAAACCGGTATAGATCCAGGATTCTGGAGCTTCGAAGGTGTTGCAGCAGCACATATCGTCTTCAGTGGCCTACTTATGTTGGCTGCCATTTGGCACTGGACTTACTGGGATCTTGAACTTTGGGAAGATTCCAGAACTGGTGAAGCAGCTCTCGACCTCCCAAGAATCTTTGGGATACACCTTCTACTTGCTGGTCTTACTTGCTTTGGCTTTGGAGCATTTCATTGCTCCACGGTTGGTATTTGGGTTTCAGACCCTTATGCCTTAACTGGGCATGTAGAACCTGTCACTCCTGTATGGGGAGCAGAGGGATTCAACCCATTTAGTCCTGGAGGAATAGTTGCCAACCATATTGGCGCTGGACTTTTAGGAATAGTTGGTGGTGTTTTTCATATCACTAACCGTCCTGGAGAACGTCTTTATAGAAACCTAAGAATGGGCAGCTTAGAAGGAGTACTAGCTAGTGCTCTTGCTGCAGTTCTATTCGTATCTTTTGTTGTCTCCGGAACAATGTGGTATGGGTCCGCAACAACTCCTGTTGAGCTTTTTGGCCCTACTCGCTTCCAATGGGACTCTGGTTATTTCAAAACTGAAATCAATCGAAGGGTTCAAACAGCTATAGATAATGGTTCTTCAAAGGCAGAAGCATATGCTTCTATTCCAGAAAAACTAGCTTTCTATGATTATGTAGGCAATAGTCCTGCTAAAGGTGGCTTGTTCCGTGTTGGTGCGATGGTCAATGGAGACGGTCTACCCACTGGATGGCAAGGACATGTTGCCTTCACAGATAAAGAGGGTAACGATTTAGAAGTTCGACGTCTTCCAAACTTCTTTGAGAACTTCCCAGTAATTCTCGAAGATCAAGATGGAAACGTTCGAGCAGATATTCCTTTCCGCCGAGCTGAAGCTAAGTATTCAATCGAGCAGACAGGTGTAACAGCTACCATTTATGGTGGCGAGCTAAATGGACAAACATTCACTGACCCTGTAGTAGTCAAGCGTCTAGCTAGAAAGGCTCAACTTGGAGAATCTTTCAAGTTTGATAGAGACCGTTACAAGTCTGATGGTGTATTCAGAAGCTCACCTCGAAGCTGGTTTACCTTTGCGCATGCCAGCTTTGGATTGCTCTTCTTGTTTGGTCATTGGTGGCATGCCGCTAGGACTCTTTATCGCGATGTATTCGCTGGTATCGATCCAGACCTGGGAGATCAAGTGGAATTCGGTCTATTCAAGAAACTTGGAGACGAATCCACTCGTCGAGTCCCAGGAAGGGCCTAAAATGTGGCCATCCTATCTATAGACCTTTCTTAGTAACAAGATGGAAGCCTTTACCTACGTCCTCATTCTCACGTTGGCAGTTGTAACTTTGTTCTTCTGTGTCGCCTTCCGCGATCCTCCTAAGTACAACAGCAAAAGATGAAAAAAAAGCCCTGCATAAGCAGGGCTTTTTTTTGTTCAGTTATCAAATTTTCTACCTTTGAGCAGTATTATTGTTTTTTTTAGCAACAAATAATATCTTTTTCCGAGAGATAAACTATATAGACCCTTCTCATATTGCGAATCAATGTATACAGTTAGTTTAAATACATTTGAGTTGAGAAGGGTTAATGCAATGCCCCTCATGCCAAAACACGGATAGTCGAGTCCTTGAGTCAAGAGCAGCTGACTCAGGCAAAAGTGTTCGTAGACGTCGGGAATGCCTCAATTGTGATTTCAGATTCACAACCTATGAAAGAGTAGAAAGCGTACCTATTACCGTTTGCAAACGAAATGGTAATAAAGAAGTTTTCAATAGAAGCAAGGTAGTTAATGGAATAAGTAAAGCTTGCGAAAAAACCACCATTAATTCAAATAAAATTGAGTTAATGGTTAATGAGATTGAACTTCAAATTCAACAAAACAACACTAGAGAAATTTCAACTAAAGAAATCGGGGAAATAGTATTGAAACAATTACAAGTAGTTAATGAAGTTGCCTATGTCCGTTTTGCCTCAGTTCATCGAGAATTCCACGGAATTACTGATTTTGTTGCAACATTGGAAAGATTTAAGCCTGGAAAGAGCCAACTAGCTCACGTAGGCTAAAAATTAGAACTATAGAAATGTAGAGTAGGGGACTAATTCCGAAAGGTCGGCGGGCCACACGGAAAACATTCAAACTGCCCAAGGGTAGACCGCCAATCAACCATGTCTGCTAGCTCAAACGAAACTCTTCAAGAGGAAGCATTAAAAAAAGAATCTAGAGATAACGACACACATCCAACCAATAGTCCAGAAAACATCTCCGAAGAGATTCAAGAGGAAACTTTAGATATTCCTGCTGAAGTTCCAGCTGCAGATAGCTCAAATAGCAGAGTCTCAAAAAAAGATTTAGATGGAGCTGGTTTTACTCTCGATGAGTTTGCATCATTACTAAGCAAATATGATTACAATTTCAAGCCTGGAGACATCGTAAATGGAACTGTTTTTGCGCTGGAATCTAAAGGGGCGATGATTGACATAGGAGCTAAGACAGCTGCCTTCATGCCGATGCAAGAAGTTTCAATTAATAGAGTAGAAGGTCTGAGTGATGTTCTTCAACCATCCGAGACAAGAGAATTCTTCATCATGAGCGAAGAGAATGAAGATGGGCAACTTTCTCTTTCTATTCGTCGAATTGAATATCAAAGAGCTTGGGAACGAGTGAGACAACTGCAAAAAGAAGATGCGACTATATATTCAGAAGTATTTGCCACAAACAGAGGTGGTGCTTTAGTAAGAGTTGAGGGCCTGAGAGGATTTATTCCTGGCTCTCATATAAGTACTAGGAAAGCAAAAGAAGAACTCGTTGCTGATTTTCTTCCTTTAAAATTTCTAGAAGTAGATGAAGAAAGGAACAGGCTGGTATTGAGCCACAGAAGAGCATTAGTTGAAAGGAAGATGAATCGATTAGAAGTAGGAGAAGTAGTTATTGGGACAGTTAGAGGCATTAAACCTTATGGGGCATTTATTGATATTGGGGGAGTAAGTGGTTTGCTTCATATTTCTGAAATCAGTCATGAACACATAGAAACTCCTCATTCAGTCCTAAATGTCAATGATCAAATGAAAGTAATGATTATTGATTTAGATGCAGAAAGGGGCAGAATTTCCTTATCAACGAAAGCATTAGAACCTGAACCTGGGGATATGCTTACAGACCCACAAAAAGTATTTGATAAAGCTGAAGAAATGGCTGCGAGATATAAACAAATGCTTCTTGAACAAGCAGAAGAAGGAGAAGAGCCTCAAGTAATGCTTGTCTAAACATAATAAGAGTCTAGGCCTTTTAAATGTCTAATTTATTGCTGAGAGGGACTCCGATCGGCAAAGTAAAAGCGATCCTATTTGACAAGGATGGAACCTTGTCAAATAGCGAAGAACACTTACTTTTAATTGCTTCATTACGATTAGAGCAAGCTTTAAAAAATTTCAAATTGGATGAAAGAGAAGAAACCGATGACTCCCTAGCAAAGCTAAAGAGAAACCTTAGCAAAATTTACGGTTTAACATCTAAAGGGCTTAATCCTGATGGAATAATAGCAGTTGCATCTAGGGATCAAAATCTCATTTCAACCGCAACTATATTTACACTTTTAGGAAGGAATTGGCCCAATTCAATTAAATTAGCTAATGATATATTTAATGCGGCAGATGAAATTTATGCAAACTCAAAACATACACAAATGATGAACCCACTATTACCAGGTGCACTATCTTTCCTAAAGGAATTAAAGAAAAATGGTATAGTTTGTTCATTAATAAGTAATGATGACAGCAAAGGTATTAAAAATTTTCTTATAAGTAACAATTTAGACAACCATATATCTCAAGTTTGGAGCTGCGAAAACACTCCAAAGAAACCAGACCCTAATGCTGTTCATCAATTGTGTAACACACTTGGACTTAAACCAAAAGATTGCGCACTCATTGGAGATGCTGATTCAGATCTATTAATGGCAAGACAAGCAGGCATTGAATTAGCCTTGGGTTTTACAGGTGGGTGGAAAACTACTCCTTTGCTTACTTATCAACACCATTTAATTCATCATTGGGATGAGTTGAGTATTGACTAGGACTAAACTCACTATCTATATAAATCTCATATGAGTAATTACATCTTCACCTCTGAATCAGTAACTGAAGGCCATCCTGACAAAATCTGTGATCAGATTAGTGATGGCGTATTGGATGCTCTTCTTACTCAAGACCCAACTAGCAGGGTGGCCTGTGAAACAGTTGTAAATACAGGACTATGCTTAATTACAGGAGAAGTAACATCAAAAGCCAAGGTTGATTTTATTAATCTTGCCAGGAAAGTAATAAAAGAGATTGGGTACTCAGATGCCCGCGCTGGTGGCTTTGACGCAAATAGCTGTTCTATTTTAGTTGCTTTGGACCAACAATCTCCAGATATTGCTAAAGGAGTCAATGAGGCTGATGATCATTTTGGCGACCCCTTAGACAAAGTAGGCGCTGGTGATCAAGGGATCATGTTTGGATATGCCTGTGATGAAACGCCAGAATTAATGCCACTTCCAATAAGTCTTGCTCATAGACTGGCTAGAAGGCTTGCAATTGTCCGCCATCAAAACTTACTGGAATACTTACTTCCTGATGGCAAAACTCAAGTAAGCGTAGCTTACGAGGGCAATCAACCTGTATCTATAGATACAATTTTAATTTCTACGCAACATACGTCTGAAATATCTGGAATTAGCAATGAACCATCTATAAGAAAAAAAATCACAGAGGATTTATGGCGACATGTTGTCTTGCCTGCAACAAGTGACCTTGAATTAAAGCCAAGCTCTGAAACAACAAAATTCTTAGTAAATCCAACTGGAAAATTTGTTGTAGGCGGGCCGCAAGGAGATGCAGGATTAACTGGTCGAAAAATAATTGTTGACACATATGGTGGTTATGCACGTCATGGTGGCGGCGCATTCTCCGGCAAAGATCCAACAAAAGTTGATCGATCAGCTGCCTACGCAGCAAGGTATGTAGCAAAAAGTATTGTCGCAAGTGGATTAGCAAAAAAAGCTGAAGTTCAACTTAGCTATGCAATAGGCCTATCTCAACCTGTATCAATTTTAGTAGAGACCTTTGGGACGGAAAAAGTATCAAAATCAAAAATAAATGACATAGTAAAAGAACACTTTGACTTAAGGCCAGGTGCCATTATTAAATCTTTTAATCTTTGCAATCTACCCAAAGAGAATAATGGAAAATTTTATAGAAAAACTGCAGCCTATGGTCATTTTGGAAGGAAAGACCTTGACCTCCCATGGGAAAATGTATCGGAGAAAGCTAAAGAGATCAAGGAGGCAATATCTTTAAATTAAATATTTTTATTCCAACTATTCTTGACTAAAAATTCAATGTTTCTAGGAATAGATTTAGGGAGTAGTGGAGTCCGTATTAGTATATGTAATGAAAATGAAGAATTAGTATTCTTTAATGAAATTAAATATCCTGTTGGTCTAGAAATTCCAAATAACTGGTCTAAATGTTGTCAAGAGCTAATAGGGAAGATTCCCACTTCAATCAAAAGAGATATTAAAGCATGCTCAGTTGATGGTACATCAGGGACTTTATTAGCATGCAATAAGGAAGGTCTGCCCTTAGGTCCTGCATTAGCATTCAATGAGAATTATTATGAACATATAGATTCAATTAATAGTTTATTTCCAGGCTTGAATGATGTTATATACAAAAAAAATAGCCTTTCAAGAGCATTTGAGTTAATTAAAAATCATGGAAAAGATATCCTATTAAGGCATCAAGCGGACTGGATAAATGGTTGGCTAATGAACAATTGGAATTACGGAGAAGAAGGAAACAATCTACGTTTAGGTTGGGACATAATACATAAAAAATGGCCAGATAGTTATCAGCAACTCCCCTGGCTTAATTCATTACCAACAATAATTGAAAGTGGTTGTAAAGTTGGCATGATTTCACCAAGTAAAGCTAAAAATCTTGATCTATCAGAACAAACTATTATTATTTCGGGAACAACTGATTCTAATGCAGCTGTAATAGCTTCTAAAGCAAAGTTAAGTGAAGGAATATCTGTTTTAGGTAGCACAATAGTTGTTAAAAGCTTTGTCTCTAAACCTTTAAATGGCGATGGAATAAGTAATCATAGAATCGCGGGGCAATGGTTGGCAGGAGGTGCTTCAAATGCTGGCGGGAAAGTCCTTAAAGAATTTTTCACTGACAAAGAACTCATAGAATTAAGCAGACAAATCAATCCCCATATAACAACTGGAATAAAAA
The DNA here is from genome assembly GCA_902564535.1 of uncultured Prochlorococcus sp. Classification (GTDB taxonomy): domain Bacteria; phylum Cyanobacteriota; class Cyanobacteriia; order PCC-6307; family Cyanobiaceae; genus CACFBG01. Next base: position 43,956 of record CACFBG010000003.1, read on the forward strand.
TGATTCCCCTACCTAAAAAAGGAGAAAGGTTCCCTATAAATGATCCCAATTTGAAGCCTTTACTAGAGCCGAGACCTATTAGCGATAGTCTATTCCTTCATGCAATGCTTGAAGGCTTAGCAGAAATAGAAGCCAAAGGTTGGAAGAAACTTATTGAGATGGGAGCCAATCCTCCAGAGCGAATTATTACAATAGGAGGTGGAGCTAATAACCCACAATGGAGAATAATTAGAGAAAAGGCGATAAATATTCCAATCAAAACTTCAAATAATCCAACTTCTTATGGATCTGCAATCATAGCTCTCAAGGGATTTAGAAAAATTCTTAAATAAAGAAGATTTTAAATCAAAATACTATTCATTCAAGAATCTCAATTAAAGATCAAAGGAAAAGATGTGCCAATGAAAATCATACTATTCTCTTCTAATCTATTTCACATAGCAAATCCATGAGAAGCCCTTATGATGCAACTATTGTTTAAAACGCAATCAATAGTGAGCAAAAAATCCTTCACCCCAAAAGATAGCTTAAGAATCTGCCAACATATGAATGCAGATCACCAAGAGGCAGTTGTTGCCTATGCAAGGCATTATGGACATTGTCCTGAAGCTAAAAAAGCAAAAATGCTCTTAATTTCTTCCCATACGATGACATTAGATGTTGAGGGGAAATCAATTGAGATTATGTTTGATCATGTACTTAGTGATAGCAAAGATGCACACCAAACCTTAGTAAGCATGCTAAAGAAAATCCCCCCAGATAACTGATCAAACAATTGCTAAAAATCTAAATTCCAAGATTTAAATTTTGAAGTTAACTTCACTTCCCTTTCCAAAACAAGAACACACAACTTTCTCGGATATAGAAAGTTGCCTCCTCTTCTCATCGTGATCTAAAATTGGAGTTGGTTAAAACTTTGAGCCGGGATAGCTCAGTTGGTAGAGCAGGCGACTGAAAATCGCCGTGTCCCCAGTTCAAATCTGGGTCCTGGCACCATCAATTCGAACATTTGATACCTCTAAAACCCTTGCTAACAAAAGGTTTTTTGAGTATCTGGACAACACAAACAAATCAACTGAATTGGGCGGTAAGTTCGCTTACCAGGACAACCAATCGCCAGTTATAGTCTAGTTTATTCACGCTTAGTACCCTTTCAAACTTGGGTCCTGGCATACTTGCGTTATTCAACTGTGATTTTTAGCAATTGCGATGCTCCTCAAGATCGCACTTATAACAATGCAGATAGTTTTGCCTTCTCCTTTGATGAATATTGGCAAAGATTTAACTCAATTGAAAAAAATTCCCTTAAACCAAAAGAGGAAAAGATAAAAATCATTCTTAAGGCCTTAGAAGACCATCCATTCGCTAAAGAAGCTCCTACGAAAGCCTATGAAATAGTAAAGTTTCGAGTTAAACTCTTGAATCTAGAATAATTAATTGGCATTTATTTAACACATAAATAGCCAGATCAAGTAAATATTTAAATTGCATAAAAACTATTTTGAATATAATTTACTAACTATAGAGAATTCAACTAAAAAGAATTTCGATAATACTCTCATAAACAATAAGTTTATCTAACTTTTCACAAAATCAAGGAAATCAGAATGATTATCTTTTACTTAGGAGCAAATTTTATCAAATGCCTGTGTGCTTTCTAATTCGTCTAATTTTTGCTCGATCTCAAGTATTCTTAGAGTAATGAGCTCACTCAACTCGGAAGACAAATGAAGTTGTTGCCCAAGCCTATGCTCAAGAGAAGTTGTTTCCAAAACAATCATCCCAAAAAAGGAGTTTTGTTGATGTTATCTACCTTAAGCTATATGTCCATCTCTTAATAGACTAAAAGGCATATTTGCCAATATCTTCAATTTCCCCTTAGGCAATTAATCGTAAGGAGATCTCTACCAAAACTTTAGCAAACTTACATTCATAAAACTCGCAAGATCAAGTCTTGCTCAAGTATGGATTGCATACCTGAGGGCAGGTTCGAAGTCACGCCAAATCGTATTATTATTGCAAAGATAAGTTACTACGTAATTCTTGCTAGAAAAGGGCGTACAACAAATAGCAGAATTTAATTATTGATTGATCTAACTCTTCAAGTAGTTACCGAAATAATTTCATGGGGTTTGGATATGTTTAAAGATTTATCGTAGCAATGGGAGAATTCTTTGGTGGTATTTTACTAGATATAAGCAGGTCGTAAGCATCACAAAAATCGTGATTTACATTTTACTTTGTTTTTACTTTGAGAGCACTTTTTATGCTCCTAGTATTAGATTTTTCTAGGGAAGATTAGCCTTAAATACTTTAAGGAGTAAACAAACTCAGTCTTGTGTATATACTTTTAGCCTACTTAGACTATTAGAAAAAACCTTCAAAAAATCTAAGCATTGCAATTGGTATAGATTAACAGCAGAAAGTCAAATGATTATATTAAAATAATTTTGAAGATAAGCTTTATTTGAAGATGTCATCAATTCCTTTTAAAGCATTTAAATTTGGGGCTCTTAGCTTATTCAAAGAAAAAGTTTCTTATGGGAAGTCAAGGGTTGCTGGGAGCAAAAAAGTAAGTTACCTTTTATGCTCAAAAGCAGGTTTAATGCCTGGACAGCCTGAAATATTTAATCCAACTCGTTTTAGTGACCCTTTTTCCGAAAACTCTTTATATATGAATTCTATGATCAGCGACTATAAATTAAATCAAAAATATTCAATAAATAAAGTAAAAGGTTCGAAGTATCAAAGAAGTAACGAAGATGATTTTACTTATGATAATTATTCTCCGCATGATGATGAAACTTACAGACTAGCTATTAATGCTTCGTACAAACAAGTTTACGGCAACTTTAATTTAATGCATAGCGAAAGATCTGTTGATTTAGAAAGAAGACTAAGGAATGGAGATATTACTATTAAAGAATTTATTCGAGGTATTGCTAAGTCCAATTTATATAAGAGACTCTACTTTGAATCTGTCTCTCAACAAAGATCAATCGAACTTAATTTTATTCATCTACTAGGCAGACCTCCATTAAACCAACAGGAAATTATTAAACATATAGAATTAATTCATGAATATGGAATTGAAAAGCATATCGACAACTTAATAGACTCAGATGAATACAATGAAATATTCGGTAAATATATAGTCCCATATAATCGTTGTTGGAACTCACCTTGTGGGATTACAACAGCTAGCTTTATAAATTCATCTATATTAAAGAGAGGATTTGCTGTAAGCGATAATGTACTTAATATGACATTTTTCAACCCTATTAAAGGAGCAAGTCTTATATTTAAGAATCTTTCCCATAATGGTCATGTAGAGCAAATAAAACTTCCAAGTATTGTCAAATAATAATTATGCAATTAATTAAGAATCATTTCTTTTAATAAAGACCTTGAGGCTAAACAGTAAGATCAAACATATTGCTTAAATTTTAAAGATTAATTTTGAGAAAGACTCCCTAAGGGAACAGTTATCAATCAAGTTCTACTCTCATTCAATTTCAATGACAAGCGTTATTTTGAAAAGATATAAAGAACTTTCTAGGACAAAAGCAAAGTTTTCTATAGAGAGTTCAAATGAAAATTGAGCAATTTATTGCTCTAAGTGAGGGCGAATGGAAATCAATGCGAAGTGGGCATTCTCTTGCCTTTCAACAATTTGAGGAAGTCCTAAGTCTAATTAAAATAGAACAAGTTAATATTGAAGATGAAAATATCAAAAACTTACTTATAGCTAATCGCTTTAAAGATAACTTAAATGAGAAAAAATTACCTTTTAAAATTATGTGGGAGTCTGAGAGTGATTGGAATTCAGATAAATCTCAAACCTTCTCAAAAGGAACATGTTATTTATTAGCCATTCCAAAATCTAAAGAAGAAGGGTTTTTAATTAGAAGCAAAGGTTATACAGAAGATATATTTACTATTTCTAATTATAGATTTTTAGATGACGGAACATTTTTACTGAAAACGAAATACAATCAAACCAAAATAGAAGAAAGGATCTGGTTTGCATCCAACAATGTCAGATGCAGATCTTCGATTACATACAGTTCAGACGAAAAAGCTATTCTTCAAACCTCTTACTCGTCGGAGATAAGAAGGCTTAAAATCTAATAGATAGTTATGACAAAAAGATCTCTAATTAAATTTACTAAAGCTTTAGTTGGTAAATATAGCAATGAAGAGCAATCTTCTATTAATCCAATGCTATTTGCTCATATTAATATTTTTTTTCAACCTTTACCATGGTCAATCTTCAAGGAGCCAATATTATACTCTGAGCAAAGTTATAATTATTCTCCATGGTCACCATATAAGCAATCCTTACATAAGGTAAGAATGGATAAGAAGTCTATTGTTTTAGAAAATTATATTATTGATAATCCAATAAGAATAGCAGGGTCAGGATTCATGCCTGAACTATTAGAAAACCTTAGGAACTCTAAACTCAAAATAAGATCTGGGTGCTCGATGTATTTCAAAGAAATAGACGCTGGTTTTTATCAAGGTGAGATTGAAGCTGGTAATTCCTGCTTGATAAAGCATTCTGGGGAAATAACATATGTATCTAGTAAAGTTTCATTCACAGAAGATTCATGGGAGGTACTTGATGAAGGCTTTGAATATAATACTAATAGAAAAATATGGGGTTCAAATTATGGTCCCATGAAATTCAGAAAAGTTATAAGTTTAAGCTCAAAGATTAATCAAAATTATTTCAGATGAAAAATTGATTATAAAGATTAATTGCTTTTAGACGCACAAAATTATTTTTATCGTATTTACTTATATCTAAAAGATTAGAAATAAGTGATTTTGACAGTAACTCCTTATTTCTCTCGATAGTCATTAAAGCAGCATATCTTGATGCCCAATACAAAGTTTTTTCTTGATCGAGGAATTTATTTAAAAGTGATTTATATTTAATAGGCTTAAATTTCATTATAGTCAGTATAGCAGAAGGCTTGAATTTGATATAATCAGGCCATTTTTCTTCCAAGCATTCAAGCGCAATTGATTCAATCATAGATATAGACTTTGGCTCCCAATTATTTATACTTCTAAAAAGAATATTTACAAAATACAATGCTCCATAATCTTTCAAGATTCTATCTTTATAATTAAGAATTATTTGAGTAATCTCACAAGGGTCTAGACCAATAAGATTTTTTAATGCAAAGTATGCCTTACTAAAATCAGTACTAAATAATTCTTCTATCAAAAAAACTAAAGATGGCTGCTCAATATATTTCACTAAACTCTCTATATTATTTAGATCATCATTTAAAGTCGATTCAATAATACTAAATAGATTCATATTATTGCTCACTAATTTATCTTTAGGCCATAGAGAATTTATCGCTCGCAAACGAAAAGTTGGAGCTATTGGAGATTTCAAGATATTCGGTAAAAATTCTATAAGTTCTGCATCTATAATATCCTGAACAGCGCATTGTCTATCATTCTGATTTTTGAGTAGAAGATGGTCCTTGAGCTTATATAAAAATTTTTTTTCGCCAATAAGTTTATATATTGCAGAAATAGATGCCCCTTTCTCTATGTTTGAAGATGTTGAATCCTCTAATATTTTACTTATGTTATTGACTGCTAAAGTAGAATTCATATTAGATAAACATTTGATCAATAATCTCCTATCTTTTCTATGAATACTTAATAAGTAAAGAATTTTTTTTTGAATCTCCAATTCTTTGCATCCAAATCCTTGTAAAGCCCAAGCTGCATTTTCTACCAGGTATTCATCATCACTATCTAAACAACTTGTAATTAAATTAATAGCATCTCTACAATCAAGTTGAAACAAAACTTCTACGGCTTTTCTTTTAGCGATAACAACAGCCTGTTCCTTTGAATTTATTTGCAATAAAGACATCAAAGCATTCTCTGTCCTTAAACCTGGATACTTAGATAGATGAAAAACTGCCTTATAGTAATCACTTTGAAGTTCTAACTTTCTAATTGGCATAGAAAGAATACGCAATGCTTCATCAAGAGGCATAGCTGGAAGATTATCAAAAGAATCAATTTTCACAGAAAATCAACCAAAAAGCGAATGCCTTCAATCCACGATAAGTAAGCACCTCTAAACATCAGAAAAAAGTATCGTATTGTAAAATAATTATAATATTCTTTAATCAATGGTTTTTATAAATACAATGCAGTTATCCTCAAAATTACTGATTTTTGCAATCATTTAAGAAGATTTATCATGAAAAAGATATTGACAAAATTTTAATTTCAGTAGTGAATTCAAATCTCAAACATGAAAGAGCTCGAACTCACGATAGAAGAAGCAGAGAATCTTGAAAAAGATCTTAAAAACAAATTGAGAGAAGGATTATCATTCCAAAATGATAAGAAGTTTATATCCTTATTAATTGCTGGACTAGGAGACAAAAGAGGTCCTTTAAGGCGAACTTTTTCTAAAGGCCTCGCTCATATAGGGGAAAAAGCAATTCCCTATCTTATCAATGCGCTCCATAATCATTCAAATGTAATAGTTAGAAGAGCTTCTGCAAAAACACTACGCTTAATTAAAGATCCAGGGACACTGCCTCACCTTTTGAAAGCTTTGACAAATGATCCTGACCCAGTTGTTCAAGGCTCTGCCGCGGCCGCCATGGCTATTTATGGAGAAAAAGCTATAGAGCTTTTACTAGAAGTTTTGATTAATCCACAAAGCACCGCTATGCAATCTGGATTAGCTACTTGGGGAATTGCATTTATTGGAGAAAAAGCTCCAAAATTAATCAGGGAAGCATCAGTTTCTAGTAACAAGAAAATCAGAGCAGCAGCAATAGCTGCTTTGGGTAATCAACTTTACTCTTTAGAAGATAATTATGCGATACAGATTATTAAAGAAGCTTTAAATGATGATTCATCAGATGTCAGGTCTGAAGCAACAATTGTTATAGGAAAACTAAATAAGGCAACATTTGGTGTTCCACTTTTAATGGAAAAGCTAAATGATACTAATCATGAAGTCCGAAGGAATGCAATTCTTGCATTAATAAAATTAAAAGCATTCTGTTCTCTTAAAACCCTAAAGCATCAAAGAATAAAGGAAACAAATAAAAATGTATTAAATGTCCTTAATTTGGCAATCAATCAACTTGAGAAGGATATTTAACATTTAAAATATCTATTGCACTATTAATAATTAGAGAATCCTTAGAATTATCTTGGGAAACTTCAATCAAACAATTTCTTACACTAGGATGATTAATCTCTCCTATTGCAGTTATTGCTGCTTTTGACTTTAGTAGATTTTCATCTTTACATAAAGCAATCAAATAAGGCAAGCCTAGAATATTTAATTGTCTTAAAAGAGTTACTAATGTCAAAATAATCAAAGGTTCTTCATATTGAATTGCACAATTTATAATCACTTCAATCTCTGAAAATAATTCACTAGAATTCTTTTGTCTTGCTGCAATCTTAACTAATATTTTGAGGCAACTAACTCTTGTGAATAAATTCTCATTTGTTAAAAATATATCTACTAATCTCGCAACAATCATATTTTCAAACTCAGCAAGGGCATTTATTGACTTCCTTCTAAGGTTGATATCTTCATCATCTAGATAAACTATTAACCTATTAATTGATTCTTTCGAATAAAAAGCAATCATCTGAAAGATAGCCTTTTTATTAATATTTGGATTAGGGTGAAGAAAATCCTCAAATAATGATTCTATCGAAGGTGCTATATCAACAATTCTTTTGCCTCCATTATCCATTAATAAAAAAACACAGTAATCAACTAGGAAAGTGCATTAATTAAATAATCAAGTAAGGCCTTAAACTCGGTTGCTGATTGCTGATCCATATCTTCTGGGATAGAAATACGATCTCTAAGGTATGCAAAAGCCTCTATATATGCCGCTGTTGGCAAGCGATGAGCTCTAATAACCTCACGCATTCCAGCTATACCCCATTCGTCTAAAGGCCCAGTTCCACCTGTTACAAGACAATAATTGATAAGTCTTAAATAGTGATTAATATCTCGAACACATTTGTCCTTATTCTCTTGCTCATAAGAACTATTCGCTCCATATACAAAGTCTACGGCTTCTGAAGAAAGCTTATCTATTTTAGAAGCAAGTTTTTCAGCAGCCTTCAATCGAGTAGGAGCTCTGTCCAAAGATCCCCTTACTGACTCTATGTCACTAATGCTTGGGAAGCGTCCTGCAGCATCAGCGGCAGTTAATACTGTTGTAACAGCTGATTTCATAATTAATTTACTATAGAAAGTGAAGAAAAATTAGTAATTAAGATTATGATGAATTTCATTTAACTTAGCGACTTTATAACTCTATCAAAATAAGAAGCTGCTTCAGCGGCAATTTCTTGACATTGAGCACCAGAACCAGAATTAATTCCTTCAAACATTTTTCTCCCGGAATTAGTTTCAGTCATAATTGCCACTGATGCAATTTTCATTATTTCTACAGCCCGTGAAGCACTTGCAAGTGGAACCCCCAGGGCCGTATAAGTTTCTTTTAAACCATTAAGGCAACGATCATCAAGAATCGATGGATCACCAGCCAAAAGAGCATAACTGACATACCTAAGGATTATTTCTCCGTCTCTTAAACAAGCAGCCATTCGACGAGTTGGATAACAATTGCCTCCAGGCTGCGTCATTCCTGTGTTTTCACAAACCATCCCCGCAATAGCGTCAGATGCTATACAAGAGACGTTTTGGGTAATAGCCAAAGTTGCATCTATTCTTTTATTAGCATCAGAAACATATTTTTTTAAAGAGACCAAGTCCTCAGAACCAATAGGAGCTCCTTTGGAATCGGCATCAACTACAGCTCTGGAGAAAGCATCAAGCATTGGAATATTAGGGCTTAACTAAACAACGATGTGGTTGAAGTGCTACGAATCCGTAAGGAAAAGCACCAATTACTAATTTACGCCCTGTTTTTATTCATTCACTGCTTATAGGAGTGGTCCGCAACGCTTCGTAACTGAAATCGATTTAAAAAATTGATAAATCAATTAAGAGTCTCAGGCCAGCTGGTGCAATCAAATAGTAAAAACTATTTTAAATTCGTAGAATTTAAAATAGTTTAAAAATGTTTAGTTTAAGATAAATTTCAGAAGAAAATACCTTTTACAAAAGCTCTTGATAATTGTTTTTGTTATAAATAAGAAAGCATAAAAATTTCTCCTCTCATGCACAAAGCAAACAAAGAAGAAATTGAATCATCTATTCTTATGCTAAAAGAATATGAAAATCGACTTATAAGTGAAATCAATCATATGGCAAAGAAATTAAAAATTCCAAAAGAGCAGATAGAAGTATCTCTCAAAAATCATGAAGAGCTTAATAAAATTAAACAAATAATAGCAAGATTAATTAAAGAGAAAATGGATTAATTTAATTACTATAAAAGCTTTTTTGGATAAATACCTTTTGCTCTGATATTTGCCATGAAAATATCACCAGATAATAATTAGCAATCGTTTCCTAAGACAGAATTTATAAATTCGTTTTATTTTTTATTGAACAATATGGGCAATCAAAGTTTATATTTTGACTACTAAGAAATAGATAGTCTTCTTCTCTAGCCCTAAGTGGCGGCTGAGGTGGTGGCCGCTTAAGCCGTCAAACTTGTCTGAATGGCCATAAGGTTTATCTAACCGCAAAAGCTTCGGCTTGGGTGCTGCTTCTGTAATTCGCAGTGAAACGATTTCCGAGATAAGGCGATTACTCGCTTATTTACCTCGTCGACGTTTCCGAACCTTGCTTGTCTTAGTGCCGATTTCAATGTTGCCTGGGATAATTGACCTAGTCTCCATTGCGGTAGTTGGACGCTTAATGGGAGCTTTAGTTGGCTCCAAACTTGCAAATATCATCCCAGGGCCAAGAATTTTTCAAGGTAATGGCATAGATCAAAGCCTATCGTTAATTGCAATTTTCATTGCACTAGCTTGGCTAGCTTCAACAACAAAAATAACTTTAAGATTCTTTCAGTATCGTTTAACAGCTCAAGTTTGGGGTGACATATCTAATTTATTGCATACAAAATTGCTTCGACAAAATTATTCGTATCACTTAAAACAAGGTAAAGGTAGATTTTCAGCATTGTTATTAAGTAATGCAAAAAGAGTTTCTGAATCAACAGTTACGCCTTTCTTGTTAATGCTTAGTGCAATACCTTCTGTCTTATTATTATCATTAGGGATTGTATTTATAGGAAAATTATTGTCAGTTGGACTCATAGTTTCATTAGTAATTGCATATTTAGTAATTTCATTAATTGCAACTCCTTACTTAAGGCATTCTGCAAAAGGGAGATTAAGAAATGAACAAAAGTCTTCAGGTCTTCTTTTAGAAATGCTAGGAACATTTCCAGATATTGAATTAAGTCAAACTCAATCATATTTTAATAAAAAATTTAGTTCTACAATTAGATCAACTCAAAGATATGTATGGGTAAGCGAGCTTTTACCAGAAATTCCTAGAATCTTAATTGAACCATTTGGAATTACTTTAATATTTGCAGTTGGAGCATTGCCAGCATTAATTAGTGGTGATCCTGAAAGGATTAGAGGAATTGTTCCTTTTCTTGCATCTGTTGCAGTTGCCGCATTAAGATTAACCCCTCCTTTACAAGATATATTTCGTTCAATCACGCAACTTCGAGGTGGATTGCCTCAAGTGAGTGAACTTTTAGAGGTCCTTAATTTATCATCAGAAAAGCCAACCCTAACTACACCAGGTGTACCTTCTCCAGAAGGTCTTGCCCCAAGGAACACAATTAGCTTGAAAGGTATTAGTTATAGGTACAATGAAAATTCACCGTGGATTATCAACAATCTGAATCTTAATATTCCAGTTGGCTCAAGACTTGCTTTAGTAGGTAGAACAGGAAGCGGAAAAACAACCACAGCCAATCTGCTTTTAGGTTTACTACATCCTCAAAAAGGAAATCTAGAAATAGATGGTGTCCCTGTTACAGCATATGATTTACCAGCTTGGCAAGTTAATTGTGCACATGTTCCTCAATCCATTAATCTATTAAATGCAAATGTGATTGAAAATATTGCTTTCGGTGTAGAGGAAGAATTAGTTGAATTAGACAGAATTTGGGATGCTTTAGAATCAGCTCAATTAGCTGACTTTGTCATTGAACTACCGTATGGTTTATATACACCATTTGGAGAAAATGGTGTTCAATTATCAGGGGGTCAAAGGCAAAGGCTTGGTTTAGCAAGAGCATTTTATAGAAAAGCAAAGTTTTTAGTTTTAGATGAAGCAACTAGTGCTCTTGATAACAGAACTGAATTAGATCTAATAGAAGCCTTACAGTTATTAGGGAGAAGATGTACAACCCTTGTTATTGCTCATAGATTGAGTACGGTACAAAGATGTGATTGCATCTATGAATTTGAAAACTGTGGAATAAAAGCTTCTGGTACGTTTGATGAATTAATTCAATCCTCAAAAAGTTTTAGAGAACTTGCATCTTTAAGTCATAGGAATCCTATTTGAAAATTATTTATATTTATAGGAGTAAATATTTTCAATACAAACTAGGGAGAATAAAAACAACAATGAGATTAGGAATCCACCTAGAATTAAAATATTAGTAATTGATCCATATATAATCCATCCTGAAAAATAAATTGTAATTGCAATATTCAAAGGCCTGGAGGCATAAGATCCGAGGAATATAAAGCTCAATGTAATTAGGAATGGAATTATAAAGCAACCTAAAAAAGAAAAATCTCTAAGCAAATCACCTGCAATTGTATAATTATTATATCCCCAAACTTGACTTCTTTCGATCGAATGAATTCCTGACCTCTCAATCAAAGGGTATAATCTAGATACAAGATTATATATCGGCAACAAAGTTCTTTCTCCCGCCCAATTAGGTTCTGGTAGTCTATTTAATAATTCTGTTAAAGTATTCAAATAAGAGAAACAATATCTTAGTACATCAGCAAATAATATTTTTAATTCTGCGATTGATTGATGTCCATCTCTTAAAACCTTTGGCAATTGAGTAAAGATTGATATGCCGAGAATTCCTAACAAAAAGTTTAAAGGCCTAACAAAATTGACACGCCAATCCCAAAAGGCTGAAGCCAAGAACACAAAAACAATGAATGCCATTCCTGCTCTCCCAGAGGTTTGCAAGTCATTTAGAAAAATTGTCAGTACTGATAAAGCAACTAACAACAAAGAGTACGCCTTCCTTTGAATCCGATAACGAGAAAAAGCGAGACAAAATGAAGCAAAACATAGCCCATTAGGATAACTTAGCCATATTGGAACAACACTTTGCATTGCAATTGATGCGTTCCTTAAATTAGAAAAGAACTCCTTAGCTGTATCAACCAACTCAACATTAAAAAGGATATAAATCCAAGTAATAATCTGCAATATTAATGAAAATAATACTAGCCAATTGATACATCTATAATGATAGGTTAATTGTCTAATATCTATATTTAAATGAGAATCCAAAAAAAGTTTTTTAGATCTACACAAGAATAATGCCAATGAGCAGCCCAGATAGGGGAGAAAAAAGACAAAGATACTAACTAAAGATATGTTGCCTGGGACTGAAAATAGACTCTCAAATACTATACAGAAGAATACATAAATCGACGAGAAAACGACAGGAAATTTCCAGTCTAGATATTGGATAGAGGCAGTGTCCCTAGACAAAACAAATTTATTCTTCCTAATAAAGAATAGCAATTAAATCACTTATAACAAGCATCGAATTATCATTATATTAAAAAATATTTATTGATCTATAATTCCTTCAGAAGTTTTTCAACAATTGAAGCTGCGTTTGACCAATTATATAATTTTATACGTTCATTACCCTTAGCTATAAGACTTTCGACCAACAAATTATCGGATAAAATATTTTTCATTGCATCTGCTAAGCAGAAAGGGTTTTTGGGGTCTATAAACAAACCAGCATCACCAATCACCTCAGGTAAAGCACCTCGATTTGATGCTATTACAGGCGTTTCGCATGCCATAGCCTCTATTGCAGGCAATCCAAACCCTTCCCATAAGCTTGCAATAATTAAAGAACTACAACTATTTAACAATATCAATCTATCTTCGTCGCTGACCCATGGAATCCATTTGCATCTGTCATTTACACATAAATCAATTGCTATCTTCTTAAGTTTTGGAGTATATCTTTTGTCTTGAGAACCTACAAACCACAACTCAATTTCCTGATCTTTTAACAATGATAATGATTGTAAAATAAGAGATATATTCTTATGTGGGTCATGTCGTCCTAGAACAAGAAAAAAAGGTTTTCTTTGAAGCTTTAAAGGATATAATTTATCTGAATTATATCCTAAAGGGATAGTTAATATCTTCTTACTAGGTACTTTTAATCTAGAATGAAGTTCTTTCGCTGTTACTTCAGAATTACAAAGAATTTTTGTAGCTTTATGTACTACTAAAGGGACATATATTAAATGATAACTTAAAAGAGGCGTAAGTTGAGGGTATCTAAGTGGAAGAAGATCATGTACTAAAACAATAGACTTTATATCTCTAAATAATGGGGCCTCTGGAAGAGGAGATAGAAAGAACTCAGCTTTAAACTTTTTAATTAAAGCAGGTACCTTATTTTGCGTCCAAACCAAACGTCTTAAATGACCTTTAGAGCCATATCTTGGAGAAAGATTATTAGGGATTTGAATACTACCCTTAGAAAAATATCCAATAGGGTCAAGAACTTGAACAAGTGTTTTATCTAATGATGTAGCAAGGTCTTTAGCTACAACGCCTATACCTGAAGGCTTGTTATCTAAATAACTACCGTTAAATAGAGCTAGAGGGCTTAAATTACTCACGTTAGAGGATAGAAATATGCCTCAAGGCAGCCTCGCATTACAGCACAACTTCGCAATGGCTGCAAAGGAAATCTAATGGAAGCATTAATTAGTATACGAAGTGTTCTTAGGACAAGTACAAACCCTGGTCTATGGCGCTGTAGAAATCTTATGTAACTAGAGGTAGACAACCTAATCCTTCTCGCACAAGAAGTTCGACTGCCTTTACCTTTATTATGTCTAACACTAATCCAAGGCAACCATAAGACTGGAGAACATTGCCTAGAAAGTCTTAAACAAAGGTCCATATCTTCATAATACAAAGGTAATAATTTTTCAAATCTGACTTTTGTTTTATGTGCTGAGGGTTTTAACAACATGCTGCATCCACTTACCCAATCAAGGAAAACTGGTTCCTCTTTTTTAGATTTTATTGTTTCATTATTGACTCGCCTACTTCGAAAATTAAGCCCTGGATCAATCCAACCTGCACTTTTTTCTAGATTCCCATCAGGATCTAAAACTGCTGTACCAATAACAGCTGGAGAGGGCAATGAATCAATAGCGAGCTTCAAACGATTAATTGTCGATTGATCCGTGAGATGAATATCAGGATTTAACAACCACACCCAACCTTCCCAACCTTGACTCAATAATTCATCAAATCCTCGATTACAACCCTCAGAGAATCCCGCACCCTCAACTCCAGTAATTACAGAAATAGGAAATGATGCATTTAAATGTACCGGTCCCGAACTATCAGGACTGTTATTGATTACTATCCATTTTTCAGGAGGCTCGGTCTGCAAGGAAAGATCCTTAGAGAGAGACTTCAAAGCCTGATGGGAGTGATACGCAATTGTGAGTACCACTAGTCCAGGTTTTTGACTACTCACGAATCAAATATATTCGACCTTCCTTTATCCTGACATTTTAATTACGAGTCAAACGATTTTTCAAATTTGGAATGCCTATTCTTCGCAAAGGCTCTATATGTAAAAAGTCTTAAAACTGTAATCTTCTGAAGCCTTAATCCTTTATAGGGCATACGATTAAACAATGAGTTTTCTAGATGGACTTAACCCTGCTCAATCAAAGGCAGTAGATCATCATAATGGACCTTTATTGGTTGTTGCTGGGGCAGGGAGTGGGAAAACCAGAGCACTTACTCATCGCATTGCTCATCTCATAGGTAAACACGATATTGACCCTGCAGAAATTTTGGCAGTTACTTTTACTAATAAGGCTGCTAAAGAAATGCGAGAAAGATTGGAAATTCTTTTAGCTCAAAAATTTGCTATTCAACAATTTGGTCAACCTTGGAGATCATTACCACCAGTTGATCAAAGGTTTTTAAGAAATAAAGTCATAGAAAATATTACAAAGGATCTTTGGATTGGAACTTTTCATTCATTATTTTCAAGGTTATTACGCTTTGATATAGATAAATTTAATGACAAAGAAGGACTTACATGGACTAGGCAATTCTCGATATATGATGAATCCGATGTATTAAGCCTCATCAAGGAAATTGTTACTCAAGAAATGGGTTTAGACCCTAAACGTTTCGAACCCAAAAAAATCCGGTGGGCAATTAGCAATGCAAAAAATCAAGGTTTTCTACCTGACCAATTAGAGTCCTTAGCAGACAACCCAAAAGATAGATTAATTGCAGAATCATATAAATTATATAGAAAATCATTAGCTTTAAATAATGCCCTTGATTTTGATGATCTCCTTCTCCTTCCATTTAAATTGTTAGAGCAAAATGCACAAGTTAGATGTTATTGGCACAATCGCTTTAGGCATGTACTAATAGACGAGTATCAAGATACTAACAGGACTCAATATGAACTGATCAAGTTATTAGTTACCAATGGAGATAATCCCTCACAATTTACAAATTGGAATAATCGCTCAGTATTTGTAGTAGGAGATGCAGATCAAAGTATATACAGCTTTCGTGCAGCTGATTTCAGAATACTTATGGGGTTTCAAGAAGACTTTGGAGATAATGCACCTGATCATGAAACATTTACAATGGTTAAACTTGAAGATAACTATCGTTCTACATCAACGATTCTTGATGCTGCTAATGCTCTAATTGAAAATAATAATGAGAGAATTGATAAGACTTTAAGAGCAACTAAAAGTTCTGGTGAATTAATAAAAGTAACTCGTTGCGATGATGAAATTGCAGAAGCTGAGGCCGTTATACATAGGCTAAGGATTCTTGAGGCTGGCAACCCAGACTTACATTGGGGCGAGATGGCTATTTTATATCGAACAAATGCACAATCAAGAGTAATAGAAGAATCTCTAGTTAGATGGCGAATACCTTATACAGTAATAGGAGGACTACGTTTTTATGATAGGAAAGAAATCAAAGATATAATTGCATATTTACGTTTGCTAATTAATACTGCAGATAGCATCAGTCTTCTTCGTGTAATTAATGTCCCTAAAAGAGGCATAGGCAAAACCACTATAGAACGTTTAACTGACGCTGCTAATCAATTAGGAATTACACTTTGGGATGTAGTAAGTGATCCAGAAGCTGTCAGATCCTTAGGAGGACGTTCAGCTAAAGGTGTTTTGGAATTTTGTGAAATTATTAATTATTTAAAAGATCATCTTAACGAATCTAAACCCTCTGAAATTATTCAACTAATTGTAGAAAAAAGTGGGTATTTAAAACAACTTATTGAAGAATCAACTGACATAGCTGAAGAAAGAAGGCGTAATCTTCAGGAACTAATTAATGCTGCAATCCAATACGAAGAAGAAAATGACGCAGCAGATATTGTTGGTTTTTTAGAAGCATCGGCTCTAGCAACAGATATTGATAATAAAGATTTAGAAGCAAAAAGAGTTACTTTAATGACTCTACATAGTAGTAAAGGTTTAGAGTTTCAAGTTGTCAGCCTTGTAGGTATGGAACAAGGCTTATTCCCAAGTTATAGATCACTAAATGATTCTTCTTCTCTTGAAGAAGAGAGAAGATTATGTTATGTAGGAATTACTAGAGCAAAGGAAAGATTATTTATATCTCATGCTAATGAGAGACGTTTATGGAGTGGAATGAGAGAGCCTGCCATTCCATCAATATTCCTTAGTGAAATACCAGATGAACTTTTAGAAGGTGATATTCCTTTATCTGGAGGAACAACAATAAGGCGAGAAGAACGTCTTAATCGATTAACTAGAGTTGATAGATATTCAGACAAAGAAAGTTCTTTGATTTCACCCAAGAATGCAGTAAGAAAGAGGAATTCACTGCCTAAACCTGGCAAAGATTGGGAAATTGGTGATTTAGTTAGACATTACAGCTTTGGGGAAGGTAAAGTTACACATATATTTGGCAATGGCGAAAAGAAAACCATTGCTGTTAAATTTAATGGCATGGGACCAAAAATCCTTGACCCTCGACTTGCACCTATAGAGCTATTGCAAAACAAATAAAGAGAAACTATCTGTTCCATGGATAAAAAAAATTCTTATTAAACAAAGTTCTCTTTAAATTTAATATGTGTAGTTTATCTGAAGAAAATCATCACAATCTTTATCCTCAAATACCATGGACATTGTTAGAAGAAATTAATGAAATTGCGAAAAAGGAAGGCTTCAATCATTTGTTTTTAGTAGGAGGGGCGATTAGAGATAGTCTTATAAATCAACTAACTCAAAATAAAGCAATAAAAATTAAGGATATAGATTTGTTATTAGAAGGTTCTGCAACTAAATTAGCAGAAAAGATTTTTTCTAAATTCGGCAAAGAAAGAGTTTCTTCACTTAAAAATCATCAATCATTTAATACTGTAGATATAGTGATTGATGACATATTAATTGATATAGCAAGTGCAAGAACTGAAATTTATCCTGTACCAGCAGAAAACCCAATTGTAAGTTTAACAAATATAGAGCATGATTTATCAAGAAGAGATTTCACCATTAATGCTATTGCAATGAATATTTCCAGTGGGGAACTTATTGATTTGCATAATGGAAAGGATTCTATTTATAAACATAATCTAGATTTTATTCATTCGAAAAGTGTTAAAGAGGATCCAACAAGAATAATTCGTGGTGCACGTTATGCTGCTAAACTTAACTTTAGCTTAAGTTTAAATAGCATCAATCAAATAAAAGAAACTATAGAGAATTGGCCATGGCAATGGTCTCCGGAAATGAATTCATCTGATGCTCCAGCGGGATTGTCTACTAGGCTAAAATTTGAAATAGAACGCTTACTTCAACAAGAGACATGGGTTGATGCAATAAATTTATTACAAGACTGGGGCGCATTAAAATTATTAGATGATAAAATTCAAGATGACTATTCTTGGGAAAAAAGAATAAATTTAGCAATCAAACTTGAACTTGAGCCATTAATAGGACTTATAGCTATTTCAGAAAATTCTTATAACCTAGCTAAAAGACTAGGGATCGCAGAAAAACAAAAACAATCGTTATATCAAACGGCTAAATTCGATGACTGGATCAAGAGATTAATGTCTGATAATAATGCTAAAGGATGGGAACCTTCGCAATGGAGTGAAGCAATTGAGTCAAACAATTGGACCGCTGAAGTTATTGCAATTTCAATATGCAAACAAATAGACAATTGGGAACCATTATTTAAATGGCTGACCAAATGGAGGCATATCAAATCACCCATATCAGCTAAAGAACTTATAGAAAAAGGCTGGGAAACTGGCCCAAGTCTTGGCGAAGAACTTGCAAGACTTCGCGCTATAAATATCAACAAGAGTGAAAAGATCTAAAACTTTTTCATATGACTTTTCCTATTTGTTGCCAAGGTCCGGCATTAATTAACTCATAAGCTGTCTCCCTGGGGCAAGAGATAAGTAATGGGCCACAAGTCTGCGGGTCAAAAATTAATTCTAAAATATTTTGATATTCTTTACTGTTCATATTAAGTCTATTAAAAATTAATTTAATACTTGATTGATTATTGTTCGAGAGGAATAAGTCAAAAGAATCACGGTTAGAAGGTGAAAATGAGCTCGAGAAACCTTTATCAATTAGGTCTATAGCTCCAGTTATTGCTGGAATCGAATCTGCATATAACTCTATTCTAAGAGAAGGCAATTTAGACTGATTTCTAATCCAATTAGCAGAGTCAAGCATTTCAGTAAGATGTCCTAATA
The DNA here is from genome assembly GCA_902564535.1 of uncultured Prochlorococcus sp. Lineage (GTDB taxonomy): Bacteria > Cyanobacteriota > Cyanobacteriia > PCC-6307 > Cyanobiaceae > CACFBG01. The sequence goes on from CACFBG010000003.1 coordinate 62,996, forward strand.
ATCCAAAACCGGTTATATCAGTACACGCATTAATAGATAAATAATTCAATGATTTTTGCGAAGGTTCCAAGAAAGAGTCAAGAAGATAATGTTGACTTTTACTAAGCACTGATAATAGATTATCAATATCTTTGGGATTAGCTTCACCAAGCATAGCGGCAGCAAAAATAACTCCACTACCTATTCCTCGACTTATCAATAAAAGGTCATCAGGTTGCATACCACTTATCGACCAAGGCCTTTTTTGATTTCTTACTATCCCATTAACACTTAAGGACAGCTGAAGACCTAAAGCAAATTGATTTGAATTAGGTTGAAGATCTCTTGCCTCCATTGAGTGACCTCCAATCAAATTTGCCCCCTGTGGTTCCAATACTGATTGGACACCCAAAATGCTTTGCTTCAATACTTCTTGCTGGAAAGTAGAAGGCATTTCCGGAATACTAATTACTAATTGAGCAGAAAGCACTGAACCTCCACGCGCCCAAATATCAGAACAAGCGTGCAATGCCGTTAAACGTCCATTCAACCAAGGGTCACTTATTATCGCAGGAAATCCATCAACACTTTGAACATAACAATCTTCATTAGACATTCCTTCAATAAAAGATGCATTCTCAGGATGTGTAGCTAAATCAATTAAATTTGTTTTCTTTAAAACATTTCTTAATTCTTTAGCAGGTAATTTTGCAGCACAACCTCTACATGACATTTGCTCTTTAGATTTATATTCTGACATATTTCTCTTCATCCTTTTTTGGAACATATTGATAAAATTTCTATCAATATATTCTTTATACATGCCTATCAAAAAGTTGGGTCCAACAAAAAATCGTCCCCAATAAGCCCATGCTACAAATTTATTTGAATATATATTTGCACCAAGTAATTGCAATGCCCTTTTCTGAGGGCTCCAACGTCGAAGTTTTAGACCCTTAATAGACCTCTCAAGATTGATAGCCAATGGAGTGGCTGCTCTTACGGCCCATACTCCTGAAGGCGGCCTAAAGTTGTTTTGAATTACTCCACAATCTCCAACTGCAAAAATGCTTGGATTATTAATTACTTGCAAAGTATTAGAAGTTAAAACTCTCCCTGAGGAATCGACTGGTAATTGACTATTTTTTAACCACTTAGGGGCACTGTTCCCTGTACACAAAATGCAAGGACCTTGTACTTCTTTAGAAGTTAATTCAATTTGAATTCCTGCAATTCGAAGTGAATTTTTCAACCCAATATCCAACTTTTTATTATTGACTAGCAATTGAATTAGTCTATCTGGCCAACGATGTCTTAAAGCAAATGCAATTTCCACAGCAGTAAATCCAGAACCAATAACAGTTATTCTTTCTGAATTTTTATTAAACTTAGAATCTAATTTTTGTAGATACTTAAGCGCTGAATTTATTGGCCTTATGGGAACGACTGAATCTCTAGAGATAATATCCACTTTATTAACGATAGTTTCTGATCCAACATCAAAACTAATCTTGTCAAAATACAATGAAGGTCGGTCATCTAATTGCAATAAATTATCATTTAAGTCAACTCCAATAATCTCACCTCTCACAAAAGAAATTCCAGCTTTAGAGGCTAAATAATCCAAATTAATTAAGCAATCATCTAATTTATATTTGCCAGCAATTAACCCTGGAAGCATTCCTGAGTAAAGAGTAAAGCTTTCTCGATTAACAAGTGTAGTTAAACATTTTGGTTTCAGCCAAGGCTTCATAGCCCAGCGCAATAAAACAAGAGCATGTGTATGACCACCTCCGGCTAGAATAAGATGTTCATCAGACATTTTTTAACAAATTTATGTTGAATAATTAACTGATTGAATTAGACTAAAAGTGACTTTAATTAATAATTATAAGTCAGGAAGTCATCAAATAAAATCCTAAAGTAAATTCATTAACTAACGTCCAGCAACTTTTAAAATCGTTTTAATTGTACGGAAAAGTATCAAAAGATCCAACCATGTACTGAAATATTTTAAATAATACAAATCATAAGAAAGTTTGAGCTCTGAATCTTCAATGCTTGCTGCATATGGAGAGCATACTTGAGCCCAACCACTCAATCCAGGACGCATCCAATGCCTTTTGCGATAGTGAGGAATACTCTCCTCAAGCTCTAATTCCAGCTCTGGTCGTTCAGGCCTCGGTCCTATTAAACTCATTTCTCCAATAACGACGTTCACAAGCTGCGGCAACTCATCAAGTCTTGATCTTCTTAACCATCTACCTACTCTTGTAATTCTGTTATCACCTGGCAATGTCCATGAGACTGGAGCTGATGAAGCATCCACTTTCATGGTGCGCAATTTCCAAACCTTGAAAGGCTGTCCCAACCATCCACTTCTTTCTTGAACATAAAAAACAGGTCCTCTATCCTCAATCCAAATTAATAAAGATGCAAATATGATTAATGGAGAAGTCAATGCCAAAAGACATAAGGAAAGCAAAACATCAGCAACTCTTTTGAGCTGTCTTTGAAAACTAAATAAACCATTCCAAGGAATACCAGAATAACTAAGCCAAAATTCTGGCAACAAAGTAGGTGGAATTCTCTCTAATTGCCTTTCAGCCAATGCCAAGGGGGTTGTCAAATCAACTTGCCGAGGGTCTCTCTGTTCAAGTTCTTCCAAGAATTCGCGATACTTTGGATGTTGACGAACACTTTGAGATAAGGCTAGAACAACTGGACTTGGATGGGATAAGGCCTCCTCTGCAGATAACCATTTCGGCATAATGCGTTTAGGTGTTTTTCGCCAAGCTTGCAGCGCTTTTAAAGCTTCATCTTCAGGAGCAACCAAGACAAACCTTGGTTCATCTAGTTGCAAAGCTTTTCTTCTTAATCCAACTCTAATAATTAAAGACCAAAGAATAGTTGGGATAAGCCAAGATATTTGGCTACTTCGATAAACCAGCCAAATATCTAAAGAAGGATTTATAACCCATCTTAAAATCGCCACAAACATTACTGTTGAAATAAAACTCAGACCTAATCGTTGAATCAGTGTCCACCTTGACAACCTTGACCAACCAAGAACTGTATAAGTACCTAATAACCATCCAAATAATAAATAAGCCGTGATAGTTATACAAATCCACAAAAACTGTCCATTAAGCGGTTGAGACCATAAGCTTGCTATCCCCAAGAGCAATAAAATCATCCCAACAAGGTCTAATAATGCACAAAGCAGAAGATCCCCTCTAGGATTGCGCCACGAAAACTGCTTAAAGCTGGGAAACAAATCTAATTTTTTTGAAGTCTTAACCATTAAAATTTAATCTAATAACAAATCATTTATTTATTAGTTTTATACCCAAAAGGATTTATTTTTTGCCAATTCCAAGAGTCATAGGACATATCCATCAAGTTTCTCTTTGTTTCCCATCCCAAAAGTTCTTTAGCCAGTCTTGCGTCTGCTATAGAACAGGCAACATCTCCTAATCTTCTGCCAACAAAATTGCAAGGACATTTTTTTCCTGACACTGTCTCAAAAGCATTTACCACTTCCAAAACAGAATGTCCTTTTCCACTCCCTAAGTTCACAACGAAAGATTGTGGCTCTTGATCAATCAAAACTTCCAAAGCAGCTCTATGGCCTTCAACAAGATCCATCACATGAATGTAATCACGAATTGCGCTCCCATCAGGAGTAGGCCAATTTGCACCAAAAACCTCTAATTGGCTTCTTCGTCCTACACCAATTTGACTAATTAAAGGAAATAAATTATTTGGGACCCCATTAGGATCTTCTCCTAAAAATCCACTAGGATGTGCTCCAACTGGGTTGAAATATCTTAAAGAAGCTATTCGCCAACCAGGCTCACTTTTTGCTAAATCAAATAATATATTTTCTACTGCTGCTTTTGTGCTGCCATAAGGATTAATTGGCTCAATGGGCGCACTTTCACTAATTGGAATCTCCTTGGGATATCCATAAACCGTAGCGCTACTACTAAAAACTATTGTGCGACAATTATTCCTCTTCATAGCTTCTAGCAAACAAAGAGTACCTCCTACGTTCACTTCCCAGTATTTAAGAGGAATTTCAATGGATTCCCCTACAGCTTTCAAGCCCGCAAAGTGAATAACTGCATCAATCCGTTCGTCGACTGAATTGAAGGCAGAATCTAAATCTGAAATATTGCAAATATCTCCTGACAACAATTTCAATCTCTTACTACCTTTTTCTAAAGATGCCAATTGGGTTACTCTTTTCAGAGCCTCAATAGAGCCATTGGAGTAATTATCAATTACGACCAAGGAATATCCTGACTCCAAAAATGAAAGGCAAGCATGACTTCCAATGAACCCAGCGCCCCCTGTAATCAAAAGCTGGGCCATAAAAAGTAAAATCTTTCAAAACACCACCATAAAGGTTGCTAGAGGCTATCTAACAAGATGTCAAAAAATCTTGGAAATACTCACAAGAAATTGCAAGGCCTTAGAGGAATGCCTGATCTCTTGCCTAATGAAATAAATTTATGGCAAAAGATAGAAAATACAGCTCGCTTACATTTCAAACGAACCTCAATATTAGAGATCAGAACCCCAATACTTGAAGTTACAGAACTTTTTGCCAGGGGTATAGGAGAGGCAACTGATGTAGTCGGGAAGGAAATGTACTCCTTTTTAGATAAAGGCGAAAGAAATTGCACCTTAAGGCCAGAAGGCACTGCCTCAGTTGTTAGAGCCTCTATCCAACATGGCCTAATAAATCAAGGACCTCAGAAATTATGGTATTCAGGTCCAATGTTTCGCTACGAAAGGCCTCAAAATGGACGTCAAAGACAATTTCACCAAATTGGTGTTGAATATCTTGGCTTCAATGATCCAAGAAGTGATATTGAGGCGATATCATTAGCCTGGGATTTATTAATAGATTTAGGATTAAGTGAAATAATCAAATTAGAAATCAACTCTTTGGGAGACTTAAAAGACAGGTCAATTTACAGACAAGAATTAGTTGAATGGCTCAATAAAAGGAAGGAAAGCCTAGATGAAGATTCAAAGATTAGGCTTTCAACGAATCCTTTAAGAATTTTAGATTCTAAAAATCCTCAAACTCGCCAACTGCTCAAAGAAGCTCCTTCTTTAATAAATAGCCTATCTGATGAAAGCCTAGAGAGATATTGTGAAGTCAAGTCAGGCTTAACTAGCTTAGGTATTCCATTCACAGAGAATGTGAATTTGGTACGAGGATTGGATTACTACAGTCATACAGCTTTTGAAATCACCACTAAGAAGCTTGGATCTCAAGCAACTATCTGCGGTGGAGGAAGATATGACGGATTAGTTGAGCAACTAGGCGGCATATCTACCCCTTCAATAGGATGGGCAATGGGAATGGAAAGGCTGGTTTTACTGATTTCACAAGGGAAATCAGTAAATAATGACCATATTCCTAATTTCTACGTAGTGAATAGAGGTAAAATGGCAGAAACATTTGCCCAAATTGTGACCCGAAGTTTACGCTTAAAAGATCAAACTGTTGAGATTGATTTTACTAGAGCAAATTTTAGTAAGCAGCTTAAGCGAGCTGATAAAAGTGGAGCTCGATGGGCAATAATGATAGGAGAAAACGAGGCCAAAGGAGGAAAAATTATTCTCAAAGATTTACGTTTAGACCCCAAGAAAGTTTCTAAAGAGGAACTTATCGATCTTGAGACTTTGTTAATACGATTTGATTAAAAGTCTTATCTTCTCAACTGGATTATTTTGTGATCGCTAACTCAACTGACATAAACAACATTTGCTGCATAGGAGCAGGCTATGTAGGGGGGCCAACCATGGCAGTTATTGCAGATAGATGTCCCCACATTCAAGTGAATGTTGTAGACCTAAATGATTCCAGGATTGCATCATGGAATCAATCAGATCTAAGCAAACTACCTATATATGAACCAGGTCTTGATGCCGTTGTCTCAAGAGCTAGAGGTAAAAATTTGCATTTTTCTACCAATGTCAACAAAGCTATTTCTATAGCAGACATGGTCTTTATTTCTGTTAATACCCCTACAAAAGCCAAAGGCCTTGGATCAGGACAAGCAAGTGACCTTAGATGGGTTGAAGCATGTGCCAGACAAGTAGCCGAAAGTGCACAAGGCCATACGATTGTTGTTGAAAAAAGTACTTTGCCTGTAAGGACAGCAGAAACAGTTCAAGCCATTCTTAGTGCAGCTCAAAACCCTGGTGCAACAGCAGGAAGGCCTAAAACATTTGTCGTCTTATCAAATCCTGAATTTCTTGCTGAAGGAACTGCTATTAATGATCTAGAAGATCCAGATAGAATACTTATTGGAGGAGAAGATTCTGCATCCATAGAATCTCTAGCCTCTATTTATAAAAATTGGGTCCCAGAGAATAAAATCATACGAACTAATTTATGGAGTAGTGAACTATCCAAATTAACTGCCAATGCATTTTTAGCTCAACGAATCAGCTCTATAAACTCTGTAGCTGCTCTTTGTGAAGTCACTGGGGCAGATGTAAGAGAAGTATCTATGGCGATTGGAGCAGACTCAAGAATAGGCACTAAGTTCTTAAATTCTGGCCCAGGTTTTGGAGGAAGTTGTTTTAAGAAAGATATTCTTAATCTTGTATATTTAGCAAACTATTTTAATCTTCCTGAAGTGGCTGATTATTGGCAACATGTAGTTACATTAAATACTTGGCAGCAACATAGAATATCTAGACTTATTGTTAAAACACTTTTTGGTACAGTAACAGGCAAAAGAATAGCTATATATGGCTTCACATTTAAAGCAGATACAAATGACACAAGAGAAGCTCCTTCAATAAATATTGCCAAAGACTTATTGGAAGAAGGTGCTCAATTAGCGATATTTGATCCCAAAGCAAAGATTGATCAAATAGAAATAGATTTAAATTTAAAAGCAATTTCTCCTCCCATTCACAATAACCCTCGCTCGAAAGAAGCTTCTATTAAAGGAGAGGGAATTTGGTGGGCACCCAAGTCTGCAATAGAAGCTGCAAATGGTGTTGATGCGATTATTATCTTAACAGAATGGGAAGAATTTAAAAATATAAGCTGGGAAGAAGTAGCCCCAAAGATGAGAAAACCTGCATGGGTTTTTGATTCAAGAGGGATAGTAAATCCTTCAATAATTAAATCTGCCGGATTAAAACTTTGGAGAGTTGGGGATGGAGCTCTTTAATTAAATCTTTATTTATGAATCTAATTATAAATTTTATATAGATAATTTATGATCTGGATATAATTCTTTCAATCCATCTTTGCTTGGGCATGCTATCCCCCTCTCGGTTATCAAACCACTTATAAGATGAGCAGGTGTTATATCAAAAGCAGGATTAAAAGCAACTACTTTAGAAGAACATATTCCTACCTTTGAGACTACATAAGGAAATAATTTACCCTGAACATATGTAACCTCTTCTTGTGACCTTTCTTCAATCGGAATTTCTTTTAAACCTTTGCTTATGTCCCAATCAATAGTTGTGAATGGCGCTGCTACATAAAAAGGTATTTTATTATCACTAGCTGCTAAAGCCTTTAGATATGTACCAATCTTATTACAAACATCCCCTGTCATAGTAATTCTATCTGCACCAACAAAAATGACATCTACCTTGCCTTTTTGCATAAGGTAACCTCCAGCATTATCAACAATTAGAGTATTTGGTATCCTTTCACAAGAAAGCTCAAAAGTAGTTAGATTTGCACCTTGATTTCTAGGACGAGTTTCATTCACCCAAACATGTATATTCATTCCTAATCTATGTGCCTTATAGATAGGAGCAAGAGCAGTTCCCCAGTCACCTGTAGCTAGCCATCCTGCATTGCAGTGAGTCATTATGTTTATAGGCTCATTTTTTAATTTTGCTGGTCTATCAGAAAATATTTTCCTTATAATCTTTAGACCATGATCTCCAATACTTTTACACATATTTATTTCTTCATTCAGGATTAATTCTGCCTCCAAACGCGCAGCATCAGCTCTTTGGTCTAAAGGAAGAGGCATAACCCTAGTTAAAACTCTTTGTATGGAAAATTTTAAATTAATTGCAGTTGGTCTAGTCGAAATCAATTCCATTGAAGCCTTCTCAAGAGACCTGTCGCTAGGGTCATCAATAAGGGCCAACATTAATCCATAAGCCCCAGTAATCCCTATCAAAGGAGCTCCTCTAACCACCATTTTACTAATAGCTTTGACAACATCTTTAAAGGTCTTTAATGATCGAATTTTTAAAGAATGTGGGAGCTTTGTTTGATCAATCACAGCAACGGATTCTCCTCCCATCTCTAGCCATATAGATCTCCAGTGCTTCCCTTGTATATTCATACTGATCCCTAAGCATTATTTATGAGCCTACTAAGATACAAATAATTTATAATGAATGGATATTAATATTTTAACAAAAAAGTATCTTATTAAATAATTTATTTTCATACAATCAATTCATAATTGAAAGAATATGAGCCTTATAGAATCTTCCAAAAGATAGAGTAAAGCAACCGATTTTTTTTGGAATATAATGTTATCAATCGAATTTAAAATAATTGAAAGATTTAACCTCAGAAGAACTTAATCAATCCACCCTAGGAATTTTAGGTGGTAGCGGAATTTATGCATTAGAAGGTCTAAGCAACGTTAAAGAACTAGAAATCAACACACCTTTTGGCAATCCCTCAGACATTTTAAGAGTTGGTGAGCTGGGAGGAATTAAAACAGTATTTCTTGCTAGGCATGGAAGATTTCACACCTTTACTCCTACAAACATTCCTTATAGAGCCAATATTTGGGCAATGCGTTCATTGGGTGTCAAATGGATCCTTTCTCCATCCGCAGTCGGCTCACTCCAAGAACAAATTCGACCTTTAGATATTGTTGTGCCAGATCAATTTATTGACAGAACTCATCAGCGCCCTTTGACTTTTTTTTCTGATGGTGTAGTAGCCCATGTGACAATGGCAGATCCCTTTTGTCCCATCCTGTCTAAACTATTAGCCGATGAAGGCGAAAGGTTAATGCCTGATGGCAGGCAACTACATAAAGGTGGTACTTACTTAGCTATGGAAGGCCCTGCCTTCTCAACTCGTGCAGAGTCAAATCTATATCGAAGCTGGGGATGCAGTGTTATTGGAATGACTAATCATACTGAAGCAAGATTGGCAAGAGAAGCTGAAATTGCCTATACCTCTCTTTCTATGGTTACAGACTATGACTGTTGGCATAACGAAGAAGAAAGTGTTTCTGTAGAAATGGTGATCGAAAATCTCAATGCAAATGCAAAACAAGCAACAAAAATCATAGAAGCCACCGCAAAGAAAATTTCATCAATTCGACCTGCCAGTGCATCTCATAGTTCACTCAAAGATGGCCTGATGACTTCCAAAGATAAGGTAACTTCATCAGCAAGAAAGAAAGTAAACCTATTCACCGCTCCCTACTGGGGAGAATTTACTTAAATCATAAATTTAAGTAAATACTTTTCTCATAAAAAAACCTCCTTAAAAGGAGGTTTTTTTATGAGAAAAGGTCAATCAAATAATAGGATTGTTGATTTAAAGCCAATTTAAAATTAAAAATTGGCGTTTCCAACCCCTGTATAAGAACCATAGAAGAAAAGACCAAGCACAAAGATAACTGCAATTCCTCCAGTTGTGGCTACTACCCATAATGGAAGTGAGCCTTCAGTCCATCTACGTTCCCAAGAAACAGATGGTCGTCCGTCAGGGAGTCGATCTGGTATGCGTCCATCAGGGCCGCGAAGTCCTTTACTCATGATTGGAAATTCAGTTGAAGAAGTAGCTAGAGAACAAAATGCCCATGACAAAAACGAGCAATAAGCCTAGGTAAAGACTTGTGCGGTTAAGTTCAACCGGCAATTTGTTGGGGTTTGGATTTACTTGCATTGATAAGTAATTGCGATCGATCAACGACGAATAAACTGCATTGCAGCTATTGCACCTAGGAAAAATACCGTGGGTACACCCAAGGCATGAACCGCAAAAAACCTAACTGTGAAAATTGGGTACTCGCGTTGAGATTGGAGTGGAGCAGATTGTGTCATGGCTTATTTCAAGCGCAGGTCTAGTTGGGACTTGGCCTCATAACGCTGACTCACAACAGGAGCTTTGGCTTCAGAAGCCTGAAAGTAGGTATCAGGTGTAGGTGTACCAAATGTGTCATAGGCAAGACCTGTGGACACAAACAAAAAACCAGAGACAAAAATTGCCGGCAGAGTCACGATTTGGATAATCCAAAACTTGATGTCGGTAACTATCTCAAAAAACGGACGTTCGCCCGTTGATCCGGCAGCCATAGCCTCATGCGTATCAGCCCATAGATACTATCAAGGCTTTGGCTGAACTATGAAATCCTTCACGATCATGGTTACAGACCGTTGCGCAATTTACACAAAACTATGTGTTAGCCGATCCATCTCAACAAAACCCCTCTTTCTCCAAGAACAAAACCTTTCTGGTTTGAGGAATCAAATCCAGAAGGGAAAAGGATTCTTATTAAATTGGAAGGCTGATTTGCTCCTATGGGATCACTTTCCCAACCTTTACCTCCATCCTTACTCACTAACAGTGTTCCATTGCCGCCTGCTGCCCATATATTTTTATTTGGATCCCAAGCAAGGTCAAGATAGTTATATCCGTTAACAATAGGAACTATTGGCTTAGACCAATTTTCTAAATCCTCCGAATTCTCGTTAAAGCGAATCTCTGCACCTCTGGAAAGCATCCAAAGCCCTTCTTCATTGGGTTTATAGCCAATACTTTGGACCCTTTTACTACTAGCCCTTTGATGGGGCTCCCAAGTATCAGCTCCTTTATCCAACGTAGCGAAGAAATTCCCAAGACTACTAACACTCACATAATTTCCAGCATCAGCGCGCCTTAAATCACGAATTCCTCCTGAAGCGTCATTAACCTGACCTTCCCAAGTAGATCCTGCATCAGTAGTCCTATATATAGCTCCTGCGGTGGTAGCCAGTTCAGCTTCATCTGAACCAAGAGTTTTAATCAAGTAAGGATCGCCTGGCAATTTATTTCCCAACAGCAATCGTGTCCAATTCTTACCAGCATCACTTGTATGCATTACCAAGCCAGGCTGGCCAGCGATCCAACCTTCATCTCCTCTAAAATCAATACTTATCAACCTAAAATTCTCTGAATCAGGAATATCCAAAGACCTTTCCTTCCAATGCTCTCCTCCATCATTTGTCTCTAGGATCAAACGATTTGTTCCAACTAAAAACCCATTGCTGTCATCAACAAAAGCAATATCTAAAGGATTTGCTTGGGTTTCTAATTGAACCTCTTCCCATGGACTAGCAGTTGCCATAGGAAGCCTTGAGGCCACACAGCCAGAAAGACCTAGTCCAATACAAAGAGTAAGCAACAAATTAAATGAATAATCAATGAGGCGTTTCATAGCAAATTACTTTCAATTCAAAGAATAAAGGGAAAGGAAACAAGCCAAAGCAAATGCTAAACCTCCAAAAATGAGCACATTTTTTTGGCCAGATGTGAGTTTGTTGACTCCAAAACCATAATCCAGGTTCTCCTGAAAGCCACTAACTTGAGCTGGAGGCCCAATATCTCTAAAAAACTCAATCCTTGAACGACAAACAGGGCACCGGAATTCATCTTTATCTAATTCAGAGAAACTAGTGCCTGCACTAATTCCGTATTTCTTAACTCCTTCTTTTGGATCATAAACATAGGAGCAAGATCGGCACTCATACAAATGAGATGCCAAATCAACTTCCTGTTTTAAAGATTCTCGATTTGATGAAGACATTTGATTAAGAGAAAGATTTTCAGCAACTTGCTGATTAGGATTGCAATTTAGAGGTTTGCTTCTTTACTCATTGAAGATTATCCATTTTTTCTCAACTCTAAAGGCGAAAGCAGCTTGGAGTGGATGAAAACCTAAAATTCTAATTCTTCATTTCAATGTTTTCACTACCTGGTTACGACGCCTTCCTAGGCTTTCTACTAATTTCAGCTGCTGTACCTGTTCTTGCCCTAGTAACCAACAAAGTTGTTTCGCCAAAAAGTAAAGCAGGTGAAAGAGAACTAACTTATGAGTCAGGAATGGAACCAATTGGAGGGGCTTGGATTCAATTCAATATTCGTTATTACATGTTTGCATTAGTTTTTGTGATTTTTGATGTTGAAACCGTCTTCCTCTATCCATGGGCAGTAGCTTTTCACCGGCTTGGATTATTAGCTTTTATAGAAGCTCTTATATTCATTGCAATACTTGTAGTCGCATTAGCTTATGCATGGCGAAAAGGAGCTCTTGAATGGAGTTAAGCTATTTCCAATGAGTAAATACACCTAATAACTTGTAAAATATGATTAGCAGCTATTGCAAGTGGCACAAGAAAAACGAGATAATTCTCACAATATCGAATGACTTACATAACATTAATTAAGGGTCCCTTGAAGTTGATTTACCCCCGTGTCTGAAAATCCCTCTATTAATTCAGTTAGGGATCTCCGTGAGGCAAGCTGTGGCCCTATTGGGCCACCTACTATAACTACTGACCTTAGTGAAAATATTATCCTCACAAGTCTGGATGACTTACATAATTGGGCCAGATTAAGCAGTCTTTGGCCTCTTTTATATGGAACTGCATGTTGCTTCATTGAATTCGCAGCCTTAATTGGCTCAAGGTTTGACTTTGATCGTTTTGGACTTGTCCCAAGGAGTTCTCCTAGACAAGCAGATCTATTAATTGTTGCTGGAACAGTGACCATGAAAATGGCACCTGCACTAGTAAGACTTTATGAACAAATGCCAGAGCCAAAATATGTAATTGCAATGGGCGCCTGCACAATTACTGGTGGTATGTTTAGTGCAGACTCAACTACCGCCGTTAGAGGTGTTGACAAATTAATCCCTGTTGATCTTTATCTTCCTGGATGCCCTCCAAGGCCAGAAGCGATATTTGATGCAGTTATCAAACTAAGGAAAAAAGTTGGAAATGAATCGTTTACAGAAAGAGGCAAAATGGATCAAACTCATCGCTATCTAACCCTTCCGCATCGAATGAAAGCTGTAAAACCAATGATTACAGGTGCTTATTTAAATGCTGGCTCCCAAAAAGCAGCGCTAGAAGCTGCTACAACTGAATCTATTCAACAAAATGAAATAAGTGTCCAAGAACCAATTAAGGAAGAGATTATGAAAAATGAATAAGCAAAATGAAGAAAATAAAGTTCCCAAAAATCCTTTAGGATCTGATTTAGATAAAAGAAACATGCAAAACAATGAATCTGATAAACCACAAAATGAATTGAACAATTCCAATCAAAAAAAAGAGAATAAAGATGCTTTAAATAAGTCAGACAATGAAAATAAAGTAGAGGAAGTTCTTGATCCAGTAAGCAAATTTCTGCTAAGTAAAGGAATAAATAATAATTACATAGGCGAAGATCATATTGGTATAGAAACAATTTCTATAGAGCCAAACACTTTATACAAAGCTATGTTGGCTCTTAAAGAAAATGGATTTGATTATCTCCAGTGTCAAGGAGGATACGATGAAGGACCAGGGAAAAATCTAGTTTGTTTCTACCATCTTATCTCGATAGATGATTTTATTCTTAAAAATGAAAGTTTAGAATCTAAATATCAACCAAAAGAAGTAAGAATTAAAGTTTTTTTACCTCGAGAAGGTCAGCTTACTGTTCCAAGTTTATATAAAATTTTTAAAGGTTCTGACTGGCAGGAAAGGGAAACTTTTGACATGTTTGGTATAAAATTTGAAGGGCATCCTCATCCAAAAAGATTACTTATGCCAGAAGATTGGAAAGGATGGCCATTAAGGAAAGATTATATTCAACCAGATTTCTATGAAATGCAGGATGCTTACTAAAGTATTACTAACTAACGCGTTTATATTTTCTATAAAACCTCATTATTGCCAAAGAAAGACTTCTGGGATCATGTCTTAAGGTTGCAGTTGGTCTTAACCCTTGAAGTGGAGCTTGCATTACATCATATCCCTGAGACTTCAACGCTCTCCTATTACAAATAACCGGATAAGCACCTCTTGCGCGATAATAATCAATCAAAGGAGAGGGCTCCATATCATCTTGAGCAAGAACTGATCCAAAAATTTTATTTTTAATTCCTAATACACCCAACTGAGCTTCTATTGCTCTTAGGTGCCCAGTAACATCTAGCCCATCAGTTTCTCCAGGTTGAGTCATTAAATTACATATATATAATTTTGGCGCATTACTTAATTGAACTGCTTCTACTAATTCTGGTACAAGCAAATTAGGAAGCAAAGAGGTATAAAGGCTTCCAGGCCCAAGCAAAATAAGATCAGCATTTGCTATCGCTTCAATTGCCCGAGGCAAAGCTGGAGGGCGCTCTGGCAAACAACCTATTCTAATAATTGGACTTGGGGCCTTCCCTATAGCAGATTCTCCTTCAATTCTCTGACCATTTTCAAGTTCAGCCCATAATCTAACATCAACATTTGTCGCTGGAACAACGCTTCCTTGAACTGCAAGCACACGACTTGAAGCAGTAATCGCAGTTTCAAAGTTCCCTGTAATTGCAGTCAATGCAGATAAAAACAAATTGCCAAAACTATGCCCCTCTAAACCACTCCCAGCAGAGAAACGATATTGAAAGAGACGAGTCAATAGAGGCTCTTCATTTGACAAAGCTGCTAAACAATTTCTGATATCTCCTGGCGGTTGGACTCCCATTTCCCTTCGTAATATTCCGCTACTCCCTCCATCGTCTGCAACAGTAACTATTGCTGTGATTCGACTGCTATATCTTTTCAACCCATTTAAAAGTGTTGCGAGTCCTGTGCCGCCTCCAATAGCAACAATATTTGGTCCCCTATTAAGTTTGCTTTTAGCACGCAATGCATCAACAAGAACTGTCTCCTTATCTGGGGCTAAAGCCTGTTGAATGGATTCGAAACTGCGACTTTGACCCAGCAAAAGCAACGCTGCGCCAATCAAAAGAACTAGAGGTCCCGTTATCGTTCGAGGTAAAAAAGTTGTTATTGCACCTAAAGCCGATATCAAATTTTCAATCATCCAATATATGGGCCTTAAATCAGCCCAAATTGCTGCTCCTAAAAGAGCCAATAGCAAACCTAAACCGGAGGTCAGCATCCATCGTTTAACAACTAAACCTGGCAAAAGCCATCTAATTGCACGACGAGAACGCGCAAGAAAATCCTTTCTTTTGCCTCTATTTGTGCGGATAAGTCTTTTAGAGGCCATAGATTGACCAAATTGATTCTTTGGAGATGGAGATTTAAACGAATTCAAATCTGATGGCAATTTTCGACCGGAAATAATTGTGGAAATCTAAAAAAACTTCCCTAATTCCGCAGCCAAGGCAAGATACAAGAACTAGTTTCCAAGTCCTTGGTCATCGTGCCTCAAACCACGCCAGTGGTCGAGATGAAGAATCTAACAATGCAATGGGATTCAAACGTTGTGTTAGATCAACTTGACTTACTAATGCAGCCTGGAGAAAGGCTTGCGATTGTAGGCCCATCTGGCTGCGGTAAATCGACAATTCTTAGATTGCTTGCTGGGCTTTTACTTCCTAGCAAAGGAGACCTTCAATTATTTGGGAAGCAACAAAAATATCTAAGAATCGATCAAAACAAGCCTCCTGACGTTCGGCTCGTCTTCCAAAATCCCGCACTACTAGCATCTTTAACTGTTGAAGAAAATGTAGGGTTTTTATTAATGAAAAACGAAAATATCAATTTTAAAGAAAGGAAAGAGCTTGTAATGAAATCATTAGCAGAAGTAGGTCTATTTGATGTTGCAAATAAATACCCTGGTCAATTAAGTGGTGGGATGCAAAAACGAGTTAGCTTTGCAAGGGCTTTAATAAAAGATCCATATAAAGATCAAGGAAGAATGCCCTTATTGCTATATGACGAGCCTACTGCTGGCCTTGACCCGGTTGCTTGTACCCGTATTGAAGATTTAATTGTAAAGACAACAGATATAGCTAAAGGCTGCTCCATTGTTGTGAGCCATGTAAGAAGCACTATTCAACGATCTGCAAAAAGGGTGGTAATGATCTATGACGGAAAATTTCAATGGGATGGTTGCATCGAAGATTTCAAACAAAGTAAGAATGCTTATGTTCAACAGTTCCGGTCAGGAAATCTAGAAGGACCAATGCAAGCTTCCGACCATTAAAACCATGAAAAGATCTATTCGAGATGCAATTGTTGGTTTATCAATCCTAGGAGGAATAATAATATTTACTGGCTCATCCCTCTGGCTAAGAGGGATAAAAATTGGAGCCAACCAGTGGAAAATTCAGGCGAATTTTTCCGACGCAAGTGGATTATCAGAATTATCTCCTGTTACTTTTAGGGGAATATTAGTAGGATCAATAAGCAAAATAAAAGTAAATCCTAACAATGTAGAAGCAACAATTGTAATCAATAATTCTTCTCTTAGATTGCCTAAGCCAGTAATTGCAAAGGTTATCACAAGTTCATTATTAGGAGGTGATGCTCAGGTTTCTTTAAGAACCATGGGCAATTCAATTCCGCAAAATTCTCCAATGCCTGCATCTCCAAAATGCTCAAAAAGCAGCATTTTGTGTGAAGGAGATATTATTAAAGGGGAATCTTTAAAAAGCATTTCTACACTTTCTCAAGAACTAGAAAAGATAATTGAAAAAGCAGACAAAGAAGATATTGTTTCTAATTTGGTAGATTCTACAAAACAATTTGATCAAACACAGAAAAATTTAGATGAGTTGGTTGCCCAAGTAAAAGAAGAAGTCAGGAGATTAGAGCCTATTATTACTAACTTACAAGAAGCAAGTTCTCATTTTAATAATATTTTAGCATCATTAGACAATCCTCAAACATTAAATGATATTCAACAAGCCGCAAGCTCTACAAGATCCTTAACAGGGAAAATAGATGCGCTAGGTACTGACTTTAGTAAAGTAATAGAGGACAAAGAACTAATGTCAGCAATTAGGAGTGTCACTATTGGCTTAGGTGAGCTTTTCAATGAGCTTTACCCTAAAAAAACAAGACTATCTACGCCTTAGTTATTAGGTAAAATAAATCAAGAGTTCCTAGACTCTCATGTCACTGATCCAATCGCGTCCATAGCTATCGCAGCAATTGCCTGATCAGTCGCCTTAGGCAATTGCACATATTTACCTCCTGCTGCTTCTGCTAAATCTTTGCCCATTCCACTACCTATAAATTTTCGTTCAGTATCAATTACGAGTAATTTAATTCCTATCATTCGATAACGAGAAGCAACATCTAACACCTCTTGTTTTAAATCAACAGGTTCTTCTCCATCAAGTTCTGGCTGCCCAAGTGACAAACTTAAAGGCACATTCCCTCTCCCATCAGTTATTGCAACAACAACAACTTGCCCAAGATCTCCAGTAGCAAGAGCATTTGCTCCAACTCTTGCTGCTTGAGTTAAACCATGAGCCAATGGGGAGCCCCCACCGCAAGGCATAGTCTCTAATCTTCTCTTGGCTGCTGTAATAGATCTAGTAGGAGGCAATAAAACTTCGGCCTGATTACCTCTAAAAGGGATCAAAGACACCTCATCTCTATTTTCATAAGCTTCGGTTAATAATCGAATAACTGCCCCTTTTGCACTTTGCATACGATTAAGAGCCATTGAACCACTTGCGTCGACCAAGAAAATAACCAATGCCCCAGCTTTTCTTTGCAAGAGCTTGGCTCTTAAATCAACTTCTTCAACAATGACTTTCTTTTCTGGATTCCTTTCTCTACGAGCCCTTTGGTAAGGCGCAGCTGCTCTTAAGGTTGCATCAACTGCAATTCTTCGGACAGGCCCTCTTGGTATTACTGGCTTGACATATCTACCTCTACTGTCGCTAAGTACAGCAGCTCTACTTCCACTATTTCCGCTTTTTGATTTAACAGAAGAGAAAAGTAATAGATCTGGATCTATTGAACATGCTTCAGGATCGAGCATGAATTCTTCTGGAATAGGAGGACTTTCTTCTTGAGGAGTCTCGTCCTCCTCATTTTCATCGTCATCCTCAGATGTTTGGTCCTCCTCAGAATTATCTTCAGGGGGAGGTTGTTGCTGTTCTTCTGGAGGCGGAGGTTCCATTTGCTCATCCTGAGGAGGAATCTGCAAAGCTCGAGGTGCAATTACTAATCGAACAGCAACTTTTAGATCTTCTGCATCAACAACATCTCTGCCACTTAAAGCGGCATGGGCCTTTGCAACCCTTACAGCATATAGCTCTGACCTATGTCCTTCTACCCCTCCTCGAATCGCTTCTGTTACTAGGTATGTAATTTGATCTTGACTAATTTGGACATCAGGAAGCCACTGACGAGCTATAAGTAATTGAGTTGCTAAACCTTCTGTTTCCTCAGACCATTTGGCTGAAAAAGTGGAGCTACATTCACCATGAGAAATCACTGATTGTGTTATCTCTACTCTTTGTTCAGTTGTAATTAATTGATCAGCAGATAAAACTATTGCAAATCTATCAAGCAAATGATCCCTAACAGCTCCCTCCTCGGGGTTATAAGTAGCAAGGAGCAATGGTCTACAAGGGTGACTTAGGCTTAGGCCCTCTCTTTCAACTCGATTCTCTCCAGCTCCAACAGCAGCAAGTAAAAGATTAACAATACCCTCATCTAGCAGATTCAATTCATCTACATAAAGGACACCTCTATGAGATTCAGCTAAAAGACCTGGCTGAAAAATTGCGCTGCCACTAGATAAAGAAGCAGCCACATCAACCGCCCCAACTAATCTATCTTCAGTAACTCCAAGCGGAATTTGAATAAAAGGAGCAGATATTACTTGTGTAGGAATTTGCTTATTTTTATCTTTAAATTCAGTATTTAATTGATATTTATCTTTCATATACAATCTTGTTGATTCATCCCATTCATCTGGGAAAGCAGGGTCAAGATTTAATGAAATAGGTTTTGGGAAATCCTTATCTAGGGAACATTCGGAAGAATCGATAATCTCAATAGGAGGCAACAAAGCATGCAGACCTCTTGCCAATACAGATTTACCTGTACCTCTACCACCTGCAATAATGACTCCCCCAAGCCCAGGATCTACTGCTGCCAACAAAAGTGCCAATTTAAGAGTTCCATGACCTGTTATGGCCGCGAGAGGGAAAGCTCGGTTAGCTCTTTCATTAGCTGCTAGCTTTGCAATCATTTAGGAACTTTGCTTATGAGTTGATTAACTCCCATTCACTTAATGTCCCATAAACAGTTACTTTTGCGCCAGTATCTCGAAAAAAAACAATAACTTCCTTGATCCCCCCCCCCTCAAACAGCATAGTCATTGGTCTAGGAGCAAATATGCCTAGTTCAGCAGGAGAACCTGTAGATACTTTGCTAGCCATTAGACCTCAAATCGAAGAAGTCATTTCCCAATGGGCCTACACCTCTTCGAACTCAGAGAATAATAATGAGGGCAAAAGTAATCAAGAATTAATATGGAAATGGTCTCCGTTATTCAAAACCGAACCAATGGGAGGACCAAAAGGACAAAATCCATTTATAAATGCTGTATTAGTCGTCGAAGGGAATCAACTGGAAGCAATACAACCTTGTAAAAAAAAAGCTCTGAATTTGCTTAATGAATTCTTTGGCTTAGAAAAAAAATATGGAAGACATGACATCAAAACTCAGTCAATTCGGTGGGGTCCCAGAACTCTAGATATTGATCTATTAGCGTGGGGTAACTTTCAAATGAAAAGCAAAAAGCTCACAATTCCTCATCCCCGGATTTTTGAACGAAGTTTTGTAATCGTTCCTCTTGGAGCAGCCATAAGCTCTAAAGAGAATCCTCCAAAAAAAATCATCAAAGGAGGTTGGCCCGAATCCCAATAATCAAAATCAAATCCAACACAAAAAACTTTTAAATCTTCAAATCTCTCCCGAATGACTCCTATTTCTCCTAAAGAACCTGCATATTTAATAGAAAATAAAGCATCTCTTGATGCAAGAAAAATTCGTTTCGAGATTAATCGTATTAAACTTCCAATAGGAGTAGAAGGAACTTTTGGAGTAATAAAGCATCCAGGAGCATCACTAGCAGTTCCTATAAATGAAGAAGGCAAAATAGTAATACTTAGACAATACAGATTTGCTGTAGAAAGAAGAATACTTGAATTTCCTGCAGGAACTTTAGAGTCTGGCGAAGACCCTTTAACTTCAATGAAAAGAGAACTTGCCGAAGAGGCAGGCTATTCTGCAAAAAGATGGGAAGCTATGGGGCAAATGCTTCCTTGCCCTGGATATTCAGATGAAATAATTCACCTGTTCTTAGCTAGCGAACTGACTGCTCTGAATGAGCTTCCTCCTGGGGATGAAGACGAAGATCTAGAGGTTTTACATATGACGCCAGATGAACTTGACTCCCTCTTAATAAATAATGAGGAGATTCTGGACGGGAAAAGTATTGCCGCCTGGTTCAGAGCAAAAAAAATACTTGATTTATAAATAAATGCCTAAACCTCGTTGGTTGTTTTGGCATAGACGGGATCTTAGATTATTTGACAATGTTGGACTATCCAAGGCCAAATCAAATACATCTGCAATTACAGGTGTATTTATACTTGATCAAAAAATATTCCCAAAAGAAGATTTAAAATCTATTTTCCCTGCTTCTCAAGTCTGGTTCCTAACAAAAAGCTTGGATGAATTAAAAAGAAACTGGTCGAAAACAGGAAGTGATCTATTAATTCTTCATGGAAACCCTATTAAATTAATACCACTATTAGCTGAAGCTATTAATGCTGATTGTGTTTGCTGGAATAAGGATATTGAACCAGAAAATATATCAATAGATAAGCAAATAATTTATAAACTGCAAAAGCAATCTATCAAAGCATTATCTGAATGGGATCAACTTCTTATCGCTCCTAATCAGATCAGGACTGGCAACAATAATCCATATAAAGTCTATGGGCCATTCTTTAAAAAATGGAATTCATTAGTAGAGATGAAATTCTCAAAGGGATATATAGATGTAGAACATACAAACAAACGATTAGTAGGTTTAAGTAATATCCAAAAAACTAAAATAGAAAATTATCTAGGAGAAAACTATATAAAAGATTCATTTAAATTAACACAAAGAATAAGGGAAATAAATTATTTTGTAGGACACAACCTTTGTCCATGCAGGCCAGGAGAGAAAGTTGGCAGAGAACAATTAAAAGAGTTTATTGATAAGAATACAATCCTTGATTATTCTTTAAATAGGGACATCCCTTCTTTTAATGGGACATCTAAACTTAGTGCAAGTTTTAGGTTTGGTACAATTAGCCCAAGAGAATCATGGAATGCTTCTCTATTAGCATTAAATAATGCAAAAACAATTTATCAAAAAAAATCTATTAATACTTGGCAGAAAGAATTATGTTGGAGAGAGTTTTACCAAAATATTTTATTTAATTTTCCCAGATTATTAAATGGTCCTTATAGAGAAAAATTAAAAGATTTCCCATGGGAAAATAATGAAAAATGGATTAATGCTTGGAGATTAGGTCTTACAGGAGTTCCTATTGTAGATGCTTCAATGAGGCAATTAAATCAAACAGGTTGGATGCACAACCGTTGTAGAATGATTGTGGCATCATTTTTGGTAAAGGATTTGATCTGTAATTGGCAAATAGGAGAGAAATTATTCATGGATATTCTTGTAGATGGAGATATTGCAGCAAACAATGGAGGATGGCAATGGAGCGCAAGTAGCGGAATGGATACTAAACCATTAAGAATATTTAACCCTTATACACAAACAATTAAATTTGACCCTAAAGCAGAGTTTATAAAAAAATGGCTACCAGAGTTATCTCACATATCAAAAGAAGATTTAATTACAAGTGAAATAAATAATCTCGAAAGGAAGATCTATCCTAAAGCAATCGTGGCTCATAAAGATCAACAAGCAAAGTTTAGATTTCTATATAAAAAATCCTAGTCTAGCTTGTTATCAATTACTTAAAATTTCTTTAATTGAATCAGCGACATGAACCTGCTCTTTTTCTGATATCTCAGGGAATATAGGTAAGCTCAATACCTCACTACAAAGCTTATCTGTGAAAGGCAGTTTCATCTTAGAAAAGGTCATATTCATATATGCCGGCTGACGATGTATTGGTATTGGATAATATATAATGGTATAAACTCCTCTATCTTCAAGTCTACTTTTTAAGCAATCTCTATTGTCTTGATTAGATGAAGAGAATTGATTATTAGAATGTACTTGAATAACAAATTGATTCCATGAATGTCTTCCTGCTTTTGAGTTTATAGAAGCAGGCAATCTAATTCCCTTAACACCTTCAAGAAGCTCTGTATATCGTGAAGCAATAATTCCCCTTTGTTCTACCCAACCATTAAGTCTAGATAGCTTTAAATTTAAGATAGCTGCCTGAATAGCATCTAATCGACTGTTATATCCTAGATGAGAATGAAGATATCTTCTTGGCATTCCGTGAACAGCTAATTCCCTAATCCTTTGAGCTATCAATTTATCTTTTGTAGTGATAGCACCAGCATCACCAGCCGCTCCAAGATTTTTTGTAGGAAAGAAGCTAAAGCATCCGACGTCTCCCCAACTTCCAACAGGCTCACCATCCCATTCTGTTCCAGCAGCTTGAGCACAGTCTTCAATAATTTTAAGATGATGCTTCTCTGCAATTTGCCTCAATCTCTTCATATCCACAGGACAGCCAAAAAGATGTACCGGGAGGATTGCCTTCGTCGCAGATGTGATTACTGCTTCAATATCATCAAGTTCAATTAAATAATTATCAGGGTTAACATCAACAAATACTGGTAAAGCCCCTACTGCACTAATAGCCTCTGCAGTTGCAAAAAAACTAAATGAAGTTGTAATCACTTCATCTCCAACACCAATTTCAAGAGCCCTAAGAGCAAGAATTAAAGCATCTGTCCCACTATTACAACTCACCGCAAATGGAACTCGTATGAATTCTGCGAATGATTCCTCAAAGGTCGTTACTTCAAGACCTCCAACAAATTGTCCGCTATGAAGAACCTTTAAGACTGCAGCATCAAGTTCTTGTCCAAGATCTGAAAGCTGCCTTGAAAGGCTAAAAGGAGGCACCTGCATACAAATCACATTAAGACTTGCTCTAAGGAAAAAGAGAAATCAACTTCCCCTTAATCAATCAAAACCAATTTGGCTCTTTCCCAGGATGCCATTTGATATTGCATCCAATTGATGGTTTTTGTTCATTAGCAGGCATCTTTCCCTCAAGTACTGCATCTAAAGCACTTCTTAAATCTTTTCCAGTGACAGGGATGTCATTACCTGGTCTACTGTCATCAAGTTGACCTCTGTAAATCAAATCAGGTCCATGATTACTCCGATCTGAAAAAAGGAAGAAATCTGGAGTGCATGCAGCTCTTAAAGAGATAGCAAAACTTTGATCTAAATCCAACAGGTAAGGAAACTTCCAATCATTTAATTGAGCTTGAAGGGCTAATTGATCTGGACCATCTTGAGGGTGTGTCTCCAAACTATTGCTAGCAATGCCTATGAACTGAATTCTCTCCCCATAAGCTTTCTCTAGATTGGTTAACTCATTTTCTATGTGTTTGACGAAAGGACAATGAGCACACAAGACCATCAATAAAGAAGGTTTTTCCCCTAATGAGCTATTACTCATTCGATCAAGATTAAATCCTGGTTGATGCTGAGATGAATTTGTGCATTTCACTACTGGCAAATCAAAGTTTGGCAACTTAGTGCCTATTGGAAGCATGGTTGAATTGGTTCTGACCATAGGAAATAACTTTTCTATTCCAAAGATTTAAAACAAAGAATATATAGCGATATCCTCTTGAGTATTAACACAAAGCACAACATAAGAGAGAATCTAAATAGTTCTCAAAGAGATTTCTGAAAGATGCTTCTAGATCTCAAAGGAAAAAAAATCCTCGTTACAGGGATCGCTAATAGTCGATCAATTGCCTGGGGTGTTGCTCAACAGCTACATGCAGCTGGAGCAGAGCTCGGAATCACATACCTACCAGACGAAAAAGGGCGATTTGAATCAAAAGTGAAAGATCTGACAGCTCCGCTAAATCCTTCGCTTTTTCTTCCTTTAAACGTCCAAGATCATTCCCAAATCGAAGCAGTTTTTCAATCTGTTGAAGAAAAATGGGGAACTTTGGATGGAATGGTTCATTGCTTAGCTTTTGCTGGGAAAGAAGAACTAGTAGGAAATTACAGTGCAACTACTGCTGATGGTTTTTCTAGGGCTTTAGAAATAAGTGCTTATTCACTTGCTCCTCTTTGCAAATATGCAAAGCCCTTATTCAATAAAGGAGCTGGGGTAGTTACTCTTACTTACTTGGGCGCAGAAAGAGCAATCCCTAACTACAACGTTATGGGAGTAGCTAAAGCTGCACTGGAAGCCTCAGTGAGATACTTATCTGCTGAATTAGGCCCTGAGCATCAAGTCAGAGTGAATGCGATTAGCGCAGGACCTATAAGGACTTTGGCCAGTTCAGCAATTGGGGGCATCCTTGACATGATTCACAATGTAGAAGAGAAAGCACCACTAAGAAGAACTGTCACCCAGAAAGAAGTTGGGAATACTGCCACTTTCTTACTAAGTGATCTATCAAGTGGTATCTCTGGTCAAACCATTTATGTTGATGCCGGCTATTGCATCAATGGAATGTAAAGCTGTTTTTTATTTCGTCCCTATTTTTCATATTAAATGACTTCAACTAGACAAGGAGAAATTCATAGAGTTACTGGGGAAACGAATGTAAAAGTTCGTTTAAATCTAGATGGGAATGGAAAATGTGAAATCGAAACTGGGGTTGCTTTCCTAGATCACATGCTTCATCAGATTTCAAGTCATGGCTTGATTGACTTAGAAATTCAAGCTAAAGGAGATACACATATTGACGACCATCACACAAATGAAGATGTTGGGATTGCCTTTGGTCAAGCTTTATCTAAAGCATTAGGGAATAGGAAAGGAATTAATAGATTTGGCCATTTTATTGCACCTTTAGACGAAGCATTAGTTCAAGTGATTTTGGATTGCTCAGGCAGACCTCATTTAAGTTTTGGCTTAACAATTCCTAATGAAAGGATTGGAAATTATGAAACAGAATTAGTAAAAGAATTTTTTATTGCAGTAGTTAATAATAGTGGGCTTACAATGCATATTTCTCAATTAAATGGGAGCAATTCTCATCATATAGTTGAAGCTTGTTTCAAGTCTTTTGCTAGAGCACTCAGAATGGCAACTGAATTTGATCCCAGAAGTTCAGGAAGAATACCTAGTAGTAAAGGCGTGTTAGAGCAAGCAGGTTCTCAAGATTAAACAAAGTAATAAGGCTAATCTCGCGTCTTCAAAAAAATTGCGCGAAAATTATTACACCAAAGATTTATCTGAAAGTGCTCCAATCTGGCTTCAAGGGAAAAGCAAAAGCTCAGCCGATAGGCTTTGACAGAGAAGATTGGGCAAGTGCCTATTGCAACGTAGAAAAAGAACTTGCCAATATACAAATTATCGCTAAACAGGGCACAGTTCCTAATGAATTATCTGGAACTTTTTATCGCAATGGTCCTGGGATACTAGAGAGGGGAGGACATTGGGTGCATCATCCATTTGACGGGGATGGAA
Organism: uncultured Prochlorococcus sp.; assembly: GCA_902564535.1. Classification (GTDB taxonomy): domain Bacteria; phylum Cyanobacteriota; class Cyanobacteriia; order PCC-6307; family Cyanobiaceae; genus CACFBG01. Next base: position 88,699 of record CACFBG010000003.1, read on the forward strand.
TGATTGCAGCCATAAGTTTTAATAATGGGAAGGTTAGTTTCAGTAATAGATTTATTCGAACTGAGGGATGGAAATCTGAAGAAGAAGCAGGAAAGTTTACATATAGAGGTGTTTTTGGGACTAAAAAGCAAGGAGGTTTTTTGGCTAATGCATTTGATCTACGCCTGAAAAACATTGCAAATACAAATATAATTAAGTTTGGAGATGATTTATTAGCCCTTTGGGAAGCTGCGGGTCCTCATGCGATTGATCCAAAAACACTTGAGACATTTGGTCTTTCTACTCTTAATGGCGTACTAAAGCCAAAAGAATCTTTAAGTGCTCACCCAAGGTTTGATCCAGGTCACCATGATCAAAAAAGAATGGTTACCTTTGGAGTTCAAACTGGTCCTAAAAGCACTATAAGATCAATGGAATTTGCCCTAGCAGGTGAAAAAGCTGGTCAATTAATTAGCGATAGAAAGGATACCTTTAATGGTTTTGCATTCCTTCATGATTTTGCAATAACACCTAATTGGACTATTTTCTTACAAAATGCTATTTCGTTTAATCCTATACCATTTATTTTTGGACAAAAAGGAGCAGCTCAATGCTTAACATCACAAAAGGGTAAGAAAGGAAAGTTGTGGTTAATTCCTAGAGATTGTGGTCAATTTGCAGGGGCTTCACCAAAAATAATAGAAGGGCCAGAAGGATTTGTATTTCACCACCTGAATGCCTATGAAGATGGTAATAAATTAATTTTAGAAAGTATTTTTTATCAAGATTTTCCATCCATCGGACCTAAAGATGATTTTCGTGAAATTGATTTTGATCTAATCCCTGAAGGTATTCTTAAAAGATGTACTATAAATATAATCAATAATTCAGTCGATATAAAAACTATTAGTCAACAATGTTGTGAATTTGCGATGGTAAACCCTAATTTTCAAGGACTTCCTGCAAGATTTAGCTGGATGGCAATTGCAGAATGTTCTACAGGAAATGGGCCTCTACAAGCGATCAAAAAGTTAGATCTTAAAAATCAAAAAGAATGGATTTGGAATGCAGGGCCTCGAGGTTTTGTTAGTGAGCCTCTTTATATTCCAAAAGTAAATTCACATAATGAAGATTCAGGCTGGGTAATTTCTTTAATTTGGAATGCTGCTGAAAGGATTACGGAACTAGTTATTTTAAACTCAGAAAATCTAAAATTAGAATGTAAACTTGAAATGCCTATAGCTATACCTCATGGACTACATGGAAGTTGGGTTAATAATTGATTATTAAACTAAAACTAGAAATTAGCAAGTATATTTGTCAACGAAGGTTTTAAAAGTTCAAATGCTTTGCCTCTATGTCCAAGTTTTTGTTTTTTCACTTCTCCCATTTCTGCAAAAGTCTTACCTGTAGGAATCACTTCAAAAATAGGATCATATCCAAAACCTTTCTCCCCTCTAGGCGTATTAGTAATAACACCTTCACACTTACCTTGAACCTCTATTAGGATTTCACCATCTGGAGAGGAAATACAAAGAGCGGATATGAAATAAGCTTTCCTATCTTGAACTCCAGATAATTCTTTTAAAACTCTTTGAATCCTCTCATGATCTGTATTTGCATATCTAGCTGAATTAATTCCTGGGGCTCCATCTAGTGAAGCTATACATAAACCAGAATCGTCAGCCAAACAATTCTTTCCGGTATATTTTGAGGTAGCCTTTGCTTTTATTCTTGCATTCTCTAAAAAAGTTTTACCAGTTTCATTCACTATTAATCCATCCGGCTGCATTATTACTTCTAGCGGGAAATCTTCAAGTAAAGACTTAAACTCATTTACCTTCCCTTGATTAGTACTAGCAATTATTAATATAGGACTCTTATTTTCGATATTCATTTTATTTCAGCTAATTCTTTAGCCCATTTTAAAGTCGATTGTAATTTTTCTTCGGATGGTGCCTCACAATAAATTCGCAATAACGGTTCTGTTCCAGAGAAACGAAACATTAACCAATGATTTTCACCAAGTCTGAGCTTTACACCATCTATAGAAATTACTTCTAAAACAGATATTTGATTAACGATCCTAGGAGGAGACTCACTAAGAAATCTCTCAAATCTTTCTCTCGTTTCCATATTAACAAGATCAATATCAATCCTGTCATAGTGACTCTCGCCAAAATGATTTTCTATCTCTTTTAAACGAGAGCCAAGTCCTTGGCCTGCATCTTTTAGAGCTTCAAGAACCAACAAAGCTGCAAATAATGCATCGCGCTCCGGTATATGCATACCAAATCCAATTCCTCCAGATTCTTCTCCACCTACAAGTACTTCTCTATTGTTCATTTCTTGCGCTATATATTTAAATCCCACTGGAAGTTCAACAACTTTTCTACCAATATCTTCTGCAACAAGTTTCATTAAATCTGAACCACTTACAGTTTTGACTACAGATCCAGGAAGCCCCCTGACTCTTGCTAAATGTTCAATTAAAAGAGGCATTAATAATTGTGTACTGCAAAATCTTCCATTTTCATCAATTGCTGCAATTCGATCTCCATCGCCATCAAATACCAACCCTAAAGATTTAATACCTTTGGAGTTCAAATGCTTAATTTTAGCAATTAAGGTACTTAAATTCTTGGCAAGTGGTTCTGGAGAATTACCCCCAAATAATGGATCTCTAGACACCCTAATTTCTTCTACTAAATTAGAAATATCTTCATTCTCTCCAAGCAATTCGGAGATACAACCTGCAGCTGATCCATGCATCGGATCAACTATAACTTTTAAACCAATTTTTTTTAACCCTGCGACTAAAGCCTGAACATCAAATTTTTCTCTAAGGCCATCTAGGTGCTCCTTTCGCGCATCAAATCTATTTATTGGACCTTCAATAGGTTCAGTGAAGACTCCTAAAGATAATCTTCTCTCTACGGCAGAAGTGAATGCTCGGTCAACAGATGCCCCATCAGGACCTTTGATTTTCAAACCAATCCATTCAGGAGGGTTATGACTAGCCGTTATAACAATTGCACCCAAGGTTTTCCTCTTAACTGTGGCCCAACTACAAGCAGGAGTAGGGACAGGGCTTTCTGTTAGGAGTGGCTCAAGGTTGCATCCTCTAATTGCGGCAGCAACTGCAACGGCAAACTCTGGAGCTAAAAAACGTCTGTCGTAGCCAATAATGACAGTATTGCTTTGCAATTCTTTAGGTGCTCTATATTTCAATTCTTGTGCTGAGGCGGCGGCCACTGGTAAAAGTCTGTCAACAGTAAAATCAACTCCGAGAATTCCTCTCCAACCATCTGTGCCAAATTGAATAGGTTCTGACTTAAGTCGCAAAGTATTTAATCCCAATAACCAATCAATAGATGATCTGACGACATATGACAAGCTCTCTATCGTCAGGGAATAAAGCATCCACACACTAAATCGAAACGTGCTTTCCGATAGATTGCTAAGAAGCTGGATTCGATGTCGAAGGAAAGCATGGCTGGATTCTTTTGGCGATCGCAAACAAAGACATTGGAAAGCTCACCATAGTCTTCAATTAGATCACCAACAAAAAAGTTTTGCCGCATTACTTGAGGAGCCCCCAGGCAAAGGAATTCAAAGTTGCATAGCAGGGAGCTCTGGAATACTCGGCATAAAACTAAAAAATAGAATGCCTACCGGACAATTAATTTCAGCGAATCCTCCTTTATTGCAAAAAGTTTCTGGAGAAAGTGTGTGGGGAGAATATGCCTATAGACCAGTATTAGCTCGACAAGGCAAAAGAAACACAAGAGAATTAAAGCAAGCATTGGCATTAACTGGTCTTTTACTTGAACCTCTTCAAAATGCCTTTGTCCCTAATGGAATTACTGTTTCAAAAACAAATCAAGGTCTTGAAATTGACAGAATTTCACTCAATGAAGGTCTAAAAAAACAACTTAATTTATCCTTGTCTAAGCTCTCAGAAGATTTAAATCTAAAGAACCCACCTCCAATTATTTCAGACAGGAAAAAATGCACGATTTGTTCATGGCAATCGTTATGCGATTCTGAAGCCAAAGCAAAAGGTTTTTTAAGCGAAGTAAGTGGAATAGGTCATAAAAGAAAAGAAATTTTGGAAGAGCTTGGGATTAATCAAATAAAAGATTTAGCACTATCCAACCCAAATGAGCTAAGTAAAAAACTTCTTCCTATAAGTAAGCAAAATGATGACCTTGCTTACTTATTGATATCCCAAGCAAAAGTACAGTTAAATGGTAAGCCCAAAAGAATCAATCATAGTAAAGCTTTACAAGAACTTGAACATGCAAATGGCGTATTAATTTACGATATAGAATCAGATTCAGATTCACAAGAAGACTTCCTACATGGATTTGTTCGTATAGACCGAAAAAAGAATGGAGATTGGGACCTAAAGAATGCTAAGTATCATCCGATATTAATACTTTTTGAGGATAAAAGAAGCAAGCAATGGGAGAGATTAAGAACCAAGTTAAATAAATATCGCAACTGGCCTGTATTGCATTATGGAGAGACGGAAATTATAGCGATCAGGAAACTAGCTATTCAACAAAAAATTCCGGCTAAAGAACTTCAGCTCCTTGACCAAAGGTTTATTGATGTACATCAAAGAATTAGAAAACATTGGCTATTACCAGTAAATAGTTACGGGCTCAAAGTTGTAGCAGAATGGGTTGGTTTTAGATGGCAGCAAATAAATCCAGATGGTTCAAAAGCACTGCTTTGGTGGCGAAAATGGAATAGTAAAAATAGCAATAAAAAAAGAAGTCCTAATTGTTTAAAAAAAATATTTAGATATAATCAAGATGATTGCCTAGCTACATGGGCAGCAGCAGAATGGCTTTTAAATCAAGATAACAAGATCTTTAAAATTAACAAAGGCTAAGCCAATTATTAAATGACAATTTAGGAGCGCTTATCTCAACTTTTTTTTCTAATGAATTAAGATAAAAGCTATTAGAAGATAAGAAGTTTTTATTCATTATCGCTAGTCCAATACTTCTTTCCTCCGATGGCAAGTAAATAGAAGAAGTTACAAGACCAGCTTTTTGATCAAAATCTTGATCATCTACATAACTAAGAATTGGTTCATTTACTTTTGCCATGAATTTAGAGGACCATAACATTAATTTCTTTCTTGAAGATCCAGCTCTTGATAATTTTGCAATTGATTCTTGACCTAAATAACAACCTTTATCAAGACTTACTATCTCAGATAATCCTAACTCAAAAGGATTATAAGATTGATTAATTTCAAAAGCTCCTATTGGCAGCCCTTTTGCTAAGCGCCAAGCTTCTACTTCCAATTCAGTCGCCTTTTGAAAAGAATGAAGATTAATAGGTAAATTTGAATTTGGCTCTAACCAAATAATATTATCCAAAAAGGAAGATAGATTGCTATTAATTACTTGCAGTCTTCTTATAGAATGAGTTGATTGAATACTAACCTTATCTGAAGGAAATATCATAGAATTAAAAGCTTCTTTAACCTCATTATCATCTCCTCCTATTACCAGTAAAGAAGCTGCATCAGGATTTAGTATTATCTCAAAAATACCTCGCACTTTTCCAGAAGTAGAAAGCCAACAACTCAAAAAAATCTCCCCATCTTTTTTGTTTAAAACGTTATTTGATGTTTGACCATGCAAAAATTTTCTAGTTCCTTCTCCTGATAGCCTAATTAAAGGAAATATCTTTTCCCAATACAGATCTAAATACATTTTAATTAATCAAGAAAGTCTTTGAGATTTAGCAACAATTTCCTCTAGAGAGAAAAGAGATATAAGTTCTATTGCTTCTTTTTTCATAGCCAATTTCCCACCTTCCTGACGATCTACAATTGTTACTATTTTATCAATTAAGTAGCCAGCATTACGAAGTTGAATAACAGCCTTTAAAGCCGATCCTCCAGAAGTGACAACATCCTCCAGAACGGTTATCCATGAACCCGAAGGTGGTAGTGGACCCTCAAGCCATTGGCCAGTGCCATGACCTTTTGGTTCCTTCCTAACAATCAAAGCATCTAATGGCCTTCCAGAAAGTGCTGCATACATAGCAACACCACTCACCAATGGATCTGCACCAAGTGTTAGTCCTGCAACAGCAACTGATTTCGATTCAACCCTTTCTAATAAAGCCTCACTCAACAATTTGAGTCCAAATCCACTCAAGCTCAAAGGCTTGCAATTGACATAATGATTACTCTTAACTCCTGAAGACAGAGTGAAATCACCATATTTATATGCCTTGGCAGCCAAAAGACTTAAAAGCTTCTCTCTTAAAGCATTTGATTCATGAGAGAGGGAGTTCATCATTGTTTTTACTAAGGAATGCTTTAAGTTCGGGATATTTGAGAATGAAGCCAGACTATTTATTATTCTTTTGGTGGACCTCAAAATACTTGAAGTTCTGCACAAGACAATTCATCTTTCAAGGGGGATTAGCAATCTGGTGAATGCACCGAACTCATAATTCGGCTAAGGAGAGTTCGATCCTCTCATCCCCCATTAAACCCTTTAATGCGTTTCATTTTTCTAGTTATATTGATTGCCTTACCAGCTTTCTTTGCTGCTGGAGAAGTATCTCTTTTAAGGCTTCGACCAAGTCGTGTTCAAAGACTAGTTGAAGAGGGCCGTTCAGGAGCTCAAGCAATCAAAAGGCTGCAAAAACGTTTACGTAGAGCTTTAATCATTGCCCAACTAGGTGGAACATTAGCCCTAATAGCAATCGGTTGGACTGGCAAAGGCATGGCAATGAGGTTCTGGCCTAGAGATATTGAATTAAGTCGTTATTGGGATTTAGGCCTATTTCTAGTCATTGTTTTATTTGCGACTCTTCTAGGAGGATTACTTCCAAAAGCCCTCGTATTAAATCGACCAGAGACTGCGGCACTCAAACTTGCTCCGCTTTTAGAAGCAGTGATGAGTTTTCTTGCTCCACTTTTAACCCTTTTGGAAACTATCGCCGCAATGTTATTTCGCCTAGTTGGCTTAAATGCACAATGGGATTCATTAGTGCCTGCATTATCAGCAGAAGAACTAGAGACCCTTATTGAAACTGGTGGAGTAACAGGTTTACGTCCTGATGAAAGAAATATCCTTGAAGGAGTATTTGCTCTAAGAGATACACAAGTCCGAGAAGTAATGGTTCCTCGTTCAGGAATGGTCACACTTCCAATTAATGGAAATTTTTCAGATTTAATGAAAGAAGTTCATCTAACAAGGCATGCAAGATTTCCTGTAATAGGAGAATCTTTAGATGATGTACGAGGAGTTATTGACTTAAGAGAACTAGCTGAACAAATTTCTAGAGGTTCCATGAAAGCAGAAACCCTATTAGAGCCTTATCTGCAACCAGCCCAAATGGTTTTAGAAAGAAGTTCTTTAGCTGAAATTCTTCCATTATTTAGAAGCGGTCAACCTTTGCTATTAGTTGTAGATGAACATGGTGGCACTGAAGGATTAGTTACAGCAGCAGATCTAACTGGAGAAATAGTAGGTGATGATATCGAACCAGATAATCAGTCTCCTGAACTTGAACAAATAGCTAATCAACCTAATAAATGGATAGTTGCTGGGGAGCTTGAAATAATTGAATTAAATCGTCAATTAAGACTCGAACTACCAGAAGCTAATGACCACCATACCCTTGCAGGCTTTCTTTTAGAGAAACTTCAACATGTGCCTTCCAATGGGGAATGTTTTATATATGAAGGTATTAAATTTGAGATTAATCAAATGAATGGCCCCAGGATAGAGCGTGTCAAATTAACCTTAAATAGAGAGGCGAGTGAGGCAACTTGATACCTAAAAAATCATCCATACCAATCATGTGGATCCAATGACAGCTCAAATGGAACCAGTAAAAGTTGGAGTTATAGGAATCGGCAACATGGGTTGGCATCATGCTCGAGTCCTTAGTTTGCTAAAAGATGCAGAACTTGTAGGAGTTGCGGACCCAGATCCTGATCGGAGGCAACTGGCTCAAGAGCAATTCGAATGCAATTGTTTTAAAGATTATCAAAGTCTTTTTAATGAAGTTGAGGCTGTTTGTATTGCTGTCCCAACGCTTCTTCATCACAAAGTAGGGCTTTGCTGTCTCGAAGCTGGAAAACATGTATTAATCGAAAAACCAATTGCGGCAAGCCAAGATGAAGCCTCTTCATTAATTTCAGCAGCTAACAAGGCAGGTCGATTGCTTCAAGTAGGGCATATCGAAAGATTTAATCCAGCATTCAGAGAGCTCATAAAGGTTGTTGCAAATGAGGAAGTAGTAGTACTTGAAGCCCGACGGCATAGTCCTCATGCTGAAAGAGCGAATGATGTATCAGTAGTTTTAGATTTGATGATTCATGATCTGGACCTTGTACTTGAACTAGCGAGAGCTCCTGTAATTAAACTTGCAGCAGTAGGAGGTAGTAGCTCTGGAGGTCCACTTGATTATGTAAACGCAACTCTAGGCTTCTCAAATGGGGTAATAGCTAGTTTAAGTGCTAGTAAAATGAGTCATAGAAAAATTAGAAGCCTTAGTGCTCATTGCAAAGGGAGCCTTGTTGAGACTGATTTTCTTAATCATTCATTAAATATTCATAGACGCGCACATGAATGGTATTCAGCTGATCACGGTGAAATTTTATATAGGAATGACGGCTTTATTGAAGAAGTCAGCACAACTTCCATAGAACCCCTTTACGCGGAACTGGAACACTTTCTTCAATGTGTAAGAGGTAGAGAAATACCCGCAGTTGATGGAGAGCAAGCCTCCAGAGCCCTCAGATTGGCTGATTTAATAGAAAATGCAGTAGATCATCCAGGGAAGGGGTTATCCCTCCCTGAAGCGATTTAAGTCTTACTCTTCAAGTTTTAACCCTTAAGAGTTTTTTATCAGTGCAGGTTTTTAACGGAATCCAACTGCTGCTTGCCAAACAAAAACAAGCAAAAAAAAGAAAATTGGAATCAGTGGTAAAACATCCACTGTTGGAGCAAAGGCCCGATATGCCTCAGGCAGTTGAGCGAAAAGATCAAGAGTCAAAGCTGCCATTCCCAAAAAAGAAATTCATATATCAAAGAAAACTACCACGTGTGATGTGAATCTGAGCTTTTATTCCATGGAGCGAAATCCTCTGAAAAACTTCCTTCCAGAATTGATTGGCTCATTGCTTTGGTAAAACGGATCAAATTAGTAAGGTTGTGCAAGCTCAAAAGGCTTAATCCAAGCAGTTCTTCGCTACGAATCAAATGATGTAAATATGCCCTTGTATAAAAAGTACAAGCTTCGCAATTACAGGTTTTATCTAAAGGTTGAAAATCATTTCGAAAACGAGCATTCCTCAAATTCCATCTTTCGTCTCGAACCAAAGCAGTCCCATGGCGACCCAACCTAGTAGGAATAACACAATCAAAAAGATCTACTCCATTTGCAACTGCGACAGCCATTTCCTTCAAAGACCCAATTCCCATTAAGTATCTTGGTTTCTCATAAGGCAGCAAAGGCATCAAATTCCTAACTATCGAATGGATTTCAGTGACTGGCTCTCCAACGCTCACTCCTCCAATAGCAATTCCTGGTAAATCACAATCACTTACAAACTTGGCACAGTGCTCTCGCAAATGAGGGAAGCATCCTCCTTGAACAATGCCAAAAAGCGCCTGATCAGATCTTGTATGAGCTTCAATACAATGCTTTAACCAGGTGTTTGTTCTATTACAAGCATCTTTAACATCATTCTCTGTCGCAGGATAAGAAGGGCATTGATCAAAAGCCATTATTATGTCTGCTCCTAAAGCCATTTGGATCTGAATAGCTTTTTTAGGAGTTAATTCAATTTTCTTGCCATTACGAGGATTCTTAAAAGAAACACCATGATCATTAATCTGATTTAATTTAGACAAGCTAAAAACTTGAAAACCACCAGAATCAGTCAGGATTGGTCCATCCCAAGCCATGAAGTCATGAAGACCTCCAGCTTCTGAGACAACACTTTCACCAGGCTGAATATGTAAATGGTATGTGTTTGATAAAACAATATTTGCACCAGTACTTTTCAACTGTTGTGATGTTATGCCTTTAACTGTTCCCAATGTCCCCACAGGCATAAATGTAGGGGTACTTATAATTCCATGAGGAGTAGAAAAAGTTCCTGTTCTGGCATCTGTATTGGAACAATTAGCTTTGATCTGGAAATTAAACACTTAAAAAACCGTAAATATGCTTTGCAATAATTAAAATCTAAAATTTAATCATAAAGGATTTAGATTTAGATCAAAGAAAGGAGGTGTAAAACTGAAAAATCAACACTGGCTAAATGATTTTGCAGGTGCATGGATATTTTATTCAATTTTACCTAAAATCCCCTTTATAAAAGAAAGCTTTTATCGAATAGCTAGATTTGCTCCCATCATAGGATTAATAATTAGCAGTCTTCAGAGTCTTGTATGGCTGATATTAAATAAAACTGACTGGTCATACCAAGCTAATGCTTTCTGCACAATAGCTTTTGGCATCTGGATTACTGGAGGTCTTCATATTGATGGACTTATGGATACATCTGACGGGATTGCCGCTGGGAAAGGGAAATGCCTAATGGCAATGAGAGATAGCACTATTGGAGCAAGTGGGATTATAAGTATTTTGATTGTCATCTTAATCCAAGTTGGATCTTTAATACAACTTAAAATATATGCACCTACAATATTAATGATATCAAGTTTCTTTGGAAGATTCTCTCCACTTATAGCGATAAATAATTATAACTATCTACATTCACAAGGACTAGGATTACTTCACAAACAAAACTGGGAGGGAATTCGCAAGGAAAGCATTCCTACTTTAATATTTTTTTTAATCATAATGGCTATGATTCTTTTAGCATTAGAACCAACTATTAAATTAAAGATATTTTATTGTTTCATACTCAGTTTTTTATCAAGTTATATCACTCCAATTATACTGGGCAAGAAATTAGATGGGCATAGTGGAGATTCTTATGGAGCATCTGTTGTGATAACCGAAACTGCTGCACTATTATTATCAGCACTAATACTAAGTTAAATACAAGACAAATCCATTGCCATTACCAGGTAATTTCGAATCAAAATCGCTTGGAATATCAAGTAATTCCAGAGAACCTCCCATCTCTTCTGCCAATGTCCTTGCCAACGCTAGTCCTGTTCCACTACCAGGCTTATTATCACTATTAAGTCCTCTAAATCCTTGATCAAAAATCCTTGCACGATCTTCTAAGCTAATTGGCTCTCCCTCATCCCAAACACATAATCCTTCATCACTTAAATGAAGTCCAATTGAAGATAATTTATCACTATATATAAATGCATTCTCCAATAAATTAGCTACTATTTCTGCAATTATTCCTTCTTCTAAAGGCCGAACTTTTTCTGCCCATTGAGGCCAACGTGAAGGTCCTATCCATTGTCTACCTTGTAGTTTTGCCCTCGCAGCAGCTCTATCAATCAAAGGTTCAATTAAAGATCTAAAGTTTAAAGATGAGTTGTCTGACAAAACTGGAGGGAGTAATAACGGTGTTGGGCTCTCAGACTTGGAAGGCAATTTATCTTGGCTTAATAAATCCAATGCAGATATATATCTATTTAATTGTTCTTGTTCAATTATGAGACTTTCTACTAAATCTCGATCTTTATTATCAGGACCAATTCGTCTAAGCAAAAGCTGGGCATATGTTCTTAAAGCTGTCAGAGGATTGCGAAGTTGATGAACCAAAAAGCCAATTTGCTCACCTTTTTGTGAGAGCTCTTCCATAAGCCTCTTTTTATCAAGCTCTAAGCCAAGGCAATGAGCCAGTGAAAAGGCAGCTGCTTGTAGACGCTGATCTAATGAATCAGACCATGTTTCATCACTAGGAACTCTTTCAACTCTTAGAACTCCAAGCAAAATCGAACCATCTTGCAAGGGATACCATCTCCTATCTGAAGATGGTGCCCTGAGAGATGGGTCTAATTCAACTGGAGGAAATGCTTTTTCTATACTCGGCCAATGCCCTACAGCCTCTAGCGTTGGGGCCTGGTCATCTCTTGATTGAGCTATATAAACGACTAAAGAATCAATTTCAGACTCAAACTTAAAGCTTGTTAGCTGCTGATTAACCAAATTTAGAAACCTTTCCGATAACTGCATAGGAATGGCTTTGGGAATGGTCACCTAAAAGATCGGCAGGGGCAAGTGTGGGAAAATTCAAAAAAAAGTATTAAGATGATTTTATAGACCAGGAAACACCTCTCAAGTGAGGGGAAACTCAAAATCAACTCAGATGAGTTGCACTCAGTGTGCAACTAAAACTACATCAAAGATAGGTATAAAACCTTTTTTAGGTGCCTTGAGTTGTTTTTGAATTAAATTTTCGTCTATGTATGGACGATCAATGTTCTTCAAGGCCTGCTGACGCTTTGACGTCTCAAAACTCGTCATTATCAGAGCGAGTTTTTTTAAGGAAGGCACATAAGCCATCCCTGATTTCCCTTTCAAACTCATTCAGGAATTTCTTCTATGTCAAAAAAACGTAAGCGCATTAGCCGTAGGAGGCTTGCAGGTCAAAGAGTTCTGGCACATGTCCCTATTTTTCATATAGGAACAGGCGAACATAAGCCTGTAACTGCTGCGCGTCGTTACATCGCTGAACAAGGATTAAATTCTCCTGCGATACTGAACGTAAGAAGAAACGAACACACTACAGATCGCTTCTTTTGGGGAGAAAAAGGTTTATTTAGTGCTCAATATGCAGAAGAAAATCATTTTCTATTCCCTTCTTTGAGAACAATAGTAGATGGTATAGGTGAAGAATATATCTTTGAAGGCCTTGAGCTTACAGCAGATGACTGGGAGGAAATAGAAGAATATGAATATGCATTTGTTTAATGCTAATAAGTTAATTTAACCAAGCTTTTAAAGTCAAACTAATTCTGCTCGATGCCTCAATTGGGATTTCATGTCCCCCATTAAAGGCAAATAACTCTACAAATATATTTTGTTTGTTTAAATCATTAAACAAAGCTTCAGAAGCACTGAAGGGAACTATTTCGTCCATAGTTCCATGAGTCATAAATATTTTTGGCCTATGAGAGGGTGGACGCCAACCAGGATGAGGATAAGAACTGCATGCGATTATTCCTCCCACAGGCATTTCGCAACAAGCCCCTAAGGCCATTGCTCCACCCTGAGAAAAGCCCAAAACAATTGTTTTGGATAAAGATATTTCTTTAGTCTCAAGAGCCTTAAGACGACTTTTTAAATTCTCAATGGCTAAAGGTACAGAAGCCCAATCAGCAGGAAATAATTTATACCACTGCCTTCCTACATTGTCTGGGTGAAGTTCAGGAGCTCTTAAAGCGACTAATTCCAATCTTTGATCAACAGAATGGATTAATTCCTCTCCTAAAGGAACTAAATCGTGAAAATCTGCTCCCCAACCATGGAGTAATACCAAGCGAAAAGAAGCTGTTTCGTCACCGAATCTTAGTAAGTCTGAATCCATGCAAGCAATTTGCCTATTAAATGCGTAAGTTAGCCATCTAAAAACATAAAGGACTTTTTAGATGGCTCCATTAGCCTTATTAAGTGTTTCAAACAAAACGGGCTTAATTCCCCTTGCCAAGGCTCTTACAGAATCTTTTGGGTACCAACTCTTATCAAGTGGCGGAACTGCCAAAATTCTTGAACAACAAGGTATCGCTGTAACACGAGTTGCTAAATACACTGGCGCCCAAGAAATCCTAGGAGGAAGAGTAAAGACCCTCCATCCTAAAATTCATGGCGGGATTTTGGCCCAAAGGCAAAATGAATCTCATATTTCAGACCTAAAAAACAATGGAATTCAAGAAATTGACTTGGTAGTAGTAAACCTATATCCATTTCTAGAGGTTATCTCCAAGAAAAATGTGACCTTAGAGAAAGGATTAGAGAATATTGATATAGGAGGACCAACCATGGTTAGAGCGGCAGCTAAAAACTATGCCGATGTATCAATACTTACCAATCCAGAACAATATGAAACATTCCTAAAAGTCCTTCAAGAAAATAAAGGAGTTGTCTCCCAAGAAGTTCGTTTTCAACTAGCTCTAGAGGCATTTGAACATACTGCTAATTATGATATTGCTATTAGTAATTGGTTGGGAGAAAGAAGTTCTTCTCAGTCATCACCTTGGCTTAAATCAATCCCAATTAAACAAAATCTAAGATATGGTGAAAACCCTCATCAAAAAGCAAGTTGGTATAGCGAACCCCATGCTGGTTGGGGTGGTGCTCGCAAAATTCAAGGAAAAGAATTAAGCACAAATAATCTGCTCGACTTAGAAGCAGCACTCTCAACAGTCAGAGAGTTTGGCTATTCAGAAAATCAAACTACCTCACAAAAAGACTTCACGCCCGCAGCAGTTGTGATTAAGCATACGAATCCCTGTGGTGTATCAATTAGCGACACACTTGAATCTGCTTTAAAAAAAGCACTCGATGCTGATAGGACAAGCGCTTTTGGAGGAATTGTTGCTTTAAATACTTTAGTTAATGAGGATGTCGCTCTAGAGTTAAAAACCTTATTTTTAGAATGTGTTGTAGCTCCTAAATTTGACGAATCGGCCTTGAAGATCCTTTCTTCGAAGCAAAATCTAAGATTATTAGAATTAAATTCAGAAGCAATAACTAAGGCCGAAAAAAATCATATCAGGAGCATACTAGGTGGATTTTTAATTCAACAAAAAGATGAGCAACCAAATAATATTAGCGACTGGAAAGTTGTAACTAATAAAGCTCCTTCAATTCAAGAAAAACAAGACCTTGAATTTGCATGGAATATAGTTAGACATGTTAGATCTAATGCAATTGTAATTGCCAATTCAGGACAAAGCTTAGGCATTGGAGCGGGGCAAATGAATAGAGTGGGATCAGCCCAAATAGCACTTAATGCTTCTGGAGATAAGGTAAAAGGGTCAGTACTTGCAAGTGATGGATTCCTCCCTTTTGATGATACTGTTCGATTAGCAGCAGAACATGGAGTCAAATCCATTATTCAACCCGGAGGAAGTATTAGAGATCAAGATTCAATAAATGCTTGCAATGAATTCAATATCTCTATGATATTTACTGGCAAAAGACATTTCTTACATTAATAAACAAATATTACTTATAATATTTGTTTATTAATCATTACTTTTCGGGTAATAAGTAATTTTATTTGTTTTCCTAAAAGCTGAGAGGCGTCCTGGACCAGCAAAGACAAAATATAAGAAAATACATGCATAAATAGCTGACAATTCAAAAATATAATTATGATTCTCTACTACTGCCAAAGGGAAGCCTTCAAGGCCTGTATCAATAAGGTGAAAATATACTGCAAATGCCATAGTTGAAAACAAACCTAATGCTGCAAATCTTGGAAAAATTCCTATAGCAAGTCCTATTGGACAAATGATTTGAGTTGTCGCTGCAGCATATGTCCAAATTATCGAATCTCCAGGAAGGAATCCAAAATACTTTCCAACAACAAATTCAGAAAAGCCTTCAGGATCTTGGAATTTTTCTAAGCCATGGTGAATCATCATTACACTCACGGCTATTCGGAGGAGGAAAATGGCCAGTTCAGCCAAAATATTCACCTCTACATCGGCAGAAGGGCCCTGAACAACCACTTCAACCTTTTGAGAACCTTTAGGTTGGGATTCTTGAGACCTTGAATTTCCAGCTTCAGGCATTTGAACTATTTTTTAACGCATCCATTTTAGTTCTTGAATAGAGAAGAATGTGATCTTTTTCGAAAAAAACCTACTTTTTCAATAAAAAGAGCATGCCAGAATTTACCAAAAGATTGAACTCCTACAAGGGAAAAAATCAACTTGCCAGTACTGAACTATCACTAAGCTTCATGATTTTTTGAATCACATCTTCTACAACCCTATCTGGAGTAGAAGCACCAGATGTTATTCCTACAGTAACGTCACCAGAGGGTAGAAAATTATTTTCGGTAATAATTGATTCGCCTAAAGGCATATGAGTAATAGTGTTGTCATTATCACCAATTCGTTCAGGAGTATCTATATGAAAAGATCTAAGCCCCCTGCTAATAGCAATCTCCTGAAGATGAGTAGTGTTAGAGGAATTAAAACCACCTATAACAACAAGAAGATCTAAAGGTTCATCTACTAAAGAAAACATTGCTCCTTGTCGTTCTTCAGTAGCATCACAAATAGTATTAAAAGCAAGAAAATGATCATTCAATTGTTGTGGGCCATATTTTTGGAGCATAGTTTTCTCAAATAAACGTCCTATTTCCTCGGTTTCGCTTTTCAACATCGTAGTTTGATTAGCAACTCCAAGACACTTAAGATCACGATCAGGATCAAATCCTGGTGAAGAAGCTTTAGCAAATCTCCTTAAAAATTCTGTTCTATCTCCCTTACCTAAAATAAAATCTGCAACATACTTCGCTTCTTCTAAATCTAAAACCACTAAATATGTACCGGCGAAGGAACTAGTAGCAAGTGTTTCTTCATGTTTATATTTTCCATGAATAATCGATGTAAAAGTATGTTTTTTATGCTTCTCAACTGTATGCCAAACCTTGGAAACCCATGGGCAAGTGGTATCAATAATGTGGCATCCTCTATCATGAAGTAATTGCATCTCCTGCACTGTTGCTCCAAAGGCTGGCAAGATAACTACATCTCCATCTTTCACTCCGGAAAAATCTTTTATTCCTTTCTCTTCTGAAATAAAACGAACATCCATCTTACGAAGATGATCATTTACTGACGGGTTATGAATAATTTCATTAGTTATCCAAATCCTCTCATTTGGATAATGTTTTCTTGTTTCATAGGCCATCGCTACAGCTCTTTCTACCCCCCAACAAAATCCAAAAGCTTCTGCAAGCTTTACTTCTAATCTTCCATGTTTAAGGGAATAACCATTATCTCGTATTGAAGCAATCAAACTACTTTGATAAGCCTCTCCAAGAGCTTGAGCTCGCTTTGTAGGCGAAGCAAAACCTCGCCTGTTATAGCGATCCGATTGATGAAGAGATCGCTTAAAAGCTTGGGTATCCATTCCACAACTTTACAATGGATTAGGCATGAAATTAAATCGAAAATAAAAAAAAGAACAAACAATAAAAAAGCCTGGCATAAAGCCAGGCTTTTTTATTGTTTGCAATGAAAATTTAATTGCCTGATGAAGCAAAGTCAGGATAAGCCTCCATTCCATGCTCACCTATATCAAGCCCAGAGATTTCCTCTGATTCAGTAACTCGAATACCTCCAAAGAAAGTACCAATAACTTTCCAGGCAATAAAACAAGTAACTACAGTCCAAATTGCATAAGCTGCACATCCCACAAACTGAATCCTTAGCTGATCAAAAAGACCTCCAGTGAAAAGTCCTATCCCAGCTCCAGAACCTTGAATGTCATAACCCCATAGACCAATAACTAATGTTCCCCAAATACCACATACTCCATGAACTGAAAAAGCCCCAACTGGATCATCAATACCTAATGAATCAAGGGCAGAAACTGCAAAAACAACAATTACTCCACCAACCAAACCTGCAAGCCAAGATCCAGACATGGTTAAATTGGCACAACCTGCAGTAATACTTACCAAACCTGCAAGTATTCCATTGATTATCATCGTTAAATCAGGCTTACCTGAAGTAATTGTTGAAATAATAGTTGCTCCTATTGCACCACCAGCTGCCGCAAGTGTTGTTGTAACGGCAACGTAGGGGACCCATTGATCCATTGCCAACTGAGAGCCAGGATTAAATCCATACCAACCAATCCACAAAATCAATGCACCAAGAGTTGCAATTGCCATGTTATGACCAGGCATTGCTTGAGCTTTTCCATCTACAAATTTGCCAATACGAGGTCCCAAAAGCATTGCACCAACTAATCCAGCCCAAGCTCCAACTGAGTGAACAATTGAAGAACCTGCAAAATCTATAAAGCCAGCTTCACTAAGCCAGCCTCCATTCCATTGCCAGCTACCAGAAATAGGATAAATAAATGCAGTTAAGATCAATGAGAAAACTACAAATTCTCCGAATTTGACCCTTTCAGCTACAAGTCCAGAAACAATAGTTGCAGCGGTACCTGCGAAAGCGGCTTGAAAAAGGAAGTCAACTGTAGGGACAAGACCACCTTCACTTATGACTTCTGGAGTAACAGTTGGATCAAAGAAAAGACCACTGAAGAACAACCATCCAGCAGCTATTGGGTCTCCATACATTATTGAGTAACCAACAAACCAATATGCAGTCACTGCAAGAGCAAAAACAAAAAGGTTCTTTGCCAAAATATTTACAGCATTTTTCTGTCTACACATCCCGGCCTCAACCATTGCAAATCCTGCATTCATAAAGATGACAAGAATTGTTGCTACTAAAAGCCAAAGATTATTCGCTAAAAAAGCAGCATTCAATTCAGGCATCTCAGCAGCATGAGCCGAGAGATTGAATAGACCCAGTCCCATCAATGCAAGTGGAACACAAGCAAACCACATTAATGATTTTCGAGAACTCAATCCCCGAATATTCTTGAGAAGAAGGGCTGGCCCATTCAAAAGGCTGGCATCTTGTAGCCGTGATTTCCTCCGTTTAGGAGGAGAGTGCATAGCAATGGTCATAGAAATAAAATCTAATTTTTGAACTAATTAAAAAATTAGTTCATAGCTATACAAATTTGGTCTAATAGAAAGAAGTACTAAGTCGCAAAAGATACAGAATTCAGAATTTTTCGGTATCTATGACTACCTAATTAAACTCTATAGATTCTGACTTTAAATTCCAAATCAGAAATTATTCATTTTTTCAAGATAAGGTCTTTTCCCTTCCCATGTGATCTGATCATTATAAAAACCAAAACAACATGGAATAATTTCAACTCCTGCATTCAGAGCAGCTCTATAAAGTTTCCCATAAATTGGATCTGCTGTATCCCCAGGAGCAAACGTATCTACATCTTGACGACTAATGCAAGGCACTAAAACCGCTCTAGATTCAGGAAGGACAGAAATAAGTTCTTGCAGATGCTTTTGGCCTCTTTCAGTTACTGTGTCAGGGAAAAGGGCTTGTGATCCTTCGGTCCAAGTAGTATTTTTCACTTCTAAATAAATAGGCCTTTTATCTTCTTCATGTTCCATTGGACTTAACAAGAAATCTATACGACTACTTCTTTTAACTCCATAAGTAACTTCTTGACGGATTAAACTAATTTCACCCAAATCTTTTGTTAATAAGTCAGCTTCAATAGCTAATTTTACAATTTTATTTGAAAGGGAAGTGTTTACTCCGACCCAACTATAAGAACCATTAGGATTATGAACTTGAGCTTGCTCCCAAGACCAAGATAATTTTCTTGTTGGTGAGGGAGTGTACCTAATCCGAACTTGGCCTCCATTAACCAAAACTCCTTTCATTGGACCAGTATTGGCGCAATGTGCGGTTACAATTTCACCGGTTTTTAGTTTTACATCAGCTAAAAATCTCTTGTATCTTTTAATTAATACGCCTTCTTCTAGAGGAGGGAATTTAAGCAGTGTTTTTCCAATCATTTGATTTTAATCCCTCCTTGCATAGTCAATAGTAAAAAATGAAATGACATTTCTCTATAAAATTAATTTTGAATAAAACATGCCGGAATCCCTCAAAAAAATAGCCCTTGTAGTCACTTTTGGAACTCTTGCAAGTAAATTTGGAGGACTAGCAAGACAACTAATAATTGCAACGGTTTTTGGAGTTGGATCGGCATATGACGCATATAACTACGCCTATATAGTCCCTGGTTTCTTTTTAATACTCTTAGGTGGAATCAATGGGCCTTTCCATAATTCTATGGTTAGCGTTCTCAGTAAACTTCAGAAAAGTGAACAACGTCACGTACTGTCAGCAATCACGACTATAACAAGTAGTGTATTGATTTTAATTACTATAATTATATTTTTTAATTCTAACCTCATAATCCATATTGTTGGCCCAGGCTTAAGCAAAGAAGCTCACATTATTGCTGTTAAGCAATTACAAATAATGTCACCTATTGCATTATTTGCAGGATTAATAGGACTTGGATTTGGATCTTTAAATGCCAGCAATGAATTCCTAATTCCATCTATTTCTCCATTAATATCTAGCATTACATTAATATTATTTATATTAACTTTTTGGATTCATACTGGAAGCAATAATCCGTCTAATGAAATATTAATCAATGGAGGAATTGTATTAGGTTTCGGGACTTTAGTAGGAGCATTTTTTCAATGGGCATTTCAATTGCCTTATTTAATCAGAAAACAATTAGGGAAAATAAAAATTATTTGGGACTTAAAGCATCATGGAGTGAAAGAAGTCCTTCGAATACTAGGTCCAGCAACTCTTTCGGCTGGAATGTTGCAAATCAATGTTTTTACGGATTTATTTTTTGCCTCTAGTATTGCTGGCGCTGCAGCAGGGCTTAGCTATGCAACTTTCCTAATTCAGGCTCCCTTAGGTCTCCTTTCTAATGCATTATTAATTCCCCTTCTTCCAGAATTTGCAAAGCTTTCTGCAGCAGGGAAACGAATTGATCTAATCAAACGTATCCAGCAAGGCCTAATATTTTCAGCAACAAGCATGATCATTCTAGGCTCAATATTTATATCTCTAGCTGAGCCAATAGTGGAATTAATTTATCAACGGGGAGCTTTCAATAGCAACGCCGTATCACTTGTAACTAGTTTACTAATAGCTTACGGAATAGGCATGCCTGCATATCTGTGTAGAGATTTATTAGTAAGAATCTTTTATTCCTTTGGGGAAGCAAAAATACCTTTTTTTATATCCACATTAGGAATTGTTTTAAATATAATTTTTGACTGGATACTTATAGGCGGTCCAACCTTAGGAGGCAACCAATTTTCCTTTAACTATGGAGCACAAGGTCTTGTATTAGCAACTGCAATTGTGAATTCCATATGCTGCATAATTCTCATTTTTCAGCTTAGTAAAACACTCAAGGGGCTTCCAATTTATGAATGGATTGGCAATATTTTTAAATTGTTAATAGCTGGTATTTTCGCTGGATTAGCATCTTTATTATTAAGAACTTCAATATCATGGCCGGCCAATATAATTGGTCTAATACTAGAAATATTTTTATCTAGTGGAATTAATTTGATAGTTTTTATTTATTTAGGACTTCTCTTAAAAGTAAAAGAAATAAGCGAGCTTCTATTAATCATTTACAAGAGATTTATTCCTCATTAACAATGACATTTCGTTCTTTTTTTACTTTAATAGGGACTTTAATAGATTGTGATCCATCTAAAGTTGGGCCTTGAACTGAAAGGATCTTGGCTTCAATACCAAATTCTTGAAATGCTATTTCCATCTCTTCTATCAAAGCTTTTTCAACTTGCGAATCTGCGTCAACCAACTTCCCAATCAATCGATTACCTAATGATCCCAGTCGCTTTCGCATTACCTCGCGAGCATTAGTAACCTCGATTATCAGCACAGAAGGATTGTAGTTATCTTCAACCTTATCTGCAGTAGGGGTCCAAAATCTCTTCTAAGTCAAAAATTTGACCTGGTGGAATTAATCTAGCCAAAGGCAATCGTGTTGAGCCTCCACCTAATGGAACCTGAATAGCCTCAATTGCCTTTCGCGAAGCAACGCTAGCTCCCAATTGGAGATGAGCGCTGCATTCAATAGCAAGCTTTTCTGACAATCCCGCATCTCCAAGATATAGATGCCAGCTAGCAACCTGAATATAAATACGATCGGCTATGGCAATTTGCAGATCTAATAACTCAGCTGATTTAAGCATTTTGAAAAAGCATCAAATTCATTATCTTGGATTCTGATGCTTTTTGATTCTTTAGTTGACGAAGGTGCCCTTAATGGAGTGTTATTAATTGAACATGCGCCTGTAGCTCAGCGGATTAGAGCATCTGACTACGGATCAGAGGGTCGGGAGTTCGAATCTCTCCAGGCGCGTTCCTTCCCAAGGTTTTTATCCCTGAATGCATTTGTCTCCATAGGATCAAAAACATATAAGGTTCACTGAAATTCAATAATCATTGCCTACTATCGCAAAGATTAGTCAAACTCAAAAGATGCAGAACAGTTCCTTGTCAAGTATTAATTCCAATTTAGAAGAGAAAGATTCAGCAATAGCAGAATTAATCAAACAAGAAAATCAGCGCCAAAAAAATCATCTTGAATTAATTGCTAGTGAAAACTTCACCTCAAAAGCAGTAATGCAGGCTCAAGGATCTGTATTAACTAATAAATATGCTGAAGGATTACCAAACAAACGTTATTACGGAGGATGTGAGCATATAGACCGAATTGAAGAATTAGCAATAGGTCGCGCCAAGCAACTATTTGCAGCTAATTGGGCAAATGTCCAACCACATAGTGGTGCACAAGCAAACTTTGCTGTTTTCTTAGCGCTGCTGCAGCCAGGACAAAAGATTATGGGTATGGACTTATCTCACGGGGGGCACCTGAGTCATGGATCACCAGTAAATGTCAGCGGAAAATGGTTTAAGGCAGTTCATTACGGAGTCAGTCCAACAAGCCAAATGCTTGATTTGGAATCAATCAGGAAACAAGCAATTCAAGAAAAGCCAAATTTAATAATTTGCGGTTACTCTGCTTACTCCAGAAAAATTGATTTTGAAGCCTTTCGATCAATTGCTGATGAAGTAGGCGCATACCTACTTGCTGACATTGCTCATATTGCTGGATTAGTCGCTTCAGGTCTGCACCCAAATCCTCTTCCATATTGTGATGTCGTCACCACAACAACTCACAAAACTCTAAGAGGGCCAAGAGGCGGATTAATTCTTTCAAGAGATGCAGAGCTTGGAAAGAAATTGGATAAAGCTGTTTTCCCTGGAGCTCAAGGTGGACCTCTTGAACATGTAATCGCTGCTAAAGCAGTTGCATTTGAGGAAGCACTTCAACCAAGTTTCAAAGAATATAGTCAACAAGTAATAATTAATGCCCAAGCTTTAGCAACTCAACTTATAAAAAGAGGGATTTCAGTAGTAAGTAAAGGTACTGATAATCATATAGTCCTTCTTGATTTAAGAAGCATAAAAATGACAGGGAAAGCAGCAGATATTCTTGTAAGTGAAATAAATATCACTGCCAACAAAAATACAGTTCCTTTTGATCCAGAGTCTCCATTTATCACGAGTGGATTGCGACTTGGGACTGCTGCTCTTACTACTAGAGGCTTCAATGAAACAGCTTTTATTGAAGTGGCAAATATTATTTCAGACAGATTATTAAATCCAAATGATAAGAACGTTGAACAAGAATGCAAAAATAGAGTAAATAAATTATGCATTTCTTTCCCTTTATATGACTAAATTCCTTCAAAATTCAATGGAGAATAAAAATATTAACGTTGAAATATTATGTATCGGAACTGAACTACTATTAGGTAATATTGTTAATTCCAATGCTCGTTGGTTGGCAGAGCAATTAAGTTCCTTAGGCATTAATCATTATAGACAAACTGTAATAGGAGATAATTTCACTAGGCTTAAGCAAGTCATCAAAGAAGCTTCCAATAGATGTCAAGTTGTTATAACTACTGGGGGACTAGGGCCCACACCTGATGACCTCACTACTGAAGCAATTGCGTCGGCATTTAATACACCTTTGATAAAAAGAGAAGACATTTGGGAAGAGATAGAAAAAAAATTAATAATTTCAGGTAAAAGTCCTTCTAAAAATAATGAAACACAAGCCTATTTCCCAAAAAAATCAGTAACAATTGACAACCCAACTGGGACAGCCCCTGGCATGATTTGGAGTCCATTAAAAGATTTCACCATACTAACTTTCCCAGGAGTACCTAGTGAAATGAAGAAAATGTGGAAGGCTAGTGGAGAAACTTGGTTTAAGAATAATATACAGAATGAAGCAATTTATTTAAGTCGAGTTTTAAAAATAGTTGGTATATCTGAATCAAGTTTAGCGGAAGACATTGATGATATAATTTTCAATCAAAATCCTACTGTTGCACCTTATGCAAGTTTAGGCGAAGTTAAATTACGCATAACTGCAAAAGCCTCTAACTATATAGAAGCAGAAAATCTTATTAAGCCAATTGAAAGTGAGTTATGTAAAAGAGTTGCATCTAAATGTTATGGAACTGATAATGATACATTAAGCTCTGTTTTAATTAATCTTTTAAGAGAGAGAAAAGAAACATTATCTGTTGCTGAGTCATGCACAGGAGGTTTATTAGGAGCAGAATTAACTTCAATTAGTGGTGCCTCTGATGTTTTTTTGGGAGGCGTTATTGCATACAACAATTCTATAAAAGAAAATTTCTTAGGAGTTCCAAAGAAATTAATTGAAAATCATGGGGCCGTTTCACAGCAAGTAGTTGAATCTATGGCGAAGGCTTCTCTTAAGAATTTCGGCTCCACCTGGAGTATTGCCATTAGCGGATTAGCAGGTCCTAATGGTGCCACTGAAGATAAACCAATTGGATTGGTACATATTGCAATCGCTGGTCCTTTTGGCATTCAAACAAAACAGCAATTATTTAATGCAAGCAAAGGCAGGCATAACATCCAAAAATTGAGTGTTATATACAGTCTGGATAGATTACGCTTACTTCTTCTAGCAAAGAGTTAATGTCATCTTGCTTAGGTTCCTAATTCGAAAAAAGTGAGCTCAGGCACTCTTTATGACAAAGTTTGGGATCTGCATCGGGTAGCAGAACTTCCTGGCGGATCTACTCAGCTTTTTATAGGGCTGCACTTAATACATGAAGTTACGAGTCCACAAGCTTTTGCTGCACTTAAAGAAAAGAATCTTTCTGTTCGCTGCCCTAATAGGACTGTGGCAACTGTTGATCATATAGTTCCAACTATTAGTCAGCAACGTCCTTTTGCAGACCCACTAGCAGAAGAGATGCTGCAAACCCTTGAAAAGAATTGTCTATCCAATGGAATTAATTTGTATGGGATAGGCAGCGGTAAGCAAGGAGTTGTTCATGTAATGGCTCCTGAATTAGGTCTTACTCAACCAGGAATGACAGTAGCTTGTGGAGACTCTCATACTTCTACGCACGGAGCATTTGGTGCAATTGCTTTTGGGATTGGAACCAGTCAAGTTAGGGACGTGCTTGCAAGCCAAAGTCTTGCGATGAACAAACTTAAAGTCAGGAGACTTTGGTTCGAAGGGAATCTTTCTCAAGGTGTTTACGCGAAAGATCTCATACTGCATGTCATAAGAAAGCTTGGTGTGAAAGGCGGTGTTGGATATGCGTATGAATTTGCAGGACCTGCAATTGAAGCGCTTTCCATGGAAGAAAGAATGACTATCTGCAATATGGCTATAGAAGGTGGAGCTCGATGTGGCTATATGAATCCTGACAAAAATACTTTTGATTATTTAAAAGGAAAAGAACATTCACCAAAAGGCTTACATTGGGGAAAAGCAATTAAATGGTGGACAAGTCTTTCAAGCGATTCTTCAGCAATATTTGATGATGAAATTCGTTTTGACGCAACAGAAATTGCTCCAACTGTTACTTGGGGAATAACTCCTGGACAAGGAATTGCCATTAATGAATGCATCCCTATTCCAAAATCACTTGAATACAATGAAAGCGTATTAGCAGAAGAAGCTTGTACCTATATGGACCTCAAGCCAGGGACTCCAATATCAGGAATCCCTATAGATGTTTGTTTTATTGGAAGCTGTACAAATGGACGACTTAGTGATTTAAAAGCAGCTGCTCAAATTGCTCAAGGTAGAAAGGTTGCTAAAGGCATCAAAGCGTTTGTTGTCCCAGGATCCGAGCAAGTTGCAAAAGCAGCAAAAAAAAGAAGGTTTAGATTCAATTTTTATTTCTGCAGGTTTTGAATGGCGTGAACCAGGTTGCTCAATGTGTCTTGCAATGAATCCAGATAAATTAGAAGGAAGGCAAATTAGTGCTAGCTCGAGCAATAGGAATTTCAAAGGAAGGCAGGGTTCTGCCAATGGCAGAACTTTACTAATGAGTCCTGCAATGGTTGCTGCTGCAGCGATTAATGGCAAAGTCACTGATGTCCGAGAAATGATTAGCCCACAAAAGTAAATTTCACTAACCAATAACTATGAAGGAATCATCCTTTCCTGCAGGAATCATCGAAAAAGTAAAAGGTGTAGGACTTGTACTCAAAGGAAATGATATAGATACAGATAGAATAATACCCGCAAGATTTCTTAAATGTGTAAATTTTGATGCTTTGGGTGAACAAGTATTTGCAGATGATCGAAATGAATTAAAAGGCTCTCATCCATTTGACAAACTATCAAATAAAGATGCATCAATTTTGATTGTTAATGATAATTTTGGATGCGGTTCCAGCAGAGAACATGCTCCTCAAGCACTTATGAGATGGGGAATAAGAGGAATAATTGGTCAAAGTTTTGCGGAGATATTTTTTGGAAATTGTTTAGCACTTGGGATTCCATGCACAACCACTTCAGAAGAAAATATCAAAGAAATACAAGATATAGTTAATCAAAATCAGCAATGTCATTGTGAAATAGATTTGAAATATAAAAAATTTATAGGAGGACTAAAATCATGGCCAATAGAAATAGATAATGGTCCCTTAGAAATGCTACTTACTGGACAGTGGGATGCCACATCACAACTTATTTCACAAAAAATAGCTTTAAAAAAAATAATAAAAACACTTCCTTATTTAAATGGTTTCGAAGCAAAGTGAGTCAAAATTTGTG
>CACFBG010000004.1 GCA_902564535.1 uncultured Prochlorococcus sp.
TTCGGTGATGCAAAGCGCAAGGCCATGGAACTTGGTTTTGACCATATTGCTGAGGGTGATTTAGACGTTTGGTGTAGTGCACCTCCTCAGCTTGTTGAGAATGTTGAAATAGTTAGTCGTGTTGGGAAAGTTATCCAAGGTGCATATATAGATTCATGCTTTGTTCCTGAAATGCTCTCTAGATTTAAGACTGCGAGGAGGAAGGTTTTAAATGCAATGGAACTAGCTCAGAAAAAAGGAATAAACATCACTGCACTTGGGGGCTTTACTTCAATAATTTTTGAGAATTTCAACCTTCTTCAGCATCAACATGTAAGGAATACTGTTCTCGAATGGGAGAGATTTACTACAGGGAATACTCATACTGCATGGGTTATTTGCCGCCAACTTGAAAATAATGCACCTTCTTTAGGTATTGATTTAAAAAAAGCTCGTGTGGCTGTCATTGGAGCAACTGGTGAAATAGTAACTGGTGAAGTAATAGGAATCGAAAGTGATGGAATCTATGTAGACATAGGAGGCAAAGCTCCAGGGTTTATGCCAAAAAATGAATGTGGACTTGGAGTAATAACAAGCCTTAAAGAAAAATTTCCTAAAGGGTTAAAGCTTGAGGTTTTAGTAACTCGAGAACAAAATGCAGATGGAATTGTAACTATCAGTTGTAGAGCTTTAGCCTTAAGAAAGAGTTGGGAAAAAGTTCAAAAATTAGAAAAAGAAGGAAAAGTTGTGCAAGTAAAAATAAATGGGTTTAATCGAGGCGGTGTTACATGTGACCTTGAGGGTCTACGTGGTTTTATTCCACGATCTCAACTAAAGGAAGGAGAAAATCATGAAAAGATTGTTGGGCAAACACTTGGAGTAGCTTTCTTAGAAGTTAATCCAGATACTAGAAAATTAGTTCTTTCAGAGAAGCGAGCAGCGATTGCAGCTCGCTTCTCTGAACTTGAGATAGGACAATTAATTGAAGGGGAAATATCCGCAATTAAACCCTATGGATTTTTTGTAGATCTTGGTGCAATTAGTGGATTACTTCACCACTCAATGATTACAGATGGAACTATTCGCTCCTTGAGAGAAGTTTTTCAAGTTGGAGATAAAGTAAAAGCACTTATAACAGATTTAGATCCAAAAAGAGGCAGAATAGGTCTCAATACAGCCTTATTAGAGGAACAAGTTGGAGAAATGCTTGTAGAAAAAGAAAAGATAATGCAGGAAGCTGAAGCTCGTGCAAAAAAAGCTCAAAATACTATGAATCAAAATCAAAAAGAGCCCACAAGTAAATGATTACTTTGAGTAATACACAAGAAAATATATCAATAAAAGCTAATGAATGGGAACTTGATTTCTATTCAAGGCCCATACTTGAATCAGATGGAAATAAAAGATGGGAGTTACTTATTATAAACTCACAAAATATTTCACAAAAAGAGATTTTTAAATGGGAAAAAAAATGTCCTGCTAGTCAAGTTAATTCTTTATGGCTCAAAGAAGCTCTTCAAGAAGCCATTAAAGAAGCTCAGACTCAAGGCTGGGAAACTCCATCAAAAATACGGTGTTGGAGGAAATCGATGAAAACAATGATTAAAAGAGCGGCATCTCAATTAGGTTTAGAAGTTATTCCAAGTCGACGAACTTATGGTCTCATTGAATGGATAGAACTGCGTGAAAGAGAATATTACCCAAAACAAGAAGGCTATATGGTGGGCCCTATAGCCCCACCTCCAGAAGAGATCTTAAATGATCCAATCCCACTGCCAGAAGCTATAAGAGGTGATTCTTTAAGCCTCGAATATCTTCCAATAGGATTACTTAAAGATGCTGAAGAATGGCCAATTGATTTCAGAGGACTTATTCCAATTCCTGATACTAATGATGAGAATATTCCCATTCCAGGCATTCGTTTATTTAGTAAGAATCGTTCATTAGCACTTGCAGGTTCTTTGGGTGCTCTAGAACCAGTGAGATTATCTTTAAAGAAAAATCAATTAATACTTGAAGCAGGCCAAGAAGATCAGTGGCTAGTGACAGATCTTGCAAAAGAAACCGCGCGCGAAGTGGGAGAGAGTTTCGCGAATTCACGAAAAAAAGCAGGAGGGCTACAATTTATAGCAGTTCAAGCATCAAAAGAAGAAGAAAATTTTGCAGGTTTTTGGATGCTAAGAGATCTCAATCAATAATATATTTGCTTACTAAATTGGAACTTGAAAAGCAAAAAAATTGGGAGTGGGTTAACAACAAAGAAATTATATTTCTACAGTCAAAGATTCTAAGTAACTTAGGATTTGAAAATTTTTTCTTTACTAGGTCAAATAATAAAAATCAACCCAGTGATTTCTTAAGCCTTTTAAGAAAAAATCAGACAATACATTATTTAAATCAAGTTCATGGAAATAGAGTAATAAATGCTTCTGAAGCATTGCAAAAAAATTTAGCAAATGCAGATGGGCTTATTAGCGATAAAAAGAATCAAAGTCTTTGGATTTATAGTGCTGATTGTGCGCCTGTGCTATTTGTAGACAAATTTAGTCGTAAAGTAGCTGCCTGTCATGCAGGTTGGAAGGGTGTAGCAAATAGAATAATAGTTAGCACATTAAATAAAATATCTTTAAAAAAATCCAATCAAAATAATATTGCAATAGCTATAGGGCCAGCCATTAGTGCAAAGCATTATGAGGTTGGTATTGAAGTAATAAAATTAATTTATGAAAGTTTGAATCATAAGGGAAACGAGGATAAATTTGACCCAGAAAAACATGTTACTAAGTTAGAGAGCATGAAAATAATCAAATCAAACACCCAATCAAAAAAGATAAATCTAGATATAAGAGCTGCAATAAAAGAACAGTTGCTTAAAGAGGGAATTAAAGAATCTCAAATATCAATTTGCCCTATATGTACATTTTCAGAGAGTTCCTTATTCTTTTCAAAAAGAAGATGTCCAAATAATGGTATTCAATGGTCTGCTATTTCAAATTAATTAATTTTTTTAATTGATAATTTCTTAGCAACTATTTCAGCAACTTTAATACCATCAATTCCTGCTGACATAATACCTCCAGCATAACCGGCACCTTCTCCTGCAGGAAAAAGTCCTTGAACATTTAGAGATTCTAAATCCTTATCTCTAGATATCCTTACTGGAGAGGAAGTTCTGGTTTCCAAGCCAGTAAGTATGGCATCAGGATTTTTAAAAAATGTATTTTTCTTTGAAAAGGCTACAAATGCTTCTCGAATAGCTTCGATAAATGGTCTTGGCAATGCAAAATTAAGATCGGCAAATTTAACTCCTGGAAGATAGGAAGGTTTTACCAAGCCAAACTTGATTGAAGTTTTTGAACTCATAAAATCTTCCAATCGCTGAACTGGTGCGTAGTAATTACTTCCTCCTAATTCAAATGCTTTTTTTTCAAGATACTCTTGAAAAAATAAACCAGCTAATGGGTCATTTTTAAATCTCTCAAATGGCAATAAGTCCTCTTTTTCTAAATTTACAACTATTGCGCTATTCGCATTTTTCATATTTCGAGTGTGTTGACTCATTCCATTTGTCACTACACATTCATTATTAGAACTAGCACCAACGACTTGTCCTCCAGGGCACATGCAAAAGCTATATACATTCCTACCATTTAGAGAATGGTGTACCAATTTATATTCCGCAGCACCTAATTGTGGATGACCGCACATCTCACCCCATCTATCTTCATCAACTTTTAATTGTTCATGCTCAATTCTAAATCCAACTGAAAATAATTTCTGCTGAAGGTAAACACCAATCTTATCAAGCATTTTAAAGCTTTCCCTTGCCGAATGCCCAAGAGCAATGATCAAATAATTAGTACGAATAAAGCTCCCATCTGATAGCTTTAAGCCTTTAACTTTATACTTCTTCCCATTAGTACTAGTTTCTAATACCAATTCTTCCATTTTAGAATTAAATCTTATTTCACCTCCTAACTGTTCGATCCTTAGCCTAAAACCTCTAACAACTCTAGCAAGTTTAAAGGTTCCTATATGAGGCTTATTATCAATCAATATCTCCGGATTTGCTCCACTTTCAACTAATTCTTCTAAAACCTTTTTGCGATAATCTGAAGGATCACTAATTTGGCTATAAAGCTTACCATCGGAAAAAGTGCCAGCTCCGCCTTCTCCAAACTGAACGTTTGAATCTAAATTTAAAGTTGTTTTACCACTCCAAAAGGCATATGTATTAATTGATCTTTCTCTTACAGACTTTCCACGCTCTAAAAGGAGAGGCTTAAATCCCATTTGAGCTAATAAAAGTGCTGCAAAATATCCACAAGGGCCTGCTCCAATAATTACGGGTCTATAATTTTCACTACTGGAGGATAAGTTTTGGGCCTTAGCTACAAAATTATATTTTCGATCAATACTTTTACTAACTCTAGGATTATTCTTGAGCTTATTTAACAAATAGTCCTCAGATTTAACATTCACCTCAACAGTATATACTAATTTAATTGCACTTCTATTCCTGGCATCTACACTCCTTTTTGTTATTTTATAATTAATTATATCTATTTTCTTAACTCTTAAAAATCTTAAAATATACATCATCAAATCATCCTCTGAATGATTGGGTGATAACTTGATTTGAGTAATTTTTATCAATTTAATACTTGAATGGAATTAAAAATTGAGTAAGCAAAATAAATACTTCTAATTAAAAGTATTTAGTCTTCCAAATCATCAACAATATGTTTATCATAATGTCTTTGTCTTTCTGCAAACCGTAAACGATCCTCATCTGTAAATAAATCCTTGCAATATTGACACTGAACGCCCCTAATATAAGTTTTATGCTTTCTATTTTCGCAACTTAAAGGCATTCCACAGGCATAACATAAAAGATGTTCGCCTGGAAGGAGTTGATGATTTAATGCAACCCTTTGGTCAAAAACAAAACACTCGCCTTCCCAAAGGCTCTCATCCTCAGGGATATCTTCTAGGTAACGGAGTATTCCTCCATGTAAATGATGAACTTCTGAGAATCCATTTTTCAGAAGTAAAGATGTTGCTTTTTCACAACGAATGCCACCTGTGCAAAACATAGCTATTTTTTTTTGTGGCCTTTCTTTAAGAAGCGATCCTAGTTCTTTCTCTACCCATAAAGGAAATTCTCTAAAACTATCAGTATTAGGATTTAACGAACCTTTAAAAGTACCAATTCCTATTTCATATTTATTTCGAGTATCTATTACCAAAGTGTCTGGATCAGAAATAAATTCATTCCAGTCTCTGGGCTCTATATATCTCCCAACTTCTTTGTTTGGATTAATTTCATCTAAACCCATAGTTACAATCTCAACTTTTTGTTTTATTTTAAATCTGCGAAAAGCATGCTTATTGTTATAACTATATTTAATTTCGATTCGTTTTGCATCCAATTTATCCTTTAAAATATCCATAAAAGTATTTAAAGAGTTAATGCTGCCAGATACTGTTCCATTCAATCCCTCAGAAGCAATTATAATGGTACCTAAGATATTATTTTCATCAGCAAAATTTATAAGTTCGTTCTTAATAAGACTAATCTTTTCTTTGCTTAAGCTTGTAAAAGAATAAAATGCTGCGACTTTATATTTTAATAAAGTCGCATTATTCTTTGAATTAATCATTTAAATCCCAATTAACATTAACTCCTGCTTTGGCAAGTAATTCTCGATCAGCCATTACTGCAGGATTAGAAGTTGTCAACAAACTTTCTCCATAAAAAATTGAATCAGCACCAGCTTGCAAACACAAGATTTGAGCTTCTCTATTTAACTGCTCACGACCAGCACTAAGCCTAACTCTACTGTTAGGCATAATAATCCTTGTGGTAGCAACCATCCGTACCATTTCCAATGGATCAACTGATGAAAGGTTTTCTAAGGGAGTTCCTTCAACAGCTACTAATGAATTAATAGGAATACTCTCTGGATGGGGATCCATATTTGCAAGTATGCATAAAAGAGATGCCCTATCAGTAATGGATTCCCCCATACCGATAATTCCACCACAACAAATAGTAATTCCTGCAGACCTTACTCTTTGCAAGGTTTCCAATCGTTCTTGATAAGTACGAGTAGAAATTATTTTGTCGTAATGCTCTGGGCTTGTATCAAGATTATGGTTATAAGCAGTTAAACCTGCTTGAGCAAGCCTCTTGGCCTGATCATCAGTAAGCATTCCAGCTGTGACACAAGCTTCTAGGCCCAAATCTCTGACTCCACGAACCATCGAAAGCATTGCATCAAAACTCGCTCCATCTCTAATTTCTCTCCAAGCCCAACCCATACAAAAACGATCAGCTCCAGCTTCTTTTGCCGCTCTCGCACGATTTAAGACTGGCTCAACAGACAAATCAGACTGGCCAGTTACATCGCTACTGCTATGAATAGATTGAGGACAATATGCGCAATCTTCTTCACATCCGCCTGTCTTGACACTTAATAAAGATGCAAGCTGAACTTTGTAGCCAGGGTTTGCTTCTCTATGTACACACTGAGCATGCCATAGCAAGTCCATAAGAGGCTGCTCTAACAAATCCTTTATTTCTTCTACCTTCCAGTCATGCCGAAGCACAATCTTTTGAAATTGTGTTGGTCTAGAGTGAAGTAGTGTCATTAAATAAATAGATCATTTAATCAAGAATCTGTAAAGTCTGTTTGAACTGGGTCCAAACCTCCAAATCTTCTACAACGAGATTGGTAATCTAATAATGCTCTAGTAAGAGCCTCTTCGGCAAAATCTGGCCATAAAACATCAGTTACATGTATTTCCGAATAAGCCAATTGCCATAAAAGAAAATTGCTAATTCGCCTTTCACCGCTTGTCCTTATAAGAAGATCAGGATCAACTTCACTTGCGGTATATAACTCAGCAGCAAACATATTTTCATCAATCTCAGAAGGATCTAAATCACCTTTCGCAGACCTTTCAGCAAGTCTCTGAGCCGCAATTACTAGTTCTCTTCTTCCCCCATAATTAGTACAAACATTGAAATGAATCCCTGTATTACCAGAAGTAAGTTCTATAGCCTCTGCAATAAGTTCCTGCAATCTTTCAGGGAGAGCTTTTAATTCTCCAAGGAAATTAATACGGACCTTTTCTTTTTGTAGTGATTCAAGTTCTCTTTGTAAAACTCGCTCAAATAAAGTCATAAGAAAATTGACTTCATCTCTAGGTCTAGACCAATTCTCCGTTGAGAAAGCGTAAACAGTTAATGCGCGAATGCCCCAGGTACTGCAAAGTCTCAAGGTTGTTTTTAAAGCTTCAACTCCTGCTCTATGTCCCATCATTCTGGGCAAGCCTTTAGATTCTGCCCATCTCCCATTCCCATCCATAATAACGGCAACATGGACTGGCAATCGAAGAGGATCTAATCCCTTAGGGAATTCACAAATCCTTGAATAATCTGCACTTATAGCCATTGGACCGCTCACTGTGAAGCTTCCTTTTTAGGGTTATGGGTTCCAACGCTAGCTCTCGAAGCAACCTTTGCCTCTTCTAGAAGAGCCAAAGGCTTTGTATTGCTAGCAATTCCCCCTCCTTTAGCCGATCCCTGAGCAACAGGGGCCCCTAATAGGTCTCGAAGAAGCTCTTGTAACCTGCTACTAGTAATTGGTCTCTCTAAGCGGCCCTGATTAGCTAAAGACAAAGTACCTGTCTCCTCCGATACAACGACACAAATACATCGATCAAATCTTTCAGTAATACCTAATGCTGCCAAATGACGAGTTCCATAACGGCTTATACCCTGTCTAGATAAGGGCAAAATAACTCCAGCTGAAACTATACGATTTCCTTTCACCAAAACCGCTCCGTCATGCAAAGGAGTATCAGAAGCAAAAAGGTTCAGTAATAATTCAGTAGATAACTTTGCATCAATTGGGACGCCTGGGTAAAGAAAATCTTCTGGACGAAGATCACTTCCCATATCGACAACAACAAGAGCCCCTCTTCTACTTTGAGAAAGTCTTCCAGCGGCCTCGGCTAAATGCGTAACCGCGGTGGAATTAGAACGAAATTCCTTTTGTGGATTTCCTAGCAAGACAGCTAATCTACCTGTCCCAAGTAATTCCATTAAACGTCTTAGTTCCCCTTGCCACAAAATTGCAAGTGATAACGAACATGCAAGAACCAAGGCATCAATAAGCTTTGAGGTTATCGGAAGATTTGCAAACCTTTGAACAAACCAAGCCAGTGAAACAAGAAAGAGATAGCCCCTCAACAACCAAAGGGTCCTGGGTTCTTTAACTCTTGCAAAAAGCAGAATGCCAAGGCCAGCGGCAAACAAAGCATCAATCAATAAACGCAGATCTAACAACCACGACAATTTCACTCCTAATCCCCAACCTTCCTTAGCCTAGCGTTCAAAACGTTTAGGGAGAAGGTCAAAAGACAAAAGGTCTTCGGGTTTCTGCCTTTGTTGAATTAAATCTGACATGCCATCCCCAACTATTACTGCCGCAGGACTAGGAATTCTATTGTAATTAGAACTCATTGAAGCGTTATATGCCCCAGTAGCAAAAACAACTAACAATTCTCCGCTTTCAGATTTAGGTAATAAACATTCTTGGATAAGTACATCACCTGACTCACAATGCTTTCCAGCAATAGTTACGGTCTCATCTGCCTCATTAAGAGGTCTATCCGCAAGGCAAGCAGTATATAACGATTGGTATGTTATTGGTCTAGGGTTATCACTCATTCCACCATCAACAGAAAGATATGTTCTTATCCCAGGAATAGTTTTTCTTGAGCCAATCCTATAAAGAGTTATTCCAGCTGGAGCAATAAGTGACCTCCCAGGTTCACAAATTAATCTTGGCAATTCTAAATCTCTTTCTTTACAAGCATTAGATACAGATGTTGATATACATTTAACCCATTCATTAATTGAAGGGGGGTCATCAGACTCTGTATACCGAATACCAAGGCCTCCGCCTACGTTCAAATTTTTCACAGGGTGTCCTATCGACTTCGCAAGTTTCAATGCATCAGCAAGAACTGACGCTAAGTCTCGATGAGGCTCTAATTCAAAAATCTGAGAACCAATATGGGCATGAATGCCGTTTAAAAGAGCCCATTTCTTATTTATCAATTCAATTAAAACGTCTTCTAACTGATCAGGATCAAAACCAAATTTACTATCTAAATGACCAGTCTTAATATAATCATGAGTATGACACTCAATACCTGGAGTAAGACGTAACATTATATTAGCAGGCCTATCTTTATCGATTACTATACTTTCTAATAGTTGAATATCATGATAATTATCTATAACAATATTAACTCCTTGTTCATAAGCTAATTTCAATTCTTCCTTAGACTTATTGTTTCCATGCAAAACAATATTTTCGCCTGCGATACCTGCCTTTAAAGCAGTTATAAGTTCACCTTCAGATACTGCATCTAATCCAAATCCTTCTTGACAGATCACTGTGCTTATTGCAATTGAGCTATTTGCCTTTGAAGCATATAAAGGAAGAGATTGGCCTTCATAATGTTCAGCCAAGGAATTTTTATAAGCTTTACATGATGTCCTTAAACTATTCTCATCAATTACATATAAGGGCGTTCCATATTCATCAGCAAGCGCACTAAGCAGGCAACCTCCAACCATTAACTTGCCTTGCTCATCAATTTCGGATGTAATAGGAGAGATATTTCGATTTGGGCTCTTTAGATCAAGCTTTGCCTCATAAGGTCTTCTATCCATAAAAAGAACTCTCTATTAATTGCAAATAATATTCAATTTAGAGAGTCATGAACCATTTTCAAAATCACCATGAATGGATTTACTTCCAAAAAGAAAAATAGCTATAAAACAATTTCACTCACCCTTAATCATTCAACTTTGTGCAAAACGCTTGACGATCTTGTACTTAACGGGATGTGGAGTAATGATCATTGGGAACAAGAATTAATTGACTCAAGAAGAATTTGTGTTGGAACAATTAATGGTCAGACACTTCTGGCATTGGCCACTGGCCATATGGTGATTGATGAATTTCATCTGACAGCAATTGCAGTTCACCCTAAGCATCAAAAAAAAGGTCTAGGGAAGTCAATCCTTTCAAACATTTTTAAGAAGGCAAAAACAAAAGGTGCAAAACTTGCAACTTTAGAAGTAGACAGAGAGAATTACCCTGCATTAAATTTCTACAAGAGTCAAGGCTTCAAAACCACTGGAATAAGAAAAAAATATTGCAGGAATGGAAACGATGCTTTCATTCAATCCCTTGATCTAAAAAATCCTTAAAAGAAGGCCACCAGATAACATTACGGTTTACCGGCCATGAAACTAGGGTAATCATATTGCTTTGAACAAAGATTTTACTTTTGACCTGCGAAGAGCAGTTAATAACTAAGAGATGAAATAAAAGACATTTCTACCACAATCCCAGGGTAATCCTGATAAGTTAGTTAAACATGCACGTGGCTTAGACCATGTTCGAAAGGTTTACAGAGAAAGCCATCAAAGTGATCATGCTGGCTCAGGAAGAAGCCCGCCGGCTAGGTCATAATTTTGTAGGTACCGAACAAATCCTGTTGGGCCTTATAGGAGAAGGAACTGGGGTAGCCGCAAAGGTTCTTAAATCAATGGGTGTGAACCTTAAGGATGCAAGAGTAGAAGTAGAAAAAATCATTGGTCGTGGTTCAGGTTTTGTAGCAGTAGAAATTCCTTTCACCCCAAGAGCAAAAAGAGTACTTGAGTTATCTCTAGAAGAAGCAAGACAATTAGGCCACAATTACATAGGTACAGAACACCTCCTGCTAGGACTTATACGAGAAGGAGAAGGTGTTGCAGCAAGAGTGCTAGAGAATCTTGGAGTAGATCTTACGAAAGTTCGTACTCAAGTTATACGTATGCTTGGTGAAACAGCAGAAGTATCTGCTGGTGGAGGTGGAAGTAGCAAGGGATCCCTAAAGACTGCAACCCTTGATGAATTTGGCACTAATTTAACGAAACTCGCAAGTGAATCAAAATTAGACCCAGTAGTAGGACGACAAAATGAAATAGATAGGGTGATTCAAATCCTTGGACGAAGAACTAAAAACAATCCTGTATTAATTGGTGAACCCGGCGTCGGCAAAACAGCTATAGCAGAAGGTCTTGCTCAAAGGATTCAACAAGGAGAAATTCCTGATATTCTCGAAGAAAAAAGAGTATTAACTCTTGATATAGGTTTATTAGTTGCTGGAACTAAATATCGAGGAGAATTTGAAGAAAGATTAAAAAAAATAATGGAAGAAATTAAATCTGCTGGTAACGTTATTCTTGTAATAGATGAAGTTCATACTCTGATTGGTGCAGGTGCAGCAGAGGGAGCAATAGATGCAGCCAACATCCTTAAGCCAGCCCTTGCCAGAGGAGAACTTCAGTGCATTGGAGCAACCACATTAGATGAATATAGGAAACATATTGAAAGGGACGCTGCACTAGAAAGAAGATTCCAACCAGTAATGGTAGGAGAACCTTCTATTGAAGATACTATTGAAATACTTCGTGGCCTTAGAGAAAGATACGAACAACACCACAGACTAAAAATAACTGATGAAGCACTTGATGCTGCTGCAAATCTAGGGGATAGATATATATCAGACAGGTTCCTTCCTGATAAAGCAATAGACTTAATTGATGAAGCTGGAAGTCGAGTGAGATTATTAAACTCTAAGCTACCACCAGAAGCAAAAGAAGTAGATAAAGAACTTAGAAAGATTCAAAAAGAGAAAGAAGAAGCAGTAAGGAATCAAGACTTTACCCAAGCAGGAGAGTTAAGAGAAAAAGAAGTATCATTAAGAGACAAAATAAAGTCCTTACTTGAAATAAATAAACAAGATAATACTGAGAAATCAAATACAACTAATGATATTAATATAAAACAAGATGACAAAAATAATGCAGATCAAAGTAATACTGAGATAGATAATGATGCATTATCAAGCCCAACTGTTGGAGAGGAAGATATTGCACAAATTGTAGCGTCATGGACAGGTGTTCCCGTTCAAAAGCTTACAGAAAGTGAGTCTGTAAAACTATTACATATGGAAGAAACGCTTCACCAAAGGTTAATAGGACAAGATGAAGCAGTTAAAGCTGTTTCCAAGGCAATAAGAAGAGCAAGAGTAGGTCTGAAGAATCCAAATCGTCCTATAGCAAGTTTCATTTTTTCTGGCCCAACAGGAGTTGGTAAAACAGAGCTAACAAAAGCTTTAGCTACTTATTTCTTTGGAAGCGAAGAAGCGATGATTAGACTTGACATGTCTGAATTTATGGAGAGACATACTGTTAGCAAACTTATAGGCTCACCTCCTGGTTATGTCGGATTCAATGAAGGAGGACAATTAACTGAAGCTGTAAGGAGGAGGCCTTATACAGTAGTTTTATTTGATGAAATAGAAAAAGCTCATCCAGATGTTTTCAATCTTCTTCTGCAACTTTTAGAAGAAGGAAGGCTCACTGATTCAAAAGGAAGAACGGTTGATTTCAAAAATACATTAATAATCATGACATCCAATATAGGTTCTAAAGTTATAGAAAAAGGAGGAGGTGGACTTGGCTTTGAATTCTCTGGAGAGAATGCTGAAGATAGCCAATACAACAGAATTAGATCTTTAGTTAATGAAGAATTAAAGCAATACTTTAGACCAGAGTTTCTAAATAGATTAGATGAAATAATAGTCTTCAGACAATTAACTAGAGATGAAGTAAAAGAAATTGCCGAAATAATGTTAAGAGAAGTTTTCTCTAGAATCGAAGATAAAGGTATTAAATTAGATGTTTCTAATGCATTTAAAGAAAGGCTAGTAGAAGAAGGATACAACCCTTCTTATGGAGCCAGGCCTCTTCGTCGTGCGGTCATGAGATTACTAGAAGATAGTCTTGCGGAAGAAGTACTTTCAGGAAGAATTAAAGATGGAGATGAAGCACTTGTTGATATTGATGAAAACAAACAAGTTATAGTCAAGAATCTTGGCGCAAGCACTTCCAAGCAAGAACTTGCAAGTGCAAGCGTTTAAAAGTAAATTTTAATTAGAAATATGGAGCAAGAAACAACATCTCAATTCATTGCGCCAAAAAAAGTATCAAAGGGAGAGAATGCTTGGGAAGCAACTAAATACTCTATTCCTTTTATAAGCAAGAGGCCTTTATTACTAGGCAGAAGTAACTATACATTAAACATACGCAATAAAATCAAATTTGATCTCGAGAGTCTTAATCTTAAAGTTTTACACGAAAAACTTACATTTGATTGCTGTGATTTAGATTTAGAAAGAATAGAATATATCTCCAAGGAATCATCTTGTGATTCAATAATAGCCACTGGAGGAGGCAAAGTACTAGATGCTGGGAAACTTATAGCGGATAGATTAAATATTCCTTGTATAACTATTCCTTTAAGTGCTGCAACTTGCGCCGGTTGGACTGCTTTATCAAATATTTATTCTCCCCAAGGTGCGTTTATTAAAGATATAGCCCTAAAAAATTGCCCTGATTTATTGATTCTTGATCATAACTTTATCAAACTAGCACCTTCAAATACATTAGCGAGTGGGATTGCAGATGCTTTAGCAAAGTGGTATGAATCTTCTATAAGTTGTGGCTCGAGTAATGATGGAATGGTTCAACAAGCTGTTCAATTATCAAGAGTTTTAAGAGATCAACTTCTATTAAATGGCTATGAATCATATTTAGACAATAAAAATAGTAATTGGGAAAGCACAGTAGAAGGATGTGCTCTTAGTGCTGGACTTATTGGAGGAATAGGTGGTGCTAAATGTAGGACAGCTGCCGCACATGCTGTTCATAATGGATTAACTCAACTAAAAGGAACAAAAAAAACATTGCATGGAGAAATAGTAGGTTTTGGAATATTTGTCCAACTCAAACTAGAAGAACTTTTTCTTAATAGTCAATTGGCTCAACAAAAGCGTCATCAACTTAGAGGCTTACTACATCAATTGAAAATACCATTAACATTAGATGATCTTGGCTTCGCAAATTCATCAGAAGATGAACTTAAGGAAGCCTGTATTTTTGCTTGCAAAAAAGGAGTAGGGATGGAAAATTTACCATTTAATGTAACCAGTGAAATCCTCTTAAAAGCTATAAAGCAAGCATCTAATGAAGAGAGTATTTTTAAGAAAAAATCATCAAAATCAATAATTGGTAACCAAAATTGATTAAAAGAGGAAAATCAATTCTAACTTCTAGGGAAACTTTAAATAATGCAAAGGAAAAGCTTTTAGATCCTCTTGCTATTAAACTTGCAAATAATATCGAATGGTGGGAAATAAATGATGAAGTTTCCGGAATTAATTATGAATCACCCGTTGTAAGTACAGGACAAGGAGAGACAATAATGATGCTACATGGTTTTGATAGCTGTTTTCTTGAATTTCGACGTCTAGTTCCACTATTAAGTAAAAACTATAAGATCATTATTCCCGATATGTTTGGATTTGGTTTTTGCCCTAGACCATCAAATGCGAATTACGGAAAGGAAGCTATTATTTCACATTTAATAAAGATTCTATCTCAATTAAATAATAAAAAATCGATTGGATTAATAGGAGCCTCAATGGGAGGAGGTATTGCCTTAGAACTAGCACGCAGATGCCCAAACAAAATAAATAGATTACTTCTTTTATCTCCTGCAGGCCTAACTGGTGAACAAAAAAAATTACCCCCTTTAATCGATATGATTGGGGTTTGGTTTCTAAGCCAACCATGTGTAAGGAGAAG
Source organism: uncultured Prochlorococcus sp. (assembly GCA_902564535.1). Lineage (GTDB taxonomy): Bacteria > Cyanobacteriota > Cyanobacteriia > PCC-6307 > Cyanobiaceae > CACFBG01. The sequence continues at coordinate 14,765 of CACFBG010000004.1, forward strand.
CCTTTGTAAACAAGCCTTTGCGAATCCCAAAGTAAGTGTTGGGGAAGCGGAAGAACAAATTGCTTCTATCCATCTTGCAATGCCTGGATGGAAGGAATCACTTGCGACCTTCGCTAGAGGTGGAGGACTAGCAGCTTGCGGCTACCCCCTCCCCCCCCCAGCCACTAGAAGTTTTATGGGGATCAAAAGATCGAATTTTAAAAGGTAATGTCAAAAAAGAAACTTTTGAACTTTTAGGTCAATATGTTCAAGAGATTGAGAATTGTGGTCATCTTCCACATTTAGATCAACCAAATATTGTCGCAAAAACATGGCATAAGAAAAATACATAAAATTGAATTTAAATAACACCAAACGATCTAACCCTTTCCTTCAAGTTATTTCTCTAGGTATAGAATTATGGATTAGGGGAAATTGCAATTCTATAGAATCAATTAAAATTAAACTTTTAGCTACATTAAGTGAAGCTTGGGGAGGAAAGCTATCTGGCATCAATTTAAAGGCAAAAGAAGTTGATTTCAATTCCATTTATATACAAAATCTATATTTATTAACTGGACCAATTAATCTCAACACTAATTTGTTTAACAAAAGCAAAGGTATTATTCTCTCAAAAAACTTTTCAATTGAAGGAGAACTCACTTTAAGCGAAAAGAATCTAATAGATACCATTAATGCACCTAAATGGAAATGGATAAAAGAATGGCTTTCTAAAAATCTAATCCAAGGGGAGAGCTTTATCTATTGCAAATTTTCAGAACAAGGTCTGATAATAGTTTCAGAAAGCATAGATAATAAGCTCAAAACTGAGCATAAGATAAGCATTGAAGTCGCTAACAATACATTATGCTTGAAAAATTCAACCCAATCAAATAATAATTTTCTTCCTATGGATCCTTCGATAAAAATAACAGATATGAAATTAAAAAATAATACACTATTATTACTCTTCAATTCATTGGTAAATCTTTAAAGATTGTTATTTACTAATAAAAGGTAATATAATTAATAGAGAATAATATACTACTGCCGGTGTAAATAAATAACTATCTATTCTATCAAGAATTCCTCCATGCCCTGGTATAACATCTCCAGAATCTTTAAGGCCCGCATTCCTTTTCATCATAGATTCAGTTAGATCCCCTACTAAAGCAAAAAAAGCAACTAATGAACCTAAAATTGCTCCAATAAAAACTCCATAATTCCACTGAAGAATTAATCCTCCAAGAGCGCCTGTAAACATTGCACAAATCAAACCTCCCAAAGCTCCTTCGACAGTTTTTCCTGGAGATATTGGAGACAAAGGTTTACTCCCAAATTTACAACCTATCCAAAACGAACCAATATCGCTTGCAACTATCATTAAGCAAGCGAAGAAAGTTATAGTCATGCCAGAAAAAAATATTTCATTTGTATTTCCCAAGAAATCCAACCCAGACACAAAGCCTAAATCACTTAAATTTCTAAGTCTTATCCAATGGCTTGGCAAAAAACCTAAGTAAAATAATCCAAAAATAGAAGCTGCAATATCTGCAATAGAGCCAGTTTTTGGTTGCAGTAAAAGCCAACCACATATTGCAGCTCCAGACAAAGGCAAAACAGCATCACTCCACTGTGAAATAGTATCTGTCTCCTCTGCTAGCTGAGAACTAATAAGCAATATTTGACAAGCAACAAGTGTAGTCTTTGTTGCAGGTCTTATGCCTGTAAATTGTGCCATCCTAAAGAATTCAACCAAGGCAAGATGGACTATCACTCCTAAAGCCAAGGTGAACCACCAACCACCAAGGCCAACAACCAATATCCCGAAAAGACCAGCCAAAACACCGCTTAAAACTCTTTTTCTAGGAAAGATAATTGCCATAAGTAAGAACTGAGATCAAGTTAATCTTCTTTAGATTCAAGTAAATTAAAACATTAATTATAGCCAAATAAAATCCTAAGACATTTAATAAAAAACTAAAGTCTTATTATATAGTTTCAATATGAATAATGAATTAAGTGCTCAAATCAAAATAAAATATGCTACATAAACGAATTGGAATAACACATCATATTTTCCATCATCTTAAAGTAATAGAGATTCTAAGTAAAAACTAGCAAAGTTAAGTAACAACTAGCAAAGTATTTGGAATCTGTTCAGGCCATAAATGACTTTGCTCCACCAACCAATCTAGTCTAGAATTATCCAAAACTTCTCCTGGAATAATCATTGGAATTCCAGGTGGATATGGACAAATAAGTTCAGCAGAAACTCTATCTAAGGCTTTTATCAAAGGAACAGAAGTGGTCTTCCCACGCCACGCCAAAGAAGGATTTATAGAAGGTTGAATTAATAACGGTATTGGAGGCGGAGTAAAAGGCTTAAAAGGTTGTTGGTTAGGGTATGCCTTAAGCAATTGAGTCCAATTCCTTTCGAAAAAATTTTTATATTTTTTTTGATAAGAAAATCCCAGACAAAAAGTCAAACAACCTGGTTCGGGTAATTCAGCTAAAAGTCCTCTTGAAATAAAAAAATCATCGGCCTCGAAGCCTGATATACCAAAAGGAGCCGTATGAAGTATCAATCGCAAGGGATCTTGATTATTTATTAAAGGAAGTCCACAAGATTTCAAACTGCAGAAAAGATTCTTTGCTTGATTAATTATTCTCAAAAGCTTACTTTTCCCTAAAGGACTTCTCCACTCACGAATTGCTGATTCGCAAGAAGCAAGTAATAAAGAACTAGTGCTTGAAGTTTGAAAGCAGCCAATGCTTTTTCTAATAGCATTGGGATCAACTCGAGTCCCCTGAGACCACAAGACAGCAGTTTGGCAAAGCCCTACAGATGATTTGTGAAGTGAGTGGACAACAAGATCTGCACCTGCTGAGATTGCTGACTCTGGCAAAACATCTTTTAAATCAACTGAGAAATGGGCTCCATGAGCCTCATCAACCAAAACAGGTACATCAGAATTATGTAGAGTTTTAATTAATGATGAAATATCACATGAATAACCGTGATAAGTGGGATGAACAAGTACAGCTGCGGAAATAATAATTTGATTATCATTAATTTCTTCTAAGACCTTTCTCAGCCAAACATTATCTAGAGAAATTGCATGTCCTTGATTGGCGTTAAAAGGCAAATCAAAAAGAATTGGCTTGAAATCTCCTAACAAACAAGCATTTATAAGACTTCGATGAACATTCCTTGGCATAAGAACTGCTTCTCCTGGTCTGAGCATCGAAAAAAGAGCAGCTTGCAATAAACCTGTCGCACCATTAACTCCATACCAGCATCGATCAACACCTAATAAATCAGCTGACTCTCTTTGACTATCAGCAACACCTCCGCTTTCTTCAAGAGGTGAACCAATATCAGGTAATTCTGGTAAATCCCAAATTCCTGCGCGACTTCGCAAAAGTTTTTTAAAGGAGTTTGGCAAAGCCAAACCCCTTCCATGTGCAGGCAAAAAGAAACTTTTGCCTCGATAATGTGTCAACAAAGAAGATAGATCCACAATTAATATCTATCGGTTTCTAAAGTCTGGGTACGACACCCACCTCGTTCTGTTGAACGTCTCAAGCGCAACATCTAATAAAGCCCCAAGTGTTCCTCTCCCAATAGGGTATGACGCAAAAAGGGATTTCTTATGGCTTTTCACAAGGCCATGGATATGGATACCTAGATTACTTCAAATAATAATTTCTTTATTGTCGATTAGCGTAAGGTTATTGCTTGAGGGATCTAGTGAGAGTGAGGAGGTACATAAAGATCTAGCGAAAACACTTTTAGCAACTCTTACAAATTTAGGACCATGCTTTATAAAAGTGGGGCAGGCTTTATCAACAAGACCTGATCTAATAAGAAAAGATTGGCTAGAAGAATTAACGAATCTGCAAGATAATCTTCCTCCTTGTAATCATGCAAAAGCATTAGAAATCATAAAAGAAGAACTTGGAAAACCTGCGCAAGAATTATTTACTTATTTTCCAGATCAACCAATTGCTTCCGCAAGTCTAGGGCAAGTTTATAAAGCAAAATTAGAAGAAAACTATTGGGTTGCCGTGAAAGTTCAGAGGCCAAATTTAGACTTTATAATTAGAAGAGATTTGGTGATTTTAAGATTTTTATGCTTACTTTCAGGACCATTTTTACCACTTAACTTGGGGGTAGGCTTGGATGAAATTATAGATGAATTTGGGAGTAAATTATTTGAAGAAATTGATTATGAAATAGAAGCTAAAAATGCAGAAAAATTCTCACAATTATTCAACAAAAATCCATCTATAACGATTCCTAAAGTAGAAAGACTATTTTCCTCTAGAAAAGTCATAACAACAAGCTGGATTCATGGGACAAAGTTAAAAAGCAGGGAAGAACTAATAAACAATAGCCTTAATCCATCTGCCATAATAAAAACAGGTGTAACTAGTGCTATACAGCAATTATTAGAGTTTGGTTACTTTCATGCTGATCCGCACCCAGGTAATATGTTCGCATTGGAAGATGAGAAGGGGCGGACTGGTAATTTAGCTTATGTAGATTTTGGGATGATGGATGAGATCTCAGAAGAAGATAGATTAACACTTACAGGGGCAATTGTTCACTTAATAAATAAAAACTTTAAAGCTCTTGCAATAGACTTTCAAACATTAGGATTCCTTAGTAAAAGTAAAGATCCTACACCAATAGCTCCTGTTTTAGAAGAAGTATTAGGAGGTAGCCTTGGAGAAGAAGTAATAAACTTTAATTTCAAATCAATTACAGACAAGTTTTCTGAATTGATGTTTGATTATCCATTCAGAGTGCCTCCAAGATTTGCATTAATTATCAGAGCAGTAGTTAGTCAAGAAGGACTTGCACTGAAACTAGACCCAGACTTCAAAATTATAGGAATTGCCTATCCATATGTAGCAAAAAGATTAATAACTGGAGAAACTGAAGAACTAATAGAAATCCTTTTGGACGTCATATTTGATGAAAATACAAATTTACAATTAGACAAGATAGAAAGTTTATTGTCTGTAATAAGTAATGAGATTAAAGATAACAAAGCAGATATCATTCCTCTTGTCAAAGCTGGTTTAAATCTTCTCACCAGCAATACTGGCGAGACTCTAAGAAAAAATTTATTGCTATCAGTCATAAAAGATGATCGTATTAGCACTGGAGATATAAAAAAATTAATCAGACTAATTAGAAAAACATTTAGTCTAAATGAGATTGCTTATGGATTGGCAAGAAGTCTAAATCCACTAACCGCATAAAATTTTAAATAAATATGCTTTTGCAATATTTAACATTCCACTGCAAAATCAACTACTAATCTATGCTTTAATCATATAAAGAACTTCACTAATGGAAGACATAATTTTTGAGGATATAATAAAAAGCTATCCTGAATATTCTGCGATAAAAGATCCTTTTGTAATGATTGGGATAGGGGTACTAATAACACTAGTTTGTGGGGTATGGTTTGCACGTTTGATGCAAATAAAAATCTTAAGATGGGAGAAGGAAACCATATCCCCACTTCCATTAAAAAGTAATTACACAATAATTAGTTGGTCTGGTTCATTTACAGGTCTGACATTATTCTTTTGTGGGATGCTACAAATATTTGACTTTAATCCAATCAAGTCATTGGTTGCATCATTAGTTATATCAATAATTTCTGGGACAACTATGTGGAGAGTAATCAAAGACCTAATGGATCAGTTGAATTCAGGAGAGATAAAAGAAATTGATGAATATTTCTAATTAAAGAAAGCATTCAAGGAAACGAATACTAAAAAGCTTTAATGACAAAGCAAAGACTTCAACGAATCATTTCAGAAGCCGGCATATGTTCACGGCGTAAAGCCGAAGTACTTATAACTGAAAAACGATTAAAGGTAAATGGGAAAATAGCAAGTTTAGGCGAAATAGCAGATTTAGATGTAGATATTATTTTGCTTGATAACAAACAAATCTTGAGAAAAATAGAAAAGAAAGTCATTCTAATAAACAAGCCAATTGGGTACATAAGTTCATGTAGTGATCCTCATGGGAGGCTAACATTATTAGACTTATTACCTTCTTCCATCAAGCAAGGTTTATATCCAGTTGGCAGATTAGATCTTAATAGCAGAGGGGCAATTCTCGCTACTAATCATGGAGAACTATCCTTAAAGTTAACGCACCCAAAGTATGCTCATAAAAAAACATACCAAGTATTAGTTAAAGGTTCGCCCTCCTTAGAGGCATTATCAATTTGGAAAAATGGAATAGATCTAGATGGAATTAAAACAATGAAAGCAAGTATAAGTGTATTAAAATCTGATAGTAATGAAACATTACTTGAGATCATAATGTCTGAAGGGAAGAAAAGACAAATAAGACGGATTGCTAATATAATTGGCAATCCTGTACTCGATCTTAAGAGAACTGCTATTGGTTCTATCAAAATTGGGCAACTGAAGGAAGGTAATTGGCGTATTCTTCAAGAAAAAGAATGGAAACACTTTCTAAGATGATCAGAATTTAAAAAAATGAAGTTAAATTTCCTATTTAGAAAATATTTTTCAGAAATAATAAATGATGAGGATTCAAATATTATAGATGAATATACTTTGATTGATGCTGGAATGATAGTAAAAAATAGAAGGAAAGAATTAGGTATTGATCGATTCAACTTGTCTAGTAAAACTCTTATATCTCCATATATTTTAGAAGCCATTGAGAATGGTTGGATCAATAAATTACCAGAAAAAGCATATCTAAGTTCAATGTTAGATATCTTGGAAAAAGAACTAGATCTTCCCAAAAATTCATTACTAAAATTTTTAAAAAAAGATGAGCTAAATAAAAGAAAAAAAAGAAATGATTTAATAGCAAATTTAGATATATTTTACACTTGGAAAGGGAACTTAATATATATACTAATCATGGCAATAAGTTTATTTTCACTCAATTACCTAAATAGAAAATCTCTTATAATAGAAGGGATATCAATGTTAAATTCAAATAAAAATAATTTATCCATAGAAAAAGCAAAAGGTCCGGAATCATCTACAAGTGGTTTTTTTGATTTTGTAAATATCTTGCAAAAGAAAAAACCAAAATGGATTGAAATGAAGATTAAAAATCCAGTTAATCTATCAATTCAAGATAATAAGAACCAACAAATAGAGGTCAAAGATATTAAAGGCAATATCAGATTCAAAATAACCGCACCAATAGTCATTAGGACAACTCCTGCTTTGGCAGTAGAAGATTTAATAAAATGGGGTGGCCAAAATTATATTCCAAAGAAAAATAATAATGGAGTTTATAGATTTGAATAATTTCTCAAAAAATTTTATTAACTTTTTATCTATTCCAGTGTAGAGATCTTTGTCCAAACTTTTTCAATGAACTAATTAGGAAAGAGTCAAAATCATTGACTCTCCATATCCAATTATTTCCTACAGTGCCTGGCTGATTAAATCTCGAAGCATCATCTAATTTTAAAATATCTTGAATTGGTGCGATGAATAGTCTAGCAGAAGTTGACATTCCTATATCAATAAATCTCCATGAAGGGGAATCATATTGATGGTGATAATTATCATTAATATCTTCTTTAGATTCTTTTTTAAGATCATTCCACCAACTCAAGGTCGTAGGATTATCGTGTGTACCTGTATAAACAACCCAGCTATCTCCAATAATATTTTTAGGCAAATGAGTATTATCCGGGTCACCATCAAAAGCAAATTGAAGAACTTTCATACCAGATAAATTAAATTGATCTCTTAATCTCTCAACCTCATCAGTAATAAGCCCTAAGTCTTCTGCAATCAATGGAAGATGTCCTTCATAGTCTTTTTGGATTAGTTTCAATAACTCTTCTCCTGGGGATTCAATCCATTCTCCTTCTTGAGCAGTAATGTTGTCGCCTGGAACAGCCCAATAAGCTACTAAAGCACGAAAATGATCTAGTCTCAAAAGATCTACTTGATTCCACTGCTGACCAAATCGACTTCTCCACCAAGAAAAGTTATCACTAAAATGATTTTCCCAAAAATAGACTGGAGTTCCCCATAATTGTCCTGTAGATGAAAAATAGTCAGGAGGAACTCCACTTTGAAAATCTAAATCTCCATGTGAATCAATTGAAAATAACTTCCTATTTCCCCAAACATCTGAACTATCTCTAGAAACATAAAAAGGCATATCTCCGAAAAGCAATATGCCAAGATCTTTCGCTAATGATCTAATTAACTGCCATTGTCTATCTAAATGCCATTGCAATAAACAATGTTCCAGAAAATCATTTTCATGAGAAATCTTTAATTCACTCAAGAAATTATCATCATGTTTTGAATAGGGTTCTGGCCATTTCCACCAAGGTAAATTTTCAAATTTTTTTCTAAGTACAACAAAAGCAACATAATCCTCTAACCATTCTTGTCTTTTTCTCCATTCTTCGAATTCAAGATGTCTTTCTAAAGATTGATAGTGCCATGAATTCCTTAATGCAAGGCCTAAGTGATCACTTCGTTCATTCGCCAAGGCGAGATCTAATCTCGCGCTTTTTAATTCCTTAGCCCCAGGGAGGATTTCTAAATCATTTTTTGAAAGGAATCCTTCTTCTACAAGATCTTGAGCATCTACAAACCAGGGATTAAGAGCAAAACATGACGGGGAACTATATGGAGAGCCTGTTGTATCGGGAGGACAAAGAGGTAAGAATTGCCAAACACCAATTCCATTACAAGCAAGCAATTGTAACCATTTTCTTGATGGAGATCCAAAACTTCCACATACAGGACTATTAGGTAAAGCTGTAGGATGAAGGAGGACTCCAGATGTTCTTGAAGGGGGAGAACCAGTCCTATCCATCTATGAAAACAATAAAAGAAACAGTAAAATAAAAGGAATCTAATATCACTTAAGTTTCAAACCTAAATTCAACAAAATAGTTATATCAAAAAATGAGACAGATATTAGACATTTGGTCTTGATTTGCAAGCATAAAAATATCATGAAAATCAGAATATGATTAACACAAGTCAATTTAGAGGGCTCTATGAAAAAAGAAAACATATCAAAAGATAAAGTCCACAAGTTACTAAGGAATCGCTCCAGTAGGAGCTTGCATCGAATAGGAACCTTATTAGGAGGGTTTTGGCTAGTCACTAATCTTCTTAGATTTATATGGCCCGAGCCTGATCAAATATCAACTAAATCACCACTAAATAAACAAATCGAGAAAATAAAGCAACCAAATCAATCAATAAGCCTATTATTATTAGAAATAAATCAGAATAATGCTACATCGAGTTTAAATTTTAAATCAGAAAAAAAATATAAATTAAAAGGGATTAATATGATGATCCTAAATAAAAAGTTATACCCTGAGATTTTCACTATATCTCCGCTTTTATCTGTAAATATTCCAGGAGAATCAAATCTAGAGACATTAGAATATGCCTTTCAAATAGGAGGTATAGCTTTGGTTAATGATATTATTTCAAATATTTTAAATCTTCCTAAGAGTCTTCCTCAAAGGTATATAGTAGGACAACAAGAATACATTAAAGAGCTTAAAACTAAAATAAATCTATCTAACTCTAAGAAGTTATTAAAGGGTTTTAATATTTCAAAAACTACAATAATCCCAGCCAAATTATATAGGTTATCTAAGCAGCCGAAATATTATCTAATCAGTCAAGCGGGTACTCAAAAAGGGGGAAATTTAAATACTAATTATTACAATTACAACCATGATGAGTCCCTTAATATTAAGTCTTTAACTAAAAAAACTATTCAAAAAGTTAACACAAATCTATCCTATAAAGAATTTTTAAGCATAAATGCATTTATCATAAAAAGAAGTGGCCATAGTTTATATAAAAGCCTAATTCTGAAAACAGATTAAAGTAAGTTATTTCAAAATAGATATTAAGTTATTACTTCTGAAAAAATCTTTAATCTTTTACTCAACCTCATTACAATAGACTCAACTAATTGCAATTCATAATCATTCATTTCTAACCCAAACTCTTTTTCATTCTTTTCAGGGATCCAGCCATACCAAGGCAACCCATCCAGTCTTCTTAGCTCTGGCTCCCATGACCCTCCATATTGAACCAACCCCAACACAGGCACAGATAATTGCTTGCAAAGAGCCAAATAAGCCTGAGCGCTTCCTGACACCCCACCAGAAGAACAATTAGAAATTAAAATTGTTGGATGTTTCCAAGAACCCAAAGCCTCTAGCCAATTGCAACCATCTAAAAGAGTCTTCGCTGGATCTCCAAGCAATTGAACTAATCCTTTGGAGGGAGGAAGATTTCCTAAAACATTAATTGGACTTTGTTGCGCAGAGTATTGAACTAAAACACCGCCCCATGCATCAAATAAAGCCTTACAACAAGCCTTTATTTGATGATCTGGCAAATCTCCCGCCCCTACACAAACAGGCATATGACAAATCATAGTCCGACCTTAGCTTGATAAAGAAAATTGGTGAATGGCACCTTCGGCATTAGCATCGGTATACAGCAGTTATTGCTTGCGAGCATCGTGACAACATTCCAGACTCTTGCACGCAATGAACAAATGGAGATATCCCACGATACTCAAAGACTACGCATATTTAGTGGAACATCTAATCCAGGTCTTGCAAAAGAAATTGCCTCATACCTAGGCATTAAAGATGGTCCCCTAGTTTGCAAACGATTTGCTGATGGAGAACTTTACGTACAAATACAACAATCAATTAGAGGTTGTGATGTATTTCTAATTCAACCAACATGTGCCCCAGTAAATGATAATTTAATGGAGCTGATGATAATGGTTGATGCTTGTAAGCGTGCATCAGCGAGACAAATAACAGCCGTTATTCCTTATTATGGTTATGCAAGAGCGGATAGAAAAACTGCAGGCAGAGAATCTATTACAGCAAAACTTACGGCAAATCTTCTTGTGAAGTCAGGAGTAGATAGGGTACTTGCAATGGATTTACATTCTGCACAAATTCAAGGTTATTTTGATATACCATGTGATCATATATATGGTTCACCAGTTCTTATAGATTATCTTTCCAAAAAAGATCTTGGTGAGATGGTTGTTGTATCACCAGATGTAGGTGGAGTTGCAAGAGCAAGAGCATTTGCAAAAAAAATGCAAGATGCTCCATTAGCAATTATCGATAAAAGAAGATCAGCACATAATGTCTCAAAAAGTCTTACAGTAATTGGAGATGTAAAAGGGAAAACAGCCATACTTATTGATGACATGATTGATACTGGAGGAACTATATGTGCAGGGGCTAAATTACTAAGGAATGAAGGAGCCAAAAGAGTAATAGCATGTGCTTCTCATGCTGTATTCTCTCCTCCTGCAGTAGAAAGATTATCTATCAATGGACTTTTTGAGCAAGTTATAGTTACTAATAGTATTCCACTAAAAAATGAGCAAATCTTTCCTCAACTTGAGATATTATCAGTAGCAAATATGTTAGGCGAGACTATTTGGAGAATACACGAGGAAAGCTCAGTAAGCTCTATGTTTCGATAACATATGATTTAATTAATTTTATTATTTATTAAATTAACCACTTCCCTTGTATTTGAAGATAAATTATTATTTGCCAACCTTTGTATAGCTTTTAACATATTTTCATTATATGGATAAGTATATTTTTCCCAGGGTATAAAAATCTTTGCCAATCGTGATGCAGTTATTGGATTTCTAGAATCAAGCTCTATCAACTGATCGCAAATAAACTCATAACCACTACAGTCTAATGAATGAAATGCAGGGATATTTGTAGAAAAGCCTCCCAAAATAGCTCTAATAGTATTTGGAGCCTTTATATCAAATTTTGAATGTAGTAATAACTTTTCAACCTTTTCTAAAGCATTTTTACTTGGCATAGAAGCGAGCAAGGAGAACCAAGAATCCAAAATAACTGGTCGGTCTTTCCATCTTTGATAAAAAATGTCCATGGCCATAGCTCTTTCTTCGCATTCAATTGGATGTAATGCCAATAAAGAATAACGAGCTAAAGTCATTGATTTATTATTTACATTTTTTAAAGCATATTTTTTCGCGCTATCATCTCCAGCGCGAGAAAGTAAATTCAATGCAATTCCAGTATTTCGCCTAGCAGATTGACCTAAAGGCCATTCTTTTTCTAAATCATTTTTTGACCTAGAAATAATTTCTTTCAAAGAATCAGATAATTTTCTACCTAAATTTGAAATAAATTCATTGCGCGTATTAAAAAGCAATATTGGATCTATTTCTTCTTGATACGCTTCTAATTCAGCAATACCTGGAACAGAAAGTAATTTTGCAACTAGCAACTCAGAGTATTCATATTCTTGCTCAATATTCTGTTTTAAGATATATATTAAATTATCTTCTAATGAATTAGATATTTCCCCATTTAACCTATAAAGAAGAGCTTTTCTCATTAGTATTTGACCTGCTTCCCATTTAGAAAAAGGGTCATCTTCAAACCTAAAAAGATAAAGGTATTCTTGCTCAGAAAAATCAGTTTCCCAAACCACTGGAGCAGAAAATGTTCGAAAGAAAGAGGGAATTGGTTTATTTTCAGATGAATCTTTTAAAGCGAAAGAAATCTTTTCATGAAATTTGCTAAGTACAATTAATTCTTCTTTCTTTGACTTTTTATTTCTATCTAAGAACGAAGTTAAGATCGGAATTACTAAAGGTTTTTTATTCTTCTCCCCAGGAGTATCAGGAATTTTTTGTTTAAATTCAATAATAAGTTTTTCATTTTGAGGTTGCCATTCTCTTCTAATAGAAACATGTGGAGTTCCGGCCTGTGAATACCAACGAGAAAATTGATCTGGGTCAAAATTCAAATCCTCTTTTGTTCCGATTGAACTTAAAGTTAATGTATTTAAAAAATCTTCAGTAGTTGCAAAACTTCCATCAAATTTTCTTATATAAGCTTGAAAACCTGATCTAAATCTTAGATGCCCAAGCAAAGTTTGAAGCATACGGACTAATTCAGCACCTTTTTCATAAATAGTTGTTGTATAAAAATTATCTATTGATAAATATGAACTTGGCTTAACTGGATGTGCGGTGGGCCCAGAGTCTTCTTTGAATTGAGTATTCCTTAGGAAAGAAACATCTTCAATTCTTTTGAGAGCAGATGAATGAGTATCTGCAGTAAAACATTGATCCCTAAAAACAGTTAATCCTTCTTTTAAAGAAAGCTGAAACCAATCTCTACAGGTAATTCTATTGCCAGTCCAATTATGAAAATATTCATGTGCAACAACACTTTCGATTCTCTCTAGCTCTTCATCGGTAGCCGTAGCAGAGTCGGCTAATATCAATTTTGAATTAAAAATATTTAGACTTTTATTTTCCATAGCCCCCATATTAAAATGCCTAACTGCTACGATATTAAATTGATCTAAATCATATTCAAGTCCATAAACATCTTCATCCCACTTCATTGCTCTTTTAAGCGATTCAATGGCATGATTAGTATATTTTTCATCTCCAGGCTCAACATGCAAACGAATTAATATTTCTCGTCCTGATCTTGTAATAAACCTAGAATTATTTTCCTTTAGATTTCCTGCCACTAAGGCAAAAAGATAAGAAGGTTTTGGATGAGGATCCTCCCAAATAACTATATGCCTATTGGCTTTTACTTCTTTGATCTCACCAGAATCTATAAAATTACCATTAGATAATAATATAGGAAATTTTGCCTTATCGGCTTCTATTGTAACTCTATATTTACTAAGGATATCTGGCCTATCAGGATGAAAACATATCCTACGAAAACCTTCTGCCTCACATTGAGTCAATAGAATTCCATCACTAACATACATACCTTCTAAAGAAGTATTTTTATGTGGATATATTCTACTAAAAATTTCTAAGATAAAAGAATTTTGTGGAATTTTTTTCAAGGTTAATTTATCATTTTCTAAATCATATTCTGAATAAGAAAGCTTTTTTTTATTAATAAAAATTGATATCAAGTTAATATCTTTGCCTTTTAAAATCAAATTTAAACTATTATCTTGATCTGGCAATATTTGCATAGAGCTTTTAATATCTACATGAAAATCTTCAATTAAAATATTTAATTCAATTGAAGGAATTAAGAAAGGGAAATGTTTATAGTCTTTCAGCTTTGTAATATTCTTTGTAGATAAATTATCCATTTGAGACATGACATGAAAAATTGAATCTAAGAATAAATTTATTTATAATGCTTCTTTATATTATGAGTCTATTTTTTCTTACGAGATTTTTTCTGGGATTGGATTGCTTTTTCGACTTTCTTTTTTATTTTTTTTGGGACTTGTTTCGGGCAATATTCCATCGCAGCAGTAACTATTTGAAACTCCGCACCACTGAAGAGTTGTTTATTTGTAAGTTTCTTTTTACCAGCGGAGGCCACCAATCCTCCATGTCGACCATTTAATACTTGAACATAAGTTGCTGCAGCAATACCAATAGCCTTAGGGAATTCAACATCAGACGTCCTAGCATTGCAAAAATAAGAAGCTGTGATACCTCTATATAAGTAAACATCCTCTTTTGATGCTGGTTTCAGCTTTAAAGAGCTCTCTTCATTGGCCATTGCATGAGGAGCAAGGCCCAAAAGAGATTGCCCAACAATAAAGGCAGGCAATAAGGAGCTAAGAAGACGAAAAGTCAAAGTTTTCTAAAACGTAATAAGAAATTTCTTCTATGCTGCCTTATCGCAAGAGGAAATAAACAGCATAGAAAGCACAATACTCTAATAGGGAAGTTACAACAGATCCTTCCATTGAGAACACGCTCCAGAAACGGAAAAAAATTCCTCAAAAAATAATGTCATACTTTTCATCCATTATTTAAAGCTCAAGTTAGATCAATAGAAAAATACTTTTTCTAATTTTTATATACAAATAAAATCAAGAATGCTTTTAAAAAGTGATTCTTCAAGGAAACCAGATCTCATTTAATCTCAGATAAAAATTATCATAATACAATAGTAAAAGAATATATATATAAAATATAGGCCGACAAATATAAAAAGATTAACAAAATGTACTGCAAAATTTACAGTAATTTTCTATCTTGCCTTGATAGGATTAGAAACACGATTGCGTTATTACCACAACAGAATCTTTATCAAAGCAATAGTTCAATGACAAGATCTCCAACCAACGCATATTGTGTCTCACAACAAGCTCTAAGTACTCCTATTGGTAAATGGGACAAAAGCCAATACAGATAGGCAGCAGTTAAAACTGGTGCTTGTTGCCTCACGGCATCACCTCTCTGGAGGAGATATCCGTTCGCTCCTAAATTTTCTTAAAGAAGAAGACTGTGGGTTTGAAGTATCGCTTGAAGTCTCTGAACCGAGTGAACACCCTGAAGTTCTTGAATTACATCGTTTAGTTGCAATTCCTGCTCTAATAAAAACAGCTCCCTCTCCAAAACAAATTTTTGCTGGGAGCACTATTTTTCAGCAATTTAAAAGTTGGATTCCTAGATGGAAACAAGAAGATTTTATTAGCGGGCTTGGATTAAGCCTAAAGCCATCAGGACTAGATAACGATAGATCGCAGAAAGAATTACAGTTGGAGGATGAATTATTAGTTTTAAGGCAAGAGAATGAAACTCTAATAAAGAAAATTCATTCGCAAGAAAGATTATTAAGGATGGTAGCCCATGAATTAAGGACTCCTCTTACGGCAGCTGCACTAGCTGTTCAAAGCCAAAAGCTTGGTCAAATAAATTTAGAGAAATTCCAAGAAGTAATTAAAAGAAGACTTGATGAGATTGAATCTTTATCTAAAGATCTTCTTGAAGTAGGTATCACGAAATGGGAGGCTTTGTTTAACCCTCAAAAACTTGATCTAGCAAACGTAGCGGCAGAAGCAATTCTTGAACTTGAGAAGCAATGGTTAAATAGAGATATTAATGTTGTTACTGATATTCCTTCAGATTTACCGCAAGTATTTGCAGATCAAAGAAGGATGCACCAAGTTCTATTGAACCTAATTGAGAATGCTCTTAAATTCACAAAGTCAAGTGGGCATATACAAATAAGCATGCTTCATAGAACAAATCAATGGGTACAAGTAATTATTTCTGATAATGGTCCTGGAATTCCAGAAGAAGAGCAACAAAGAATTTTTCTAGATAGAGTTAGATTGCCTCAAACTTCAGAACAAACTTCAGGTTTTGGAATTGGCCTTTCAGTTTGCAGAAGAATAGTTGAAGTCCATGGAGGAAAGATTTGGGTAGTGTCTGAACCTAAGAAAGGATCAAGCTTTTATTTCACTGTTCCAGTTTGGCAAGGACAAGACAAAGGAAATGAGTCCTTGACGGAAGGCAAGTCCGAACCGTAGTTTTCGAATGTGATCATTTGTACAAGCTAAAATGATCATGGCCTCGCCCCCATCGTCTAGAGGCCTAGGACACCTCCCTTTCACGGAGGCGACAGGGGTTCGAATCCCCTTGGGGGTATCCATGAATAATCTCCAAAAGATAATTAGCAAATATTTCTTTTTTGTTTCTAGGGCTTAGTTCTAAAAAAAATATGAACCCTATTTTTTCAGCCCTTAGGAATCTATCGACAAATAATTTAACTTTTTAAGGGAGCCAGACCCAAAAAGAACTGATTCAAGCTTCTCCCAATAAAAATCCAATCTTGATTCGACACAAAACCTCAGTAGAAACGATTAGTAATATTAGGGTTTAAAAAAAAATCTAATCCTTTTTTTGACGAAGGTAAACAGATGAAAAGCCTTTATAACATTGAAATAATTCACAAATTAAAGAAGAGATCTATTGTTGTGCCAATCTCAAAACGTGAACGAGAAAACGTTTTTCTTTGCTAATTCAGACACATAGGTTGGTATTCTCGCTTTCTGTTTTGAGTTATTGATGGCTTACTCTGAAGCAAAGGTGCTTATTGGCGGCCTAGTTCATATCCCAATTGTAATTGGTATTTTTTGGTTGATAGACCGAAGGATTGGAAAGCGTTTCCTTACAGAAAAACTTGCTAAGGAGAACAAAGCCAAAGCTAAGTCTGGAGCTGCTGCAAAAGCCAAGGAAGAAGCTCCTGAAAATGCTATTGCTCAAAAAGCTACGTCCAAGGAGAACTTAGCGAAAAAAGCACATCCTGTTGTTCCTGTAAATACTTACAAACCCAGAACTCCTTTTTTAGGAACTGTATTAGAGAATTACAGCCTTCTAAAAGATGGCGCAATAGGAAGGGTTAATCACATAACTTTTGACCTATCTGGAGGTGATCCTCAGCTCAAATACGTTGAAGGGCAAAGTATTGGCATAATCCCTGAAGGAGAAGATGCTAAAGGCAAACCCCACAAAATAAGACTTTATTCCATAGCAAGTACTCGCCATGGAGACAACATGGCGGGAAGTACCGTTTCTCTGTGCGTGCGTCAACTTCAATATGAAAAAGATGGTGAGACAATTAATGGAGTTTGCTCTAGTTATTTATGTGATATAGCACCAGGTGCAAAAATAAAAATCACAGGGCCTGTAGGGAAAGAAATGCTGCTTCCCGAAGATGAAAATGCAAACATAATAATGCTTGCCACTGGAACAGGAATAGCTCCTATGAGGGCATATCTAAGAAGGATGTTTGAACCTAAAGAGAAAGAAAAGAATAATTGGAATTTCAAAGGAAAAGCTTGGTTATTTATGGGAGCACCAAAGACAGCAAATCTTTTATATGATGCAGACTTTGAACATTACAAAAGTCAATTCCCTGATAATTTCCGCTACACCAAAGCAATAAGTAGAGAGCAAAATAATATAAAAGGAGGCAGAATGTATATTCAAGACAGAGTCCTTGAACATGCTGACGAAATTTTCAGCTTGATAGAAGATCCTAAAACATACATTTATCTTTGTGGCCTTAAAGGGATGGAACCAGGTATTGATGAAGCTTTAATATCAGCTGCCTCAGCTAAAGGCTTAGATTGGATTGAATTAAGATCAAAGCTTAAGAAAGCAAAGAGATGGAATGTAGAAACTTATTAGAATAAACTCTCAATTAAAGAAAAAACTTAAAATTGATTGTTAAATATTGATCACTATAATCTTAAGTAAACCTAGATTTATCCATTTTAAGTTTTTTGGGCATCCGAGAACAAATTATGGCGAACCTGAAAAGAACACTTTGAATCAAATGATTACTTATCAATCCTTCTTAAAAGGCCAAGGATATGATCATGCCTATTACAAATCCCTTAAGACTTGGACTTAGGCAAGAAAGAGTTATCCCTCCACAATGCCTTGTAATTTTTGGAGCAAGTGGTGACCTTACTCACAGGAAATTAGTTCCTGCTCTATTTGAACTATTCCTTCAAAGGCGTTTGCCTAGTGAATTTGCAGTTCTTGGATGTGCTCGTAGGCCTTGGAGCGATGAGTTTTTCCGAGAAAGAATGGCAGAGTCTCTACAAGAAAAAATAAAGGACAACTCTTTAGCCTGGGAACAATTTTCAAAAGGTCTCTTTTATGAACCAGTAGATCTTCAAAAAGCAGATGATGTTATACGTCTTGGTGAGCGTTTAAATGCAATAGATAGACTTAAAGCTACTCACAATAATAGAACCTTCTATCTATCTGTTGCACCTAAATTCTATGGTAATGGCTGCAGAGCTCTGGCCTCTGCTGGATTATTAAAAGACCCTAAAAGGAGCCGCGTTGTCATTGAAAAGCCTTTCGGAAGAGACTTCTCGAGTGCAAGAGATTTAAATGAATTAGTTCAAAATTGTGCTCTCGAAAGTCAAATATTTCGCATTGATCACTATCTAGGGAAAGAAACAGTTCAAAATATATTAGTTCTTAGATTTGCAAATACAATTTTCGAACCAATTTGGAATAGGAATTATATTTCCAATGTACAAATCACAGCAGCAGAAACTGTTGGAGTCGAAGAACGAGCTGGATATTATGAAACATCTGGAGCATTAAGAGATATGGTTCAAAACCACCTAACTCAAATGCTTGCAATAACAGCGATGGAGCCCCCAGGACATTTCGACCCAGAAGCTATAAGGAATGAGAAAGCAAAGGTGCTTCAAGCAGCTCGTCTAGCGAATGAAAATGAGCCTTGGAAATGTTGTGTTCGTGGCCAATATTCCAAAGGAGGAACAACTACTAATCCAATTAATGGCTATAGAGAAGAACCTGGAGTCAATCCTAATAGCACCACCGAAACATATGTAGCGACCAAACTTTTTATAGAAAATTGGAGATGGCAAGGCGTTCCTTTTTATATTCGAACTGGGAAAAGATTACCGAAGAGATTAAGTGAAGTAGTCCTGACTTTCAGAGAGGCTCCGGTGCACTTATTTGATTCTGCATCAGGAAGTCCTACCCCAAATCAATTGATTTTAAGAATTCAACCTGATGAAGGAGCAGAATTTCGATTCGAAGTTAAATCTCCTGGCTCAGGAATGCGAAGTAGAGCTGTTGAGATGGATTTTTCTTATGATCAGACTTTTGGTGAGCCATCAGACGAAGGATATGTTCGTCTTCTAGCAGATGCAATGCTTGGTGATCCAACTCTTTTCACTCGAAGTGATGAAGTCGAAGCTGCCTGGCGCCTATATACCCCTTTATTAGAACTAATTGGAGATAGTCCATGGCAACTTCCAATTTATCCTTATGAATCTGGAACTTGGGGACCAACAGCATCGGATGATCTTTTATCGAAAGATCTCCTTCTCTGGCGGAGGCCATAAATATAATATTTAATTTTTTTTTTAACACAAAGCCAAAAATGTCTCCTCAATTAACCCTTCAAACTCCCATTCAATTACCTCCTAGCGAAATACCTAGTTACCTAGAGCAGCTTTGGGAAAAAGATCAAAAAGGCAATACTGGTGCAAATACTTTTTGCCTGGTTATATGGCAACCTGCCTGGTTAGAACAACAATTGATAAGGACGGGGAAACTTAAAGGACCTATTTTGGGTACTCAACATAATGATTTGTTAGAAGCCTCAAGGAAAGTTGTTTTAAATGAAAATCTACCAATTAGTACAGCTCCATTAGACAAATGCATTACAGCTTCATTAGAGAAAAAAGATGGGAGGAATATTACTGAAGACTTAAGAGGTCAACATATTGATCCAGATATCAGCGCTCTCAAGCCAAGAAGACTCATTACCCTTGCTCCAAAAATCCAGCAAGACAGCAAACTTGAAACAACTGTTGCGGCTTATTGTCCTCTTTTAGAAGAAGGTAATAGCACTTCTGCATGTGGAGACGCAATAGTACTTAGAGGAGGCTTAGATGCATTAAATAATGGATTAAATATCTTAAATGAATTACTTCCGAAAGAACTTCCTTCATGGCTTTGGTGGAATGGAAATTTAGATGAAGCGAATGATTTACTTGCTCAACTTGCATTAGAGCATAGAAGATTAATTATTGATACTGCTATTGGTAATCCCTTGAATTGCCTTAAACTTCTTCAAAAAAGAATAAAAATGGGCCAAGCAGTAAGTGATCTCAATTGGCTTAGACTTAGGAACTGGAGAGAATCTCTTGCTACTGTATTTGACCCCCCACAAAGAAGAAAGGAACTTAACAAAATTGTTCAGATAGATATAGATATAAAAGGTAACCATCCAGTTCAAGGATTATTATTAGCAGCTTGGATAGCAGATCGTCTTGGCTGGGAATTAAAGAACTCAAGTAAATTAGAAGATGACTCTATTTGTGCTCTATTTAATAATAGAGATAAAGATTCAATAAAATTTCAATTAACGCCTTTACCAATTGGGACGCCAAGTATTCATCCTGGACAAATAGTCGGAGTTCGATTGATATGTAAAACCAATCCTGAACCTAAAAATGATTTATGTATCATTTTAGCCTCTGAATCTGGTGAATGCATGAGACTTGAAGCTGGTGGAATGGCAAGCATGGAACTGATAGAAGAAGTGGTTCCTCGCCAAAAAGACTCTTTGGAAAAAGATGTAGCTAGACTTCTTAGCAGCAGCAGAGGGAGTTCAAGTCCACTGCTTTCAAATGCTGCGCCAATCGCACATAAAATTCTTAGTTTTGCAGAACGTCAAAATTAGAATCTAACCTTTTACATATCGGATAATGGCATGTGTAATTTCCGCTCCGTCAAGTGGGAGCGGCAAAACACTTTTAAGCATTCTTCTAAGTTCCTGGGCTAAAACTCATAAACTAAAATTGCAATCTTTTAAAGTAGGGCCAGACTATCTAGATCCACAAATTTTATCTGTTATTTCAGGAAAACCTTGCAGAAATTTAGATCTGATTTTATCAGGAAAAAATTGGTTGAAAAATAGTTTTCATGGCTATGGCTCCGATAGCGATCTTACATTAATTGAAGGAGTTATGGGTCTGTTCGATGGAATCGGGAGTTCATCAAATGGCAGTACTGCCGCAGTAGCAAAAGAGCTATGTTTACCAGTTATATTAGTAGTAAATGCTAGTGGCCAAGCGGCATCATTAGGTGCTTTAATAACAGGTTTCAAGAACAAAGATCCTCAAATAAATCTTGCTGGGGTTGTCATTAATAGAGTTAGCTCGAAAAGACACAAGGCATTACTAGAAGAGGTCCTTTCATCTATTGGTATAAAGATGCTTGGATGTCTTCCAAAGGAAGAAGATTTAAGAATAGAAAGTAGCCATTTAGGCATAGCTCCACAACATGAAATAAAAAATCTCAATATGCGTATATCTCAATGGAGTGAAATCGCAGAGAGAACTCTCAATATTGATGAGTTTTTAACTCTAATGAAGCCTCCTAGTTTTTCAGAAAATCCGATTAAAAACATATTAAAACAAGAAAAAAAGCTATATATTAGCAATGCAAATGTAGCTATTGCTGCAGATGAAGCTTTTCATTTTCGTTATCCAGAAACACAAGAAATATTAGAACAGATAGGTATAAATATAATTGAATGGAGTCCACTCAAAGATGAGTTAATACCAAAGAACATAGGAGGACTAATATTACCTGGAGGCTTCCCTGAGCTTCATGCAGAGCAAATAAGTTCCTCTAAAAAAAGTATATCTTCTTTGAGAGATCATTATGGGAAGATCCCAATCTATGCGGAATGTGGTGGGATGATTCTATTAGGAGAAAGTATAAATGACTTGAATGGCAAAAATCATTCCATGGCAGGAATATTACCTTTCAGGGCTGAGGAAGGCTCACTTCAAGTAGGTTATAGGAAGATTGTTGGAATTAAAGATAGTTTGCTAATAAAAAAAGGTGATCAATTAAATGGGCATGAATACCATAGATGGAAATTATTAAATGTGAGTAGATCTAATATAAAAAAATTAAATGAAGCCAGATTAAATCCACCATGGAAAGTAAGTGGTTGGAATATTCATCAAAAAGAAGAAGGCTGGAGCAACGAAATGCTACATGCAAGTTGGATTCATCTTCATTGGCCAAGTAATATAAATATTATAAAAAGATGGAAAGATTCTATCAATAATAATCGATCTAATCAATTTTTAATAAAAGAATCAAATTGATCACTCCAGGTCGAATTTTCTGAGATTTTTCTTTCGTTAGCAAGCAAGCATACACTATTACTAGCTCTACTTATAGCAACATAAACTAACTGCCTTCTGAGTAATAAGTCTTTAGGCC
Organism: uncultured Prochlorococcus sp.; assembly: GCA_902564535.1. Lineage (GTDB taxonomy): Bacteria > Cyanobacteriota > Cyanobacteriia > PCC-6307 > Cyanobiaceae > CACFBG01. The sequence continues at coordinate 37,404 of CACFBG010000004.1, forward strand.
AAAAAACATCTGAGGTAATGAATACATCCCCAAAAGTACTTCCTTGACTCCGATGAATCGTCAGAACAGAGGCAGGACCGAGGGAAGCAAAAGCATCTCTAATAAGAAAATATTTTCTCCACAAATTTCTCGCTTCCTCCTTATGAAGATCTTTTGCCTTATTTTTTAAACTCTGCAAAGTTGCTTCTAATAGTTTCCTAGGTTGTGTATTTACTTGGGGCAGCAATCTTAAAGAAAGTTCCAATTCCCCTGATCTAATTCGAACAACTAAAGTTTTGATTATTGGTATTTCTTTTTCCGAAAAAGAAGCCAAGCCAAAATCTGCCAAATCACAACTTTCTGGTTTGACATCTAAAACCACTAATTCTCTATTTGCCCCTAAGACCATATCGGGCTCCTCTCCAACCAAGCCTCCATCATTAGAGGCAGGAGCCATAACAGCAGATCTTGTAATTAGGACCTCTCCAGGGAGCACAGGCAATTGATCTGCCATCTCTCCGTGAATAGCTCTTCTTGCATGAGGAACTAATCTCTCAAGGCTTCTATTTGTATAACAAAGAATCCTTGCCGAGTCAGGGTTCTCTTCAATAGCAGCTTGCTTCAAAGCTGCCTTTGCTTTACCCAACCAATTATAGGAATCTAAGCAAGTAACAGAAGATATATGTTCTTTAACAATTGGAATACATGGTGGCTGAATACATTTAATTCGCCCTGATCTAATTGCATTTGCCAATTCCAAAACCTCACCTTTATTCCTAATAACTTCAGTTAATTCTGACTTAACTATTCTTTTCATAGCAAAGACTGAACTTGATTCTTCACCAACAGGAGGCAATTGAGCTGAATCTCCTACAAAAACAATTCTTGTTTTATATACATATGCACATTTTAAAACTATTTCTAATAATCTTTTATCAATCATTGAAGCTTCGTCTATTAGAACAAGACCAAGTTGCTCTAAAGAAGTATTAGTCTGCTTAGTCTCTTCACAAATTTCTAGATCTCCTTTCCTCTTGATTTTTAATCTTAATAACCTATGAATTGTTGAAGGATACCAAGTTGGTCTTAATCCTTCTGATGCTAAGGCTTTATGTAAGACTCCAACTGCCTTATGAGTTGGAGCAACTGATGTCCAACAAAGTTTTTTCTTTTCAACTAAGTTTAAAAACTTGATAGACAAAAAAGTCTTTCCACTTCCTGCATATCCACTAAGAAGAAATGGAACTCCATCATTGGCTTTATTCAACCAATCTTTAAAATTAATTAAAGCCTTAGTTTGATCTTTTGTAAGTTCCTCTGACAACACAAGATAAGGGTTACTTTTAATCAAAGAAAATGCAAACCCAACATATTTATTATATGAAGTGGTGATCCTATGAAGGCTATCCCTGGCAAAGCAACTATTGGACCAATAAGACTTCCAACCAAAACTTCTAATTTTGTATGTCCTAATGTCTCCTTTAACTCAAATTCAGGAGAATCCTCCCATAAAGAATTTGGAAGAAGATTTACACGTGATGCAGTTAATCCTGCTGAACGCCTTATCCCACTTGCATCATACATAACAATAAAAGCAATTGTTACTGCCAAGGCAAAAATAGGATTATCAAAGCCCAATTCGTATCCAACTCCTGATGCTGTCCCAGTAACCAAAGCTGAATGACTGGAAGGCATTCCACCTGTCTCAAAAAGTATCAATGGCCTCCATTTCTTATTTAAAAATAACTCAAAAAAAAGTTTAAGGAATTGAGCACTTCCACATGCTAAAAGTCCCCAAAATAGAACAGTGTTATCAAACAACTGTTCAACAATATTCAAAGAAGAATGTGCAATATTCATCTATCCCTATTTGTAATATAATCAGCCAAAGCAAACAATGGAGCAGCGCTATCTTTCCATGGTTCTAAAGCTTTTTTAGATTTATTAACTAATTCATTTGCACGTCTTCGGGATTCATCCAACCCTAATAATTTTGGATAGGTGGTTTTGTCAGCAATTAAATCTTTCCCTGCTGTTTTTCCTAGGACCTCACTACTTGCAGTCACATCAAGAATGTCATCAATAATTTGAAAAGCCAATCCAATTCCTCTTGCATAAATCCCTAATGCATTAAGTAAATCTTCCTGGGCTCCTCCAATCAACCCTCCGCAAGTTACACAAGCCTTAAGGAGCGCTCCTGTCTTATGGAGATGAATGAACTCTAAAGTCTCTAGATCAACTTTCTTACCTTCGCATTGAAGATCAACAACTTGTCCCCCCACAAGGCCTGGAGCGCCAGCGACTAATGACAATTCTCCAACTACTTTCAATAATCTTTCAGAGGACACACCCTGCGTACGAATAGCAACCATTTCAAAGGCTCTAGTCAAAAGAGCATCCCCCGCCAAAATAGCAATAGCATCTCCATAAACCTTGTGATTTGTAGGTCTTCCTCTCCTCAAATCGTCATTATCCATAGAAGGCAAATCATCATGTATTAGTGACATGGTATGAATCATTTCCAAAGCTACAGCTGTTGGAATTGCCTGATCAGAGTTACCTCCAGCAAGCTCACATGCAGCCAAACAAAGTATTGGTCTTAATCTCTTCCCACCTGCCAGCAGGGAATATCTCATTGACTCCCTTAATGTCTCGGGATTCTCGGGCCCAAGAGATTCATCCAATGCAGATTCAACACGAGCTCTAGCTTTCTCCAAATAAGCGGAGAATTCAAAAGTAGAACTTACCGCTTCTGCCATGGGATTTTTCTTACTGGCTGAATTCTCTCAGTATGAACCATCCTATAGAAGCAAATCGCCAAGACTAAAGGACAAACCGCAATGTTCTTGCCACCGACTTACTGTATTTACTAAAAGCATTGCAACTGTCATAGGGCCAACACCACCAGGAACTGGAGTAATTGCTTGAACCAAAGGTTCAAGCTCTTCAAAACGTACATCCCCGCATAATCTTGACCTACCTTGATTATCTGTAATTCGATGAATTCCCACATCTATAACAACAGAATTTTTTCTAATATGTTCTTCTCCAATCAAATTTGGTTGTCCTGCAGCAACAACTAGCAAATCTGCCTGTTTTGTTATATGTGCAAAATCCTTTGTTTTTGAGTGAACGACAGTGACAGTGGCATTTGCAGCTTGCAACATTAATGCCATAGGCTTACCCACCAAAATACTCCGCCCAATAACTACAGCTCTCTTCCCTTCTAAAGAAATTTTATTCCTTGACAATAAAGCCATTACACCAGCGGGAGTGCAAGAACGAGGTCCCACTTCTCCCTTCAAAAGTTTCCCAAGGTTATATGAATGTAGCCCGTCTACATCTTTGTTTGGAAGCATCTCCTTTAGAAGAATTCCTTCATCAATTCCTTTTGGCAAAGGCAATTGCAACAGGATTCCATCAAATAAATTATTGTCATTTAATTCTTGAATCTTTGCTTTAATCTCATTGTTTGTTGCCTCCTTAGATAGATGGAACACAGAACTCCTAACACCTACTCTTGAGCAAGCCTTTTCTTTATTGGATACGTACACTCCACTTGCAGGATCATCTCCAACTCTTATAACTGCTAAGCCTGGAGGCCTTCCTACTTTAGGAAGACCAGCATTAATTTCCTCCTTAAGTCGAAGCTCCAATTCATGAGCTAATTTTTTACCATCGAGCCTAATAGTCATGCAGAAGAAAGGGGCTAACTACCTCATCCACAGATTAGATAGCTAAGGTAAAAGACATGTACAAAATGCTGTGGCAAGAATAATCCGTTTAACAAAACTCTGGCGCGGCTGGGTAAGGAGTGAATCACCTAGGCGCTCAGTTCTTTCCTGGTCCAGCCCTGATAAGGCTGGGTTGATAATCCTTTGTTTTTTAATAGCAATAATTTCAAGTTCACATTTGTTGCAAGTTCCTGATATCCGTCCTGGGATGCCTGCCCCTAAAGATGAATTTGCACCTAAAGACGCTTTAGTCCAATATAAAGTTCCTCAAACACAAAAAGAAAAAAATTCAATAAAAAGTCCTATTTTCGTACAAGTAATAGATATCAATCAATCAAAATTACTAAAAGATAAACTGCAAGAGAATCTTAAAGAATTAGAACTTTTTTCTAATCAAAGTGATGCTGACCGAATTGGTCCAGTAAATTTGAATGAAGAGGAGCAAAATTGGCTCCTAAAAAGAAATAAAACCAATAAGAAATACTGGAATAATGAAGTTAATCTTGCAGCTGAAAGGATGTTGAGCCAAGGTCTTGTTAGTTCAATTGGCTTTGAACAATTACGCGAAGCTTCATCCCTTCAACTGGTTAAGTTGGGAGACAAAAAAGATCCTTCTAGAAATTTAGGAAGTAAATTAATAGCTAAGACCTTTCATGGTAGAAGTAATCTACGTAAAGATTCAACTTTACAAGGATTATTAGAAGATACTATTAACAAAACAATACCACCTATTCAAGTAAAGAAAGGGGATATAATTACAAAAAAAGGAGAAAAAATAAAACCCGAAGAATATTTCGTCTTAGAGCATTTTAAATTAGTCAAAAAGAGTCCAAGACCACTTGCTTTTTTTGGAACCTTTAGTGAAGCCCTAGCTAGCTGCTGGGTATTACTATTAATAATGAGAAGAGAACGGCCATGTCTTCAAGCAAGACATGGATTTCTTGCTTTGGGTTTAATACTAATTGCTCAAGTAATTGCTCAAACAAGCAAGATATTAATAGGCTTTCCTATTAGCCCTCTTGCAATATTAGTTCCACCTACTTTATTACTAGCTCAAGGACTAGGTTCTACTATTTCATTAACTTGGCTAGCAATTACAAGCTTAATTTGGCAAATACCAATTAATGGCTTAGGAGAAGGGAAATTGATTGTAGCTTGGTTTGTCTCAGCCTTAATGGCACTGCAAGTGGGCCGTATAAGAAGTAGAGCTCAATTATTACAAATCACTTTTTTATTACCCTTTGGAGGACTATTAGGGGAATGGTTTTTCCTTAGAGGTCGTGACATATCAAACTCATCAGATGAGCTTGTATATGAAGCAATAGTTCTTGGATCTATGTTAATGCTAACTATATTACTAATACCAATATTAGAAAGTACTTTTGAACTGATTACGAGAGCAAGGTTAATGGAATTAGCTGATCACGAGCGACCATTATTAAGAAGACTTTCTCTAGAAGCACCTGGCACTTTTGAGCACACCTTAAGAATCTGTGGGTTAGCAGAAGAAGGCGCAAGAACAATAGGAGCTGATGTTGATTTAATCAGGACAGGGGCTCTTTATCATGATGTTGGCAAACTTCATGCTCCTGAATGGTTCATAGAAAATCAAACAACAGATGAAAATCCTCATGAAAAAATGAATAATCCAATTGCTAGCACTCAGATACTTCAGGCACATGTAGATGAGGGGTTAAAACTTGCGAAGAAACATCGTTTACCTAAACCAATAGCAGACTTCATTCCAGAACACCAAGGCACTTTAAAAATGGGCTATTTCCTTCATAAAGCCAAGACAATTGACCCCTTAATTAAAGAAGAGCTTTTTCGTTACAAAGGTCCAATCCCAAGGTCAAGAGAAACTGCAATACTTATGCTTGCGGATGGATGTGAAGCTGCTCTTAGAGCATTAGATCCAAAGACAAATGATAACGAAGCAATTAGAACCGTTAGAAGTGTTATTGAGACAAGGCAATTGGATGGACAACTAAAAGAAAGTAGCCTCACAAGAGCTGAGGTTGAATTAGTTATAAGAGCCTTTGTTAGAGTTTGGAGGAGGATGCGTCATAATAGAATTGCGTACCCAATTAGCACTAGGAATAAATAATTTGAGGTCAGAAAATATTAAAAAAAGTATAAAATAATAAGCGCATTAAAGTCTTCTTATTTTCCTATGTATAGGCCTACACCAGTAGATCAAGCCCAGCAAGTTTAAAGTCGCCAAGAGCAAGGAAAGTGAACTTATTGATTGAATATCTTTAACAAGAATTAATCGCACTATTCCATAAGGCAATGAAGCCGCTAAAGCCATAGATATCGCAATTATAGAAAGAATTACGCCCCAAGTCCGTTCAGCCAAGAGACCAGCACAAGCAACTATTCCAACTATTGCAGCAGGCCAAGCAAGACTTATTGCCAAACTTATATTTGCAGCCTGCATTGGAGGACCAGCGAATGCAACAATTGCAATCAAAGGTAAGGCAGCGACATTAGATAGAAGGCCTATCCAAGTCATAATCCAATATCCCCTGGCTGAACTACTCATAATAAGAACTCATCATAAATCTAAAAATAGTTTTAAACGCTTTACAAGAGAACTTACATTAGAAAGATCACATGAAACTTATTTTAAGAATAAATTTAAAAATAAACAATGGAAATATTTTTAATTAATCGGAAGCAATTAAACGTAGTCGGGGAGATTAGAAGATTTAACTTTGGAAACCTTTTCACGAAATGATTGCTGACGATCTCCTCTTGAATTTATCTTCACTGTTGTATAAATCCTATGAACTCCATGCATATGAACAGCCTGATGACATTCCTTAACACAATCAAAAACTTCTTCCCATTCCCCCTCTATAGCAGTGCCATTAGGGCCTAACTCATATTCCAGACCTTTATTCTGGATGATTTTTTCACAAAGAGCTACAAAAGGAGCCAAGGAACTTGAAACTCCTAGAGGAACAACACACAAATCAATGCTTACCCACATTTTCGAATAAAGAGAGATTTATTCACTCAACCCGCTAATTGTTTAAACAATTAGCGGGATACCCAATCGTTCTCCAAGAGCCACTAAGTGTCATCACCTCAATTCCAATGCCTCTCTGACTAATAGAACAATTCATACCTTGACCTGAACACCAAGTTTTAGCCGCAAACATAGCGGCCTCTATTGATTCATACGGGGCATCCAAAACTGGATGTGGACATCCATCCAAACCAATCAATCTATAGAGCTTTTGATGAAGTGCCATTTATGTTCGCTTGCTCAACCGTCCATAATGATCTCATTTTTAGTCCAACCTTGCAAATCTCCTTGGTATAGCTTGTTTTTGGACATTAAAATGAAATCTCTACTCACCAAATTCTCTTGATGATTTCATATAGTCTTCCTTATCTTATTAAATAGCTGGTTTAGCCTGGAAATCAGCTACATCCTTTTGTGGATGAAGTGTTTTTGAACCTTGTGCGGCAATCAAACGATTCAATGCATTTATATAAGCCTGAGCAGAAGCAACAACTACATCAGTATCAGCAGAATGTCCAGAGAAAAGCTCACCTTCACTTCTTAGTCGAATAGTGACTTCTCCCATTGCGTCAATACCTTCGGTCACTGATTTCACTGAAAATTCCACTAGTTCATTTGGAACACCTGATAAGGCTTCCAACGCCCTACAAACAGCATCTACTGGTCCTGTTCCTAAAGCAACAGTAGTTTGCTCATTTTCTTCTTGATCAGCAAGAGTTATTGTTGCTGTTGGTTTCAAAGAACTCCCGCAACTTACTTGAACTAAACGCAACTGAAAAAAGGATTCTGGTTGTTGTACCTGTTCACTAACAATTGCTTCAAGATCTCTATCGCTAATATCTCTTTTCCTATCAGCTAAATCCTTAAAACGAGCGAAAGCCTCATTTAAATCTTCTCTGCTTAAATCATAACCTAATTCTTCTAATCTTGCTCGAACTGCACTTCTTCCACTAAGTTTTCCCAAAGATATTTTATTATCAGTCAATCCTACTGTTTTAGCATCAACTATTTCATATGTAAGACGATTTTTAAGTACCCCATCTTGATGAATTCCTGATTCATGAGCAAAAGCATTTGCTCCAACTATTGCCTTATTAGGTTGAACAACCATGCCAGTTAAATTAGAAACTAATCTGGAGGTTTTAGTTATTTCTTCTGTTCGAACCGCCGTTAATGGAGTTGGGCAAAGAGCCTCTCTACCAAAAAAAGGATTGAAAAAACTTCTTCTTACATGCAATGCCATTACTAACTCTTCGAGAGCAGCATTCCCAGCCCTTTCACCTATCCCATTAATTGTGCACTCAAGTTGTCTAGCTCCTCTTTTAACTGCCTCAAGAAAATTTGCGACAGCCAAGCCTAAATCATTATGACCATGTACAGATAAAATTGCATCATCAATATTAGCTACATTATTATTTATACCTTCTATTAACCCACCAAATTCAGATGGTGTTGTATATCCAACAGTATCAGGAATATTAATAGTATTAGCTCCTGATAGTATTGCTTGTTCTATTACCTCATATAAGAATTCAGGGTCACTTCTTCCTGCATCTTCACAAGAGAATTCAACATCTTCTACTAATGATTTTGCATATTGAACCATCTCCGGAACTATTTGAAGTACATCTTTCCTTGATTTACGTAATTTATGCTCTAGATGAATATCGCTAGTAGCAATAAAAGTGTGAATTCTCTTCTTCGGAGCAGGAGAAATTGCATCAGCACAAACTTTTATGTCTTTAAAAGAGGCTCGAGCCAAACCACAGATAATTGGGCCTTCTGATCCTCCAACATGCTCAGCAATCTTCTGTACAGCAGAAAAGTCTCCTTGACTTGCGAAAGGAAAGCCTGCCTCTATTACATCAACCCCTAAACGAGCTAATTGATGAGCAATAGCAAGTTTCTCCTCCAAATTTAGGCTTGCGCCTGGAGATTGCTCACCATCTCTAAGCGTTGTGTCAAAAATTAAAATTCGGCCTGGATCTTTGGCCATTTCACAAAATCAAAGGTTTAGCCAAATTGACTAAGTTTAATTAATTCTAAATCAAATTTGACTAACACTTATAAATTTACTGAGATTAGTAAGTTTAGGAAAGTATGAGGATCAATCAATATAAGGGTTTTTGGCAATTTCGAAGATATTAAAAATTCATGAAACCCAAATAAAAAACACTTATATTTGCTTAATTTGAAATTTCCGTCCCTTAGGAAAGATTTTCCAGTCAGAGTTAGAGCTCAATATTGTTTCTAAAAAATCTAATATCACTAAAATTAGTAGCTTTATATCTGCAAAGAGCTGAGGACGTTATAAATTCAGTCAAATTGTGCAGGAAATTTGGCTAAAGGTGAACTAGCACTTGTCCTACATGCTCATCTTCCTTATGTAAGGTCAGCTGAAAAAAATTCCCTAGAAGGTGACTGGTATTTTCAGGCACTTTTAGAGAGTTATTTACCTTTGCTTGAAGTGCTTGAGGAAAAAAGAAATTCAAATGTCCAAAAAGCAAAAATAACTCTTGGATTATCTCCAACATTATTATCATTATTAGCTGATCCAGACTTAAAGGACATTTTTCCCACTTGGATATCTAATCGGCTTCAATTACTTCAACAAGCAACTTCAGATCAAAAAGACGCCTCCAATCACCTATCAGAATTTATTAAGAAGCAATTTAATTTCTGGCAACAATGCAATGGTGATTTAATTGGTCGTTTTGCTTTATTACAAAAACAAGGAATTTTAGATATTTTGACTTGTGCTGCAACTCATGGATATCTTCCGCTCCTCAGAGAGAATCCAGAGGCAATTAGGGGACAATTAAAAACCGCTGTTTTAGAACATAAAAGATTATTTAAAGAAAAACCTCTTGGTATATGGCTACCAGAATGTGCATATTATGAAGGGCTAGATAAATTAATTAAGGAGGCTGATTTAAAATATGCCATTCTAGATGGGCATGGACTTTTGCATGCAAATCCCAGGCCTAAGTTTGGAATCTATGCTCCAATTTGTTCCAGCAATGGAATAGCATTTTTCGGTCGAGATAGTGAATCTACTCTTCCAGTATGGTCTGCCAAAGATGGTTACCCTGGAGATGGAGTATATAGAGAATTCCACAAAGATATGGGCTGGGAAATTCCAATAGAAAGTTTAAATAAAATCGGAATAAAGGAAAGAAGGCCTTTAGGTTTAAAACTTTATAAAGTGACTGATCAAAATACACTTTTAAAAAATAAAGAACTATATGAGCCTGAAAAGGCTTGCAAAAAGGTCAAGGAGCATGCATCAAAATATCTGCAAGATCGAAGTAAACAACTAATTAAACTTAAATCTTTAATGGGTAAAGACCCTTTACTGGTTGCACCTTTTGATGCGGAGCTTTTTGGTCATTGGTGGTTTGAAGGCCCTTTATTCTTATCAGAGATTTTTAAGAATTCATACAAATATGATATTAAACTAACTAGGCTTAGAGATGTCCTATCAGCCAATCCAATTATTCAATTATCAAACCCTAGTCCTTCTAGTTGGGGCGCAGGTGGATATCACTCTTATTGGATAAATGAAAGTAATTCTTGGCTAGTAATTGAATGGGAAAAAGCTTCAAAAGAATTCATAAATGCATGCAGCAAAGAAGATATTCAGCCACTTGAATTAAGATTCTTAAAGCAAGCAGCTAGAGAACTACTCTTATCACAATCATCAGACTGGAGCTTTATTCTTAGAGCAGGAACAACTACTCAATTAGCAAAAGAAAGAATAAATCTACATCTTAGTAGATTTTGGGACCTAATAACTATTGTTCAGTGTGGAGATAAATCCGTTAACAAAGTATTTCTAAATAAGATAGAAAAAGAAGATTCATTATTCCCTTTAATAAATATTAAAGACTGGGAGAAAAATGATTACTATTAAAAGGCACCAAATAACATTCCTATTTTTACTTTCCAAGAAGAAATTGTAAATAATTTAAGCATTACAACTATCAATCTTGGTAAAGGGAGAGTGTTTGCCAAAAATGATGACCAATCCTTTCTCGGAAGTCTAAAGAAAGTAGCAAAGAAGCTACGCAAAAGATGTTCATCAAAACTCATAAGACGTCGCAATCCAAATTGATACAAACGATGTCTTTGAACCAGTTCTCTATCCCAAAGAACATTCCATCCCAGTTTTGCAATATCGGCTGATCCTAAAGCTGGTTCTAGTAATATTGCTTCAGCCAAAGTATTTGCCAAAGTTGGAGCTCTTCTTAAGAGGGCTCCTACCATATACCCAGAAGCAGGATGGACCATACTTGCCGACCCTCCAAAAGCCAACAATGGTTGTTTCCTATCAGGGAGAGGTAAATTCATAGGAAATAAACAATGTTCCTCATGAATTATCTCCTCAATTTTTACTCCTCTATGTGAAAGGCGCTTATGTAATCGCTCCTTTAGCTGAGTAAGTTCCATTGGAGGAAAACAAGCTAAAGATGTTTCTTCAACAAAAAAAAGTCCTTCTCCAAAATCCATTGCATATAAAAAACTGGGAGGTTCTCGCAATTGCTTCTTATTAAGATGGTCTGGACGAAAATCCATTAACACAAACTGTTCCTTTTCAACTGGAGGAAAGTTAAATCGGCCAACTACTCCATATGCAGCTTGCTGAGCCACTGGTCCATGATTTGGCCGTCTAATAAAACGTGATCTATGCCCACTAGCATCTATAACAACTCTGGCTTGATAAACATTTCCCGAAGAGCAAACAACTTCAGTATTCATCTCTACAGGTCTTATTTCCATAGCTGTCTCAACATTCCAATTCAAATCACCACATCTAAGAAGTAATGAGTTTTGCAATGCTGTTTGATCAAATAGTCCATAATCAAAATTATGTAAGGTTGGTACTTGTCCTTTTTCACCAATACCATCTCCAAAATAACTAACAGTATTAGTCCAGCGATGACCTAAAAGAGATGCTAATCCTAATGATTCAAGCTCTTCTGCCCAAATTCCATATGTATTTGGCCAAGGCTTATTAGGAGGATGTGAAGCTAAAGCAGTAACAAGCAAACCTTTTTCAACAAGTTCAGCAACTATGCATAGAGCTGCTGGTCCAGCTCCCAACACAAGAACATCGGAGCAACTCTTCAATTTCAGTTAGAAGGAGAAACTTTTTTAGATTCAGCTCCAGCAATATTATTATCAGAAGCTTCTGATGAAGGAGATTGATTTTCCTGATCAGGTGGAACTAAAACCATTTCAGAAAGAAGATCTCCTTCATCAAGACGCTGAAGACGCACACCTGTAGCTGCTCTTGATTGTTGAGGGATTTTGTCAGCACTAGTTCTAACAATCACACCTTTCTCACTAACAAGTAATAGCTCCTCTCCTTTTCCTAAAACTCTTAACCCTACTAATTCATCTCCTTCTCTTCTAAATTTCATTGCTCTTAAGCCCATTCCAGCTCTTTTTTGCAATCTAAACTGAGTAACAGGTACTCGCTTCCCTAAACCACTTGCAGAAGCTACTAATACCCATGGACCCTCAACAATCTCTGAGCTTTCTGATGTTTCTTCTTCGTCACTACTACTTGCAATCTTATCGGCAAGCTCTATTGGCAAAACATCCATACTCACAAGGGAATCTTCAGAGCGTAAATTCATTGATCTAACACCACGAGCAGTTCTTCCTAGAGGTCTCAATTCATCATCATTTAACCGAAAATGAATTGTCATTCCAGCTTTAGAGCCAATCAAAACACTATCTCCTGAAGCTGCTAATCGGACCCATGTAAGTGCATCTCCCTCTTCCAGACCAATTGCAATAAGACCATTTGCCCGAATCTTACTGAAGGCAGCTAAAGAAGTTCTTTTAATAAACCCTCCTTTTGTAAGCATCACTAAATATGTATCTGCCTCAAAAGAAGTGACCGCCAAAAGTGAAGTAATAGCTTCTTCTCTAGGAATAGGTAGTAATTGAACTACTGGAGAACCTTTAGCCGCCCTACTGCAAAGGGGAACTCTATAAGCAGGTAAAGCATATGAAACTCCTCTATCACTAAACAAAAGGAGAGTGTCGTGATCATTGCAACTAATAAAAAGTTTAACTGCATCCTCTCCATGACTTTTTGTCCCTGCTTTACCTCTAGTGCCTCTACTAGTCGCCTCAAATTCACTAACAGGCATTCTTTTTAGATAGCCTGTTTCAGTAAGCAAAACAACTGACCTCTCGTTAGCAATTAGATCTATGTCCTCTAGTCCTGCTCCTAAATCAAGGATTTCTGTAATTCTTGGAGATAGATAACGTTCTCTTAAGCTACTTAATTCAGATTTAATAATATCCAAAACTCTTTCTCTTCGTTCTAAAATATCTTTTAAATCTGCAATCTTTACCATCAAATCTTCATGCTCAAGCCTTATTTTATCTGCTTCTAAAGCAGTTAGTCTTCTAAGTTGCATCTGAAGTATTGCATCAGCCTGGGGGTCAGTTAAACCATGCAATTCTTGTAATTGTTTTCTTGCAGTTGGAGTATCAGAAGCAGCTCGAATCAATGCAATTATCTTATCAAGATTATCTAATGCAACCAAAAGTCCTAAAAGAATATGATCTCTTTCTTCTGCTTTCCTAAGAAGGTATTGAGTTCTTCTTTCAATAGTTTTAATTCTAAAGTCAAGAAAGACTTGTAACATCTTTCTAAGGGTTAGCAATACAGGCTCTCCATCAACAAGAGCCAACATATTTGCACTAAAATTAGCCTGAAGCGGTGTAAGTTTAAAAAGATTATTTAGAACAACTTGAGGATAGGCTTCTCTTCTTAACTCAACCACTATTCTCATTCCATCTCTATCACTTTCATCTCTAATATCAGATATTCCTTCAAGTTTTTTTTCATTTACCATATATGCAATTCTTTCAATTAATGCAGCCTTATTAGTTTGATAAGGCAATTCAGTAATGATTACAGCATCTCTATCCTGCCTCCCAGAAGATTCTATTGTTTCTATATTTGCAACTCCTCTCATTGTTATTGATCCTCTTCCCGAAAGATAGGTTTCACGAATTCCATTCCTTCCTAATATTTGTCCTCCCGTTGGAAAATCAGGGCCTTTAACTATTTCCATAAGATCTTTATCAGTTAATTCTGGATTAGCTATTAAAGCTGTAAGTCCATCTATTAATTCACTTAAATTATGCGGAGGAATATTAGTTGCCATTCCAACTGCTATGCCTGAAGACCCATTTAGCAGTAATTGTGGAATGCGAGCAGGTAAAACACTAGGTTCTTGCTGTGAGCCATCAAAATTATCGGAAAAATCTACTGTCTCTGCTTCTATATCTTCCAGCAAACTATCAGTGGTTAAAGATTGCAAGCGAGATTCTGTATATCGCATTGCAGCGGGAGGGTCATTATCAACTGAACCAAAATTTCCATGGCCATCAATCAAAGGCATTCGCATGGAAAAATTCTGAGCCATGCGAACTAAAGCGTCATAAACAGCTGTATCGCCATGTGGATGATATTTACCTAAAACTTCCCCTACAACTCGAGCACATTTCCTATAAGGCCTATCACTAGTTAGGCCCAATTCATACATTGCATAAAGAATGCGACGGTGAACAGGCTTCAAACCATCTCGAGCATCTGGTAAAGCTCTTCCAACAATGACACTCATCGCGTACTCCAAATAGGAGCGCGACATTTCATTCCTCAAATCTGTCTGGATGATCCGATCATCTGAATCACCGGGACCTACCATTTCTGGTCCCACAGGATCAGCCATATAAGAGCTGTGTGCCAAACACTAGATTATCTCGGCAACCGATGAGTTGTTGAGATAAAGCAAGAACTAATTTCTTTACTAAGGCTTTTTAAGTTAATTTTGTAAGTTCTCTGAGTCGCTTCTAAAATCCAAAAATAACTTTTGTTTTTAGAAATGGACTCAAATAAAGATTCAATATCCAAGTTAAGTCAAGACATATTAAGAGAGGAATCTTTTACTAATGCAATTCATGATTCAACAAGAAGCGAAACCAAATCAAACATCTCTTATGAAATTTCGAAAGAAGAATCATCAAAGAACCTGAAGTCTTCAGTTCCTGACAATTCAAAAGAAGAATCACTGCGAACTTCTCTTGAGGATCTCAAACCCCAGCATCCCCTTCCTAATACCTCTAATTATGAAAGCGAAGATCGAACTGGAGGAGAATGGAACCTGCTCTTAAATAAGCTCATTGACTGGTTCAAGAAGCAAGACCCTAAAGATCAAGCAGAAAGACTTTTGCAAGCATCAAAAGCTCTTTTAATACTGATAAGCACAATTATCTTTATAGGGACATATCAATCCATATTGAAAGGCCTTTCTGTCTTACCCCTAGCTCCAAGCCTGTTTGAACTAATAGGGGTTATATGGCTAATGAAATTCTCAATTCAGAAGATTATTCTGAAGCAGGATCAAGAAAATGTTTTACCTGAGCTAACCAAAACTCTTAGTTTTTTAAGGCTTTATGAGGAGAAGCGATCCTAAACTCATTCTGTATTCACCATAAAAAGGAGTTTGACCTACTCCTTAGTTGTTAATTTGGCGAGAGGTTCTTTCAGATGATGTGAATACTCAGCTAGGTCACTCCAAAGTTGTTCGTCGTGCTTACGGTATCGATGAAATTGCTCTTGTTCCAGGAGAACGAACAGTAGACCCAGAGGTTACTGACGCCAGTTGGGAGATAGGTGGCATACAAAGAGAAATTCCAATCATTGCGAGTGCTATGGATGGAGTTGTTGATGTAAAAATGGCTGCTTCACTTTCAAAACTAGGTTCCCTTGGTGTTCTCAATCTAGAAGGTATTCAAACTCGATATGAGGATACTGAAGCTGTTTTAAAAAGAATATCCAGCGTGGATAAAGAAAGTTTTGTGCCTTTAATGCAAGAGATATACAGCAAACCTATTCAAGTAGAGCTTATAAAAAAAAGAATAGGGGAAATAAAAGAGGAAGGTGGAATAGCTGCGGTAAGTGCCACTCCTGCAGCAGCAATACGTTTTAGAGAAACAATCAAATCTTCCAATGTGGATCTTTTCTTTGTTCAAGCAACGGTTGTTTCAACTGAACATATTGGTCCCAAAGACAAAGAAACTCTGGATTTGCATTCTTTGTGCAATGGCATGGAAATACCAGTCATTCTTGGCAATTGTGTCACCTTTGAAGTAGCTCTTCAATTAATGAATGCAGGGGCTTCTGGAGTAATGGTTGGCATTGGTCCTGGAGCAGCATGTACTTCAAGAGGTGTTTTAGGGGTTGGGATACCTCAAGCGACTGCTATAGCTGATTGTGCAGCTGCTAGGAATGATTATGAGAAAAAGACTGGGAGATATGTACCAATAATTGCTGACGGAGGAATAGTTACAGGTGGAGATATTTGCAAATGCATTGCATGCGGTGCTGATGCAGTGATGATTGGATCTCCGATTGCAAGAGCAAATGAAGCCCCTGGCAATGGTTTTCATTGGGGGATGGCAACTCCAAGTCCAGTACTTCCAAGAGGCACAAGAATTAAAGTTGGGTCAACTGGAACACTTGAACGAATACTTAAGGGTCCGGCCCTTCTTGATGATGGGACCCATAATCTTCTTGGAGCAATAAGGACCTCAATGGGAACTCTTGGGGCCCGATCGATAAAAGAAATGCAAGAAGTAGAAATTGTTGTAGCTCCTTCTTTATTGACAGAGGGGAAGGTTTATCAAAAAGCTCAACAGCTCGGTATGGGCAAATGAAAACAAGTAAATTCCCTAAGAAATAAATCAATAGTTAAGAGGCGTTAAGATCAAAAACGTGAGGGCTTAAGCCCTCATACTCCTCACACCACCAGGCCCGACTTATGTTCGGGCTTTTTGTATTTTCTATACTGGAGCATCACAGTTCGCACAGTTAAAGCGACAAATATCTCTAATAAGCAAAAACGGTTGCTAAATTTCCACGAGATAAGCTTTCGAAAAGGTATGTCAAGCGCCACACCAGTAACTGATTCATCTTTTGAACAAGAAGTGCTTCAATGCGATGTCCCAGTACTTGTTGATTTTTGGGCTCCTTGGTGTGGTCCCTGCAGGATGGTTGCACCAATTGTCGAAGAAATTTCCAAGGAATTTGAAGGGAAGGTAAAAGTTTTTAAACTCAATACTGATGAAAATCCAAATGTTGCAAGTCAATATGGCATTCGCAGTATCCCTACATTAATGGTCTTCAAAGGAGGACAAAAAGTAGATACTGTTGTTGGTGCTGTTCCAAAAGCCACACTTGCAGGAACACTCTCCAAATACCTTTAGAAAATTATTTCCCAAATAGGAATCTAAGATCTCAAGTGGCTACACGTGTTGGCCTTATTGATTATGGAATGGGGAATTTATTCTCTGTCAGTAAGGTATTTGAACGACTTGGCAACCCATTAAAAATTGTCAGGTCGCAAAAAGATTTTGATTTTTGCGATGCATTAATTCTTCCCGGAGTAGGAGCATTTGATCCTGCAATGGAACGTTTGCAAGAAAAAAAATTAATTACTTCCATAAAAAGTTGGAGCAAAGAAAATAAACCTTTATTAGGAATATGCTTAGGCCTTCAATTACTTTTTGATTCGAGTGATGAAGGGTCTCAGAAAGGCTTGGGTATAATCAAAGGTCATGTGAAACGCTTACCTGAAAAGACTGGAGAAAGAATTCCTCATATGGGTTGGTCTATTATAAATTCTATAAAACAATGTCCTATTCTTCCTCTAAAAGAGGATCCTAATTGGGTATATTTTGTCCACTCATATGCTGCAATAACTTCTAAGGAAGAAGATCTTGCAGCAACAACAAAATTTGGAGGAATTGATATAACTGCAATTGTTTGGAAAGGGAGAGTGGGTGCATGTCAATTTCATCCGGAAAAATCAAGTAAAACAGGTCAAAAGATGCTTAGTAATTGGCTTAACTGGCTTGAGAAAGGAGCTCAATTCTGAACAATGAATCTTGATCTAAGACTTTCAGGAGGAAAGAAATTAAAAAGTCCCCCAGGGAGAGAAACTAGGCCAACAACTTCTAGAGTGAGAGAAGCGCTAATGAATATTCTTAGAGAAAAATTAAATGGAAGTAATTGGTTAGATCTTTTTAGTGGGAGTGGTGTAATGGGTTGCGAAGCATTACAAAATGGAGCTCTAAAGGTATTAGCAATAGAAAAAAACAAAAAGACTGCTCAAATTTGTCGAGACAATCTTCTCTCTACTGCAGACTACTTATCTGAAGTAAAATATGTAGGAGTCATTCAAAGTGAAGTAAATGCATTCTTAAGAAAAACATCTAGGAATATTAAAATTGAAGGTTTCGATGAAAATACTATTTTCAACTTTGTTTACTTAGATCCTCCTTATAAGAATGAGAAAATCTATGCTGAAATACTTAAATCACTTGTAATAGGTAAGTGGCTCAAAAAAGACTCTATTGTGATCTGTGAACATTCAGCCAAGATACCAATTAATCCAGAATCAAAATGGATAGAAATTGATCGGAGAATTTATGGCAGCACCTCGTTGCTTTTAATCAGCCACCCAGACTAGTGCTACCTCTACGATATTGATTCCAAGCGGCTACAAACAATCCAAGGATTGTTATAGGGACTAATCCTAAAACGATTCCACAGAGTAGAGGCTCAATCATCGACTCAAACCACCTAAATCAATTAAACACAATTCTTTCATGTCTTGGGAATTATCGTGACTAGCTCGTCATCAAATGTAGTTAGTAAGGAGCAAAACTCTAATAATCTCCTTAGAACACTGGCAATAATTGCCAGCACAATGTGGCTAATATTAATTTTGTGGGCAATTGATGTAACAAAAACAAATCCTTTCGTTAAAGCAACTCTAAATAAAGAAGGGTCTTTAGATAGAGGTGCAATGCTATTCAGAATCAACTGTGCCAGTTGCCATGGAATAGCAGCACAAGGACTCTTAGGACCTAGTCTTAAGCAAGTAAGTTTCCGCTTAACTGATTCACAACTTATTCAGCAAGTGATCGAAGGAAGGACTCCTCCTATGCCAAGCTTTGAAATTGAGCCCCAAACTATGGCAGATCTATTGGAATACCTTCACACAATTAATTAATTGAACAAAAAAATAAAACACAATCCATTAGTTATTGTTCTAGTAGAACCTTCAGGTGCAATAAATCTTGGGAGCATCGCAAGATTATGTGCAAATTATGAAATAGCTGAACTAAGGATAGTAGGAAATTCATGTGACCCCGACCACCCAGAAGCAAGAAAAATGGCAATCAAAGGGAAAGAGTTCTTAGAGAAATCACAAAAATTTGACACCCTTGTAGAAGCTTTAGCTGATTGTCATCGAGTAATTGCAACATGTGGAAGAATTCATCATGGAACTATTCCTATAGAAACAACTGAAAAAGCTTTACCTTGGTTTATGGAAACTATTAGTACTAAACCAATCGCAATAATATTCGGGAGAGAAAGTAGAGGTCTTACAAATTATGAACTTCAACTAGCTCATAAAGTCATTACACTTAACTCTTCTGCAAATTATCCATCTTTAAATCTTTCTCATGCTGTAGGAATAGTTCTCCACGAGGTCTATCAATACAAAAACAAGGCAAAAAAAGTATTAAGTATTAATTCACATACCCTCTCTTCTCCTAAACAATTAAATGATTTAATTCTTGATGCAAAAGAACTGTTATTAGGGATAGGCTTCCTTTTCGAACATACGGCAAATGCAAGGATGTCTAAAGTCAAATCTTTACTCAACCGAGCTGAGATCAGGCCTGAAGAGGTAGCTCTCATAAGAGGAATGTTAAGACAAATACGTTGGGCATTAAGCTCAAACAAGTCTTAAACTTAGAGAACAATTCAAAATAAGGTTCTTTGTCAAGCAAAAAGATTTCAGAGCAACAAGAAAAAAACTATTTTAATATTTTTTTAAAGGTTACTTTCCTGGGGATTGGCTTAGGTGTTATAGCCGGCACATTACTCAAAATTAATGCCTTTAAAATTATAAAAGTAAGTCCTGAGGATCATAAGAATATTAGCAAAAATAATCAATACCAGAATGGGACTTTCTATAATTCAAAAAATAAAATCACAGGAACTTTATTTCCTTACTCATTAAGAAATAAGGATGAAATAAAAGTCCTCAACTCAAGATGGAAAGAGCTTGCGCTAAAAAAAAGTGATCTCCAAGTAAGTGCTTTTATGCTGTTAATAGATGAGGGTAAATATGCACAGTTGTCACCAAATAAAATTCTTCCTGCAGCAAGTTCAATTAAAACAGCGATTCTACTAATGACTTTAGAAATGGTTGATGCAGGTCACATTAAATGGGATGAAGAATTAACCCTTTCAAAAGATGTCATAGGAGGAGGTGCAGGGTGGATGTCATATCAACCATTGGGGACAACCTTTCCAATTCATGAAATTGCTACTGAAATGATAAGAATAAGTGACAACACAGCGACTAACTTACTAATTAAACGATTAGGAGGAAAAATTGCAATAAACAAATCACTAAAAAATTATGGCCTTATTTCAACAGAAATTAAAAATTATCTACCTGATCTTGAAGGTAGTAATACAACTACTGCAAAAGATTTAGCTTATTTAATGGCCTTAGTTGATTCAGGTAATTTACTAAGTTTTAGATCAAGAGATCTTTTTAGAGAAATTATGGCAACATCAAAAAGCAATAGACTCATTCCAGGAGGAATATTAGAAGGATTAAATGTCAAAAGCAAAGATATTGATTATAATTTAATGATAAAAGGTTATAAGGTCTATAATAAAACAGGGGATATAGGAATTGCTTATTCGGATTCAGGTTTAATTCAATTACCAAACAATACAAGAGCAGTTGCAGGTTTCATTGTCAAAGGTCCATTTAATGATCCTCGTTCCTCTCAACTTATTAGAGATATGGCATCAGAGATGATTCCTTTTTTAATACCTAAAAAAATAAAATTAGAATAAAAAATATATAAATACAACTATTTTTACTTATTCGAAAAATATTCCAAGTGCCCAGGTTCTATTTTCTTTCTTTTAAAGTCCAAAACCTAACGAAAACAAGCCCAATATGTCATTCTAGAAAAACTGTTAGGTCTTAGAACTTCATTCCTCCTGATCCAGGGTTATGAAGTAAGGGTCTAAAAACCTAATTAGACCTAGCTATGAAACAATTCCTCAATACAAATCCAACAAAAACATCGTGAGTTCATCTAGGAGGCGCAGGGTCTTCCCCTTCACTGCTGTGATTGGCCAGGAAGAAATGAAACTTGC
Organism: uncultured Prochlorococcus sp.; assembly: GCA_902564535.1. Lineage (GTDB taxonomy): Bacteria > Cyanobacteriota > Cyanobacteriia > PCC-6307 > Cyanobiaceae > CACFBG01. The sequence continues at coordinate 58,441 of CACFBG010000004.1, forward strand.
CTTATTGCTCAATGTCATAGACCCTCGCATAGGTGGTGTCATGATCATGGGAGATAGAGGGACTGGCAAGTCAACCACAATTAGAGCACTCGCTGACCTCCTTCCTGCGATTGAAGTGGTTTCTGGAGATCCTTACAACAGCTCCCCAGAAGATCCAGATCTTCAAAGCAGCGAGGTTAGAGAGGTTATTGAGAATGGAGAAGCTTTCTCAAAAGAAGAAAGACAAGTTCCAATGATTGATCTTCCTCTTGGGGCAACAGAAGACAGACTTTGCGGAACTATAGATATCGAGAAAGCATTGAGCGAAGGTATTAGAGCTTTTGAACCAGGACTACTTGCCAAAGCAAACAGAGGTTTGCTTTATGTAGATGAAGTAAACCTTCTTGATGATCACCTTGTTGATGTTTTACTTGACTCTGCAGCTTCTGGCTGGAACACCGTGGAAAGAGAAGGTGTTTCAGTAAGGCACCCAGCCAGATTTGTACTCATTGGATCTGGCAATCCAGAAGAAGGAGAATTACGACCACAGTTACTAGATAGATTTGGAATGAGTGTTGAAGTTAGAACGGTTAGAGAAGCTGAATTAAGAGTCAAAGTTGTAGATCAAAGAACTGCATTTGATGATGATCCTGATTCTTTTGCTATTGCAATACAAACAAAACAAGATGAACTTCAGCAAAAAGTAGTTGCTGCACAAAAATTACTTAATGAAATTGAGATCGATGAAGATCTTAGATTAAAGATATCTGCTGTATGTGGCGAACTTGATGTTGACGGACTACGGGGAGATATTGTTACTAATAGAGCAGCTAGAGCAATAGCAGCATTTGAAGGAAGGAAAGAAGTCTCTGAAGATGATATTGCAAGAGTAATTTCCTGCTCTTTGAGACATCGTTTAAGAAAAGACCCTCTTGAGCAAGTTGATTCAGGAGATCGTGTAGTTAAAGCTTTCTGTAAAATATTTGAGAGGAGTGAAGATTCTGATATATCAGGATTCGAATTAGCTCCAACAGGCCAATAAATTGATAATCCTTGGAATTGATCCTGGTTTAGCAAGAGTTGGTTATGGAGTTATAGATATAAACGAAAAACATTCAAAAATGCTTGATTGTGGAATTATAAAAACTAGTCCTAAAGATGAAGAAGGGATAAGAATGGTTGAGATAGCTAATGATTTAAGAAAATTAATAAGAACTTGGCAACCAAATCTTGCTTCCGTAGAAAAATTCTTTTTCTATAGATCAAGCACAACAATAAGTGTTGTGCAGGCAAGGGGTGTTGTAATAATGACTCTCGCAAGATTTCATATACCCATTCTTGAATTTCCTCCAATGCAAATCAAACTATCAATTGCAGGATCAGGCCATGCAAAAAAAGATGAGGTTTTAGAAGCAGTCATGCGTGAATTAAATCTTCAAGTCCCACCTAGACCTGATGATGCTGCTGATGCCTTAGCAATAGCACTAACGGCCTGGTTTCAAAAGTAATCAATAAAATTCAAAATCTATTATTCATCTGTTATCTAAAATGAAGGTTAAGGAATTAAAGAATCTCAAAAGGAAAGAATATCTTTCTATCCGTTCTAAAGTCTCTCGAAATACTGGAAAACTTATCAAGTTACAAGTAATAGATTTCTTAAAAAGAATAGAGTTTAACAATAAAAGAAAAGGTTATCTAGGAATTTATTGGCCCTTAGCAGGCGAAATCGATTTAAGAGATTTAAAAGTTGATTTTCCTAATAATATTGCTTTACCTGTGTGTATTAATAAAAACGAAATGCTTTATCATTCTTGGGGGGAAAGTCCTTTACAAGAAGATCATGCCGGCATACCTGCTCCTATTCATGAAAGTCCTTTAAAGCCTGAATTATTAGAATTGTTGCTAGTTCCAGCAATTGCAATAGACAAAGGTGGTTTTAGGCTTGGATATGGAGGTGGTTATTTTGATTTACTAAGGAGTTCTTCAGACTGGCGCAAGGTGCCTGCATTGGTAATCACACCTCAAATTTGTGTGTCAAAGAATGATTTACCTAGAGAAGAATGGGATATTCCTTTTGATGGATGGATTACCGAACAGGGATTTATACAAAATAATCTATATTAAGAAAACAAAAATTTGAATGATTTCCAAGAATCTATTTCTCCTAATAATTAACTCAAAATTCTCTTCTAAGTTTTTCATACGCTTATGAACAAGCCAATTCAATCATCCTCACAAATAACCTATGGGAGCGAGTCTTTAGACAAAATTGTTAAACGTTTGCAATCCACAGATGAACCAAGAAAACGCTATGAATATGTACTTTGGTTAGCGAAAAAATTACCTATTTTATCTCAAGAATTCCAAAATGAAAGTATTAAGGTCAAAGGGTGCATCTCTCAAGTTTATGTTTTAGGTAAAATTCACAATGGACGGATTAGTTGGGAAGGCTACTCAGATGCCTTGATAACAAAAGGGTTACTTTCTCTTCTTATTCAGGGGTTAAACAACTTAACTCCTGAGGAAATATTGAAAATTGATCCTAACTTTATTACTGCTACTGGTCTAAGTAGCAGCCTAACCCCATCTAGAGCGAATGGATTTCTTAATATTCTTCTGAGCATGAAATCTCAAGCTCAGATCCTAAAAATGAAAGTCCATTGATTAATCCTAGAAGTTTTTTAAATTTTCTTCTCACCAATAATTAAAAGGAGATTCAAAATGGAATCAAAATTAGGAATAGGTCTTCTCGGACTTGGAACTGTAGGTTCTGGTGTCGCAGAAATAATTTTAAATCCAGAAAATAGGCATCCTTTAGTTTCTGATATTGAATTAATTGGAGTAGCCGTTAGAGATAAAAAACGACAAAGAAAAATCAGCATTCCAGATCAAATTATTACTACAGACCCCTTACAAATTGTAGATGACCCAAGAATTCAAATAATTGTTGAAGTAATGGGAGGGTTAGAGCCAGCCAGGAGTCTAATCATTAGAGCAATTAAAAATGGAAAGTCAATAGTAACCGCAAACAAATCAGTTATTGCTAGATATGGTGATGAGATCGCAAGTTTAGCAAATGATAATGGTGTCTATGTTCTTATTGAAGCTGCAGTCGGAGGTGGTATTCCTATTATAGAACCTATCAAACAATCTCTTGGTGGTAATCAAATAAAAAGAGTCACAGGAATAATTAATGGGACAACAAATTATATCTTAAGTCGTATGGAAAAAGAAGGAGCTGCATTTGATAAAATATTAAAAACTGCTCAAGAATTAGGCTACGCAGAAGCAAACCCTGCAGCAGATATAGAAGGTTTAGATGCTGCAGATAAAATTGCAATCTTGAGTGGATTATCTTTTGGAGGTAATATTAATCGAGCAGATATACCGACCCAAGGCATCAATAATCTTCAGAGTAGAGATATTGATTATGCTAAAAGATTAGGATATCAAATTAAATTATTAGCAATTTCTGAACGAATAGATTCAAAAGAGTCCAATAAAGATTCACTCCCATTGGCCGTTAGGGTCCAACCTACCTTAATTTCACAAGAACATCCTCTCGCAGGAGTAAATGGAGTAAATAATGCGATTCTTATCGAAGGAGATCCGATTGGAGAAGTAATGTTTTATGGCCCTGGGGCAGGAGCAGGACCCACGGCTTCCGCTGTGGTGGCAGACATTCTCAATATCGCAGGTGTAAAGAAATTAGGAGGCAATGGAACCCAATTAGATCCATTACTAGCTGCTAATAGCTGGCGAGATTGTCACCTAGTAGGGAGTGATGAGATTATTCAAAGCAATTACATACGATTAATCTGTGAGGATTCTCCTGGCGTAATTGGAAAAATAGGAAAAGTTTTTGGAGAAAGAAATGTTTCCATTGAGTCAATAGTTCAATTTGAAGCCAATCCTTTAGGGGCAGAGATTGTAGTTATCACTCATAAAGTCACTCAAGGACAAATTAAAGATTCATTAAATGGAATCAAACAACTTGATGAAATAAAAGAAGTAGCAGCGCATATGGGCTGCTTGTAACTCCTAAAAAAGGCATAGAAATCAATCAAAGCAGGAATGATCTTTGGAGAAAAGGAAATAAAAGGTTTACAGACCATCACTTATGCTCCTATTTTTAGTTAATAAGGATTGTATTTAGGAGAAGGGCAACTAACTCCTCAGAACTTTTGCCGAAATCCTATGGACTTACATCAAGGCGATTGTATTCAACTACTAAAGAGCGAAGATCTGTTCCAAGTCATAGGAATAGATGATGAACATGAAAGATGCTGGGTTAGAAGATGGCCACTTCTTCCTAAGGGATCCCCTGTTTTTGAAATATCGATGCAGCAAATAGCTCAAACAAGCTAAAAAGATTTATTAATTTAATGTGATAAATAAATTATTCTGAGATTATATATTAATGAAATTAATATACAGATTTAATATTAACAATGGTTTATTTTTACTCTTTATTTTTTTATTATTAATAGGGCAATCTTCATGTAAAGCATATAAAGATAATACAAGAATAATAATTGCAGGGGCAGGAAAGATAACATCTGCCGACCCTGCACAGGCTAGTACATTTCATGCTATTCAACTAATAAGCGCTATAGGAGATCCATTATATAGAATTAATTCCGAAGGAAAACTTATTCCAATATTAGCTTCGAATTTACCTAAGATCAGCAAAAATGGTTTAGAATTATTTATTCCCTTAAAGGAAAATATCTACTTTCATGACGGAACCAAATTCAATGCAGAAGCAATGGTATTTAGTTTAAATAGATTTATAAAAATAGGGACTACAAATTATATTTTAGACAATAGGATCAGCTCTATCGAAGCATTAGAGCCTTATCTTATAAAGATAAAGCTTACTCGAAGATCTAGTTCTATCAATGGACTCTTGACATCAATAAATCTTACTCCTGTCTCTCCAAATGCTTATAAAGATCATAAAGATAAATTTTTAAATCAAAAATTTATAGGGACAGGAGCATACAAATTAACAAATTTCAATTCACATCAACAAAGACTTGAGCCTTTTGAGAATTACTGGGGAGAAAAGGCAAAGAATAAAGGAATTAATTTCATTTCTCTAAGTAATTCAACGGCATTATTTGCTGCCTTGAGAAGCAAGGAAATTGATTTACTATTATCAAACTCACTAGACGAAGACCAGCGAAAGTATCTTGATCAAATGGCTAAGAAAGGTGAGCTTCGAACAGGAGAAGGTAACGCCCTTGAGATTGGCTTTATAAGCATAAATACCAGTACAAAGCCATTTGACAATGCTAGTTTTAGAGAAGCGATAGCTAGATCAATAGATAGAGAATTAATAAGTGAAAGAGTTAGCTATAATTCCAGATCTCCAATACGAACAATAGTACCATCAACACTTGCAGGTGAAAAATTATCTCCTTGGCCTAAATATAGTCCCCATATTGCCAAGAAACTTTTAAGGGAACTTGGCTATTGTAGAAATAAGCAAGCAAAGGTTGATTTAACATTTAGATCGAATGTACCAGCCGATAAGTTACTTGCTTTAACATGGCAAGAACAAATAAAAAGGGATTTACCTAAATGCTTAAGCATCACTCTGAATGGACTTGAATCTACAACAATTTATAGACAATTAAGCAAAGGATCTTTTCAATTAGTTATACTTGACTGGAGAGGGGCCTATCCTGACCCAGAAGCTTATCTAACACCTCTTTTAAGTTGTAAAAAGATCAATAATGCAACATGCGAAGAAGGTGAGGCAGTAAACAGTGGTAGTTTTTGGGGGTCATCATTAATAAATAAAACCATCAAAGAAAGTGAATTTTTAAATGGCTCCAAGCGCTTACTTAAGCTTAAAGAAGTTGAAGAATATGCCGCAAAGAATATTCCCTATATCCCAATATGGGCGATAACTCCAAAAGCGTGGAGTCAGCCAAATATAAACAAACCTGAATTTGATGAGAGTGGTTATTTATTACTTAAGCGCCTTAGGAAGGTCAAATAATGAATAGAGGTAAAGAGCTTCTTAAATACAGTTTCACAAGATTAGCATTAGCACCTTTAATGCTTTGTTTAATAGCGACACTTGTATTTCTCTTGTTAAGGATTGCTCCAGGTGATCCTGTTGATGCGATTCTGGGAAATAGAGCTAACGAAATAGCCAAAGAAGCTTTAAGGCAAAAACTTGGTTTAGATATATCCCTATGGGATCAATATATAAATTTCATTAAAGGGCTAATTAATGGTGACTTAGGTACAGCTTTAATTAATCAAGAACCAGTAAATCAAATTATTGCAAAGACTCTTCCTGCCACTATTGAGCTAAGCATCTGTGCACTAATTCTAGCTATTTTAATAGGAACAATAGTTGGGTTAAGTGGAACAGCAAAACCTGAAGGTCAAATAGACTTTCTAGGAAGAGTTTATGGAATCAGCACTTATGCTTTACCTCCATTTTGGGCCGCAATGATGGTGCAGATATTTTTTGCAGTTATTCTTGGTTGGCTGCCTGTAGGAGGACGTTTCCCACCAACTTTAATTCAACCTAATGGTAGCGGATTTCTTCTTCTTGATAGTTTTATAAACTTAGATTTTGAAGCTTTTAAAGGTACAATTCGTCATTTATTTCTACCCGCCAGTACATTAGGAATACTATTAAGTGGGATTTTCAGTAGGGCTATTAGACTTAATCTCAATGAGGTACTTAGAACAGATTATATTCAAGCAGCAAGAGCAAGAGGTCTAAATAAATCTCAAATACTTTTTATTCATGCTCTACCAAATGCCCTATTACCAGTACTAACTATTGCTGGTATTACTATTGCCTCATTAATAGGTGGTGCATTACTAATCGAAATTACATTTTCCTGGCCTGGCATAGCTTTACGAATGCAGGAAGCAATAAATCAACGAGATTATCCAGTCGTTCAAGGAATTGTTATTGTTATATCGAGTCTTGTAGTAATGATAGGGTTAATTGTTGACTTAATTGTTGCTTTTATCGACCCAAGAATACGATATTAATTATTCAAGAGGTCCTGCACAGCTCTCCTATTCATAAGATGCAATCTCAAGTTTCCTTTTTGCTGATGAACTGAAGTTCCGACTTCTTTATCCATTTCTATAAACTCTAAAAATCTCATTATTTCTTCGCTGTATATTTTTTGAACTGACAATGGTTCAACCCCTACAAATGCATCATCTAATTGGAACAAATCATTACCTCTTTCTCTTTTATCTTGCCCCTGAACTCTTATTGGAGAGAAATGACTAGCACCTTCAATCAATAGTGTTCGGCTATATCTATTTGACTTTGTAGATATCAAAAGACCAAGCTGTTCTTGTTGCGGTGGAGTAATTAAATCAAGTGTTCCACCTATTAAAAATACAGGCACAGGTATTTCTGCATCACTATCATTTGGCCAAAGCAAACTACCAAAACTATTTATTGCAATTATGGCATTTAAGTTAGCGATTTTTTCTTGTTTAGTTAAGTCAACCATTACCAATTGACATTGCAATAATTGAGAAAGATTTGTTAAAGACAAATCATCAAGAGCTTTCTCACATCTATTAGCAAGTCCTTCTTGTGGTATTGCACCTGACGCAAGAAATGAAGACAAAGCGCCTAAAGAGTGACCCATCAAAACTAGTTTCTGCCCAGGAATTCTGAAGCTTTCACTATTGCGAAAATGAATTACTGATTTCAAATCTGCCAATCGATCTGGTATTACTTCTGCTCCGGGCACAACATTTTTCCCTTCCAGCAATTCCTTAACGGCTTTAACATCACTACCTGGATGCTCTAGGAGTACAACTGGCCAACCATTAAAACTTAACTGCCTTGCGAGCCATCGAAAATGATCCTGACTTCCACCCAGACCTGGCATAAAGATGATCCAACTTGATCTCTCAAAAGTATTTTTCTGAGGCAACCAAACTTCTAGTAAAAGTGGATTTGGTCGATGCTCAACATAAAGAGGGATCAACTCAGAAGAAATTGTGTTATCTCCACTTATTTCTCTTAATGTACTAACTTCTTGTCTCGATTCCGAATTTAATTTACCAAGTGCTAGTACAAGCTCTTGCTGCCCTTTCAATGCATTTTTCCAACGTTCTGCGAGCTTCAGAAGTGAATCTAATTCAAGATGAATATTTCTAGCAGGGAGTGCTTTCAAAAGATCAATTGTGGTCACCTGAGGTTGTTTTTCTAATAATTCCTCAAGGGTATTTAATACTTTGATCCCACTACGATCATCATCAAGCCTTATAAGATCACTTAATTCATCAATTAGCTGTCTTCCTGCCCAACTCCTCATTAATTGTCTAATCATACTTCTATCTTTGAAGAGAGGTGCTTCAAGAAGTTTGGACAACCCATATTGACTTTGGACATCTAAAAGACTTAACCAATCAGATAGTTCGGTCTTAGTGGTAACTTTTGATCCTCGCCAATCTCCCAAATCCTTTATTAAAATTGGAATAGACATATCTTCAAACTCAACTACCAATCTTTCCGCTGCCCTAAAAGGCGCATCATTTAGCAAAGAAAAGACCAGACTGAAAAACAGTCCGAACAAAAAACTTTTTTCTTTTGAGCGCAGTAAGCCCAAAGTTAAATCCAATTAATTGGTGGTACCAGTTTCCTACACCACTTCGTCTGATTACTAAAAGTCGTTTTTTAGCCTCAGTTGGTGCAGGGGGTGTCATATATCTAACACCATTAGTCTTCAATCAAGAAAATTTCACTGCTACGCAAATAGGTTCTGGGCTAGCTCTCGCCGCACTTATAGGAACAGTCGCTCGACTTGCTAGTGGTTTGCTCTTAGATCGAGGAATTACTTGTTTAAATCTAATTCGACTAACAGCCTTCATTGCAATAGTTGCTGATTTCTCTCTCTTTTTTGCGCAAAGCTATGAAGGTTTTATTCAAGGTCAACTTTTAATTGGGCTCGCCGCTGGGCTGTATTGGCCATCTATTGAACTAGGCGTACCTATGAGTTGTAAAAATTTTCCATCAAGTAGAGGTTTTGCTCTAGGCAGAAGTGCAGATGCATTAGGAATAAGCATTGGGGCTACAGTTGGAGCAATAGCTACTTGGGGAGGATTCATTAGAGGCATATATTTATTTGAAACAATATGCATGCTTTCTTTACTTTTAATATTGCACAGGAAGAAGATTAAGGATGAAAGAAAAATTGATGCTATTTATCAACAATCAAAAAAAAATGAGACTCTTGATAAAAACAAAATTATTTCAAAGAATTATTTATGGATATATTCTTTAATTCCTATTCTTTTAATTAGTCTTCTCACAACAGGTATATTATCTTTGCTTCAAAGTGCACTCCCAATAGATCTAGTCAAAGGTGGAATCAACAGACCAGCTCTTAGCGAGGGTTGGAGTGGAGGTCTCATTGCAATTCAATTGATATTACTTGTTATTTTGCAATGGCCTACTGGTCGATGGATATCAGATAAAAATATTAAGTATGGATTAAATATAAGTATAGTTTGCCTAGGAATTGGTTGCTTATTTATAGGACTTTCTAGCTTATGGTCATATGGAGCAATCTTAATACTTTTAGCCCAATTTCCAATGGCTTTTGGCCTAGCTATTTTCCTGCCTACTTCTACCGAAGCAATAATTAGTCAAACACCTCTTATAAGACAAGGATTAGCAATGGCCCTTTTCTCCCAATGTTTTGCAATAAGTGCTTTTTTTGCACCAATAATTTCTGGAAGGATATTAGACTCTCAAGGTCATGGTTTATATTTATGGATAGGTGTATTTTCCTTATGCTTAATATCATTATTATATTTAAATAGACTGAATTATCTTGACTTAAAAAAGGTTACTTAAAAATCCAATTGACATTCATCATCTTTTAATAACTCAATAAATCTTCTTTCCCTTAAAAAAAGAAATAAAGGGGCAGCAAAAGCAAAAGCTATTATGAAGGTTGACAAGATCACAATCCATAGATTCTTCATCTTTAGTCTTATAGATTCTGCAATAATCCATACAGTCACAGCCCCAGCTCCCACGAGCAAATCCCTCGAGAGAGATTGTGCAGCAGGATTAGAATTAGCAAGTTCCACAAAAAGTTTTATATCGAATGAAGGTCCATATGACCTAACGAAATCAATGTTTGCAAGCGTAGGAAGAATTGCGCCCAAAAAAGCAAATATAAGATATAAAATTGATAGAAATTGATGATTCTGAAGAGATTTTTGTTTCATTTATAAAGTTAATTATCAAGTAAACTATTTTAAATTACAAAATTTTTTATCTATCAAATAATATATATATATACTTAATTTAATATCCCAATCCTACCCTAAACCGATTTGGGCAAGAATTCCTTGTCCAGTAAGAATCTCAGTGGCTAACCCCACTAAAAGTCCAAGCATCGCAAGCCTGCCATTCCAAGACTCGGCGAATGGGACCCATCCGTAACGGCTAGTGGTTCCCTTAGGATCTGAACTACTACTCATTGCGAAGAAGAAACTTAAGTCGAAGGGGGTAGAGCTGTGCTCATAACAAAAGTTAACACATTATGACTAGATTTGGGCCCAAAGGATTAAGGAGCACGAACCAGTAAAGAAAATGTCCATGCAAAATGGAAGGCTTCCGAATTTAATTTGAAATGGCTTTATTAAATAGTTTTCACAAAATTTCTAATAAAAATATTTAATGAGAAAATCCCACGCTTAAAAGACATTATAATTAGTACAAGCTTAGATCTTAAGAATGGAAAAGAACAGTCCATTTAAAGCAAAAGGGGCCGTATCTTCTGTGATATTATTTATCTTGGGAATATTCATCATTTTCATAGAATCATTATTTATTTTAATTAATATTTTTAATAAGGGTGTATTCAAGAAGGAAACATTATCTAAAAGATCAAATATTGGCTTTGATGTAAATATAATCATGAAGTAAATAAATTTCTATACTTAGGCTTAAGAATATTTATGTAAAAATATTTGATGCAAATATCAACCTAAAGTGTTCTGAAATTATTTTTATCTAGCTTAAAAGACATTTCATTTAATTTTAGCTAACCAAGTGTAGAGTATATTTATATAAAACTCCTAGTTATAGATGAAAATACTTTTCTTATTGATTTTAGTATTATTTTTAATTTTTAATTTATTTATAATCCTAAAAAATAGATCATTCATTACTAAAAAATCTATTCTAATTAATAGGTTTAAAAAAACGTTTACAAGCAAGAGTCATAGAAGGAGAAAGGCAATGGAAAGTATTTATGATAATTTAATGCAAAATCCAGAAAATAATATAAGAATAAATGAATGGGAAGAAGAAACAGAACTAAGAACCAAGGCCGAGATCCATCGTGCAAGACTAAATAAATTTGGGAGATCTAAAATCAATAATGAAATACTCTTTCTTGGACCAAAAGGAGGCATATACAAATTAACGCGAGATGGTAATAAAAAATACATATAGGTTCTTTTTTACTTAAGTAATTAATCATTATTGACGCCTTAGATGTTAGGCTATATTTAATAATTAAGTCTAAAAATTAAAAGTCACCTTACTTTAGACTTGGCAGTTCAGCACATGGGTTTCAATTCAAGTATCCTTATAAGGGCATTTATTTTCGCTTCATTATTTATTGTCAGTATTGGCTGGGTAACCAAAAGTAAAGACGCTACAAACTATTGAAGATTTCAAAGAAGAAGTTCCACTGATTAATTCTTATTATCTAAAATAATCATATATTTACTCCTAAGATTGATTCAATAAATTTATTTTTATAAAGTAAATATTTTTTTCAAACCTTCCCTAAGGTAAAGTTTTTATAAGATGCCAAACCACGTCAGGCTTATCAAGGTTTAATATAAATCCAGTTAATACAGGAGGCCTAATGAGCCCCCAATATAATTCAAACGAAAAAGATAAAATACCAAGCCAAAGGAAAACTACTCTAAAATGGAATAATGATGGAGAGCTTACTTCTATTGACATGGCAAGAATAATAGAACGTTTGTCAACTCCAGAACTCACCAAATGCGATTTATCAGAAATCTCTAAAGAAGAGAATTAGTAATCATTAATACTAAATAATTATTTTATAAATTAGGCGCGCTAAAAAAACCATTAGAGAAAAGGAATAAACCCATCAAAAGTATAGGTCCAATACCAAAAATTATAAGAACAATTTTAGCTCGTGTAGAACTATTAGCTTCATCCTTGTTAGCTTTGATCTCATATTTCTTGGATTTGTTGTTAATCATAGTCTTAAATAAAAGCAATACTAAAAATAATTATTAAACTAAATATTAATACTATCAAATATTAGCATTAATTCTCTGAAAAAGATTGACCACAATAAATAGCCTTTATAGTTTCATTATAAATTACACTATAGAAAGTTCTAAAAGCACAAGAATGAAATTTGCCTCGGTTTTAATCGTATTAGCTTCCTTAATAATAGCTTTCATTTACTTATTTACAGGTTATCAGTCAGCATTTGAAGCTGATCAGGCTTGTCATGCTTTTATGAGTAATGAACCTTATGTAAAATCTACAGTTGGTTGTGACCATGATCTAGAAACAAGACAATGGATCTTTTATGAAAAAACAAATTCTTTTACTGCTGCAAAGGTAATTAAAAGATTTAAATACTAATCAGAAAAGCAATATTGTTTAAAAAAGATTAATCAGAAAATATCTTTATAAAGCGAGGGAAAAGGAAGACTCCTAATAATGTACACAAAAAACCAACTGTCGAAAATGTAACATATTGGCCTATTGAGCCCGCTATATATATTTTTCTTTGAAGTAGGGGATAATCGACCAAAGATCCAAAAGTTCCCCAAATGACTATAAGCAAAGAAACATAACCAACCCCTAATATTTGTTTTTTAATCATAACTTTAATGAAAATTAGATTTATAATTAATTAATTATAAATCGTGAGGCAGGAGACAAAGTTCCCAAGAGAATAAGACCAAATATGCCCCCAATCGCAAATTTACTTAGAACTTTTCTTGAATTATCATCAAATATCACTTTAGATAAAGATTGCCCTCTATCTCTTAGAGTCACTTGCCTACTAAGGAAAATCAAGAAAATTACTGCAACAGGTATATGTGCTATAAAGCCCCATAAAGCTGTGTCTTCAGAATAAAACATAATTTTTTAGTTAAATGGATTAACGTTTCTTACTGGTCCTACAAATAGAAATTCCATAATAATTCCAGTTACGGCCATAGGCATAACCCAAATGGTCATAAACCTAGGGCCAAAAAATCTTATCTTCTTAGGTCCATCTCCTACTCCTTCCCTAATTGAATCACTCAAAGCTGTATAAGGATTTGCAGGGTTCTTCGCGGGGAAAGAAGACACCTGAACATCAACATTTGAAGAAGTACCTTTTGCTTGCTCATCATCCATGTTTCCTGTGGCAACTTCTTGAATTGGAAGAGATTCCGCGGATGAGTTATCCATTTAATTTGGGGCAATTATTATTTAATCTACTAAACTTCCTACAAGAAACATGTATTTAATTACTTTCTGTAGTAAAAATTGAGACCCAAGGCTGCTCTCTATGCTAAAGAATTGGGTTTAATTATGGCAAAAACACTTAGATATAGAGACTTTTTATTATATGGGTTTTAGCTAATAATTGTCTTATGTTAAGAGTATTATTTAAATTCAAATAAAATTATTTCTATTTTTCTATTTTTTTAGAATTTATGAAATAAAGGTATAATAATTATTATATATCTAAGTAAACATTTCTAATTGAATTATTTTAATTTAATTAAAAGTAAAAAATTAGAGCTTGTATAATTCAGATAATTGTAGACATTGCACTATGCAGTCCATAAGTAATTATAACAAAAGATATAACAGCTAGTGCCAATAAAACAGAAGTATATAATCTATTAACTCCATAACCATTCTCTATCGGACTAAAATCTGCCACAACGAAACCACCCCTTCGAGAATATTTATCTCGATTAAATAAACCAGTTGATGACTGAGTTGTAGGTCTTAAGGCCCCACTCCTTTCAAAATCCATTAGAGATGAATTTTGATTACCCCCTGAATTAGAGTATCTAGTCGGAGATAAATCTTTATTCCTATCTTCTTTGAAGAATCTTGGGAACATATCGACATGCCATAGACCTATTACTGCCGCCCAAAAAATCATACTTAAACCTGCAACCCCAAATAGCAAGGTCTTAAAAGCTTCCATAGCGATTAACAAACCAATGTTTATATGCTCAATCATCACCTTTCACGCGAGAAAAGTGGTTAAAGATGCAACAACACGTATTAATTTGTTTCTTTTTTAAGTTTTAATCGCTTTAATTTCGGCCAAAGAGAATTGATTGAGGAGCTTGGCTATTGACTATTAGGAAGAAAAAATAGTCGAGGAGCTTGAATACGCTCGAGCCCAACCGAACGACTCAGCAATTGTATAATATGTTACAATTATTATGTTCTGTTCTTCTGATGATGCTTAATTATTTCAATTAAGTAATTGAGCTCCTTTGCTGAACTAACCTTGTCATCGGAAATGAACTAGTCAATTAATAGCTGATCTTATTTCCAGTCCAGCTATTGAACTATTCTCTACTAATTATGTCTTCTCAACAAATCAACTCATCAACTGGGTTAGAAGTTAGTTTTAGGCCTGAAGGAGTTGCGCCTTTTACCTACGGACTTTGGAGACACTTTGTTCTGATCGGTGCATTACATTTACTATGGCTATTTGTTTTATTAATTGCACAAATGGCTGGATATCATGGATTTGATCCTTTTATTGTTAATTTCCTAGGTCTAGGAGGTAGATAATTAAGTTAAGTAATCTTCCACAAAATAGATCCATTAAAATCTATATTAGGAAATAGTCTAATCGAATAAGAAACTCCCCAGGTTGAGAAAACACTCAACTCAGCAGTCGATTTTCATTTGGCTGATATTATTAACTAGTGGCTTTTATTTTATTAAATTCAAAATATATCTACTTTATTTTTCCAGGAGATAAAAACATTAACTATATTTAGTCCACTAAAAGATGGTCATATAATTCTGATTTATTTAAATTAATAGAATTATTTCATTTTAAATCTAAAAATTTAACTTCAGTTATAAGCCATTGAAAAACTCTGGATGAACAGCAAAATTGTGAAATTGAGTAGTATGAAATTCAGGGGAAAGCCTTAAGCCATCAATATTAAATGTTGTGCTACAAATCAAGTCACCATCCCACCTGACACCATCAACACTAATAACTTCAGACCATTCTCTTACCTTATTAAAATGATCGGGTATCTCATTGCCAATCTTCCTACAAGATTCACACAATATAGACAAAACTGGTGGCTTGGAACTTATATTTAGAGCTTTTACTATAATAGGCTGAGTAAATGTTCCTACAAATCTTATATATTCAATAATATCCTTTTCTAATTCAGAAAGAAAAGCTTTTGATATTGCATCATCTAAAATATCAGAGGTAATCCTTGGTCTCTTCATGAAAGGTTAATTTATTTATAGACAGATTATATAAGTCTAATTTATTAAGACCTAAAATAATATTCATCCAATTCCAAATAGAGATCTTGTTACTGGTTCATTACCTAGTACTAACTCAGTCAGAATTAACAATAAAAAACCAAACATCGCCGCTCTTCCATTGACCAATTCTGCATTTTGATTAAACCCAAAGACATTAGCGACTTCGTTGTCATTATTGTCAAGCCATCTAGGATTATTTTCTAATGTATTCAACTCCATATCAGAATCTTGTTTACTTTCATGAATATAGGGGCTATTACTAGGATATTTTTCAGAATCCTTTGAATTAACTTGAATGGGCTCAACCATAATAAAATAGTATAATTAGATTATTATCTTATAATTCATAAGATAATAAAGCGATTAAGAAAAATATTTTGAAGTGATTTTTTACTTAAAAAAATTGACCTATGAAGCCGTTATTTATATTTGTATCCACCAATTTTTGATCGCCTGAATTTATTACTCTTTTTTTTGATTATCCTCTTTGAATTTTGGAAATAGTTATTGAGCTCAAATTTGTTTAAGCGAAATCCTAAAAAAGAGACTATAAGAATTAAAATAAAAACGTATAAAAACATAAAAAAGTACTATAAAGATAATTTAGCCACATCAACATGTTAATACTTATTCATCCAAATCTTTTCAAAATACAAGAGTATTAATGATTCTTTTATATTTATTGAGATCTTAGCAGTTAGATTTTTAATCATATGAAACCTGATATTAAGGAATTCCTAAATATCAGGCTAAGCGGTTAGGAAAAATCTAATATGATATTAAAATATAATGATCATTCATTATCCTTATTGATGCCAAATCCTATTGATATTGCCTGGTTAATTCCTCTTTTTCCTCTGGTTGGTGGTCTTTGTATTGGCTTATTGTTATTTAGCTTTAACCGAACCATGAATCGACTTAGCAAACCAATAGCCTTTATTCTAATAACTTGTACTTCAATATCTGCAATAATTAGTTATTTTCTTTTGGCCAGTGAATTTTCTAACGAAGTCATCAAAGAATTTTCTTTAGTATGGATTCCTTTCTTTACAAGTAAAGCAATTGAAATAGATTTTGTAATCGACAAATTAATTTCAATTGTTCTATCAGCTACTTGCACCTTGATCATAATTACAATGATCTCTTACCATTTTATAATGTATCGAAAAGAAAAGTATGCTCTTTATTTTATATTTATTTCACTGGCCAGCAGTTCTTTGCTGGGACTAAGTATCACAAGTGCAGCAAGAGATACAATGGATAGATTTATAGCCTAAATATCTGAAATATTTATAGTTTTAATTTTTGAAGTAAATAAAGCTGCGGCAATAAGGTCAGATAAGGTAATAATAATCCTATACAATAGAAGTACGGAAATAAAAATTGCCTTAGGGAATGAATCACCTACTTGAATAATAAGTGCGGACTCGAAAATACCTATGCCTCCAGGAGCAGCTGGCACAACCAAACCTATAGCCCATGAAAATGAAAAAGCACTTAATAGTTTAATAAAATGTATATCTGGTTGAAAAGAGAATAAGCATAAGTAAAAGCTAATATAGCGGAAAAGAATAAATAAAACCTCTATCATTAGAGAAACGAGAGGGAATTCACTTCTTATTTTTAATTTTTCCTGATCAGAAGAATGATCATTTGGATTGTTATTTAATTTAGCCAATTTTGTATATTTTAATGCCTTCAATATCTCAATTAGTGGCTCTATTGACCTCTTAAAAAATAATAAAGCTGGTAGAAAAAAAAGCAAAGATAATCCTGATTTGAAATCTCCTAATGGAACTAATATCATTGCTGAAGTCAACATCAATAGTGGTTCTAAAATTACAGCTTTAATAGCATCATAGGATTCATTTATTAATCTAAGGGCTTTTATTCTTGCCACAAAATGCCATATTCCACCTGGTAAATATTTCAACAAATTAGTTCGCAAATAAACCTTGATAACATTCGTCAGATCTATTTCTTCATAACCAACCCAATACAACAAGTTTTTCCAAGCTACTGCATTAAAATATATACTTATAACGCCAAATAAAAGAGCAAAGGATAAAAATATATAAAGATCATTAGAAAGACGAATATCTTTCAATTGATGTATATTCTTTATCAAGAGATTAGAAATAAAGAACAAGCTGATTCCAGTTGTCCATGTACTTATGCCAAAGGGAATTTTGAACTTTCCAAAAGGCAGGTTAAACTTGCTAGATAGTCTTGGGAATCCTTTAATCAAAATTTCCAATCCTCATTTGGTTTAAAAGTAGCATCACACTTAATAACTTCCTTCCTAATTTCTTCTAAAGATTTATTCTTTTCTTTGCTCAACCTTACTAATTCATCATGCTCTACTTTAATCGTTAGATTTTTATTTGGCCTCATAACTTGTTTCACCAAAACTGGACCAAGAGAAGTAGTACAAATTCCAGTTCTTCTAGGTAGAACCCATCTAGAATCAAATCTTTCTCTTAGACCAATAGTTGTTCCTAGATTTAACCATGTCATCCTCAGATCATTTACTCTTTCATGCGTCGTAATAGCAGTAATTAAAGTACCAGTTCGATTCTTTTTCATTTGTATTGATTGAGTTACTACTTCAATTGCCCCAGAGAGTCTTAATTGATCGCAAAAATTAGAAATATCTTCTGGCGTGGAATCATCTATCCAAGCCTCTTGAACTATCAAGCTTTCGAAAGAGAGTCCTTGCAATTGATTTGCAGAACTTTCTGGATTGATTTTTATTTGAAAAACTCTTAAAAAGTTTGGCCTATAAATATCTCGATGCCCTAATCCGATTCCAATCGAATCTATAAGTAAAGATGAAGGGTTACCAAATCTTGTTGCAAAGATAGCCATTAATGCTATGCCAGTTGGTGTCGTCAATTCCGCCTTAGGATATGAATCATCATAAATAAGTTTAATATTATGTCTCTTTGCTAATTCAACAACAGCGGGAACTGGTACAGGTAAAGTTCCATGTGAAGTAGCTATTTTGCCCGACCCTGTTGGAGGGTTAGAACAAATAATTTCTTTTGGCCCTAAATAATCAATAGCAGCGCATACGCTAATAATATCAATAAGTGAATCTAAAGCCCCTATTTCATGAAAATGGACTTTTTCAATATCTATACCATGTACAAAAGATTCTGCCTCTGCAAGAGATTTAAAAACCATATTAACTTTACTTTTTAAAGATTGATTCCAATCTGCATTGGAAATTAATTTTCTTATGTCTTTCCATTTTCTAGATTGATTAAAATTATCATTTTCAACGATTTCGATTTTCTTTCCTCTTATTCCGTAACTTCTTTCTTCAAGAATCTTCATTCTATAAGAATTTGACAAGCCAATACTATTAAGAGGTTTCTGGACAACCTTCTCTGGAACACCTAAATCAAGGAAAGCTGCCAAGAGCATATCCCCTGAAAGACCAGTTGGACAATCAATAAACAAAGTGTTCATTGCTCTAAAGAGAAAGCCGAAAATAGTTATGGGTTTTAAATTATCCCAAGATAAGATAACTAGCCCTTAGTGGAATTATATAAAAATAGATTCAAGAATTGCTAAATTAAATAAAATTAGTTTAATGATTAGATCTCCTAAATTAAGATTATTAAAATTTAAGGTAGTTTTCTTAAATTTTCTTCTTTCTATTAGTCTTGGAAGGAATTTGATTGATCAGTTCATGATCCTCCATTATTAATTCATGCCCTATTCTTCTGGCATCAAAACTTACAAAATAATGCAATTTATTTAAGGGAATATTTCCTTTAATACGAATTTTAAAAGGAATAGGTTTTTTAATTGATTTGCGAGGTTGTTGTCTTATTTTTACAATTAATTCATTTTCATCTGGCTTAGTATAAATCAATTCTCCACGAACAGAAAAATAATCATCTCCCTCCATAATTTCATCAAAACAAGAAGTATTCTTGTTTGTAATTTCCTTAATATTAGAAGATTCTTTATTTTCTTCTTTTAAGGTACTAGGTTCCCATATCCCTACTATTTGCAAATGTAATTTGGAAGCATTACGGCATCTAGGATAAACGACCCAAAGATGAGGTGATTCCATCTTTAAGTGGCGTTTCATTAAAGAAAGTACTCTCCCTAAAACAACTGCCTCAATTTCAATACCCTTTTCATCTATTAAAATTCCACGAGTCAACTGTTTAGGATCTTCAGGACGATATACGCCTCTCACAAGACCTATTGCACGATATTGCATAGGTTCAGTTACTGGAGTGATCGGATGATCTCGCATCGAAGATAAAATTTACTTTGACTAATCAATGATTAATCTAGCTTGCTCCGAATATAAGATCAGCAAAAGCCGGATCAATAAATAATTTCATTTATGACTCAAATCAAAAGATAATTTGAGGGATTTTATTTAAGTATCTTTATCTTCGGCAAAAGCAAAAAGGAAATCAATAAGAATCTTGAGGGTCTTAAACGATATAGCTCTTATATGAGAGCTTTTAGTTAGTTCATTTTTTAGAATCCAACTTTATTGTTTTTTGTTCAAAAGATTGAAGCGCTGCATCTATTGCATCTGCAGGAGGAGTGGCATCATCCATTGCAGTAGCCCTTCTTAAACGATTCATCAATTCCATGGGATTTGTAGCATCAAGTATTCCACCTTTTTGATTTTCTCCTGGGAGGGTATTATAAAGTTCTCTTTCTTCAGGAGTTTGAGTAGTCTCTGAAGACTCTAATGATGATGTAAAGGCCAGTGAATTAAAAATAAATACAAAGGCAGCAATAATTTTTAAAGAAAGGTTTCTTGAATGAAGGAATTGATTCTTTTTCATATATCTCCTTAGATTTCGGATTCATATAATAGTAATGATCTTAATAGATAAAAAGGAAAAAGATGTTAATTGCAACTTGGAATGTTAATTCTATTCGAACTCGTCTTGAACAAGTAAAGACCTTTCTAAAAACAGAGCAGCCTGATTTGCTCTGTATTCAAGAAACAAAAGTACAAGATCATTTATTTCCAGAGGAGGAATTTATCAAAGAAGGTTACTTCTCTAGCTTTCATGGCCAAAAAGCCTACAATGGCGTTGCTTTAATAAGTCCTCATAAGCTTTATGATATCCGATTAGGTTTCTCAGGAGAACTTAATAAAGATTCAGAGATTGAATTTCTTGAAGAACAAAAAAGGATTATAAGTTGTTTGATCAATGATATAAGAGTAGTAAATGTTTATGTTCCTAATGGTTCATCATTAAACTCACCAAAATTTGACTACAAATTAAAATGGTTAAAGTACCTTAAAAAGTATCTTGAAGCTCAAGAAATACGTGAAGAACCCCTCTGTTTATTAGGTGATTTTAATATAGCTTTGGAGGGAAGAGATATTCATAATCCAGAAAAACTAAGTGGAGGAATAATGGCAAGTAAACAAGAAAGAGAAGGGCTAAAAGCTATTTTAGGAAGTCAACTTCATGATGTTTTTCGAATTTTTGAGCCAGACACAAATCATTGGAGTTGGTGGGATTATAGAAGTAAGGCTTGGGATCGTGATAAGGGATGGAGAATAGACCACATCTACCTTTCAGATCGATTACTTGATCAAGCAAAAAATTGTTTGATTTTAAAGGCTACAAGAGGGGTTTTACAGCCAAGTGATCATGCCCCTGTGATGGTAAATATTGTATGGCCTCCAGAAGAGAATGGCGAAGAATCTTTCTTCGAATAAATCCACAACCATTGCTAATAAGTTTTTTTCACCAAAAAAATGAGGCAATACGATTTTCGTTGCAAAAAATCTACGGACTAAGGCTTTTTTTTAATTTCATTGACGAGTTTTTAAAGGATTTTATTAGGAGACTGTGATGAGACCGTCACAGTAGTTCACAAGATATAACTTATTGCCAATGCCCAGTTTATCGAGGTCGTGTTAGTGGCACTAAGCTTGCAATCATTGAGTTCTTCACGAAAATAGCATCTCCCATTTTCACTTGAAAAATTGTCAATCTCTAAATAAAGAATTTAACTGTAATAGAAAAAATGAGACGAATTTGACGTTTTTAGGCCAGGATGGCGAACTGTTTGTATCTGCCACTTGGCATCGGTCCCCGTGACAAACGCCTTGAATACCAGCAAATCGCAGGCCATCTTCAGTGCAGCAAAATCTTTGATGCCTGGTGGTGTTAGTTCTCCAGTAAGAGCTTTTAAGTCTGTTGGGGGAGAACCCATAGTTTTTGATCGAGTGAAAGGTCCTTATGCATGGGACGTAGATGGAAATCGTTTTATCGATTACGTGGGGACTTGGGGGCCTGCAATATGCGGCCATGCTCACCCAGAGGTAATAACTGCCCTTAATGAGGCTTTAGAAAAAGGCACCAGCTTTGGGGCTCCTTGCCAATTGGAAAACAAATTGGCAGAAATGGTTATAGAAGCCGTTCCAAGTGTTGAAATGGTCCGCTTTGTAAATAGCGGAACAGAAGCTTGCATGGCCGTATTAAGGCTCATGAGAGCCTTTACCGGCAGAGATAAAGTAATCAAATTTGAGGGGTGCTACCACGGACATGCAGACATGTTCTTGGTAAAGGCTGGCTCTGGAGTCGCAACATTAGGATTGCCTGATTCACCAGGAGTCCCTAGAAGTACAACCGCAAACACCCTTACCGCCCCTTATAACGATTTAGAGGCTGTAAAAGAGCTCTTTGCAGAGAACCCTGATGCAATATCTGGTGTAATTCTTGAACCTGTTGTTGGAAATGCAGGTTTTATTACACCTGAACCAGGATTTCTAGAAGGCCTAAGAGAACTAACTTCGGAAAATGGGGCTTTATTGGTATTTGATGAAGTGATGACAGGATTCAGGATCAGTTATGGAGGAGCACAATCTCGTTTTGGGGTTACACCAGACCTTACAACTATGGGAAAAGTTATTGGAGGCGGGCTCCCAGTTGGAGCCTATGGAGGCAGAGCGGAAATAATGGCTATGGTTGCGCCTGCTGGCCCTATGTATCAAGCTGGCACTTTAAGCGGTAATCCCTTAGCTATGACAGCAGGGATTAAAACACTTGAGCTTTTAAAGCAAGAAGGTACATATGAACGTCTTGAAGCAACTACACAAAGATTGATTTCAGGAATTATTACATCAGCTAATGAATCTGGGATACCAATCTCTGGTAGCAGTATTAGTGCGATGTTTGGTTTCTACTTATGTGATGGACCAGTAAGAAATTTTGAAGAAGCAAAAGCAACTGATACTGAATTGTTTTCTAAATTACATCGCTCAATGTTAGAGAAAGGAATATATCTAGCACCTAGTGCATTCGAGGCAGGATTTACTTCATTAGCTCATTCTGATGATGATATTGACGCCACGTTAAAAGCTTTTAGAGATAGTTTTGCAGAATTATCCTAATTTCTTACAGTTTAAATTCCATAAGAGAAATATCTCATAAAATTAAAGAGACATCTTTCTTATGGAAATTAATAAATATATAACTAAATATTAATCCCTACCTCCTACTATAACAGGTATATTCCCTCCTTTATTTCCAGGTAAAGAAGGGACAACCTTTGTTTTTCCATCCCATTTATCTAAAAACAATTTAAACAACACTTGATCATCCAAGCTTCGATTTAAGGTCTGATATCTTATTGCTTCTTGTTCAGCAATCTTTACTTCAGTTTGTGCTCGAAGTAATTGCTGTTCAGCAATTTGTTTTTGCTCAATAGCCGCTCTATATTCCTCTGCTATTACTAATGAGGTCAAATCAAGCCCTCGAACATCAACATAATCAAATTTCTCCAATTCTTCAGCAACAGTCTTCTCAACTAATTCGGAAATATCACTCCACTTACTTGCGATAGTTACAAGCTCATATTGTGAAAAAACTGATTTCAATGCCTTTACTAACGAAGGCTGAATAATACGAGGATATACCTCGTTATTGTTATATGCGATTGTGCTAAAAACCCTTCCGGCTTCTGTTGGTCTAAGTGCATATTTAATAGTTGCAGTAGCTTGAATCTCTTGCAGATCTTTAGTTAATAATTTTGCAAAGGTTTCTGGCTTCACTTGGGTACGGACATCAAATGGATAAACAGATTGAATAAAAGGGATTTTTAAATTCAATCCAGGTCTTCTAGACCCACCACTGACTTTCCCCAAAGTTGTTACTACAGCTACTTGTCCTGGCTGCACAATAAATAAAGCCTGAGTGATAAGTAGAAACCCTGTAAAAGACAATGCAAGCAAAAGAGTTGCTGCACCTCCTGATTGATTTGGAGTGATGTTACGAAAAGGGGTAGTCATACAAAAAATCTTGATGAAATAATTTTATAAATTTTCAACGCTTTTCGTGATAAATGCTTCTCAATTTAATAGTTGGGAAAAAATTGATTATGATTTCATGATTCGAAAGATTTTATAAACAAGGTGTTTTCAGGATTTAATTTCGATTGTCCCAAGGACAAAAGCCAAGGGGCATTAAATTTACCTATAATTTTCAAACTGTAAAGGCAAGTCTAAATTTTCTTCTTTTTCACGAAGAAATGCAATGACAGATTGAAGATCATCCTTATTTTTACTAGTTACGCGCAGGCTTTCCCCCTGTATAGAAACGTTTATTTTCTTAAATTGATCTCTAATTGATTTGCTAATTTTCTTTGATATTTCTTGACTTAAACCTTTCTTTAATAGAACTCTTTGTTTAACTCGATTACCACCAGAACTCTCATGAGGTTGAAAATCAAACACCTTAAGAGAAATTTTCCGTTTTGTAGCTTTATTTCTTAGAATGTCTTGCACAGATTGAAGCGTCATCTCTGTATCAGTAGTTATTATCAAAGCTGTTTCTTCTAGATCTACAATTGTATTTGAATCCTTAAGGTCGTACCTTTGCCCTACTTCTCTAGTTAATTGATCGACTGCATTAACTAATTCCTGTCTATCAAAATCTGAAACAACATCAAAAGAATAATTGTCTGCCATAGAAGGAAGATTCTTTTAAATCTAAATCATAATTTCTTTAAAATAAACAAAAAAAGTGGTTACGTCTATATCTTGATAACAGATTTGTAAATTCAAATTGAATATCAATCAAAAAACAACAAACTCACAACCTTACCTATATCCTCAGCACTTCGACAACTAGTCAAAAGTGTTTCACTGTCATGAAAAGCAAAACAAATCAACTGATCACATCTACTTATTATCTCCTGATTGCAAAGGCTACTAGCTATTGGGAGAGGAAGATCATCATTATCGGACTTTTCAATCAAATGCATAACTTGATCTAATTGCTCCCTTATTTCGGGAAGTTGCTTGTCCAGACTCTGAGGTAACAAGACTGTAAGAAGAGAAGGATCAACTTCTAAAACTGCCCTAATTACAGCTGCATTTACTCCTTGAGCACCTGAAGTAATTATTGAATGGCCTTCTTGCACCAAAGCGCGCGCTATCAATTCAACCAAATGCAATGACACTACAGGCAAATGCCTACTGCCAAGAAAAGCTATTCGTCTTTTCCCTTTGTCTTGCAATAAAGCAAGCTCCTGAGCAAGGGTATCTACCCGATCTAATGATGGGAGATCCAGCGAGCGGCTCAAGGAAATCCCCTCCTCAACATCTTGAAATTAGCAGCAAACATTAATCAGTCTCAAGTCAACCGAAGATTCTTAAGAAGTCGATCAAGTTGACAATGCTCCTCAACCAAACGAAATGCATATGTTGCTTTAACTGCTTCATGCAAGCGGACATGACCAAAAGCTTGTTCAATCACTTCAACTGTCGAAAGAGTGTCATGATCAACTTTTAACAATGGTACGTCTAACTCTTCAGCTCTATTAATAAGTTGGGGGAGAGGATTACCTGCACCAGTAAGAATCAAACATTGTGTAGATGCTTCTAAGGCCGCGAGTTGTATATCAGTCCTATCTGCTCCTGTAACAACAGCCATATTTCTTCGTCGTCTAAAGAATTCCATAGCAGAATTAACATTCATTGCACCAATAGTTAACGTCTCAACCAATAGTTCCAATCTCTCAGAACAACAAATTACTCTTGCATCTAAGCGTCTAACCAATTCACCTACAGTTACGCTTCTCAGTAAAGGCGAGCGTGGCATAACTCCATAAACTTGCATCCCTAGAGCTTCTAAGGAAGGAACAACATTTTTTTTAAGTAGCTCAACTTCTTCAGGAGTTACTGCATTAAGTACTATTCCTAAGAGTTGAGAACCAAGTTGCTCCCTCGCCGCCAACAAAGCCTCAAAACTACAACTATCTTTCCAAAGGTGAACAAGGACTACTGGTGCATCAAGTTCCCTACAAACTTGTCCAAGACTTAAACCATAAAGAAGCCCTTCATGCAAACTCCCTGCTCCTTCAAGAATAGTTACTCCCTCAAAAGGTTCTTTCAATTGACCTTTTAAAGCTTCAAACCCCTCACCAGCGTCAAGGTTTTTATTCAATAATCGCTCTTCAGCAGTAGAAGGTGCCAACAAATGGAGGGATGGGATCAATTGCTTCTCTGATAATTCAAGAGTCCTGCCCACAAAACGAACATCATCATCAATTATTGGATCAGGCAGTTTCGATAAGGAATGCTCCAAATCAAGACTTGTAGCTAAGGGCTTGCCAAATCTAATCTGATGATTTGTCGCGATCAAATGCCTAGCAATCCCTAGCACTAAGGCGGATTTGCCACTAAAAGGCTCACAAGATCCGACCATCAAGGTCGTGCCCATGAAACAATCTCATATTCATATAAGTTTAATTTAAAGCTTATAAAAAAATACTCAAGGTCTTAATCAAAAAATCCTTTGGATTATTTAGGAATGATAGATTTATAAAATATATGGTTAAGGCCTTAAATCTCAAGCCTCAAATTGCAAAACCTGATAGGAACATAAACAAAGATGCCTTTAAAACCAAAATTTTCAAGATGAATCAAGCAAATAATCAATTCAAAAACTGTACATTTGGCATAACTGGTGCAAGCGGAGCGTTAGGCAAGGCATTGACAAAAAAACTGCGTTCTCAGGGTGCATATGTCATTGGAATAACACACCAATCAATCAAGTTTTCAACAAATAATTCCGAAATTTTTCCTCAGGAGTGGATTAATTGGAGTTGTGGAGATGAGGAAAATCTTAAAGAAGAGTTAAAGAGGATTGACATATTAATTCTTAATCATGGTTTCAACCCTCATGGCTCTAAAACAACAAAGGCAATTGATGATGCGCTTGAAATTAATGCTCTTAGCACTTGGCGATTAATTAAATGCTTTGAAAATATCGTTTTAGGAAGAGATCCTAAAGGTAGAAAAAGTCAACTATGGATCAACACCTCAGAAGCTGAAATACAAGCTGCTTTAAGCCCTGGTTATGAATTAAGCAAAAGGCTTATTGGTTCCTTAGTAAGTATAAAACGAAACAATTTAAGTAAAGATCAACGAGACAAATTATTCATCAGAAAATTAATATTAGGGCCTTTTAAGTCAGATTTAAATCCAATAGGAATAATGTCTGCAGAATTTGTGGCGAATTCAATAATTATTCAGTCAAAATGGAATTTTTATTTGATTATCGTTACTCCAAACCCCTTCACATATCTAATTATGCCAATCATTGAATTAACAAGAAGTATTTATTATAGTATAACTTCCGACCTCAAAGTTTAATTAAAATTTCTCATCCTCTGTCAGTAAGTATTTCACAACCTTCAGAGGTTACTAAAATTGTATGTTCCCATTGAGCTGAAAGACTTCCATCTTTTGTAATAACTGTCCAGCCATCTTTTAATGTTTTACAAGCTTTACCTCCAGCATTTATTATTGGTTCAACGGCAATTGTCATTCCAGATCTTAAAGTCACATTAGGCAAATCATTAGTACGAAAGTTAAATACCGAAGGTTCTTCATGCAAATTGCGACCTACTCCATGGCCTGTATAATCTTCAACAACACTAAAACCTTTTGATTTAACTAAATCTTCTATTGCACCTGCAATATCAAGGAGTGTACATTTATCTTTTATTTCTTTTAAACCTGCCATCAAAGCTTGCTGAGCAACTAAACTTAGATTCTTTGAATCATCAGAGACTTCTCCAACACATATAGTTATACAACTATCGCCATGATAACCATCATAATAAGCCCCTGTATCTACTTTTAATAAGTCGCCAGATTTAATTACTCTTTTTAAATTTGGGATTCCGTGAACTACTTCATTATTAATACTTGCACAAATGCTTCCAGGGAAACCCTGGTATCCCTTAAAACTAGGTACAGCTCCCATTTCCCTAATTCGAGATTCAGCAAAAACATCTATTGATCCAGTTGTCATCCCTGGTTCAACCATCCCTTCAATCTCTCTAAGAACTGTTGCCACAATTTGACTAGCTTTCCTCATGATTTTGATTTCACGTGCAGATTTAATCTCCACTCCTCTCCTTTTTTGAATTAAAGGACCATTCGAAGCGCCTGATGAAAGAGTTGAATTAAGAAGATCAGCAAAAAGTTTCATATGAGTAAATAACTAAAACTAACTTGATTAGATCTAGATCTATAGAAGGGAAATGTACACCTAAAATTGGATCACTTCAGAATTTGGTGATTTTAACTTGTTCAGGAAAGGCTTGAAAAGGCTTAAAGTCTCGTGATTACTGAATTAAGCTACTGTTAATACTTGTAAAAGCTAAAAATCTTTTTTTTGCTTTGGCGCCAAAAGAAACTCTTCTGGGCACGAAGGCAGCTTTCACCGCCAAAATCAATTGGTATAACTGATAAATCTTTGCTGCAGAAAAATTAAAAAATATTATCAAGAAAAAAAATATCCTTTTTACTAAGCACTTTTTTTAAAAATTCGTTTAATGAGCGGTTAGAATCTCTATTTGGCGATTTACTCGGGAGCTGGGGATGGAAGCTGATTCCAAAGACACCACTATTACCAATGATTCTAGTAATGAGACTTCAACTCAAGAAGTTGTTGCTGACTCAAAAAAATCAATCTCAAAAGCTAAGCAAACAAAGAACCCTGTTGCTAATAAAAAGCTAAGTGCCGAGTCCCTAATAAAAGGGTTTGAACTATCTCAACAAAAGAAAAAAATTCCTGATGTTTATGTTGGGGATACTGTTCGAGTAGGTGTTCGTATTAGCGAAGGAAATAAAGAACGAGTCCAGCCTTATGAAGGAGTAGTGATATCAAAGAGGCATGGGGGGTTAAATGAGACAATTACTGTGCGCAGAATTTTCCAAGGGATAGGAGTTGAAAGAATTTTCATGCTTCATAGCCCTCAAGTGGCTTCTATAAAGGTTGAACGCCGCGGTAAAGTAAGAAGATCGAAGCTTTTCTATCTGCGCGAACGTGTTGGCAAGGCCACACGGGTAAAGCAGCGCTTCGATCGTTGAGGTTGCGACCTCGTTCCATCCAAATGCCCTACTTACAATGATGGTCCAGGGTATGTCCCATGCGCCGTTAGTTCAGTTGGTAGAACGCAGGTCTCCAAAACCTGATGTCGGGGGTTCAAGTCCTCCACGGCGCGTCCGATGACCCTTCCTGCACACTTTCCTAGTTTTGATGATGGAGTTGGATCTACAGCCTGGTGATGTCGTGAAGGTGCTCGAATCTGCAGCCTTAGGCTGGGTTCGCGCACGTGTCATTAGAGTCAAATCTGGCGGGCGAGTGGTCGTTCAAAGCGATCAAGGCAGAGAGTTCACTGCAAGAGGTAATCAAGTGCGGCTAATTGAGCCAGCTGGATTTCGTCCTTAATCTCCCTCCAGTTCAAATTTAAAGCTGAGTAAATCAGAATTAATCCCATTAGGAAATAATGGGATTAATTTATTTGCATCTATTCCGAATAAACTTTTGCCTGGGTTTACTAAAGATTTTTAAATCTTGATTTTTCTAAATTATTTATCTGAAATTAAAATAGGACTGCATTTGACTTAGGGTAGGTAATAGTTAGATACTTCATTGGTTGCGTTAGCAACTTAAAGGAGAATCAACTTCCAGGCTTAAATAAGCCTTTATTTCCTGGGACCGTAGTTCAACTGGTTAGAGCACCGCCCTGTCACGGCGGAAGTTGCGGGTTCGAATCCCGTCGGTCCCGTGCTAAACAAATAAATCTTTTGTCCGTTCGCGTACGCCTAGCCCCAAGCCCAACGGGCAATCTTCACATTGGCACAGCAAGAACAGCTTTATTTAACTGGCTTTTTGCATCAGCTAATAAAGGGAAGTTTTTAATCCGAATTGAAGATACTGACAAGGAAAGGTCAAAACTCGAGTACACAGAAAATATTCTCGAAGGTCTTTCTTGGCTTGGAATCACTTGGGATGAGTCTCCAATTATTCAAAGCGAATATATAAGTGAACATAAAAATGCAATTAAAAAACTTCTTGATCTTGGACTTGCTTATAGATGTTATGCAACTGAGACAGAACTAGAGCTAATGAGAGAAGAGCAAAAAAACAACGGCCTGGCTCCTAAATATGACAATCGCCATAGAAATTTATCCCCAGAGTTGGAAAATGAATTCAAATCTTCAGGGAGAGAGTCTGTTATTAGATTTCGAATTGAAGATGATTCAATAATTTCTTGGGATGATCTTATAAGAGGCTCAATGTATTGGAAAGGATCTGACTTAGGAGGAGATATGGTAATTGCAAGAAGAGCCCCATCTGATGAGATTGGAGACCCTCTATATAACCTTGTTGTTGTTTTAGATGACAATTTAATGAGGATTACTCACGTCATAAGAGGTGAGGATCATATTGCAAATACTGCAAAACAAATACTTCTCTATAAAGCTTTAAAACTTACAATCCCAACCTTTGCACATACTCCCTTAATTCTTAATTCAGAAGGTCGTAAACTTTCAAAAAGGGATGGAGTAACTTCTATTATAGATTTCAAAGAAAAAGGCTATACATCTGAAGCCATGGCTAATTATATGACTCTATTAGGATGGTCTGTTCCAGAAGGAATGACAGAAATATTCAATATAAAAAATATAAGTCAATATTTCCGTCTTGAGAGGGTAAATAAATCAGGTGCAAAGTTTGATTGGGACAAATTAAACTGGATAAATTCACAAGTAATACACAATTTGTCTAATGATGAATTACTTCAAGAAATAACTCCTCTTTGGAATAAAAATAATTGGAAAGCCTTTAACAAGGAATGGGCATTAGACCTTATTGGATTAATCAAACCATCCATGACTCTTTTAGTTGATGGTGTAGATCAATCACGTCCTTTTTTTGAGAAGCCCCTTTTAAATCAAGATGGATTAAATCAACTCAATCAAGAAGGAGCAAAAGCAGTTCTAAAAGTTTTGCTAACAAACTTAGAACAAACTCAATGGGATGGGGTCGATATAAATATTGCAAAACAACTTCTAAAGGTTTCTGCAGAATCAGCAAGTGTCAAAAAAGGTTTACTAATGAAAACTCTTAGAGTCGCTCTTCTGGGTCAATTAAATGGGCCAGACTTACTAACTTCATGGGGTCTGCTTGCCAGAGCTAAACAAGACAAAGAAAGAATAAAAACTTGTCTTTAATCAAGTTTTTTCCTCTTCTATTGATGGAGCCAATAATCCTAATAATTTTGCCAATGGCTGAGCTGTGAGGCCTTGCAAACCTACTGTTAAAAGAATCGTCAAAAATACAAGTCCTTGCAACCTACCCGCACCTAAAACACCTGCTTGCTCTAAACGAATAGAAAAAAGTGATGCAACTGCAGCGGTGACAATGCCTCTAGGAGCAAGCCAACCTAAAAATAATCTTTGACGATAATCTAAAGGCAAGCCAATAGTTGCTAAAGAGACCGCCACTGGTCGAACAATAATCATTAGTACAAGAACACATGTAATTCCTCCCCAACCAAGAGGACTTAATTCACTCCAGGAGACATCTGCCGCAAGTAATGGGAATAACATTGTTATCGCCAATTGAGCCAATTCTCTAATTAATTGATCTAATTCATTAACTTGGGTAGCAGGGCTTCTGCCTACAACAAAACCTGCAGCTACTGATGCAGGCAATCCTGATTCAGGCAATAGCCATTCACAAACTCCATAAAGGAGAAAGAGAACTCCAAGGGTTATTTGTAATCTGACTCCAAGAGCAGGGTCAGGTCTAAGTCGCTTTAGACATTCAGAAAGCAACCAACCCGCAAAAGCCCCAATAATGACTCCTCCTCCAAGTCTTGCAATCAATCCAAAAGCAACCTCTTTCCAACCATGCAAGTTTCCTACCAATAATTCAAGAAGCAACAAAGCCAAAACAGCTCCAACTGGCTCAAGGAACAAACCTTCTGCCTCAAGAACATCTCCCAATGGTGGGGCTAATCGAATTTGCTGAACTAATGGGGTAACTACTGTGGGACCAGTAGCAAGAACTATCGCGCTATACACAGCAGCAACTGACCATCCCAATCCTGCCAACCAATGTGCCGCCAAAAGTCCTGCCGCCAATGAAATAACAAGTCTGATAAGAGATATTCTTAGGACTGTTGCCTTAAGAGTTTCGCCAGGCAACCTAAGATTTAACCCTCCATCAAAAAGGACAAGGCTTACTAAAAGGCCAACAATTGTTTCCAATCCTTGTCCTAAATCTAAAGGTTCAACCAATCCCAATCCTGACCTTCCTATTAGCAAACCTGATAGAAGCAATAAAACAACTCCAGGAAGGCCAGATAAAGCCGCCAACAATCGTGCGCCCGCTCCAACAAAAACGGTTATTCCCCAGAGCAAGCCCAGACGCTCAGGCGTCATAAAAAATACTCCTCAAAAAAAATCTCTTATTATTAAAAATGCTTTTTCGAACGTTAAGAGTGTCTGCTTTGAACAAGCCATAAAATGACTTAAAAGATCTCCAAATGCAAGAAGTCCTAAAATTTTGATTAAATAATTTCAGGAACATCTCAATATAAAAGGAATAAAGAAAAAACTTTTGTATTTTCAAAATAGATCAGTACTTAACTGAGAGATTAGTCGCATACGGGTCAATTAACGTATTAATTAATCTTCACTTACAGATGGGACTGCTGCAAGAAAAAATTTTTCCAATCATAAGGTTTAAGTTTAGACGTACTTGGAAGATAAAGAGGATGTCGGGGGCTTCCACTAGTATTTAAACCAAAGGCCAATGGTCCTAAAGAACCCTTACAAAAAATTGATCGATTTACAAAGTGTGGACTTAGTAACCTCATTACCTCAAAATCTCTCTTAAATAGTCCCCCATTCCTACCCCATCCAAAACAAAGATCCCATAAAGAGTTTTTAGACCAAGTCAAAGCATTGTAATCAAGCACCTTGTCATTCTCTTCTCCTATAGGATCAAAACAAGTTCTTAATAATTTTGGAGATTTAGTTACTCTCGCGAACAAATTCAAAATAATTAGATTTCCATAGCCGAATATCAAACAGAATTGTCTCAATCTTTTTATTGTTGGGTCATCATAATAAGAATTACCTTTCGAAGGGTTTAATCCAATAAACAGAAGAGTTCTATTAACGGATTGTATATTTCTCTTTAAAGCCCATCGATAAAGCTTACAAGAACTGAAAAGTGCTTCATTATCCTCAGGATGTAATTGTTTTAGAAAGTTCAATTACTTATAATCATCAGAGCTAGAAACCTTCAACCTAAAATTAGTAACAATTGATTCCATAAGGAAAAAAGAGTTAATCAGCTTCCTACAAAATTATGCAAAACAATTAAACAAGTTAATCCAACAGCCAAGCCAAACATTGCCATGCGTCCATTCCAAATTTCTGCCTGAGGAGTAAACCCTCTTCTCCAAGAATTTAATTCCCCGCCAGTAACAGGCTTAGGAGTTTCTTGATCTAATTTAATTCCAGATTCAGTATTCATAATCTCAAAATGGAAGTAGATCTACCTTCTAAAAAAGGGATTCAAAATGGAGGAGGGAATTGATAAAGGAGGCCAGCCTCTGCCAAAGGCATTCGAGGCTTAATTCCAAGTTCTAATGAACTTGACCTTAATTTAGATTCTAATCGGATCAAGGCGGCTGCGCCTATCATTGCCGCATTATCTGTACAAAAAGCTTTTGGAGCTAAGAAAAGATTCACACCATTATCATTAGCCCTTTTAGTCATTACTTCTCTCAGAAGTTTATTTGCAGCAACCCCACCAACCAAAACGACAGAAGTCAAATCTTTATCAATTGCACATCGAATAGTTCTTTCAACTAATACATCGACCACAACTTTTTGGAAACTAGCTGCTAAATCATTTATTGGCAAAGCTTCTCTATCCTTGTTCAACTTTTCAACCTGTCTTAGGACTGCTGTTTTAAGTCCACTAAATGAAAAGTCATAGGGGTAGAAGCCACCCTCTGGCCTGGAGACTCTTCCCTTAGGGAAAGAGAACTTATCTGGATCTCCAATCTCAGAAGCCTTTTCAATTGATGGTCCTCCTGGATAGGGTAATCCCAATAACCGAGCTACTTTGTCAAATGCTTCTCCTGCTGCATCATCATGACTTCTACCTAATCTATTGAAATCAGAAAAAGAATTAACTGAAATTAGCTCAGTATGTCCTCCACTGACTAACAAAACTAAATAAGGGGGGCTTGGACGATCTGGAGATAAAAAAACAGAAGCAAGGTGTCCTTCTAAATGATGAACCCCTAAAAATGGCAATTGATGCAATGCCGCAAGGCTCCTTGCAGTTATAGAGCCAATCATTAAAGATCCTGCCAATCCAGGAGCGACTGTTGCTGCTACAGCGTCTAAAGAAGTGATTTCCAAATCGCTTTCTTCCAAAGTTTGCCTAACAAGAAATGGCAAAGCTTCAAGATGCTGTCTTGAAGCCATCTCTGGGACCACTCCTCCCCACTTGGCATGCATTCCATCCTGTGATGCGATATTACTTGCAATTACTTGGATTTGACCTTCTTCCCGTCGAACAACAGCAGCAGCAGAGTCATCACAACTTGTTTCGAGAGCCAGTACAGTTTGAGCCTGAATGTTGTATCTCATATAACGTGTTTAAGTGACAACCTTTCGTTTAAGAACGATCTGAGGAATAGAGCCAATGATTATTATTTTTTCCATTCTGCTATCAGTTTGCATCTTTCACAGCCTAAATGAAAAGAATGGCGTTTATATTTGGAATATCATTAACAGCCAATCTATGAGACGCTTATTTGCATTTGCTCTATCAGCTCTTCTAATCATTGGCTTTGCACCCGTAGCAAATGCTGCCAAGGGTGCGGTCTTGAATAGAGACAGGCCTCCAACCGAGACTCAAGCAAGGAGTGGGAACGAAGTTGCGGGGCTTACAAAATGTTCCGAGAGTAGTCGCTTTCAAGAAAGAGCGGCCTTAGCTAGCACCCCAAAGGATATCGCTAGATTTAAGCGGTATGGTCAAGCCTTATGTGGAGACGATGGACTTCCTCACTTGATCGTAGATGGGAGGTGGAATCATGCTGGCGAATTATTTATTCCAATGATTTCCTTTATTTATATCACTGGAATAATTGGTTGGTCTGGTAGATCATATTTAATAGAAAGTAGGAAACTTAAGAATGCTTGGGATAATGAAATTCATATTGATTTTGCACTTGCAAGAAGATGTGTTCTAAAGGCTGCTGCTTGGCCAGCGCTAGCTGAACAGGAGTGGAGGAATGGCAGTCTCTTGAAAGATGATAAAGATATATCCTTAAATGGACCTCGTTAAAACTTAACCTTCTCTGATTGATTCTAAAATCAAATCACAATCTAAAGCAATCTTCCAAAAAAATGAAACGATTTCTATCCACAGCACCTGTAGTTGCAGCTATTTGGATAACAATAACTGCAAGTATTCTAATTGAATTCAATCGATTTTTTCCTGATCTATTATTCCATCCTGACTTAAATCTTCTGAATTGATATTATATAAATCCTACATAATTCGCCTCAAAGGCTAGCAATATTTTGATTAAATATTTTTTTTAGTTTAAATGCTCTAATAGCTCGCAAACTGCATTATTCAGGTCATTATTTATTACGATAGCATCAAATTCTTTCTGGG
>CACFBG010000005.1 GCA_902564535.1 uncultured Prochlorococcus sp.
AGGCATTCTTACTATTAAAAGTTTTACCACAGAAGAATGGGAGCTCAAAAGACTTTCCAAGGAAAGTCTTTTATATCGACAAAGTAACAAAAAGGCAATAAAACTTTCCGCAGCATTTATACCACTAATTAGATTTGCTATTTTATTTGCTTTTCTATCAATTCTTATAGTTGGAGGGCTAAAAACTTGGCAAGGAAATATGGAAATAGGTACATATAGTTTTTTAGTTTTTATAACACAAAGACTTCTTTGGCCTTTAACTACGCTTGGCCATACATTAGATGATTATCAAAGATCAATGGCATCTACAAATAGAATTTTAGACCTGATTGATACTCCTATTACCATAGAAAGTGGTACAAATTTTTTAGATAAAAAAAGTATTGATG
Organism: uncultured Prochlorococcus sp.; assembly: GCA_902564535.1. Lineage (GTDB taxonomy): Bacteria > Cyanobacteriota > Cyanobacteriia > PCC-6307 > Cyanobiaceae > CACFBG01. The sequence continues at coordinate 390 of CACFBG010000005.1, forward strand.
GAGAAATCGAATTTATAAATGTCTCTTTCAACTATAAAGATAGAAAGAATATTCTTAATAATTTCAATTTAAAAATTTCTTCTGGTAAAACTCTTGGAATAGTTGGAGCCACAGGCTCTGGCAAGAGTACAATTGTCAAACTTCTACTCAGACTTTATCCTTTATACAAAGGTAATATATATATAGATCAAGTACCAATAGACCAACTTGATTTAAGTAATTTAAGAAGTTGCATTTCATTAGTCAGTCAAGATGTATATTTATTTCATGGTACAGTTGAAGAAAACATTGCTTACGGAGATAATAATGCAAATGAAAAAGAAATAATCAAGGCAGCTGAACTTGCAGAAGCTGCTGATTTCATAAAAGAACTACCTCAAAATTACAAAACTATTGTAGGTGAACGTGGTCAAAGACTTTCTGGAGGGCAAAGACAAAGAATTGCTCTAGCAAGGGCTATTCTTAAAAATTCTCCTATCCTGATTTTAGATGAAGCCACAGCTGCTGTTGACAATGAAACTGAAGCAGCAATCCAAAGATCGTTAGGCAAAATAACACAAAATAGAACTACTATAATTATTGCCCATAGACTAAGTACTGTTAGGAATGCTGATCAAATAATCGTTTTAGAAAAAGGACAAATAGTCCAAAAAGGAACTCATGACAATCTTATACTAAAAAATGGTAATTATAAAGACCTTTGGAACGTTCAAGCAGGCTTACAAAAAACTTAATTGGTGTATCTGTAATCCTCAATTATTGCAAGCTAATTAAAATATTTAACCTTTAAAGATTATATTAGGAAAGTGAAGGAAGTGATCACTTTTTGAAATAATTGCTTAACTTTAGGCCATCGCTTCTCATTAGTACTAGTTGCCAAAGTATACAAATAGCCTCTATCTATAACAACAGTAGCAAGCTCATGACGGTCTCGATCTTGAAGATGAACTGAATATTCAAGATCATAAAAAGTGTGCCCTGATGTCTTACGAGAATTTGTCTCAACTAATTCAACTTCTCTGCCAGTCCCTTCAGGAGCTATCACCTCTTCCATCAATCTTTTACCCACAATTTCAGCAGTACCCAATTGTTCTAGATCGATATCCTCACCAACTTCAGAAACGACCAAACTCAAAGTCTCATCACTATTGATTAGATCATGAAAAACAACCTTGGGGCCGCCAGTAACAGCCACCCTGCTCCATCCATTTGGATAAAGGAATCCATATCGACCATCTTGACTTTGGAATGAATTCAATCCGGCAGATCCTGAACTATCACAGGCACCCAAAAGAAGTGCCAAAAAAACGACAATAAGCAAGCGCCCATAGGGACGTAAAAATCCAGACATTGAGAAAAATAAACCTGCCCTCATTCTGCCCAATCTTGCAATTACTGACAGGAGACTTGCACATAAGAAAACTAAAGATTGAAATTGATTAAATTCTGGACATATGCAAAGGACCCCTGAGCGGCTTTACCAGACCACTTGCTCGTCTTATTGACCAGTTTGAACAATTACCAGGGATTGGGCCTAGGACGGCCCAAAGACTTGCATTACATCTTCTTAGACAACCAGAAGAAAAAATTCGTCGTTTTTCAGATGCGCTTCTTAATGCCCATGCACAAGTTGGTCAATGTCGAGAATGCTTCCATTTAAGTGCCAACAAAGAATGTGACATCTGTCTAAATCCCTCTCGAACAAAGAATCTTTTGTGTGTAGTAGCAGATTCTCGTGACTTAATAGCGCTAGAAAGGACAAAAGAATACAAGGGGCTTTATCACGTTTTAGGTGGTTTAATTTCTCCGATGGATGGAATAGGACCAGAACTCCTACAAATATCTAGCCTTATAAAAAGAGTTGATCATAATGAAATCAATGAAGTTATTCTTGCTCTAACACCAAGTGTTGAAGGTGAGACAACAAGTCTTTACCTCGCACGCTTACTCAAACCCTTTACTAAAGTCACACGTATTGCTTATGGGTTACCAGTTGGAAGCGAATTGGAATACGCAGATGATGTGACTCTGACCAGAGCTCTAGAAGGGCGACGAGCAATTGAATAAAAGTTCCTAAAGGTATTTATGACAACAACTACTAATCGGAAAACTAAATACAGCAATAGCTTGCCCAAAGAACGCCTACCTAGCTGGATTAAACCTACGATTGGGAAAGTTTCCCAGCTAGAAAAAGTCCAAAATCTTGTTAAAAAGAACGGATTACACACCATTTGTGAAGAAGGACGTTGTCCAAATAGAGGCGAATGTTATGCCTCAGGAACTGCAACTTTCCTATTAGGAGGTTCCATTTGCACAAGAAGTTGTGCATTTTGCCAAGTAGATAAAGGCAGTCCAAATAGATATTTGGATAATTTAGAAGCTACAAGAGTTGCAAATGCAGTAATACAATTAGGTCTAAAGTATGTAGTTATCACTTCAGTTGCAAGAGACGATCTGAATGACCACGGAGCAAGTCTATTTAGTAGAACTATTCAAGAGATTCGTAAATTAAATTCTGAAATTGGGATCGAAGTTTTAACTCCAGACTTCTGGAGTAGAAGTCACAGCTTGAAAGTTTCAATTCAAAAACAAAAAGAAAGATTGGAAGAAGTATTGAACTCAAAACCAGCATGTTTCAATCACAATCTTGAAACAGTCGAACGTCTGCAAAAAGAAGTTAGGCGCGGAGCAACTTTTGAAAGATCTTTAGGATTGCTTAAACTGGCAAGAGAAATGGCCCCAGAAATACCAACCAAATCTGGATTAATGCTTGGTCTAGGAGAAGAACGCGAAGAAATAATTAAGACCCTTCAGGATCTTCGATCAGTTGATTGTCAAAGGTTGACACTTGGCCAATACTTAAGACCTTCATTAGCACATATTCCAGTTAAACATTATTGGCATCCTAATGACTTTGAAGAGTTTGCACTAATTGCAAAAGAATTAGGTTTCGAAAAAGTAAATAGTGGTCCATTAGTTCGAAGTAGTTACCATGCAAAAGATTAATTTCAATCTGTTTTTGAAATAGAAGAGTGCCAGAGTTTTAGGTTGATTGATAACACATTTGAACAATCACCAAGCATTAGAATTCCAGCACCTCCCCAGATCATTCTCAAAGGTAAATCTAAAGGAGAAGAACCCACCTCTCTAACTTTGAGGAAACCTCTTTTAGTAAAATATTTCACTAATACTTCATGTTGCTTTTCTTCATCCCTAATAGCTAATAATCTGGCATTTTTACAAGGCGTACTCTCTAAAGCCCAGGCCATTGTACTTGCCCAAACAAGATAACCTACTCCTCTAGGTGCATGTGGACTAACTCTCATTGTATCCAACTGCAATCCATTTATCCCTGAATAAGCCCACCCTTTCATTTCTCCCCATATTCGGATTTTATTTTCTTCTACTTTTTCAGCTACAACAAGTTTTAAGGTCCAAATATTGAATGGTCTTCTAACTTGTATCCTAAGCAATAGGCCTGAATCTAATGCTTGTTTCTCTAAGTTTTCTAATGTTTCTGACATTAATAATTAGAACATGTATCTATACCAAAACCTTGAGAGATCATCTTCTGACCAATTTCCATATCACTTCCAATAGGAATAACTCTTGCCACTAAAATACCATCTTCTGAAGTTAAAGGTTTTAAATTCACGCGAGTTCTTCGTGGAAATTCTGATTTCAACCAATCTTTTGCTTTATAAGCCTTATCAGGATCTATTCTTATACATCCAATTTGGACTGTATAACTTCTATTTTGATCGCCTATTTGCAATAATGATGAGCTCCTGACTTGCAAAATTTCAGCAGCTCCAGCCAACCAAGGCATAGTGAAAAGTAAAATAGAAAATATAAATATCACAATGAAATTTGACTTAATCTTGTCAATGTAAAATTTAAGGCAAAGTTTTTGCTGATTTCTTATCATATTTTCTCATGAAACGGACTTATTATCTATTTCAAGAAATGAATCTGAGTGTTTTGGAATTCCTACCATTTGGGCATTACTTTTTCCAGGAGGAACCATCGGATAACAATTTTCACCTCTTCTTACATGAACATCAATAAGTGCAGGTTGAGAAGAAGAAAAAGCATCTTTCAAAGATGAAATTAAATTATTACGATCATTAATTAGAATCCCTGAAATCCCAAAAGCTTTAGCCAAAGCAATAAAATCAGGCATTCCAGATAGCATATCTGAGGCTGAATAACGCTCATCATAAAAGCTTTCCTGCCACTGTCTAACCATTCCTTGCCATTGATTATTAACAATCACAATTTTTACTGGTAAATTATATTGGGCAATTGTTCCAAGTTCTTGGATATTCATTAAGATACTTGCATCACCAGCTATACATATAACTTTTTCATCTGGCAATGCTATCTGAGCACCAATTGCAGAAGGTACCCCATAACCCATAGTGCCAAGACCAGCACTACTTATCCATTGTCTAGGGCCAGTTAGTAAATATTGAGCGGCCCACATTTGATGTTGCCCTACATCAGTAGTTATGAATGCATTAGATGCAAGACTTCTAATAGCAAGAAGGACTTCTTGTGGATATATTTCACCTTCCTTAGGCGGCTGAAACAGAGGGTAATACTTCTTCCAATTTTCTATTTTACTAATCCATTCAGCTGTTTTAACATGAACCTTTCGGCTTTTTGATAACTGAAGCAACTTAGTTAGACTTAATGCTATATCTCCTAAAATTGATACATCAGCCCTTCTATTTTTGCTTATTTCAGCTGGATCAATTTCAAAGTGAATAACTTTTGCAGAGGGTGCAAATGTATCTAACTTCCCGGTTACTCTGTCATCAAAACGTGCTCCAATAGCAATTAATAAATCACATTCAGTTACTGCAAAGTTTGCATATGCAGTCCCATGCATACCCAACATTCCAACAGATAAATGATCTAACTCATCAAAAGCCCCCTTACCCATCAAAGTAGTAGTTACTGGAAGTTGATATAAATTAGACAATTCAGAAAGAGTTTTATGAGCTCCTGAAGAAATAACTCCACCTCCAACATATAAAAGAGGTCTTTTTGCTTCTTCAATAAGGTCTAAAGCCAAAGCTATTGATTTTTCATCTGGAGGTTCAGGCAACCGAAAACCTTGCGGACAAATTGAACCTGGAGCTACAGGAATATAATCAAATAATTCTTGTCCAACATCCTTGGGTATATCAATTAGGACAGGACCTGGTCTACCAGAAGATGCTATTAAAAATGCTTGAGAGACTACAGAAGCTATATCAGCAGGATTTCTAACAACCCATGAATGTTTCACAATAGGGAGGGTAATTCCAAAAATATCTGTTTCCTGAAAAGCGTCTGTACCAATTGCAGGTCTTGGAACTTGTCCTGTTACAACAACTAAAGGCACTGAGTCCATTTGAGCTGTAGCAATTCCTGTAACCAAATTGGTAGCCCCTGGACCAGAAGTCCCAAAACAAACTCCAACTTTTCCTGTCGCACGAGAATACCCATCTGCTGCATGTGAGCCACCTTGCTCGTGGCGCACGAGGATATGCCTAAGCCAACCTTGAGACTCTGCTTTATGAACTGCATCATAAATAGGCAAAATAGCTCCGCCTGGATAGCCAAAAATCGTGTCCACTCCATGGCGACGGAGAGAATCCATAAGAGCATCTGCTCCAGAAGTCTTCACTTGATCTTTATTCTCAGAGTCATCTAAATTAGTAGGTGAAGAAGTCAGTGTCACGGAAAAATAAAAGTCTTCTTATCGCAAAGACTAGGAGCTAAAAGTTCAATTGGCTCAATAAACGTTAAAGATGATATGCAAAAGCAATTTTTCTGACGGGCAAAGAAAATTAACAAGTTTCTTAGTACAAGAGAGCTAAAGATAAAATATCTCTCGAATATTTCATAGCAATTTAATCAATGAATCAAGAAAAATATATAGGAATCTAAAGTTATCCAAATTAAATTAACCACAAATACATAAAGATAAAATACAAGATTTAACCCATATATTTTATCTTTATTACATCAAAGTAATCCAATCAAATGCAAAGGCCCTTGGCCTATAAATAATTCTAATACTAATGACAAAAATACAATCATTGCCACTCTTCCATTCCACACCTCAGAACTATTATTCCATCCCCATTGCCATTTTTCCTGAGGGTAAAGCTTAATTTTTTTTGGCAATGTAGCGGCTTCATCAAGTCCTATTTCTGGGCCTTCAAGGCATTCTATGACCAAATCTGCCAATCCTTTAATAAACAATGGGTAAGTATCTAATGCTCTAACTCTACGAAAATTAGTAATGCCATTTTTAATCGCAAGATCTCTATATTGAATATCCATTTCCTCAAGTGTCTCGATATGTTCACTTACAAAACTAATTGGAACAACAACTAAGTCACTAATTTTAGCTTCTCCAAGCTTCTCAATAACTTCTTCAGTATAAGGTTTAAGCCATTCTTCTGGACCCACTCTACTTTGATAAGCAAGGGTAAATGCATTTTTAAATCCTAATATTTTTTCCAATTCTTCTGTTATTAAATAGGTAGATCTTTCAATTTCTTTTTGATAAGGGTCACCTGCTTCTTCCACATAACTTTTAGGCACTCCATGAGCGCTAAAAAAAACATGTGCATCTTTAGGCAAATCACATAACTGAATTTTATTTGCAATTAATTCAGCCATTGATCTCACATATCCTTGATTGTCATACCAACTTCTAATACAACGAATAGTTAATTGCTGAAAATCTAGATCTGATTGTCTTAATCTACTTAGTTCTCTAAAGCTAGAGCCACTAGTACTTATAGAGAAATGAGGATATAAAGGCAAAACAACCACTTGATTTATTCCATCAGCCTTCAAATCAGCAACGGCTGATTCTGTAAAAGGATGCCAATATCTCATTGCTACATAACTAGTAGCATCAATTCCTCTCTGTCTTAATTCACTCTGCAACTCCCTTGCTTGTTGCTCAGTAATTCTTCTAAGTGGAGAACCTCCTCCAATTGACAAATAAGCCCGTTGTGACTTTTCACTCCTCAAAGTACTGATTAACCAAGCCAAAGGTTTCTGAAGAGCAGGAGCTGGCAAGCGAATGATCTCTGGATCGGCAAAAAGGTTATAAAGGAATGGTCCAACGTCCTGTATTCGTTCAGGCCCTCCGAGATTCATTAAGAGGACACCAACGCGAGCCATTTAAGGGAAAAATCTATATAACAGGTGTGAGCTATGCCCAACAACCGACAAGGTAGCTAAAGATTTTGATGAAAACGCATCTAAGTGAAGAGCTGCTAAACATCAACAAAGGCCTATCCGAGGAAGGAGTCAAATTACGAATAGAGCAAAGAGGCGGGAAATTAAATCTGCGTGGGCCATTGCCATGTCGTTCCAATACAGGGATTACAAGAATTCAGAGATTAAGTTTGGGCTTATCTTCAACGAAAGAAGGCCTCAAAGAAGCGACAAAAATTCTTCAATTAATTCTTCTTCAACTAGATCACAATCAATTCGAATGGAAACATTGGACGTCTAGTGCCACTCAAAAAGCACATAAAAAAGAAGAAAATGATGCTCTGTTAGCAGTGAAGAATTTTGAAGAGGCTTTCTACTCTGACCCAATCAGGAAGAAATCTCCATCAAGTACTGATTCGACCTGGAAAGGTGCATACTCTCCTTATTTTAATAGATTATTAAAAGTTAATAATGATTTAAAAACTTCACTTAACAGTGAATTATTTCTTGTAACTCTGAAAACTTATAAAGAGAATAGTCGAAGTAGACAGCAATGTTCAATTGCACTTAATGCATTAGCAAAGCATATAGGCATTTCCTTGCCAGAGGACTGGAAAGCTCAAGCAAGTGGATATGGACTTCACAAAGCTAATTTTCGAGAATTACCAACTGACGACTTAATCAAAGAGTATTGGTCAAAAATACCCAACAAAAAATGGAGATTAGCTTTTGGATTAATGGCAACATATGGCCTCAGAAATCATGAGATATTTTTTTGCGATCTATCTTGTTTTGACAATAATGAAAATAATATTCTTAGAATTCTTCCTAATACTAAAACTGGTGAACATCAAGTCTGGCCATTCCCTCCAGAATGGGTTGACTTATTTGAATTAAAATCACTTAAAGAAGGTTACAAAGCGCTTCCAAATATAAATACAGATCTTCAAAAAACCTCTCTACAAAAAGTAGGGAGAAGAGTCGCGGAACAATTCAAAAGATATCATTTACCAATCAAACCATATGATTTGAGGCATGCATGGGCAGTAAGAACAATTCATATAGGACTTCCAGATTCAGTTTCTGCAAGAATGATGGGACATTCAGTGAATATCCATACTCAAAACTATCATCACTGGATAACACTTAGAGATCAACAAAAAGCTGTTGATGATGCACTTTCAAGACAAATTCATAAAACCTAGTAAAATATTTATATTGAATTTCACATAAACATAAAAAGCCATGTCTAGTTTGAATTCAATTAAAGACCTAGATTTGCATGCTGAATCACTAGGCATAGGGGGTTACTTGGCAGCAGATCAAGATGAAAAAAGCTATAAAAATAGAATGCAAAAAAGAAAAGAAATACAAGATAAAAGACTCGAGGAAAGAAATAAAGAGAAAGGTTTAATCGTTATTTTTACTGGTAATGGAAAAGGTAAAACCACCGCGGCCCTTGGAATGGCATTGAGAGTAATAGGTCATAAAAAGTCAGTAGCAGTAATTCAATTCATAAAAGGGGGGTGGGAGTCAGGAGAAACTAAAGCTCTACAAGGCTTTGACAAATTATTAGAATTTCATACTCTTGGAGAAGGGTTTACTTGGGAATCTCAAGACAGACAAAGGGATCAATTGCTAATTGAAAAAGCATGGAAAAAGTCTTTACGATATCTTGAAGATCCTAAATTCAAATTAGTTATATTGGATGAAATTAATGTTGCTATGAAGCTAGGCTATATTAATCATTCGCAAGTATTAACCGGAATAAAATCAAGGCCAAAACTTACACATGTTGCACTTACAGGTAGAGGAGCACCTCAAGAACTTATTGATCAAGCAGATCTTGTAACAGAAATGAAGTTAGTTCATCACCCCTTTAAGGAACAAGGAGTAAAAGCACAAAAAGGAATCGAATACTAATAAAATTCAGCTTGAACTCTTTAAATCAGCAATAATTAATTTATGAGAAGACACTAATAAATTTAAACCTGTAACAATTAAAGCTTTATGAATATTGGGATCACTCCAACATGAAGGATCTTCTCTAGCTTTTTCTATTGCTGAGATAGTAAGTCTTGCAAGCAATCCACTAGAATCAATAGATTTTTTTGACATAACAAAATTTTTACTTATAGAAACAATCTCTAATGAATTCGCCAAGAAAATTGTTCCAGCTAATTAGCTGTCTCTGATTTTTTTGCTACTGTCAAAAAGATATGAAATATTAATGGCTTACGAGAGAGTTCTTTTAAAACTCAGCGGAGAAGCGCTGATGGGAGACAAGCCTTACGGCATTGATCCGGCAATTGTTCACTCAATAGCCGAGGATGTATCCAAAGTTGTAGCCAATGGGACGCAGCTTGCAATTGTTGTAGGTGGCGGAAATATCTTTAGAGGTCTTAAAGGATCTGCTGCTGGCATGGATAGAGCTACAGCAGATTATGTGGGCATGCTTGCGACAGTAATGAACGCAATAACCCTTCAAGATGGTCTCGAACGCGCTCAAGTGCCAACTCGCGTACAAACTGCAATTGAGATGCAACAAGTAGCAGAGCCTTACATAAGACGAAGGGCTATTCGGCACCTTGAGAAAGGAAGAGTGGTCGTTTTTGGAGGCGGTTGCGGAAACCCCTTTTTCACAACTGATACAACAGCTGCATTAAGAGCAGCAGAGATAAATGCAGACGTTGTTTTTAAAGCAACAAAAGTTGATGGCGTTTACGACAAAGACCCAAAAAAACACCCAGATGCCATGAAATATGACAATTTGGGGTTTCAGGAAGTACTTAGTAAAGAAATAGCTGTCATGGACAGTACCGCTATTGCACTTTGCAAGGACAACAAAATCCCTATTGTTGTTTTCAACCTTTTTGAGCCTGGAAATATAAGTAAAGCTGTAGCTGGCGAGCAAATTGGCTCTCGCATCGGCAATTCAAGCTGATTTTGCCATTAATTCCATTCCTTAATCAGATCCTTAAAAAATGACTCTTAAAGAAATAGAATCCAACATGATTAAATCTGTTGATTCTGCACAGCGCACTTTTAATTCAATAAGAACTGGTAGAGCGAACCCTTCTTTACTTGATAGGTTAAAAGTTGAATATTATGGAACTGAGACTCCTCTTAAATCTCTTGCCACAATATCCACTCCAGACTCTCAAACAATTTCAATACAACCATTTGACCTGAACACGTTACCTTTAATTGAAAAAGCAATTGCCACAAGTGATTTAGGATTAACCCCTAACAATGATGGGAAGATGATCCGAATTAATGTACCTCCATTAACGGAGGAAAGACGTAAAGAGTTTTGTAAGCTAGCATCAAAATACGCAGAGGAAGGAAAAGTTGCTCTAAGAAATATAAGAAGAGATGCTATAGATAAAGTCAAAAAAACTGAAAAAGAAGGTTCCACCTCAGAAGATCAAAGTAGAGATGAGCAAGAAAAAATACAAACTCTAACTAACAAGTTCATATCAAAAATAGAACAACTACTTTCAGAAAAAGAAACTGAAATACTTAAGGTTTGAAAATCAAAGACGTTGCAATAATTGGTTCAGGAGTTTCAGGTGCAACCGCTGCTTTTCATCTAGCAAAATTGGGAAGAGATATAGTTGTTCTTGAGAAATCTAAAAAGGAGAATTCATGCAAAATATGTGGGGGTGGGATGTCTTCTTCTGTTCAAAAATACTTTTCCTTTGATTTATCCCCAGCCATAGAAGAAACAATTAATAGTGTTGAATTTACCTGGGAATTAAAAGATAATGTAATAGCAGACTTGCCAGGATTATCCCCCTTTTGGATTATTAATAGAAAGTATCTTGATAATCTGATTATCAACAAAGCAATAGATCATGGAGCCAGCTTGATAGAAGAATTCTTTGTAAATGAAATCAAAAAGGATGGAAAGGTATGGGAAGTAAAGTCAAATAGAGGTGAAAAATTGCTGGCCAAATCAATAATTATTGCAGATGGCTCCAACTCACCGTGGCCTAAAATCTTTGGCCTTGGAGCAAGGATTCCTCAGAAAGCTAAAACTATTTCGATTACAATAAAAGGGAGAGGTAATTTAAAAGATCGTACCAGTAGATTTGAATTTGGCTTAATCAAGCATGGTTTTGCTTGGGCATTCCCTACTAAAGATAGAGTTAACATCGGTGCTGGTACATTTATAGGAAAGAGTTCAACGAATAACAAAGAAATGCTTGAAGTATTTATATCAAGTTTAGGCTTCAAACCTAAGCAAGAAGAAATACAGGAAAATTTATTGAATGTATGGAATGGTCATCATAGATTAGATGGTGAGGGTATCATTTTAACTGGGGATGCAGCTTCTCTATGTGATCCATTCCTAGCTGAAGGAATTAGACCAGCTATAATAAGTGGATATGAAGCTTCTAAATATTTGAATAATTGGCTAATTGGCGAGAGTAAGAATCTAAAAGGATATAGCTTATCTATGAAAGAAAAGTGGGGTAATTCAATGGCTTGGGGCAAAAAAATAGCTCAAGTATTTTATAGATTCCCTTTAATAGGTTATCAATTAGGTGTAAAAAGGGCAACTGCACCTAAGCGAATTGCAGAAATACTTTCAGGAGACTTAGGGTATGGAGATATTGCTCAAAGAGCAATAAAACGTTTAATAATGAAAGGGAAGTGAAAAAATTATTTATCAAGACTATAATAATTAATCATTCGGATTAGAAAACCAAACAATGGATCGAGAAAAAGCCTGGATTTGGTTTAAAGGAGGATTAAAAGGTGGAGAATGGATAGGTGGTTTTTTGGCAACCAAGAGTCAAGAAGGTGGATATATAGTAGAAAGATCTGATTTTGTAAAATGTAGACTACCTGAATGGAGAGTTATTTTTAAGGAGCCAGGAAATCCTAATCACCCCCCCCTAATCCCTCAAGAAGCAGAGTGGAAATATATTTTATAAATCAAATGAAATATTTATATTGTAATTTTAATAATATTTCAGGCTCTAGCTAGAACGAGTGCTGCTCCTAGGCCTGATTTAACATCTTCTTGAATTAATCTCCCATCATGATCATTATCAAGTGCGTCAAAAACGGCATCGCTCCCAAGCCATTCTTCTCTTGTAATGCATCCATCACCATCTAGATCATTAAGCATAAATATTTCCTGAACGACATGTGTAAATGCGGAGCCTCCTTCGATAACCGCCAATCTATGAGCCAATTGCGCTTCCAGAGTTTCAATTGCCTTGCTAAAACCTTTAATCCCTTCATCTAATTTTTCTTTAGCCATATCATCTTTATCCATCATCTTATTAAAGCTATTTAAGTCAATTGAGATTTTTTCATGATTTGTTCTTGGATCACTTGAATTCAGTTTTCTTAGTAAGACATTATTAGTTTTATTTAGTTGATCAAGGAGTTTGGGTGAAATCGTAAGGAGATCACATCCTGCTAATTCTATAATCTCATCGACATTCCTAAAACTTGCACCCATAACTTCAGTTTTATAACCATAAGCCTTGAAATAATTAAAGATTTCGGTAACAGAAATAACCCCTGGGTCTTCTTTTCCAGGATAGTTTTCTCTGCCTGTTTTCTTTTTATGCCAATCTAATATTCTCCCTACAAATGGGGAAATTAAAGTTACTCCTGCCTCAGCACAGGCAACTGCTTGTGGAAATCCAAATAAAAGAGTTAAATTACATTTAATCCCCTCCTTTTCTAATTCTTCTGCTGCTTTTATTCCTTCCCAGGTTGAAGCTATCTTAATAAGAACTCTATCATTATTTATTCCAGATTCATTATAAAGAGCAATTATCTTTCTAGCTTTTGCAATTGTTGCATCTTTATCAAAACTCAAGCGTGCATCTACTTCTGTAGAAACGCGTCCAGGAACAATCTTCAAGATCTCCTTCCCAAATAACACACAGATCTCATCTATTGCTTCGCGAACAACTTCTTCAACAGGAACCCCCATTCCGATTCGTTCCCTAGAAGATTTCAAAGCCTCATCAATAAGTGACTGATAGGCAGGAATCTGTGCAGCAGCCAAAATCAAGGAAGGATTTGTTGTCGCATCTCGAGGAGTAAAGGTCCTTATAGCCTCTAGATCGCCAGTATCAGCAACAACGACTGTCATCGAAGAAAGCTGTTCAAGAAGAGTAGCCATGAAGCAATAGACATTGCATTAGAACGTAAGTTAGCTCTATTTTTCAAGATGACATTATTTGATTAGGTCATAAAGAAAATTCAATATATTTTTTATTCCCTTGCTGGTTGTAAATCCTTCTTCTCATTACTAGGAAGAACTCTCTCCAAAACAATCAATCCATCAATAATTTTCTTTGCAACAGGAACAGCAACAGTTGAGCCATAAGCATTCTCACCCTTTGGTTCATCAACAACAACTAAAACAACAAAACGAGGGTCAGAAATTGGCAAAATAGCTACAAAGCTACAAATTTTAAGTCCAGGCTGATAAACACCGTTAATAGCCTTCTGTGCTGTCCCTGTTTTTCCACCTATTCTATGTCCAGAAGTTTTAACTCCTTTTCCACTTCCATGCTCGACCACAGATTCCATCCAATTTAAAATAGTATGAGTAACATCTGATTTTAATATTTTCTGCTTATTAATTAAGGTAGGACTAGTATTAACATCTCCTGAGTAAAATCCTTTTGTTATGTGAGGTTGAACAAGATAACCGCCATTAGCTATTAATGCATGTAACTGAGCTAGTTTAAGAGGAGTTAAGGAAAATCCCTGTCCAAAAGATGCCGTTACAGGTTCAATCGGCATAGAGGTAAAGTCATGCTTATTTTTCAACTGTCCTGGGATAGCTCCTGGGAGATCAGTTTGCGGTTTTGAATCAACCCCTAGTCTTCTTAACCAGTTCCAATATTTTTTAGAGTCTACTTTATTCATTATTTTTGCCATTCCAACATTACTAGATACCTGTAGTACCCTCGCAAAATCAATTATTCCATTTGCGCGTTTATCATAATTAAATATCGACCAACCACCTATAATCATTTTTCCAGTATCATTAACTTTACCTCCGGAATTAATAACACCCTCTTGCAAAGCAATAGCAAGGTTAATTGGTTTAAAGGTAGAGCCAGGTTCAAATAAATCTTGAACTGACCACTCCCTAAAAAGCGAAGGAGAAAAGTTCCAATAATTATTCGGATCATAAGTAGGGGTAGATGCCAACGCTAATAGTTCCCCATTCATGACATCCATGACTAAAGCAACTCCTTTTTTCCCTTTCCAAGTCTCAACTTGTGAAACAAGCGCATTAAGCGCTAATTCCTGAAGACGTGCATCCAAAGTGAGATGCAAACGTAAATCATCCGAATTAAAAATTCCAGGGGCCAAATCATCAGGCAAAGGTGTTCCATCTGCTCCTCTTCTCATCGTTCTAGATTGTTCAACACGGAGTAGCTTTTCATGCAAACTTTGCTCTAATCCCGCTTGGGGAATACGCTCCTGATTTAAAAATCCAACTACATTTGCAAAAAGCTTTCCCTGGGGATACATCCGCTGAGGATAAGGTTCAAGATCTAAACCACTAATACCAAGTTTTTTTATTTCTTGTGCAATTTCTGAATTCAATCCATCAACCAAACGAACTCCTGAGGATCGACCTTGCATAAGATCTAAAAGATTTTCTTGAGAAATCTCTAAAATATCTGACAATTTCTTTGAAACTTCTTTTGGCGTTCTAACTAAGGAAGGCTGATCTCCTAGAAAATTAAAATATTTTGGATGAGCCCATAATCGAAACCTCTCTTCATCTAATGCGACTAAACGTCCTCTTCTATCAACAATTGATCTTCTTGTCCCAAGTGGTTTAGTCCTTTTTGTCTGACGTAGGCGAGCCTTAGCCTCTAATTGAGGTGATTGAATAACTTGCAACCAAGCCATTCTTCCCATAAGGGAAAAAAGCCCAAAACAAATGATATAAAAGACAAGCTTCAATCTATGTTTAGGAACTATTTCAAAAGCAGTAACCTTATTGCGCCTTTTTTTAGCACTTTTTTGTCGATGATCTCTTCGTGTAGACATTAATATCCCTGATTAACTTTGTAATAACTAATTTCCTCAAGAATATCTTTAATGGTCCTATTATTTTTTCTACTATCTTTTTGTAAGAAAGGATTCTTTAAATAAAGAAGGTTTTCAGCTTTTGTAGGCACCATAGATATAGGTTGTGCATTTATCTTTAACAAATTCCGTTCAAGCATTGCTGTTGAATCCATTAACCTATGAGACAAATTCTGACTGGCTTCCAGTTGAGTAAAAGCTACTGTCCACAAATGGCGCCAATGCAAAGCAAGAGTAGACATTAAAGCAACTGAGATAAGTATTCCTAATAAAGCTCCGTCTAATGCACTATGAACACCTGCCAAAAAAGGGAATTGCCTAGAAACCTTCTTTGAAGGGAAGGAACTTTGAATTAAATTAAATCCTTTTAAAGATTGTTTTGTCCCAATTCTTTTAAAAGGTTTATAACCAGACTTTTTGCGAACCACCACAAAATCACTTACTAGATTATTTAGTGAAACACTCCTAAAAGAGCACTGCAAGTTTTTTAAACCTAATTAAACTTTAAGTCATCCCCCTAACAATAAAAGACTGAAGAAGGTAATTCCATTCCAAATAGAATGCATAAAAATGCAAGGCAATAAACGTCCTGAGCTCAACCTTAATACTCCCAACCCTAATCCTAAAACAAACAAAGGAGGGAACTCTCCTACACTTAAATGAGCTATTGCAAAAACTAACCCACTAACAACTACGCCCCATAAAGCACCAAAGTTTTTTGCCAATACAGGTAAAAGAGCTCCTCGAAAAATAAGCTCCTCAAAGAATGGAGCAAAGATAACCGTAGTAAAAATAAGCAATGATAATGCAATTGGATCTTTGCTATTTAGAACTAGTTCTAATAAAGGATTACTGCCACCCTGATCTCCAATCAATGAGGTCATTAGCCAACCAACTAGTAAAACAAGTGGCAGAACCATTAACCAACCATTAATAGCTTTTAGAATGGCTGTATTAATGGGTTTAATTCGCCATTGAAGCCAACCATTATCTGGTCTTTCAAAGTTTTTCAAGCCCTTAATTTGTCGGCTTAAAATAACCAAAGGAGGCAAAGACATTGCGCTATAGCCTATTAAAACCTTTAAGGAGTCTCCAATTGGCTGACCTATATTTTGCAGTAAAGGAATACTCAATGGTAAAACAATCGCAGGTACTAATATCTCACCGAGGACAACAAATCCACCAGCAATCAATATAGTCATATCGATTAATGTCAATGGCAATGCAATTACCGGTGGCCAATTAAATGATTTATTTCTAAAAACTATCCATAATTGTCGAATCAGTAAAATACTGCCAATAATTACTGCAATAAAAGGAAATAACTGGCTTATTAAAAGTCTTACCGCCATAGTATTAGCTAGGTTCATATCCAAACAAATATCATCTCCGCCACCTAAAGCTGAGCAGCTAACTCTATATAGCAAAGGGTCACTATTAATTAGGTCTGACTGAACAAGTTTTGGAATAAATGAAGCCTGGTTAACCGAGGATTTTAACAATGCTGATTTAATTTCTATAAAAAGATTATTTTTATAGGAAAAATCCAACAAGAGTTTTCTATTCTCCTGGGAGGTCTCAAGCGCTGCTAATAAAATTCTGTTCCTTTCACTAATTTCTTCCAAAGGGATTTTTCTTAAAGAATTTCTTAAATCATTAACTGGTTCACCAGTAATTAATGATCCTTGAAATTCCCTTGGGAAAGCTGGCTCAGCAAGAATAGAAATCTCACGTTGGTGAAGCGAAAGTTTTGGATTTACCGAAGGACGGCTAAAACTCTCCTGAAGACCTCTTGTCCAGACAAATACTGTTAACAAGATGGAAACAACAGTGATGGCAATCTTCCAGGTAGGTCTTCCTTTGCTCATAAGGGCTTAAAACAATTACTAAACTTCACCAGACAAAAAATCGTATTTATTAAGAGATTAAAATGGCATCCTCCTCATACGATGGCAGAGTAAAGAAACTAACTCAAGGTGACATTGCGACTTCTTCTTATTAGGCATGGGCTGAGCAGTTTTAACCTTGAGAAACGGATTCAAGGGAGGACTGATCTTTCTACTCTGACTGCTGAGGGCAAAGAACAAGCCCTTGAGACAGGGAGGGCATTGTCTCAAATTGAAATCAACGCTATTTATAGCTCTCCTTTGAAAAGAGCTTACTCAACAACAAAATGCCTTATAAAAGAACTTGATTATGCAATCTCTCCAGTTTTAGAAGATGGATTACTAGAAATTGACCTTGGTGACTGGAGTGGATTAAAGATAGAAGAACTAAGAAAAAAATTCCCTAATGAATTCAACACTTGGCAAAAAGACCCAAACCATTTAGAAATCACAAAAGAATCAGGAGAGAAATTCAAACCAATACCTAATTTAATAGTTCAAGCTAAAAAATTCATAAAAAAAATTCTTGAGAAACACTCATTAGATAGTAATGAAACCATACTAATTATTGGACATAATGCAATACTTAGATGTATTATTTTAGCTCTTATAGGAGAACCTGATCAAGGATTTAGGAGAATCAAATTAGACAATTGTTCTATATCTATTTTAAACTTAAATGGAAAAGATAAGAATATCGAACAATGCCAGATTGAATGTTTAAATAATACCACACATCTAAAGAATAGGCTCCCCAAGAGAGGAGATTGTTCTAGGATAATATTAGTACGTCATGGTGAAACAGACTGGAATATGCAAGGTCGTTTCCAGGGACAAATTGATATTCCTTTAAATAAGAATGGTAAAGCACAAGCTAATGCTGCAGGCTCATTCCTAAGAAAAGAGATAATCAACAAAGCCTATAGTAGTTCTTTATCAAGACCACTAGAAACAGCAAATTTGATCTTACGAAAGAATACAAATTCAGATATAAAAGTAAAGCAAGAAAAAGGTCTTATTGAAATAGGACATGGTCTTTGGGAAGGAAAGCTTGAGTCTGAAATTGCAAAAAGTTGGCCTTCACTACTTAAAGATTGGAAAGAACACCCTGCTTCAGTTCAGATGCCTGAAGGAGAAACAATAAAGGAAGTTGCCGTAAGATCATTAAAGTGTTGGAAAAATATTTGCCAAGAGCTAAAAGAAGATGAAACAGCACTAGTAGTTGCTCATGATGCTGTAAATAAAACTATTCTTTGTCATTTATTAGGCCTTTCACCTGCGGACATATGGATGATCAAGCAGGGGAATGGAGCCGTAACTGTCATAGACATTTCCAAAGATAAAGCTCATCCTGATGTAGTGACATGTCTCAATCTGACATCTCATTTAGGAGGGATCCTTGATTGCACTGCTCAAGGAGCTCTTTAAAAATGCTTGATTCAATATTTTTTGAAAAAGTAAAAATTCTGTATGGAGAGAATCAACCCATAACAATCAATTCTGCATTAATTATAAATGGAAGGATTGAGGCCTTTGGGAAAGAAGCTAGAGCAAAAGCACAAAAAATAAAAATCGAACCAAGGAATGACACTGACAAGTTGTTAGCGCCTCTTCTGGTTGATCCACATTCACTACTTCAAGACCCAGTAAGTGGAAGATGTGAGAACCTAAAAAGCCTTAAAAATGCGGCGGCGAATGCTGGTTATGGTCAAATAGCTATCCTTCCAAAAAGTAAAAGTTTCAGAGACTCTTCTGAAACGCTATGGAGTTCACCTAAAAAAGCTGAAGATGTCATTATTCATTTTTTTGGAAACTTCAGTCAAAAAGGTGAAGGGCAAAGTCTCTCAAAACATGCTGATCTAATTCATAATGGTGCAGTAGGTCTTGCTGATGATGATTACTTAATTAACCTTTCACTTTTACAAAAAGGGTTGGTTTTAGGTGATATGGGAATCAGTCCAATTCTTATTGCTCCAAGAGACAAAGATATTCAAGGTAATGGAATAGTTAGGGAAGGAGTTGAAGTATTAAGAGCAGGATGGCATCCTGATCCAAAAACAAGTGAAACACTTCCTTTAAGACAAATCATCGAATTACACCAACAATATCCTGAAAAGTCCATAAGAATAATGAATATATCTACAAAAGATTCCGTCTCAATCCTAAAAGAAAGTAACTCAAAAATGATTGCGAGTGTATGTTGGTGGCATTTATTAGTTGACAGAACAAAGCTTTCTCCATGTGATATTGGGTTAAAAGTAACCCCTTCTTTAGGTGGCTCGGAAGATCGTCACGCTCTTATAAATGGTGTCAAAAGTAAAATCATCAAAGTAATTTCAGTCAATTCAGTTCCTTTAGATGCAGAAGAGATTGAATTACCTCCAGAGAAAAGGTTATCGGGAATAAGTGGCCATCAACTAGTCCTACCTGCATTATGGCAAGAATTAGTTCTTAGAAGAGGATTTTCTATTGAAGAACTATGGTCAGCAATAAGCTTTGGTCCATCAAGGATGATAAATAGTGAGGAAGAAATTCTTAAAGTAGGTAGCAAAAGATGGCTACTTTTTGATCCAAATCACAAGTGGGTTCAAAATAGAAGTTCCATAGACAATCCAAATGCAGCCAATCAACCTTGGGAAGGGAAAGAAATCTTAGGCAAAGTAATTTTGTGTGGTCTTAAAACTTAATCTACCAATTCTATTTAGAGGCCAAAACCTCCAAACAGCACGTCCAAAGATCTCCTTCACTGGCAAAAATCCACCTCCTGGCCAAAACCGTCCATCCCAGCTATTACTCCTATTATCACCAAGAACAAATACATGATCCATAGGAATTTTCCTATTTATTGATGGGCAATTACTATTTATATTTATTGATGATAAACAATAATTTCTAACATAAGGTTCTTGGACAATCTTACCATTAATCTTTATTTGACCTTTGCTATTAATCAATATTTTATCTCCAGCTATTCCCACAACCCTTTTAATATAAGCATCACAACTAGGGTCAGAGACTCTTATCAAAGAAGAAAGAAAGGGGAAGTTAATTATTGTACATTTAAAAGGAAAAGAAAGTTTCTTAGCATTCAAAACAGGGTCAAAAGAAAA
Source organism: uncultured Prochlorococcus sp. (assembly GCA_902564535.1). Taxonomy (GTDB): domain Bacteria; phylum Cyanobacteriota; class Cyanobacteriia; order PCC-6307; family Cyanobiaceae; genus CACFBG01. The sequence continues at coordinate 20,707 of CACFBG010000005.1, forward strand.
GGGTGAGTTAAATACAACGATTTCTCCTCTCTTAGGAGATCTTCTTTTTAATGTTATTTTTTCTATAATTAGGCGATCTTTTATTTGCAGTCCTGGCAACATGGAACCTGACGGAATGTATCTTGCTTCAGCAATATAAGTTCGAATTCCAAAATATAGTAAAAAAGTCAGGCCAATTGGCGCCAAAAAGTCCCAAAAGAAATCATTCTCTTGTTCACTTGGTTTATTTTTTGAATTCATAGAAATTCCGTATCAAATCAATTCAGGAAGGCACATCTATTGATCAAAGGAAAAGATTCTTCTCCCTAAAAAATTTTAACCAAGAATCTTCTTTGAAGCCAATCAAGAAATCATTATCATCTATAACAACAAAAGGTCTTTTTATCAATTTACCATCATTAGTCAAAGCATCAAGGGCCTCATTATCACTCATCGATTTAACAACCTTAGCTCCAAGTTCTCTATAACTTTTACCACTTGTATTAAACAATAGACTTCTATTACTATAAGTTTTAATTGCCTTTGTTAAATTTTCCCTAGAAGGCCTATGCTCTACTATATTTATAGTTTCGAATTTTATCTGTTTTTCATTGAGCCAAGCCATTGCTTTCCTACAAGAAGAACAAGAAGGGAAAATATACAACCTTATTTTATGTTGATTCATTTAATTAAAAATAATTTTTAATTCTCACTATAACTTATTTTTTTCATTATGTATTGAAGGCTGAGATACATTGGCAAAGCAATTCCTCAACAGCATCACTATCTCTCCATCCATCTATAACTATTACTCTTCCTTCTAAACTTTTATAAGTTCTAAAAAATTCTGCTACATCCTCTAATTGGTTTTCAGCAATCTGCTTGATACTACAAATACTCTTTTGACGAGGATCTGCGACTGGAACACATAATAACTTCCCATCATAAGCACCAGCATCATGCATATCTAAAACCCCAATAGGACGAGCAGCAATCAAACATCCCGCGAAAGTGGGCTCCTCCATAATGACCATTGCATCAAGAGGAGCTCCATCTTCAGCAAGGGTGTTTGGAATAAAGCCATAATCAAATGGATATCTAACTGAAGAGTGCAAAACCCTGTCTAAGGCCATTACACCTGCTTCAGCATAATATTCATACTTGTTTCTACTCCCAGCGGGAATTTCCACTACTAGATTCACCAATCCTGGTGATGGTGATGGTGCGAGAGGGCTTAGATCCATTATTTTTTAAAGCTGCAGGGACCTCTTTTTCTCCAGCAAAGGGCCTTTCTGTAAGGACTGCTGTTATTGGAATCCCAAAAGTAGCAATAGCTATTGTTAAACCTATCAAGATAATTGAAGGTTCATTCATCGTTAAAGAATCAACTTCAAATATCAGCTCTTTATAATCATTTTCGGCTGCTTTTGAAGGTGCATCTATTTGATGAAATGATTTGAATGATTGGGTCGGTTCAGGATCCTCCATAGAGATCGAAAGATACCTTATTCAGTACGCTCCCATTATAATATTTTCCGTAAGACTAAAAAACCTCAACAGCATTCTTTGTTAAAAATAATTCCATCTTAAATATTTATAATTATGCAGCTGGCCTATCTCTTCTCTCTCTAATGGAGTCATAATTAGAGGGAGAAGAATCATTTTTTATTGATTCCAAACAACTGCTAATAGTCCTTAATTCCTCTAATATTGCATTCAAGACTTGTTGAGTTGCAGAGGAAGGAGAATTAAGTACCTCTACAGTTACTTCCTTTATTCTTAATACATCTTTTGCAAAGCGAGCAACTTCATTTGGATGAAAAAGGAGTGGATCTTTTTGATCACTTCTATATTCAGGGTTTAACTTTCTATGATTAAAAGGCGGATTTAAATTGCGAGAATCAGTATTTGAATAGCGATATACAGATGCTCTGGAACGATTTAGAGATTTTTGAACTTCATCAATTCCAACTAGCGAATCATTATCTGGCATTGTGGGGTGAGCATCTTTACTTATTTCCGAAGTTTTATTTGGATCTAATGAAGAAAAATCAACCGTTCCAGTTAACATAATTTTACTTAAGGACCGGTTTAACTTCGATGGAAGTTAGCAGATGAATGTGATTTTAAAAGGGATCGCTTAAGCAAATCAGGACACTTTTACAATCGGTCCTTTTCCTGGAGATGTTATCTTCCAATCTGATTTGCAATAAATGCCATGCGTGTCTCCCGCCTAATGCTGGCGACACTAAGAGATACGCCTGCTGATGCGGAGATTGCATCTCACCAACTACTTGCCAGAGGCGGGTTTATACGTCGCGTCTCATCAGGTATTTATGCTTACATGCCATTGATGTGGAGAGTATTAAGCAAAGTTATCAATATTGTTCAAAAGGAAATGGACGAAGCAGGAGCTTTGCAAACTCTTTTACCCCAACTTCATCCAGCTGAGCTTTGGGAAAAAAGTGGCCGATGGAAAGGCTATACAGCAGGTGAAGGCATAATGTTTCACTTAAAAGACCGGCAAAACAGAGAGTTAGGCTTAGGCCCTACTCACGAAGAAGTAGCAACATCAATAATTGGAGAACAAATTCGTTCATATAAACAATTGCCAATAAATATTTATCAAATTCAAACAAAATTCAGGGATGAAATCCGTCCGAGATTTGGACTAATGAGGAGCAGGGAATTCATTATGAAAGACGCATATTCCTTTCATGCAAGTGAATATGATCTTCAAGACACTTATTACAAAATGGATAAAGCTTATACAAATATATTTATTAGTTGTGGCATTAAAACAGTAAAAGTTGATGCAGATAGTGGATCTATAGGTGGAGCAGCCTCACAAGAATTCATGGTGACAGCTGATACTGGAGAAGACCTAATCCTTAAAAGCCCTGATGGAAATTATGCTGCAAATATAGAAAAAGCTATCTCTAAAGCCTCACCACCTCTAACTTTAAAAAAGCAAGAAACAATAGAAGTTTCAACAATAGATCAAAAATCAATAGAAACTTTGTGCAAGGAACAAGATATTGATTCTTCACAAATAGTTAAAGTAATTGTCATGGTCGCCATATTAGAAGAAGGGAAAGATCAACCCTTACTTATTTCAATAAGAGGAGATCAAGAAGTAAATGAGGTAAAGTTATTCAATGAAATCACAAATGAACTTAATTGTAAGATATTAAAATTATCTTTCATCAAAGAAGAACAATTAATTAATCAAGGCTTAGCTCCTTTCCCTTTTGGTTTTATTGGACCAGATTTTAGTGATTCAGCCCTAAAAAATGCTAAGACATGGCAAAATAAATTTTTAAGGATTATTGATTTAACTGCTGCAGATTTACAAAATTTTGTATGTGGAGCAAATATTGAAAACAAACATAGATTTCATGTTAATTGGTCAATAAATAAATATCCTTCGAAAACTATAGATATAAGGAAGGCAAAGGCTGGAGATTTATGTATTCATGATGAAAGTCAGGTTTTAGAAGAGTGTAGAGGTATTGAAGTAGGTCATATATTTCAACTAGGCAGAAAATACTCCACTTCATTGAAAGCCAGTTTTACAAATGAAGAAGGAATAGAAGAGTCTTTCTGGATGGGTTGCTATGGAATTGGTATTTCTAGACTTGCTCAGGCTGCAGTTGAGCAAAATCACGACGAAAAAGGAATCATTTGGCCAATATCAATTGCTCCTTTTGAAGTGATGATTTCTATAGCAAATATCCAGGATCCAATACAAGCAGCGTTAGGTGAAAAAATATATAAACAATTGATTCCTCAAGGCATAGAAGCTTTGATTGACGATAGGAACGAACGTGCAGGCGTGAAATTTAAAGATGCTGATTTAATAGGAATACCTTGGAGAATTGTTGTAGGCAGAGATGCTCCTTCAGGGAAAATAGAGCTTATTGAAAGAGCCAAAGCATTTAATGAAGTTCTAGATGCAAAAGCTGCCATAAAAAAATTAATCGAAGAAATATCTAACCAAAAAACCTTTTAGCTCTTCTTAGCTTATAAAGTTAGTAGCAATTGCTTTTCAAATATGATTATTGGAATCAATCCGATCTTAAGAGGTTTTATAAAGGCAGCAGTGACTTTGTTTATTTGTGTCTGTATTACGTTTATGCCTTTAGTAACTCCTGTTGTAGCCGCAAGAACCACTATGACGGGCGACTTTGCTAAAGACACAGTTGCAGTTTCTCAGAGTCTTCAAGAAACAATTGCAATTCCCAATGATGATTCAGGTCGATCTGAAGCCCAAAAAGAAGCAGTTGTTCTTATTACTGATTACATTTCGAGATATCGAAATCGACCTCAAGTCAACGAAACTGTCAGTTATACAACAATGCAAACAGCCCTTAACTCAATGGCTGGCCAAATAAAAACATTCTCCAATCGACCTATTCCAGATAAGCTAAAAGCCAGGCTCTCAAAAGAACTTTCTAAAGCTGAAGAATTAGTTCTTCGTGAAGAATAAAATACTCTTTAATTTTAATTCAGTCCTTTGACTCAGGGCAGGGAGATCTGCGAAGGTTGTCACTCCTGCAGATGATCGGCTTCGGGCCGCAATTTCATTGGCCAATGTTGTTGTCATAGGTGCTCAGTGGGGAGACGAGGGCAAAGGAAAAATCACTGATCTATTGAGTCGCTCAGCAGATGTTGTTGTGCGTTATCAAGGAGGAGTTAATGCTGGCCATACAATTGTTGTGGATCAAAAGGTTCTAAAACTTCATTTAATTCCTTCTGGAATTCTTTACCCGGAAACTATTTGCCTGATTGGATCTGGAACAGTTGTAGATCCCAAAGTAATGCTTAAAGAAATAAGTATGCTCATTGAGAATGGAATTGATATAAGAGGGCTTCAATTAGCTTCAACTGCTCACGTAACGATGCCTTATCATCGATTGCTAGATCAAGCAATGGAGCAAAGAAGAGGTGCTCAAAAAATAGGGACTACTGGTAGAGGAATTGGGCCAACCTATGCAGATAAATCTCAAAGAAATGGAATAAGAGTAATAGATTTATTAGATGAAAAATCCCTCAGAGAAAGAATCAAAGGGCCTTTAACTGAGAAAAATGAACTTCTACAAAAAATCTATGAAATAGATCCTCTAGATCCCGAGTCAGTCATCAAGGAATATCTAGGATATGGATCTCTACTAGCACCTCACGTAGTTGAATGCACAAGAACTATTCATAATGCAGCTAAGAACAAAAAGAATATTCTTTTCGAAGGAGCTCAAGGCACTCTTCTCGATCTAGATCATGGCACTTATCCCTATGTAACTTCATCTAACCCTGTTTCCGGAGGAGCCTGCATTGGAGCTGGAGTTGGACCCACGCTTATAGACCGTGTTATTGGAGTAGCAAAAGCATATACAACAAGAGTAGGAGAAGGGCCTTTCCCTACAGAGTTAAGCGGAAAAATAAATGATCTTCTATGTGACCGAGGAGGCGAATTTGGAACAACTACTGGTAGGAGGAGGAGATGTGGATGGTTCGATGGAGTTATCGGAAAATATGCAGTGGAAGTCAATGGCCTTGACTCTCTAGCAATCACCAAACTTGATGTTCTTGATGAATTAGAAGAAATCAAAGTTTGCATTGCTTATGAGCTAGGCGGGAAGAGAATTGATCATTTCCCAAGTAGTGCAGAAGATTTTGCAAAATGCAAGCCTATCTTTGAAACTCTGCCAGGGTGGAAATGTTCTACAGCAGCATGTAGAAGGCTTGAAGATTTACCAAGCACAGCAATGAATTATCTAAGATTTCTTGCAGAGTTAATGGAAGTTCCAATTGCAATTGTTTCACTTGGCGCAAGTAGAGATCAAACGATCGTTGTCGAAGATCCAATACATGGGCCTAAAAGAGCACTTCTAAAGTCCTAATAATGCATCAAAAAAAATGGTTAGAGAATAAAACTATAGATGTCATTGGAATTGGCAATGCAATTGTTGACGTTCTAGTTCATGTTGAAGATTCATTCTTAGAAAAACATGGGTATAAAAAGGGAACCATGACACTAATAAATGATCAACAAGCAAAAGAACTCTATTCAAATATAAAAAATGGACTTGAAACATCTGGAGGTTCTGCGGCTAATTCAATTACTGGAATATCTCAATTAGGAGGAAGAGCTGGATTTATTGGTCGCACTAGAAATGACAACTTGGGGAAGGTTTTTACAAGTGACATATGCAATACCGGTACAATTTTCAATACCCCATCTGTTGATAAAGGTCCATCAACAGGGCGATGCATGATCTTTGTATCTCCTGATGCAGAAAGAACAATGTGCACATATCTTGGCTCCTCAGTATTACTTGATCCCGAAGATCTAGATCTATCTTTAGTAAAAGAATCAAAAGTATTATATCTTGAAGGATATCTTTGGGATAACGATTCCGCTAAAAGAGCATTCATTAAAGCTGCTGAAATTTCAAAAAAGTCTGGAGGAGAAGTTGCACTTTCATTATCTGACTCTTTTTGTGTCAATAGACATAAAGAAAGCTTTAAAGATTTGATCAATGGATATATAGATATTCTATTCGCAAATGAAGAGGAAATTATTTCCTTATACGATACATCTAATCTAGATGAAGCCTTAAATATATTGCGTGGGAAATGCAAAATTTCCGTAATAACAATGGGCGAGAAAGGTTCTTATTTACTTGAAGATAGAGATCAATGGAAGATTTCTTCTTACAAATTAGGAGAAACAATTGACACGACTGGAGCTGGTGATATGTATGCGGGAGGATTTCTTTATGCTTACACAAAAGGGGATGACATTATCACCTGTGGGAAGATAGGCTCTTTATGTGCAGCTCATGTTGTTACTCATTTAGGCCCTAGAGCAAAGATTAAACTGAACAATCTTATAGACTTAATTATTTAGTTGATTAGAATGTAAAATAATAATAATAGAAATTATTTACGGCAAATTTCTTCTGTCCACGAATAATATTCATCACTAGATCTAACTGCCCAATATAATACCTCTGGGACATCATATGGATGAATCTCTAATACCTTCTCCAACAAAGTCTCAAGGTTAACTATATTTGTTTTCATCGTTAATTCAAATTCAGTAGTGCTATTTATCTTTCCCTCCCACCAATAACTTGAGGATACTTGACGACAGTTGATACAAGCAGCTAAACGCAGAGAAAGCAATTTAGTAGAGATTTCCTTTGCGATTGACTCATCATCAAGAGTAGTAATTACTATAAATATCTCTGATTTATTTTCTTTTTTAATCATTTCTTTAAGCAAGAGATGTATTATTTTAAATGCAATGATTCAGATTTGCATGAATATTTCTTCAATATTGCTAATACTTTTCAAACCTCTTATTTTTGCAGGCCTAGAAATCAACCAAAGATCAATTTTATTTTCCTTACAAACTGATTGCCAGATCTTCTGAGTCAAACCACCTGATTGTCTACAAACAACTGAAGTAATTGACCATTTTCGACAAAGAGCCGCCTCATATTCTCCAATATTTAAACCTGTCAAAGGCCTTAAGATAGAAATATTTTCACTAGATATTTTAGAAGAAAGTGCATCTTTTATGCTTTGAGGAGATGGAAGAATTCGTGCAAATGCATTCGCTCCTGCCTGTTTAACAGCTAACACCCCTTTAAAAAGACTTCTTGAACCAATAGCAAATAAGAATCTTTTTCCAACAAGAGATTCCTTGGATAATTCTCCAAGATCAGAAATATAATTAGCCCATGAAGGTTGGATCAAAGGACGATCAAAACGAAGTATCTTTTGATTTTGTTTAATGCAAACCTTATACAAATCTGCCGTAATTTGAGAGGCGAATGGATGAGTTGCATCTAACACCAAATCAAATTGCTTACTCTTATCTGGCCAATTCTTAAGGACTTCTTCTATTTCAGCTGTGCCATCAAGCGCTCCAATCCATAAGTGGGACAAATCCAAGCCTTCATAAGCTTGAGCTGCTTGAGTGGTTACAACGCTTACACTAACTTTCCAACCCTTCATCAAGAAGGCCTTGGCAATGTAAGGTCCTTCTCCAGTACCTGACAAAAGCCAGAGATACCTATGGTAATTATTTTGTATTTGCATCAAAATGACCCTCAATTAGCTGAAGGGCAATGAACCATTGTTTACTAGAAGTGGAAGTCAAGAGCGCTCCCACAGTGCGCTACACCCAGGACAACAAAACTCCCATTGCAGTTATGGAAGTGAATTTTGCTGGGCTCAGGCCAGATGATCAACCCAGTCAACTTAAGGTAATTGGCTGGGGGAATATGGCACAAGATGTTCAACAAAACATTTCTATTGGTCAAAGGCTTGTAATTGAAGGACGTTTAAGGATGAGCACCGTCTCTAGAGATGATGGGACCAAAGAAAAGATTGCGGAATTCACTCTCTCCAGATTTCACAACCTTTCTTCAACTGTAAATTCTCAAGAAAACCAGAAAAATCAAAGCCCTGCTAACTCTTTAAATACAAATGAGGGACAACTAAATCAGCAAGAAGCCAACTGGAACAGTGCTCCTCTAATTCCAGACACTGATGATATACCTTTTTAAATATAATCATTTTTGTTCTATTTCATCTGCTGCTCTATTGAGAAGCTGCCCTAGTTCTCTCTCCAAAGCAGCCAGATCATGACGAAGTTCAGGCCACTTTCCTAGATCTATCTGCTGAAGAAGGAAAGCCCTATCCTCATCCAACTGAGCTATTAATTTAGAAAGGCTGCTGGATTGTTTTTTGGCTACATCCATAAAATCAATTCTAAAACATATTTCTAACTTATAGCTTCATACCAAAAATAAAATCATGAAAGAACTAATCTCACCTGCCAATCTAATTACAGTAACAGGATCATTCCTTACAGTTATTGGCTGTATAGCCTATTTAACTGGAGCAGCCAATTTAAGTGTTCCAACATTATTTTATGGATTTCCAATATTTTTAGGGGGCCTTGCTTTGAAAAGTACTGAGATTAAACCTGCTCAAAAAATTAGTTCTAATAAATCAAGTCAGGACAAAGAAATACCTTCTGAACTAACAAAATTAATAAAGGATGTTACACGCTGGAGATATGGACAACATGCTCATCTTGAATCTTCACTAAAAGTCCTAGATCTTTGGGACCAGCCAAATCCTCCTCAGCTATTAGAAATAGAAGAACTTTATACTGAACAAGGATATGGATTGAGACTAAGGTTTAGAATTGCTGGAGTAAGCCTGGAGCGATGGCAAGAAAAAGAAGAAAGATTAGGAAGATTTTTTGCTAAAGGTCTTCAAGCCAAGTTAATTCCAAATGATTCTAAAGAAATTGATTTAATGCTTCTCCCCAAAGAAGATAAATAAAAAACTACTAGCTACTCTATTAAGAAAATGTTGTGATTAACTCTGAATTTAAAGACCCAAAAAACAACTATTTAAATCAAGACTCATTAAGAGTTTCAGTACTTAGCGAAGCTCTACCTTATATACAAAGGTTTGCTGGGAAAAGAATTGTAATTAAATATGGAGGATCTGCAATGGAAAGTGAAGATCTTAAAAATGCAGTTTTCAGAGATATTGCACTTCTCTCAAGTGTTGGTGTTCAAACTGTTGTTGTTCATGGGGGGGGGCCTGAAATAAATCAATGGCTATCGAAATTAGGAATTACAGCACAATTTAAAGATGGGTTAAGAGTAACTGATGAAAAAACTATGGATATTGTCGAAATGGTTTTAATAGGAAGAGTTAACAAACAAATTGTAAACGGAATAAATAAAGTAGGAGCATTAGCAGTTGGACTATGTGGAATTGATGGAGGGTTAATAGAAGCTAGACCTTGGGGTAATGGTAGTCATGGACTTGTAGGTGATGTGGCTAGTATTAATGCTGAGTTACTAGAACCTCTATTACAAAAAGGTTATGTCCCTGTCATCTCAAGTGTAGCTTCAACTCCTAAAGGTAGATCTCATAATATCAATGCAGATACAGTCGCTGGTGAAATTGCAGCCTCAATTGGAGCTGAAAAATTAATTTTATTAACCGATACTCCTGGAATACTGAAAGATAAAGAAGATCCTTCTTCTTTAATTCGTCAAATAAAAATATCTGAAATACGTGAGTTAATAAATGAGGGGATAATTAATGGAGGTATGACTCCTAAGACTCAATGTTGCATAAGGGCTTTAGCTCAGGGAGTATCTGCGGCTCATATCATTGATGGGAGAGTTCCACATGCACTACTTTTAGAGGTTTTTACTGATGCTGGGATAGGAACAATGGTTAATAGCAGAGGTTAAATAGGAACATAAATGATTCCCGATATAATAAAGGCTGAAGAATCTTTAGACAGAGGAGATTATGAACAATGTATAAATTATCTTGAGAAATTAACCGAAGTTTATCCTCCTTCAGAGAAAGAGGGGTTGAAGATAAGAATTATTTTAGTAACCGCGTATATAGGTAAAGGAGAAAACACTAAGGCAATCTCAACTTGTAAACTACTTACAAAATGTAAGGACAAAGGTATTCGAGAAAAAGCCAAACAATTATTACCAATTCTTGAAGCCCCAAGCTTAATAAGGCCATCAAATTGGTCTATAGAAATACCAACTTTAAGTGAAGAACCTAATAAATCCACGAAACTATTGCATACAATTAAAAAAAAACAAACTAAAAAAGAAAAAACCTATCATCCACCAACAGGGATAACAAAAGATTTAGATATAGGTTTTTCTATATTAGTGTTAATTGTGATCGCCTCATTAATGATTCTTTTAGACTAAATTATAGATAAGTTAAAGATGTATAGGATCTGGATCTATAGAAAGGGACACTCCCTTAGGTAAATCTTTCCAAAGACTTACACTATCTTTAGGTAAAGGCAGTTCACTGTCTTGCGGTCCATGAAGCAAAAGCTGCCATCTAGTCTTGCCTGCAATTTTTGCCACCATCGAAGGAGCTGGCCCTACCAAAATCCAACCATGAGAAATACATTTTGGCTTCAATCTATTCGCCAAAGCAGCGGCAGAAGAAGCTGTTAAAGAAGAAGATTCTCCAGAAAGTCGAAGTAAACATGCTCTACCATATGGAACTAAATTTCCCTCTTGCCTTAATTTCGCTTCTTTTTCAAGAAACTCTTCGTATCGACCATCCTCTAAATGACAAATAACAGGGTGATCTGGGCAATAAGTTTGAATAATTACTTCTCCAGGAATTTCACCTCTCCCAGCTCTGCCAGCAAGTTGAAGAAAAAGTTGAAGACTTTCTTCCTCAGCTTGAATGTCAGGTCTATATAAAAGTCCGTCTGCTGCAACAACTGCAGAGATAGTCACATTAGGTAAATCCATTCCTTTAGCTAACATTTGCGTACCAATCAGTACATCTGCTTGACCATCTGCAAATCTCTCTAAAACTTTTCTATGTCCATCTCTCCCAAATGTAGTATCTCGATCAAATCTTAAAACTCTTAATCCCTCAAGTTCCTTAAGTAACTGTTCTAAAACACGCTGAGTACCAGCCCCAAAAGGTTTAAACGCTTTAGAACCACATTCATGACAATTAGAACCAAAATCTGAGCAATAATCACACCAATGACAACGCAGGAATTGATTACCTTGTTTACTCTTGTGTACAGTTAGAGCTACATCACAATTTGGACATTGAACAACTTCTCCACAACTTCTACAACTTAAAAAGCTGCTATATCCTCTCCTTGGAACTAAAACAACTGCTTGTTCATTCCTTTCCTTAAGTGTAGATATTCTTTTCATCAAATATCGACTAAACAACCTTCTATGTCCATCAGCAAATTCTTTTCTCATGTCTACAACACTAACTTTTGGTAGTGGTCTATTTGAAATTCGACGAGTCAAACGAGCAAGTTCTATTTCTCCTCTTGGCTCAACTTCTTTCCAAGTTTTAAGAGAGGGAGTTGCACTACCTAAAACTAATTTTGCACCAATATTTTTAACTCTATTTAAAGCAAGACTCCTTGCATCATAACAAGGCATAGGAGATTCTTGCTTATAAGAATTATCATGCTCTTCATCCATAACAATTAAACCAAGTGATGTTAAAGGAAGAAAAATTGCACTCCTAGTACCTATTACAATTAATGGGTTTAAAGTATTACGTGAACTAACCCAAGTTTTTATTCTTTCATTTTCAGGACATCCACTATGATATTCGAAAACTATTTCCCCAAAACGGCTTCTAAAACGATCTATTAGTTGAGGGATTAAACCAATTTCTGGTGCAAGAATTAAGCAACTTTGACCATTTGCAATAGTCATAGAAGCTAATTGTAGATAAACCTCCGTTTTTCCAGAACCTGTTACTCCCCAAAGTAACATTGCAGCCCCTTTAGGAAGTGCGGAAAAAACTTTTATTGAATTATTCTGTTCATCAGTTAGCACATTACTACCACTATATTTATCATTCAGATTATCTTTTTTAGTTTGCTTCCTATATTTTTTTTTATAAGGCCGTTTTTCTTTTTCTGCAAAACCATTATCAATTAATCCTTGTATAATCTTAAGAGAAAATCCGTTGGCAAGTAAATCCTTTTGCCATAAAGCACCTCCACATAATCTTAAATAATCCTTCAATTCAATCTGTCTGGCAGATAATTTTTTTTGATTTGTGCAATCGTCTTTAATAGAAACCCACCACAAAGATTTAACCGTTGACAAATATTTTTTTCTATGTCCCAGCCATCCTGGAGGCATTGCAGCCTTAAGCATTCTAAAATTCGTTGTATAACAACTATTGGCAGAGACTTCAATCCAATCCCTCCATCTAGAATCAATTACTGAAGATTCAACTAAAGAATCAATGTATTCATATTTTCTAAAATTTTCGTAATTCTCGTCAAGATTTTTTGCTCCCTTCAAAAAAGAACCTGTTTTTACAACAATGCCTTGCATCTTCCTTCCTCTTAGCCGAACCAAGACAAGGTCCCCGACCTCAATCCCTAAATGATTGCCATCTAAATATGTAAAACATCGTCCTTCTCTCCCAACCTCAAGCCATACATCTACTGTTTTAAGATCGGTTTCCAATTGAGTACTTGCGAAGATAACAAGTTTTTTTTAAAATGAAAGGAACAGGCAGCTCAAAGGCTGCTTAATAAGAACAGCGTTCAGTCCAGAGGGAAGACACGAAGCTCGAACGATTGAGGAATTCCTTCAATCTTTGTCGACCGGTCTGAGAAAGCCCCTGACGGCCCTGTTAGCTTACTCATTTAATTCAAATCAGCTTCCCAGAAAAGCAAAAGCTATTTTTATTTCAATAAACAATTAACTCCCTTACAAGGATTTGATGTTTAAGTGGAATTAGATAATACCTTTTGCAATCAAGTTAGTTGGGATCAATTTCAATTTCTTTATTTGTCATATTCACTTGAATCGTTAGTCCTTCGTTCGCCTGACTTCTCATGAGCCCTGCCTCCACCCAAGAAACAACAACAGCTTCTGCTAAAACTTCTAAAAAAGTCACTCAATCTTCCGTAGAAAAAGGGGAGAGAATAAAAAAGGCAAAAAAAGCAAAGCCCTTAGCTTCCAAAGCAAAAACATCTTCTTCCGTAAAAGTATCCGCTAAAACAAAAAAATCAGTTTCAAAAATCAAATCTTCAAATAATACAAAATCAATAGCTAATAAGCCTAAAGGAAAATCAACTAGCCAGTCTAAAAAAATAAATGACAAGAAAATAATAAGTGCAGAGCAAAGTAAAGCTTTCTCCTCAGATATTCAGGAAAATAACGATTTTAATGAAGAATCACTTTCAGTAATCAACACAATTAATAATGAGTCTGAGGAGAAATTAGAAGATACTCTTCTTCCTTCTGGAGCAATGAGTGAAGAAGAAATAAGAGCCAAAGCCTTAGCCAGTATAAAATTAGGGCCCAAAGGGGTTTACACAGAAGATTCAATAAGAGTTTATTTACAAGAAATAGGAAGGATCCGCCTCTTAAGACCAGACGAGGAAATTGAATTAGCACGAAAAATTGCCGATCTTTTACATCTAGAAGAAGAAGCCGAGCAATTCGAAAGTGAAAACGGCCATTATCCAACAACTAAAGAGTGGGCTGCTCTTCAAGGAATGCCAGTAGTTAAGTTTCGACGTCGACTAATGCTGGGACGCAGAGCCAAAGAAAAAATGGTTCAGTCCAACCTCAGATTAGTTGTCTCAATTGCTAAAAAATATATGAATAGAGGTCTTTCTTTCCAAGATTTAATTCAAGAGGGAAGTCTGGGACTTATTAGAGCAGCAGAAAAATTTGATCATGAAAAAGGGTATAAATTCTCAACATATGCAACTTGGTGGATTCGACAAGCAATAACAAGAGCAATAGCTGACCAAAGCAGAACTATTCGCCTGCCAGTCCATCTTTATGAGACTATTTCAAGGATCAAAAAAACCACAAAAGTATTAAGTCAAGAGTTTGGAAGGAAGCCGACTGAAGAAGAAATTGCTGAGAGTATGGAGATGACTATTGAGAAATTAAGGTTTATAGCAAAAAGTGCTCAACTACCAATATCTCTAGAAACTCCTATTGGCAAAGAGGAGGATTCCAGGCTAGGGGATTTCATCGAAGCAGATATTGAGAATCCAGAACAAGATGTTGCCAAAAATTTACTAAGAGAGGACTTAGAGGGGGTTCTTGCAACCCTTAGCCCAAGAGAAAGAGACGTCCTAAGGCTAAGGTATGGACTTGATGATGGCAGAATGAAAACTCTTGAAGAGATTGGTCAAATATTTGATGTCACTAGAGAAAGGATTAGACAAATAGAAGCAAAGGCACTAAGAAAGTTAAGACATCCCAACAGGAATGGGGTATTAAAAGAGTATATAAAATAATACTAGAGAATTTTTTTAACTTCGAAGACAATTGCAATTAGAGCCATAATTGCTTTAATTGCAATTGTTTATATGCTCTTTTTGGATAGGAATTCATCCTTCAAGCATTTGTGGTCCTTATTTTCTCAGGAAAATCCCAAGCCTCACAAATACTGAATCAATAAATCGTGCTCTATTAATTTTTTTTTTATAACTAATCTAATAAATGATTGTCAGACATATCCAATAAGGTTAGTTCGCTTGTTTAAGGTAAACAGGAGCTAATGCTTCTACATGCCTTTAGAAAAACTTCGAATAGCATCCCGAAGAAGCCAATTGGCAATGGTGCAAACAAATTGGGTTAAGAAAGAACTAGAACTAGCTCACCCTGGTTTAGCCATTTCTATTGAGGCGATGGCTACGCAAGGAGACAAGATTTTAGATGTTGCTCTTGCGAAAATAGGAGACAAAGGTCTCTTCACCAAAGAGCTTGAAGCTCAAATGCTGGTCGGGCATGCTGAAATTGCTGTTCACTCTCTCAAGGACCTCCCAACTAATCTCCCAAATGGACTAATACTTGGATGTATTACCAAAAGAGAAGATCCTGCTGATGCACTTGTAGTAAATAGTAAAAATGAAAAATATCAACTTGAGACTCTTCCTTCAGGATCAATTGTTGGGACCAGTTCATTAAGACGATTAGCTCAATTACGATATAATTATCCAGATCTAGTATTTAAAGATGTAAGAGGTAATGTAATTACTCGGCTAGAGAAGCTTGATGCAGGTGAATATGACTGTCTAATTCTTGCTGCGGCTGGACTTAGTAGACTAGGTTTTTCAAAAAGGATTCATCAAATTATTCCTAGTTCAATATCACTTCATGCCGTTGGGCAGGGTGCATTAGGGATTGAATGTGTAAATGAAAGACCAGAAGTTATTGAAATAATTAAATGTCTAGAACATAAAGACACATCTCAAAGATGTTTAGCCGAAAGATCTTTCTTAAGAGAATTGGAAGGAGGATGCCAAGTTCCTATTGGTGTTAATAGCAAAATTGAGGATGGTGTTCTTACTCTTATTGGAATGGTTGCTAGTCTTGATGGGAAACAATTAATTCGAGACCAAGCAAGTGGCTTAGCGATTGATCCAGAGCCTATAGGAATAAAGCTTGCTAATGTATTAAAATCCCAAGGTGCTGGTGAAATACTTCAAGAAATATTCAACATAACAAGAGATATAGATTAATTATCTTAATTAATCTATATCTCTAACAAGTCAAAAGATATTTTAATCAATAAGTTTAGGCTCTATAACTGAAAGATATCTTTCCTCACAAGATTTAATTATATCTACAGCTTTATCCACACCAAAAAAACCATTAACTTTACAAGTTCCAGGCTTTTTAAGATCTTTGTAATGCTCCCAATAATAAGTAGTTTCTTTAATCCAATGTTCACCTAATTGATCGAAACTAATTATATGATCCATTCTCTTATCATCTGCAATTACTCCTATAACTTTATCGTCAACTTCTCCTCCATCATCAAAAGTCATTACACCAATTATTCTTGCTTCAACTATTGAACCAGGGACTAAGGCTTCAGTAACTCCTACTATTTCTATATCCAATGGATCACCATCTTCATCCCATGTGCGTGGGATACAACCATAAGCGAATGGATAAGCCAAGGAGGAAAATCCAACTCGATCAAGCTTTAAATGGCCTGTTTCAGTAATCAATTCATATTTATTAATTGTATTGGAATTCAACTCCACAATTGTGTTTAGCCTTAATTCATTCTCATTTGCAAATGCAGGCAAAACATGAAGCAAATTTGGCATGCTCCTAGATGGAGCCTGGTCGAGGTTAGCCATATTGATCAAATGAGATTGGTTTACATCTTACGAAGTTGCGTTCAACATCTCTAGCTTTTCCTTTAGATAGCTAATAAAAGGATCGCTTGACAATGAAGTACCGGAGACCTTCTTCACCAAATCCTCAGCATTCATTTTCCTCCCATGAGGGTGAACCTCTTTCCTTAACCAATTAAGAAGCGCCGATTCATTACCTATAAGAATATTTGTAGAGATAGGGTCTGTGTCCTGAGCACCCAAAGCCCTAGTCATAGCCTGAGACAATTGAGCACTAATCAAATGACCAATCAAATAAGAAGGAAAATATCCAAACAAACCCTCGCTCCAATGAACGTCTTGCAAACACCCTTCAGAATCAGTTTGAGGAGTTAAACCTAGAAGATTTTCATACCGACTATTCCATTCAATAGGCAATTCACTTATAGGCAAATCATCTTCAAGAAGAGCTATCTCCAAATCAGTTCTTATAAGGATATGTAATCCATAACTGAGTTCATCCGCTTCTACCCTATTAAGTCCAGGCATCAAAGGGTTCATGGAATGCCAAAGATCTTTCCAAGAATCAAAAGGAGCACCAACTTCAGCAAAGTACCGCCAAAATCTTTCCGAAAAAGCCTTACTTCTAGCAACTCTATTCTCCCAAAACAAAGATTGGCTTTCGTGAAGAGCCATAGAGGTAGCTTGACCTAAAGGCCAGGAAAACCACTGATGACTTTGAAAATTAAGACCTTGCTCGTATAAAGAATGCCCCCACTCATGCGCCGTTGCCAAAAAAGAAGAAAGTGGTTGTCCTTTAACAACTCGAGAAGTAATCCGAAAATCTTTAGGTCCAAGAGTTGTTGAAAAAGGATGTGGAGATCTTGCTAAGGCAGTAATTTTCTCATCCCTTCCCCAATCATTAAGAAGTTGATTACATAGTTTCTCTTGAAGACTTTCATCTAAATCCCATTTCTTTAATTTTCTTTTATCTAAGGAACGAACTTTATCTAATAATTCCGGAAGAACTGTTCTTAAAGGTGCAAATAATTCCTGCACTCTATTCAAAGAAAGGTCAGGCTCAAAAGGTTGAGCAAGAGTCTCCCAACAACTTCTTGGTTCATTAAGTTGTTGGGCCTGCTCTTTTCTCAAGCTAATTAAAGTAGATAACGCTGGTTGAAAAGATTTAAAATCATTATTAGCTTTAGCTTCTTGCCATGATTCATAGCCTTGAGATTTGGCTTTAGCTAGATGAGCAACTAATTCAGGATCCAAACACTTTTGTCGAGATAAGTCCTGTATTAAAAGATCTAGATTTCTTTGCCTTGCCTCCTTCTCATTAAGCTCAAATTCACCCTTTAAACATGAATCCTGAAATTCTTTCTCAGCCTCCTTAATAAGTGATTCATATTGAGAACTACTCTGTCGGCGATGTAATAAACGAGCCAACAAGCTCAATTGCTCGCCCCTCCAAGAAGAACCTCCTTTTGGCATCGCAGTATTTTGGTCCCAATAAAGAGTGCTTTGAATAGAACCAAGCAGTTGGGTCTCATGTAGATATTCTCCCAATCTTTCCCAAGCACAGGAGGGCAAAATTTTCAGCTCCAAAAAATTGCTACTTAGTTAAACAATACGCAAAAGTAGAATTAGAGCCAATAGCTTAATTAGAAATATTAGCTTTTAAATATCAAATGCAAAGATAAAGAGATTTAATTATTCAATTTAACACATTAAATTATATATTCCCAAGAGAGATAAAGACAAAGGAAGACTAATATCGCCATTCTAGTAAATATTTATAAAGTCTTAAGAATTAAATTGACTTTAAATTTAATTAATTTAGTACATTAAAATAAAAAGGATTATAATATTAAGTTTCTAGAGAATTTAATATGACCTTAAATCAAGCCTTTACAGAGATAGAAATAGCCACTAAAGGAGAAGGTTTCACGAATCTAACATCACAAATAAATTCATGGATTCGTAAAACTTCAATAAAAGATGGTATTATTAATATAATGGCACTTCATACAAGTTGTAGCCTTACAATTAATGAAAATGCAGATTATAGGGTTTTAGAAGATCTATCTCAATATTTAAAAGCAATTGTTCCAGAAAAAAAGTTCTCTTCAATAAATAATGATTCAAATCCAATTGAATACTCTCACAAGGAAGAAGGCCTAGATGATATGCCTGCACATATTAAAACATCACTAACTAGCACAACTCTAAGTCTCAGCATACAGAATACAAAATTAGTTCTAGGAACATGGCAAGCAGTTTACCTTTGGGAGCATAGATATGCTAAAAATAATCGAAAAATCTGCCTACATGCCATAGGTGAATTCAATAAAATGCATTAAACCCTGTCTAAAAATAATAAGAATCTATTTAAACATATGGATATTTTGTTCCTCTATTACAGGTAAAATTAATTAAATATTTATCATGTATTTGACTTAATAGTATTAAAGGATCATTATTGAGAAGATAAAGGCAAATCATCTTATTCATGAACAAAGAAGTCCTTTCACCGATTCAATTAAAAGAACTATCGGAAACACTTGATGGTTGGGAAATTAAAGAGAATCGGCTAAAGAAAAACTGGAAATTCAGTAATTTTATAGAAGCATTTGGTTTTATGACTAAAGTGGCTTTAATATCAGAGAAACAAGGTCACCATCCAGAGTGGAGAAATGTCTATGGATCAGTAAATATTGAACTAACAACTCATGACTCAGGTGGTATTACAGAACTAGATGTGATACTAGCTAAATCAATAAATGATCTAAATTAAAAGTTTACTTTAATTGAATACATCAAACAAATTAAAATCAACAAAAGAATTTAAATAGATTACGATAAAAAGTAATCTCAATATATAAAATAAAGCACATAAAATCATGATTATCTTTTGATATAATTACGATTAATTTGCTCTTAAAAAAATGGATGCCGAAACAAACCTATTCTCAATATAATTATGATTAAACATCGGTTTCACTCTAACAGATTTATCTTAAATATAATAGCTATCATCATAGCAACGATTGCTTTAATTCCATTAATAGGATTAATCATTGAAGGAATCAGTGGCTTTAATGATAAGTCTATATATTTAGATTCTTATGGCCTAAAAAATATAAAGGGAACACTTTTACTTCTTTCTTTAACAGGTTTACTGGGAGGAAGCCTAGGGACTATAAATGGATGGTTACTTGCTAATTGTAGATTTAAAGGAAGAAAGTTATTGAGAGTTGCTCAGCTAATTCCTTTGGCAACGCCAGCTTATTTGCTATCTGCAACTTTAATAGATTTAGGAAGCATTAATGCAATTCAAATTCATGGAATGGGATGGGCTATTTTCATAATGTCAATGACAACTTATCCATATGTTTTTCTATTAAGTACAGAAAGCTTTGCCGTCTCAGGAAAACGTCAATTAGAAGCAGCTAGAAATCTTGGGACCGGCCCATGGAATAGTTTTCGAAGAATTGCCCTCCCTATGGCACTCCCATCAATTGGAGCTGGCGTGGCCCTCATGGGAATGGAAGTAGTAAATGAACTTGGCGCTGTTCAATTATTAAATGTTCCAAGTATCTCTGCTGGAATATTAGAAAACTGGATGAGTCAAAATAATCCTTCTGGAGCTATATCTTTAGCTCTAATAGCTTTATTAATAGTCATTACTCTTGTCGCATACGAAAAGAGTCTAAGGAAACGAAGTCGTAGGTGGTCTGAAGGATTAGCTGGAGGAGAAGCGCCAGCATGGGAGCTAAAAGGTTTTAGATCTCTAATTGCTCAAATCTTGTCCATAGTCCCACCCTTATTTACTTTAGGGACACCTTTATGTTGGGCCTTAATTAATATCCAACAAATCGAGAAAGGACTTGACTTTGAATTAATTATTTTAACCTTGAGGAGTCTAGCCCTTGGAATAACAGCATCAATATTGGCAGTAATTGCAGCACTCTTATTGGCAATTGCCAAAAGATGGAATCCATCTAAATTAATAAATAACATTACTTTTCTTGCAGGTATAGGTTACGCAATACCAGGAGTAGTTTTAGCGCTAGCTTTACTTTCTTTTAGCGGTAATTGGTTCTTGAGTCCAATAATCTTACTTCTTTGGGGTTATGTTGATAGATTTCTTGCAGTCTCAAAAGGTGGACTTGATGCAGCATTTGAACGTTTTCCTCCAAGTTTAGATGAAGCAGCAACTAGTCTTGGATGTAGTTGGTGGGAAGTTCTAAAAAGGGTTCACCTGCCTCTCTTAAAGGGACCTATAGCAGTTGGAGCACTTTTGGTGTTTGTAGATACAATAAAAGAATTACCTCTTACCTTTGTTCTTAGACCATTTAACTTTGATACTTTATCTGTAAGAATTTTTCAATACGCTGGTGATGAAAGAATGGCAGAGTCAGTATTGCCGACTCTTATAATACTTATTTTAGGTTTAATTGCTTCTATTGCATTAATTCCTGGACTAGATCATTCAAAGAAAACTTAAGTTAATAGTAAATTAAATAAAAAGCTACCAATATGGATCATTAAATTCTTCGACTACTACAAAATTAGATTTTGATTCTTCCACTTTAGAAATACACGCTCTCAATACTTTTCCATCTACTTCAATCTCACAAGCTCCACAACTGCCCCCAAGACATCCTGTAGGTATAGAAATACCTGCATCTAATGCAGCTTTCAACCATAATGTATCCACTTTAGCCAGAGTTTCCTTACCATTCGGCCAAATTATATTGATCTTTTTCATTAGCAAGAAGAAATTAATGGTGAAATGTCAATATATTTTTCGAATTGATCAGCCAATAAATCCAATATTGAGTTTATTTTGGAAGAATAATGTACTTCATCAACAGAAATCTCATCTAGTCCTTTTTGTCTCCTTAAATCATTTAGCCATAATCTTCTAAATCTACCATTGTCAAAAATACCATGTAAATATGTTCCTACAATATGATTAGGTTTACCCTTATTTTTTAACACCCAGCCTATAGAAGTGTCATATTCAGATAGTGGATGAATTTGTATATTCCTTTCTATTAGTTTGGTTTCTCCTCGATGCAATTCAAATCCATTAATTTGCAATGATTCTGGCCAATTAATTTTTAATTCCCTTTGGATTAATTTCTTTTCTTTCATAAATCTAGTCCTAATAGGTAATATATCTAATCCATTTACTATTCCTTTATTAGATTGATTCAAGTTATGTTCTAGTCCAAAAGGATCTTCCAAGGTACTCCCTAACATTTGCATTCCTCCACAAATCCCAAATAAATTCCCCCCTTTCTCTATATAATTTTTGATTTGATCAGCCAAACCCAATTCAATTACTTTCTCTAAATCATTAAGAGTTTGTTTACTCCCTGGAATTATTAAAGCATCTAAATCATTAAACTTCTGGCCAAGCTCTATCCATTTTAATTGAACTGTAGGTTCTGATTGTAATGGATCAAAATCCGAAAAGTTACTAATTGAGGGCAGTCTAACTACTCCTATCTCAATCTGAGCGCCTGATTTGGGCTTTCTATATTCCAGCAAATCAAGGGTATCTTCTGGCGGAAAAATATTATTTAACCAAGGCATAATTCCTAACACTGGTATCCCTGTTTCTTTCTCAATCCAATTTTTACCTTCCTCAAAAAGTTCTCTTCTTCCTCTAAACCGATTAATTATAATCCCTTTAATTAATTTCCTTTCATCGGGTTTCAACAACGTTAAAGTTCCTATTAATTGCGCAAAAACACCTCCTCTTTCAATATCAGCTACTAACAAGCATCGAGCCTGAACGAGATTAGCTATTCGCAAATTAGTTAAATCTCTGTCCTGCAAATTCACTTCTACAGGACTACCAGCTCCTTCAATAACAAGCCTTGAACCTTTATTCGAATCTTTAAATTCGTTTAAAGCACGGTTAATAGATTCCCAGCCTGAATCAAACCAATCTTCATAGTATTTTTCAGCACGAGCAATTCCTACAGTTTTTCCCATGTGAACAACTTCGCTTGTGGAGTCACCTTTTGGTTTTAAAAGAATTGGATTCATTCTGCATTCAGGTGTTAATCCTGCAGCCCAGGCCTGCATGGCTTGAGAGAAAGCCATCTCTCCACCACTTTTATCAACCCAAGCATTGTTACTCATATTTTGCCCCTTAAAAGGAAAAGGCTTTTCTCCTCTTCGAAGCAAAACTCTACAAATAGCTGCAGACATCAAAGATTTACCCGCTCCACTTGAAGTCCCAAAAATCATTATCGGTGTAGGTTGAAAAATTAAATTTCTCACAGTTGAAACTTAAGAGAAAGACAACAAATAATCTTGATGAAAAATTTATTTTTTTTAGTAGGCAAATATGGATTAATCTGAATCATTTGTCTCGCAAATGGTGTCAAGCGAATTCTTGATGTCAAGCCTTGCCCATCTACTTCTCTTCGTAAAATTCCTAATTTAATAAGCCATCGAAACGAATGTTCCACAGACTCTGGATTTTTAAACCATTTATATCCTTCTAAGCAATACTTTTCTCTATTTTTAAAAACCAATTGACAGTCCAAGCCACTATTAATTAAATCATTATAAAATCTTCTATTAAAAGGAAGAAATCTAAAAGCATTTTGAGCCCTTTGTTCGATTTTCTTATCAATTAAATCCATTCAGAAAAAAATCAAGTGGAAATAAAATACGACTGTGGCAAAATAAAAAAGTATTTGATGCAGTTAATTTGAAGTGTTAGTTCTTGCATCAGCTTCTAAAGCGCGACACAAATTACTAGAAGAAGCAATGATTCCACACATAGTAATAGTAAGTAATTTTGATGAAAATAGTGTCAAAGAAACTAATCCGAAAAAATTAGTAGAATATCTATCACATGCAAAGGCCAGTGAAGTTGCATCAAATCAATTAAAAGCAATTTCTCATTCAAAGGAAATAATAAAAGAGAATATAATCCTAGGATGTGATTCGGTTTTTGAATTTGAAGGCCAAGCCTTTGGCAAACCCAGAAACCCTAAAGAAGCTATTCAACGATTAAGAGCACTTTCATCAAAGAGTGGATATTTGCATACTGGTCACACTTTGATTATAAATAATAATGAAAAGCAGAAAAACTTAATTATTAGATCTATTGTAAAAAGCACCTATATTGAGTTCTGCAAATTAGAAAATAATGAAATTCAACAATATGTAGAATCTGGAGAGCCATTACAATGTGCAGGCTGTTTTACCTTAGAGGGAAAAGGTGCAAAATTCATAAAATCAATTAATGGCTGCTTCACCAATGTTCTTGGTCTTAGTATCCCTTGGTTAAAAGAAAATTTATTAGAAATAAAAAATCAATAAATAAAAAAGCCCTCACATTTTGTGAGGGCTTTTCAACAGAAATGAAAATGGTTTTAATCTAAATCGGGCATTGCAAAAGCAGGCTCGTTCTTACGATCAATACCTTTCTCAAAACCAGCTGCCGCTGCACGTGCTCTTCCTGCATGCCACAAATGTCCAATAAATGTGAACCAACCAAGGAAGAATTGAGCAGCTGCTAACCACTGTCTCAAATTGACAAAATTGACAGCATTTGGCTCAGTAATAATTCCACCAACAGAGTTAATAGAAGCATTAGGAGCATGAGTCATATATTCAGCTGCTCGACGAACTTGCCAAGGCTGAATATCATTTTGAATTTTATCGAGACTTAGGCCATTTGGACCTCTCAATGGCTCTAACCATGGGCCTCTAAAGTCCCAGAATCTCATTGTTTCTCCACCAAAAATGATTTCACCTGTAGGTGAACGCATCAGGTACTTACCAAGTCCAGTTGGGCCCATAGTGGATCCAACATCTGCGCCAATTCGCTGGTCTCTTACAAGGAAAGTGAAACTTTGAGCCTGAGAAGCCTCAGCGTTAGTAGGTCCATAAAATTCAGATGGATAAGCTGTGTTGTTGAACCAAACAAAAGTTGAAGCAACAAAACTAGCTACGCAAATGCCTCCTAATGCATAACTTAGAAGACCTTCTCCGTTCCAGATGAAAGCTCTACGTGCCCATCCATATGGCTGAGTGAATATGTGAAATATTCCACCAATGATCTCTATGACACCCAAATAAATGTGACCACCGACGATATCCTCCATAGAGTTGACGCCGATCATCCATCCACCGCCACCCCATGGGGTTTGAAGTAGATAGCCAAAAATCACACCGGGATCAAGAGTTGGATTTATTAGGTGAACTTCACCGCCACCTGGAGCCCAAGTGTCGTATGCACCACCTATATACATCCAATTAATAGACCAAAGAAGAGAGCCAACACCAAGAACAACTAAGTGATAACCAAGAATATTGGTCATCTGATTCTTATCTCTCCAATCATTGGAGAAGAAGGGGAAAGCCTCTTCTAATTTTTCAGGGCCAGCCAATGAATGCCAGACACCTCCAAACCCAAGAACTGCAGATGCAATTAGATGAACAACTCCAACAGCAAAGAATGGAAAAATGTCCGTTACTTCGCCACCAGGACCTACTCCATAACCAAACATCGCTACGTGAGGAAGGCAAATAAGTCCTTGCTCCCACATGGGTTTGTCAAAGGTGAAATGACTCACCTCATAAAGAAGCATTGCTCCAGCCCAGAAGACCATTAGTCCTGCATGAGCTATATGGGCACCAAGTAATCTTCCAGAAAGATTAATCAATCTGGCATTACCTACATACCAGGTGTAACCAGTCTCTTCAAGACTCTGTCCTGGAGACTTTAATAAGTTACTGAAATTAGAGGGCGTTTCCACGGGGCAGTACCTCCTCAGGGAATACAAAGTTTTCGTGTGGCTGGTCAGCAGATGCCATCCAAGCTCTCATGCCCTCATTTAGAAGAATATTCTTCGTATAGAAGGTCTCAAATTCAGGATCTTCTGCTGCCCTGATCTCTTGACTAACGAAATCGTAAGCGCGCAAGTTAACTGCAAGACCAACGATTCCTATAGAAGGAGCCCACATACCCATTACAGGTACTAACAGCATAAAGAAGTGAAGGAATCGCTTGTTTGAGAAAGCAATACCGAAGATCTGACTCCAAAAACGGTTTGCTGTGACCATTGAATAGGTCTCTTCTTCTTGAGTCGGATCAAAACCTCTAAAAGTAGTGCTCTGAACCTTTCCTCCAGAATAAGTAGTTGAATCCTCATAAAGAGTGTTCTGAACAGTAGCTCCATGGATCGCACATAAAAGTGCTCCTCCAAGGATTCCTGCTACTCCCATCATATGGAAAGGGTTAAGAGTCCAGTTATGGAAACCTTGAATAAAAAGAATGAAACGGAAGATTGCCGCTACTCCAAAAGAAGGAGCAAAGAACCAACTATGTTGGCCTAGTGGATAAAGAAGGAAAACGCTTACAAAAACCGCTATTGGAGCAGAGAATGCCAATGCGTTGTAAGGACGAAGTCCTAAAAGACGAGCAATCTCAAACTGACGCAACATGAAGCCGATCAGGGAGAAAGTGCCATGAAGGGCAACAAAATTCCATAAACCGCCTAGCTGTAGCCAGCGAGCAAAATCACCTTGAGCTTCAGGGCCCCAAAGCAACATCAAGCTGTGCCCCATGGCATCGCCAGGGGTGCTAACAGCAGCAGTTAAGAAGTTTGCTCCTTCTAAATAGGAGCTGGCAATACCATGGGTATACCAGGAAGTAACAAAGGTAGTTCCAACGAACCATCCTCCAATTGCTAAATAAGCAGTTGGAAAAAGTAGAAGGCCAGACCAGCCAATAAAAACAAAGCGGTCGCGTCTAAGCCAGTCATCGAGGACGTCAAACCATCCTCGTTCCTGCGCGCGTCCAACAGCGATCGTCATGGGTGAAACGTGCTGAGATCGGGGGATACCGAGAGACTTTAACAATTTCTAAGGGTATTTTGGGGAATATTGTCTTTAGTTGAAACTGTTTTATTGTTTATTCACTTAATAGACCCTCACAAATTGGCTATTTGAGGGGCTTTCATTAGAAAATGAATGGATAACGATTCTTTAAATTTTATTTATGCCTGAAGATTTTTTAGCCGACCCCCAATCAGAGCAATTTGGTCAAAACCTTTTTGAACAAACTGTCATAGGTTCAAACCGTCTTTCAAACATCCTTGTTGCGGCTGCCGTAAGTATTGGAGGTATTGGCTTTCTCATTGCTTCAATCTCAAGCTATGTAGGCAAAGATTTGTTGCCTCTTGGTCATCCCTCCAATCTGATTTTCATCCCTCAAGGCGTAATAATGGGAGCTTATGGCTTAGCAGCTTTTCTTCTAGCCATTTACCTATGGACACTAATTTCCATTGACTTTGGTTCTGGGAAAAATAGCTTTGATAAAAGCAAAGGAATTCTTTCAATCTCTAGGAAAGGCCTATTTCAAGAAATCAATCTTGAAATTGGATTTAAAGATATTCAGGCTGTGAAGCTAGAAGTTAGAGATGGCTTTAACGCCAAAAGAAGAATTACACTAAGAGTAAAAGGCAGGAGTGATATTCCTTTAAATGGAATAGGTCAACCAAGACCTTTAATTGAACTTGAGAGGGAAAGCGCTCAATTAGCAAGATTCCTAGAAGTGAATCTTGAAGGAATTTCATAATAATCTTGAAAGTCTAAAAAATGACAAATCACATAAAACATAGCCTCTTATTTACTCTAAGTTTAATCTTTTCAATTTCTTCAGTTGCATGTAAAAGGATGAAGTTTGCAGAAGTTGATTCCTTCTGCAAAGACATTAAGGAACCATGCTTAGATGGGAAAATAAATGTCCTAATTCAAACTAAAAAAGGAGAAATAATTATAGAGCTTAATGGCAATTCAGCTCCAATCACTGCAGGCAATTTCCTGGATCTTATTAATAGAAAAATTTATAATGGAACAAGTTTCCATAGAGTAATCAAATCACCTTATCCATTTATAATTCAAGCTGGAAATATTAGATTAGATAATCGAATCAAATTCAACAAAAATAAAGGAGGAATTAGCAACATTAAATCCCATTACACTTCACATCGTCTTATTCCTTTGGAATTAAAATTAATCAATGAAAATAAACCTAGATATAATTCAAAAATTACTAACCCAAAAGAATTATCTCTTCTTGAATTGACTCACAAAAGAGGTGCTTTGGCAATGGCAAGAGCCCAAGGAGTTAATTCTGCTAGCACTCAATTTTATATAGCTTTAAAAGCCCTACCTGAACTTGATGGTAGATACTCTGTATTTGGCAAAGTTATTAAAGGAATGCAAGTTGTAGATTCATTAGAACAAGGTGAAAAAATATTAACAGCCATTACTTTATTAAAATCAAGCCCTAGGGATAACATTTAGGCAGGAAAGCTAGATTGGTTAGAAGAAATTTTCAACATTTCAGTATTGACTCCAGAGGCTCTTTCAAGCGCAACTTTGCCAGTTCTTGCTATTTCCAAAATTCCATAAGGCTTTAATAATTTTTCAAGTGCAACAAGTTTTCCTGGGTCACCAACGACTTCAAGAGTCAAAGCCTCATCTCCAAAATCAACTACTTTTGATCTGAAAACATTAACTAATTCTAAGATTGCACTTCTTTGATCAGGAGGTGCAGATACTTTTAAAAGCATCAATTCCCTTTCAACTGCTGGTTTTTGGGTTAAATCAGAAACTTGCAATACATTCACTAATTTGTCTAGTTGCTTAGACATTTGTTGGAGTGTTTCGTCCCCTCCGTCAACGACCATAGTCAATCTTGATTGCCCTTCGGCTTCTGCTGGGCCCACTGCAAGACTTTCGATATTGAAACCTCTTCGAGCAAATAAACCTGAGATTCTGCTAAGAGCCCCTGATTCATCTTCAACCAAGACGGAAAGAGTATGTTTCATGAGATTTGACTATTAAATGACAAATTAAGTTCGACCAACCATTCCAAAACATTCTGATTGAAATTGTCGGCAGTTTCATCGTGAACACAATGTCCACTATTCTCGATCACTAACAAATCAAGCCAGGGATGCTCTTTGACTATCAATTTACCAATGTTCAATGGAACCAATTTATCTTTGGCTCCCCATACCATCAAGATAGGACACTCCCGAAGACTTTCTGCCAATCTTTTTAACAATATCGGGGCTGTATAAGACTTAGGTCTCAGAGTCATTCCAATACACATTGCCCTCAATGCTCTAGGAGCAGTGGGCCTTTGGGCTGGAGCAGAAACGATTTTTAAAAGATCAAAGTCATTTCTCACAGATCTATGATAAGCCGATTGAAGCGCTTTCTTAATTATTGAAGTTCTGGAAATAATTGGTAAAAGTACTTCCAAAGGAAGGATTTTAAAAAAAGCTTTTACCAAAAGCCCACGAATCTTTTTTAAAATTGATATTTCAGGGAAATCAAATGGAGCCATAAAGGCAGGGTCAGGTAAAGGTGAGGCAATGATGGCCTTTACCAAATCTGGCCGTAAAGAGGCAGTTGTTATAGAAACCAAACCACCTAAGGAATTTCCAATTAAAACCGCTTTCTCTTTATGCCTTTTCCCCACTATTTCCTCTAGAAAAGCTATCAATTGATTTGACCAAAAGAAATTGTCCAGATACTTTTGCTTGGTTAATCCAGGCTGCTCTGAGATACCAAATCCAATAAGATCAATTCCAAAAACTCTATACCCGGACTTCGCAAAGAATGCGACATTCTTTCTCCAATGAGAGCTACTTGCTCCAAATCCATGGACAAAAACTATAGGAGGATCTGTCTCTTCCCCAAATACACGCCAATGACATTTAATGTCATTCCAATACCAATTGTGAAACTCACCCCAATTAATCCCATGATCACTTACTAGATTTTCTGAGTTCCCTTCTTCAAAAAAATCCAAAATAATCTAATCAAACCTCTTTACCACTATCGCGAAGGACTGGCAAATTTAAAGCTAGATGATAGTTTTTTTCGTGCTGATTCAATAATTTCTAGAGATTTATCAGTTCTTATAGCTTGTAAGCAACTTTTTGATAGCAAAAAAAATCCTGAGAAATTGGTCTGGTTAGACCTAATGGCTAGCACCGGTATTAGATCTCTTAGATGGGGACTAGAAAGCACCCTTATTTACAAAAAACTAAAATCGATAACTTCTGAATTGGAAATTTGGGCTAATGATGCAGATATAAATGCATTTAAAACTCTGAATCAGAATTTATCTCAACTTGAGAACACAAAAATATCTTTAAAAATCCACAAAGAAAATGCGGAAAGGTTACTTTGCAACACTTATCTTCAAGACAAATTTGTAGATCTTATTGATATAGATTCTTTTGGATGTCCAAATTATTTACTGCAGCCCACATTTAGAGTTTTGAGATTTAATGGATTTTTAATACTATCTAACACTGATGCAAGATCTATAACAGGTCATGATCGCAAATCAGGAATAAGGAAATTTGGAGCTCTATCAAGAGTGCACCCTGCAAGCTGGGAAATAGGGCTTAGATTACAAATATCAGCAATCGCAAAACAAGCATCAATAATTGGTAGGGGAATCAAGCCGTTAGTTTCATATAGTGATGGTAGATCATTCAGAATATGTATACAGTTTAAAAAAAATGTTGAGAATAATAGTGAAAATAAAATTGGATTTATTGTTAGATGTGATAAATGTGGCGATCAAGCTGCCATCCCTTTATATGATTTCAAAGATTGGGATGTTTGTAATTGTATGAAAAAATCAGGCCATAGAATCATCAATGTTCCACTATGGATAGGAGAAATACAATGCCCCATTTACTTGCAAGAATTAATAAATATTGCAGATATTGGCGAAATTCCTGTGGCTAAAAAAACTAAAACCTTTCTGAAAAAGGCAAAAAAAGACCCTGGATTACCTTCATGCTGTTGGTCTATATCTGAATTGGCTAGCAAACTTTCCTTAACCAAGCCACCCAAAACTCAATTATTGACAAAGGCTTTGCAAAGCATGGGTTACATCGGTCTAAGTAGTTCGATAATGCCTGGACAAATTCGAACAGATGCTCCTTTTAAAGAACTTTGCAAAATTTGTGCCTCAACAATTGCAAAGCAGGATTAACTATGCTGTTGTAATAAATGTCTTGAATAAAAAATGGCTTCAGAGATTTTCGGAACAGCAGCTATCTTTTGGGTACTGATTCCCATAGGTCTTGCTGGAGGGATGCTTCTATTGAAGCTTCAAGAAAACTGAAAATCCACGATATTTAATTCTTCGACTTAGGCTCTTCGATTGAGATGATTGATTCTATGCAGGTTCTGGTTTTAGGTGGAACCGGCACTGTCGGGAGACAGATTGCCAGAACTGCTATTGATTTAGGGCATCAAGTTCGATGCTTAGTTCGCACTCCAAGGAAAGCCTCTTTCCTTCAAGAATGGGGATGTGAAATCACACAAGGTGATCTATTAATACCTGAAAGCATTGATTATTCCCTTGATGGAATTGATGCAGTTATTGACGCTGCAACTGGAAGAGCTGATGATGCAAAAAGCGTATATGAAACCGATTGGGAGGGTAAATTAAATCTTTACAAGGCTTGTGATCGGCTAAGTATTAAAAGAGTGATCTTTCTATCTCTGCTTGCAGCTGATCAACACAGACAAGTTCCTCTAATGGATATTAAATATTGCACGGAACAACTTCTCGCAAAGTCTTCGTTGGATTACACCATCCTGCAAGGAGTTGCTTTTATGCAAGGAATCATCAATCAATTTGCAATTCCAGTGCTTGAAAGCCAAACAGTTTGGATTGGAGGTGGAGGAAGTCCTGCAGAGATTGCCTATATGAACACCCAAGATGTTGCTCGCTTTGCTGTAGCAGCCTTAAATAGGCCTGAAACAATAAGAAAAAGCTTCCCTGTTGTAGGACCCAAAGCATGGACTGCTGATGACATTGTCAAATTATGTGAAAAATCTTGTGGTAAAGAGAAATCAAAAGTCCTTAGAGTTTCGAAATTTCTTATGGAAACAACCCAAACTATTGTTTCTTTCTTCGAGGCATCCTTACCTATCGCTGACCGACTAGCCTTTTCTGAATTAACTGGAAGTGGAATAACTCTCGATGCTCCTATGGAAGAAACTTATAAAGCATTTGGGCTAAACCCAGAAGAGACCTCGACTCTTGAAGGATATATAAAGGAGTATTACTCAATGATCATGAAAAGAATGCGCGAACTTGATATTGACATTGACAAAGAAGAAAAAAGAAGAGTCCCCTTTTAAAAAAGAAAACTGGCTTTTTTATAGTTTATTTGTACTATAGGCTTGCTCTGTAACTTTTCAGCCGTGTCTGTTTCGCAAATCAAAAATCTACAAAGAAGACTAGATAATTTGGCCATTGAAGCTAATCATGAACTAAACAAAACCTGTGGCCATGAACTTTGGCAAACAATTGGGTTTGATTCCTTTGACACTCTTACAGATGCAGAACGCCGAGCTACTGCAAACTACTATTACGGTCAATGGCAAACAGTCAAAGAGATCCAACAGTCCTTAGGCTAACTATTTACGAATCTCTTGATAAAAAAAATTCTGCTTAAAACTCAAAAAGTTCCATAAAAAAAGCGAAATTTCCAAGCCAAATTGATGCTCCCCCTTAAAAGAAAGAAGGGAGTTCAGTTGGGCTTGGAAATTTCAGATCCCGTAGGAACCAGCTCTAAAAAATTAAGGGCTAGTGAGGTAATAAAAAGCGGCTGCGGCGGCTCCAACGACAAACATTGGAACTCCAACAAATAAATGGGAGCTGCTAAAACCAACTCCTTTTGAGCGCATGATGAAATAAGCCGCTCCAGCTGCTCCAGCTGCCAGAGGAATACCAGCATTTAGAAGTGCTGCTACTGCGTGATAGTCGAAATTCATCCTTCAAGTGAATTTTTTTCCACTCAAAGTATCTCAGCAAATCTTCATAAGAGAATGCTTCGTCATAAAGGATGCGTCATATCTTCATCTATGGAAAATTTTCATATAGCCCCATCACGGGGGTGAGGTATAGGGCAAAACCCTTATGATTACTAAAAAAAATGGTCTTCCAAGGGCAAAAAAAGAAGCCAAAATACTGTCAAATTTTGTAGAGGTATATAAAACTCGGTGCAACAGTTCGTGATCCCTAGTAAAAGGTAATGCCACACCGTGAAAGAATATGCATGTGTGGTTCTTACTTCAGTCGCTGGCGTCCTAAATGGCCTCTCTTCTTTCTTCCTTGAAACGCTCTCTTACAAGACTGTTTATTTGGTTGCCTGTACTAATTGGGCTAACTATCAGTCCTATGTCTGTAGGTGCTCTCTATCCCAGTGACCCATCTTCAGTCGATGCTCTAGATACCAATCTTCATGGGCAAAATCTTCAAAATACTGAGTATGTCAAATACGACCTTTCTGGCAAAGATTTAGGCGACGCAAATCTAAGCGGAGCTTATTTCAGTGTTACAAATGCGCGTAATGCAAATTTCCATGGTGCAAACCTTAAGGATGTAATTGCTTACGCAACCCGTTTTGACAACGCTGATCTTTCAGGAGCCGATTTAACAAATGCGGTTCTAGATAAAAGCGTCTTTGATGGGGCACAAATTGACGGAGCAGACTTTACAGGCGCTGTTCTAGATCTTCCTCAACAAAAAGCCCTTTGCGAAAGGGCTACTGGCAAGACATTTGACAGCCTTGATTGCAATGGTTTGGGCTCAAGCGATAGCTACAAAGCTCCATTCCAAGCAACAAGCTAATAATAATTTGAGCCTCATAAACTAGTTAATGAGGCTCAAATTATTCCAAAGCCAATCGAGATCAGGTTGTCATTCCTTCATGGCAACCTGTTTTCGATTGGCTTTGGTCATTTAAATAATCTTTTGGATTCAAATATTCAATCATCTTATTTTTTTATTTATCTGTTTAAAAATCCAAACCCTAATAATTGTTTTTAAGCATTTAAATCCTTAAGAACTAAAATAAAAATAGATATTCAAAAAATAGTCTTCAACATGATTGAAACTGCGGGGGTTATTGAAAAAGAACAAGGAAATGGGTTCTATCTAGTAACCCTTGAACAACCAGCTGGACACCAATGCCTATGTCGAGCAGCAGGAAAACTAACAAAATTTAGAATCAAGTTACTTGCTGGAGACAAAGTTCTAGTAGAGATAAGTCCTTATGACTTGACCAGAGGAAGAATAACTTATAGAGAAAGGAATGCTGGCTCCCAAAACAACAGACCAGGTGGTAATCGCCCTGGGGGACCTAAGCGCAGATAGAAATTATATTTCTTTATCTAATAATTTTTCTATGGCATTCTTAAAATCACTTCTTTGTTTAACGCCTTTCCATTGATTTTTAAGTTCCTTTAATTTAAATAATTGAATAAAAGGCGTACCATTAACGCCTGCCTGAATTGCAATTTCTTTATCTTCATCTATATCTATCTCTACTGCCTGAGCTTTACCTTCTAGTTCTTCCAAAACTCTTCTAATCTGAGGTTTTAATACATGACAAGGTCCACAATTATGTGATGTATATATCACTAATAATGGCTTCTTACTTTCATGGTAAAGCCTTCTTAAAGAATAATTTCCTTTTTGCCAAATAGCATCTTTTTTGAATTGATCTTTAGTAGTTGCCTTAATTAATTCATTCTTTTCAACCTTCAAAGGCTCTAATTCCTTCCTGGGAACAATATTTATTTCATGTTTTTGAGCAAGCCACCTTTCAGCAGCCAGCGCTGCTTTACATCCACTACCTGCAGCCGTAATACCTTGCCTCCATTCTGAGTCAACCACATCTCCTGCAGCAAAAACCCCTTCTACAGAGGTCTCTGGTCGTCCATCTTTAGTCAAGAGATAGCCTTTTGAGTCGCAATCAAGTTGTCCCTGCATGAAAGCAGTATTAGGAGTATGCCCAATTGCATAGAAAAGACCTCGCGCATTTAATACATTTACTTCGTTAGTTAGAACATCTCTCACTATTAAACTTTCCAGCCAATTATCTCCTTTAACATCAACAACTTTTGTATTCCAATGAATAGTAATCATCTTATTAGCCTTTACTCTATCTACCATTGCCGCACTAGCACGAAGTTGGCTAGCTCTAACCACTAAATGAACATGACTTCCATATTTAGTTAAGTACACTGCTTCTTCACATGCTGAATCCCCTCCTCCTACGACAGCTAATTCTTCATTGTTAAATTGCGGGGTTGCTCCGTCACAAATGGCACAAGCACTTATTCCTTTACTCCAAAATTTTGACTCATTTGACAAAGACAACCTATTAGCACTTGCTCCAGTGGCTACAACCAAAGCATTAGCCTTTATTGAGCTCTGATTAGCTCGTATAGAAAAAGGCCTATTTTTTAGATCAATTAAATCAACGTCCTCTTCAAGAAACTTTGTTCCCCATCTATAGGCCTGGGCTTTCATAAGATCCATTAATTCTGGCCCAAGAACTCCATCAGGGAAACCTGGGAAATTTTCTACATAAGTAGTTGTCATAAGCTGACCGCCAGCAATTCCCCCAGACTTAAATCCAGTAATCAATAAAGGGCTTAAATTAGCTCTCGCGGCATAAATTGCAGCTGTATAACCTGCTGGGCCTGAACCAATGATGACGATATTTTCGATTTCTAGAAAATTTCTGTTTCCTTCAAAAGACATTTATAACAAGTAAAAATAGGAAATGCGCTATTAGCGTGGCAAAAAACTAAAAAAGATTGAAGTCATAAAAGAAAAAAAATCAAAAGGAAAATTCTCTATCAAGAAGACGAATTTAATCTTTTCTTTATATTTCAAGCATTTGGTCGTAATCATTTGCGCTTTCTATTGAGCCTTTTGGTGAAAAATTAGGGACCATTAAGACAGAAGATTTTAAATGCCCAGGATGCTCGCCACTGCTGGTTATCCACTCACGAAATTCTTCCGTGATTGCATAACTTTCTTCATATCGCTCAAAGCCATCGAGCAAGGCAATACGAGTTGTTGCCCAAAAAGTGGCAACATTGATTCGTCGTTCAAGAGATCCTTTCATGTTGATGATTTATCCCCAATGGCACCCAGAATTACATACTGCAGGTACTAAATAATGTGTTTTGTCGCACAAATGGGAATTCTTCTATACAAAAAGACTTATCTCTTAAGAAAATCAGGTAATTCAAGTGTGCGCATCCTGATAATTTCACCTGCTTGATGATTAATTGCTTCCAAAGGTAAGCAAACTTTTGAGCTTGCCGAAAATAATTCCGTAGTTTGATCTAGGTAATTATTCCTTCGAATTAAATATGGCTTTGAGATTGACCAAGAGCGAGCATATTCCATCAAAACTGGATCAGCTGGAGCAAAAACATAAGAAGGGTCTCTAGGAACATTCTCAAGTTGCTCTCTAGAACAAGACATTCGTACGGCTCTTGTAATTGCCTGAATAAATCTGCTTTTAGTAATCACAGTAGTTAGATAAGCCACTACACGAAGCCGAGGAGCATCAAACCCTTCTGAACACATATCAACACTTACCAACCACAAAGAATCTGCCTTCTCAAAGTTTGCAAGTCTCTCACTTGCATTCCTCTCATTTGAATGAACAACCTCGACATTATCTCCATTTTCTTTAAGTATTTTTGCAATGGCATTTGCATGTTCTATATCTCTAGCAATTACAAGGCCAGCCGCATTTTTATGGGAATTTCTAGTCTTTTCAAGTTTCTTTTTCGCTTTAATTAACAAATTAAGTGCGATGCTGCTTTCATCAGAAAAACTTATTGCCCTTCGAAGATTTCGAGCTCTCCAACTTTCTCTGTTTTCTCTTGAGATTGAAGAGAACTCTTTATCTGTATTATCTGGCCGACTGTGCTCTACAAAGCCATCTAGGAAATGAAATTCCAAAGGGCGTACATCACCTTCTTCTATTAAATCTTTAGGCTCAACACAAAGGTCTGGAGAGATTTGCTCAATTAATTCATCCTTTTTGGGAAGAGTAATCTTTCTGGCCGAACAAAACGCAAGATTGTCTGCGCGGAAAGGTGTTCCTGTAAGACCTAATCTAATTCTATTTTGTTTTGTGATATCAAGAAAAGTCCTTCCCCAAACAGGACCTTCAGGCTCTTCAGGATCAATTCCTAAGTGATGAGCTTCATCTGCTATTGCCAAAGTTTCTTTAGAAGACCAATCTTTCAAATTCCGTATAAAGTTCTCATTTGTTCTAGAAGCGCTTTGATAAGAAAGTATCAATCCATCTATTCCATTAGGAATTCCCTGTTCTTGACTGATGTCTAAACTTTTAATTTTTAAACCTATCCTTTCTGAAGACTCTATCCACTGCGAGATGATCGAATTTCTATGACAAAAAACCATATATCTGCTCAAAAGTCCTTCTTTCTTCATTGCTTGAAAACTAAGAAGAGCACCTAAGGTTTTTCCTGCGCCAGGTCCTGCATGAACTAATAAATCTCTATTGCTATCTCCTTCTCTCAAGAGCCTTCGTCTAAACAATTGAATTAATTGTGTTTGCCAATTTCTAGGGCGAATCTGCTCTGAATTCCCAGAAATAACTAAATCAAAGGAAAGCAATTTAAATCATTCCATTACTTTATTTCTTATTTTTAACAATTTTCTGTAGGTAATGCACTATTTCCCTGAAAAAGAGCTCAATATATCTTTAATATTTGTTTTAGCTATTAACGTAAGTATTTAAATATATAAACCAATTAAACAGCTTGGCTATGGTTAACTAATAATTTTTCAACTTCATCAAACCCTTCCTTTGCGGAGTTACTTGCTAATTCAATATTTCCATTTGAATCATCTAATAAGTCTTTTGATATCTTCTCAATTATCTCTTCCTTTCGGCTCTCAAGCATTGTAATGATTTCATTATCAATGAGTTTTTGAATAGCTTTAACACGAAGTTGATTATCTGAAGCCTCAGCAAAAGTACCTTGAACAAGTTCCTGAATAAATAATCTATGAACTTCACTACTCCTAAAGAAACTTTCGGTTGCATTAATAATGCCTTCAACTAATGTTTCATCTGATTCAGAATTTTGATTGGCAAGTTTAAATTCCCAATCCAAATGTCGTCTCTGCCAGCCTGAGGAATGAAGGCTAGGCATAACTGTTTGAGAAAAAGTATCCACTGACATTTCGTAGATTCTTTCTGCAAGCCGTTCACACCACTCACGTCCATGACCATTAAGGTCTTTATTCATAATGGATCTTTCTACAGAGTGGCCACCATGATGGCTATGGCATACACCATCAGGACATTCAATTGCGGTTAGTCCCATTGAGGTTGTTCTAAAATTGATCTCACTTTATTTATTAGCTAATAGAAAAAATTTGCCAAGGTTTCTACAGAAAAGCTCCCGATAGCTCTTAATTAACTTAACCTCGATTTGTAGTCGAATAACAGTTTTGGCCAGATTTCTAATCCCAGTTGAAACAAGAGCTGGTGAAACCCGTGTAGCAGCAACGCCTGAAACGGTGAGAAAATTTCGAGCCTTAGGATGTTCAATAACAATAGAATCAGAGGCTGGAATTAGGTCAGGATTTTCGGATAAAGCTTTTATCGATAGTGGAGCAAATTTAATCCCTCAAGGAGATCTAGAATCATGGAAAAATAGTGATTGCATTCTTTGTGTTCAAGAGCCTAATAAAAATTCACTTTCAAAACTAAAGGAAGGTGCTACTGCAATTGGCCTGCTTTCTCCTTATGGAAATCAATCTCTAGCGTCAGTGCTTGTATCACAAAAAATTTCTGCAATTTCCCTTGAATTATTACCTAGAATTAGTAGAGCCCAATCATCGGATGCTTTATCATCTCAGGCCAATATTGCAGGATATAAATCCGTTCTAATTGCAGCGGAATCTCTTGATCGGTATTTTCCAATGCTAATGACTGCTGCAGGAACAGTGCAACCAGCAAAAGTCGTAATCCTTGGTGCAGGTGTTGCAGGATTACAAGCTATCGCTACAGCAAGAAGACTTGGAGCAGTCGTTTATGTTAGTGATATTCGTCCCGCAGTAAAAGAACAAGTCGAATCTTTAGGAGGAAAGTTTATTGACCTA
The DNA here is from genome assembly GCA_902564535.1 of uncultured Prochlorococcus sp. Classification (GTDB taxonomy): domain Bacteria; phylum Cyanobacteriota; class Cyanobacteriia; order PCC-6307; family Cyanobiaceae; genus CACFBG01. The sequence goes on from CACFBG010000005.1 coordinate 59,430, forward strand.
CCACAGATAGAAGAAAAACCAGAAGAATCAGGAGGTTATGCCAAACAAGCATCTGAAGAATTCTTGTCAGCACAAAGAAAACAACTTTCTAATATTTTGTCAGAAGCTGACGTTGCCATTTGCACAGCTCAGGTCCCAGGGAAAAAAGCTCCGAGACTAATTAGTGAGGAGATGCTTGATCGAATGAGACCTGGATCAGTGGTGATCGATCTTGCAGTAGATCAAGGTGGCAATTGTGCTGATACCAAATCTGGAGAAACAATTTTAAGGAAAGGTGTCAAACTTATTGGAACTCCTAATCTTGCATGTTCAGTTCCAAATCACGCTAGTTCACTTTATTCGAGGAATCTATTATCTCTTATTGAGCCTTTTATAAAAGACGGTGAATTTAAAATTGATCTTGAAGATGAACTTATTGATAGTTCTCTTATTAGTCTTGAAGGAGAAATCCGTTGTCCAAAACTAATGAATTATGGAGGTATTAAACCATGACATTTTTAAATGAAGCCTTATGGGTACTTCTTCTAGGTAGTCTTCTTGGTTTAGAACTAATTGGGAAAGTTCCACCAACTTTACATACTCCCTTAATGAGTGGAGCGAATGCAATTTCAGGAATCACAATGCTTGCAGCTTTAACATTAATTATAAAAGTTCCTGATAATCCTCCATTGTTATTAATAGGTTCAATATCTCTAGGCTTTGCTTTATTTAATGTTGTAGGAGGGTTTCTAGTTACAGATAGGATGTTGGCAATGTTCAGTCGTAAATCAAAAGGTAATCGCAAATGAATACCCCTGAATTACTAAAATTTGCCATAGATTTAATAGCAGTTCTATTACTTGCTTTAGGCATAAAAGGTTTATCAAAAGTTCGTTCTGCTAGGGCAGCTAATCGTATAGCAGCATTGGCTATGGCATTAGCTGCTATAGGTGTATTAATTAATTCTGTTGGCAATACAGGAATCACTATTAATTCATGGTCTTGGATAATTATTGGTAGTTTAATAGGTGGAGTTTTAGGCGTTTTAACAGCACAAAGAGTTCCTATGACAGCAATGCCAGAAACCGTTGCATTGTTCAATGGCTGTGGTGGTATGTCATCTTTGTTAGTGGCTTTAGGTGTAGCCTTTTACCCATTAGAAACGATTCCTAATAACTCAGTAGATAATTTAATAGAAACTCTTTCGATAATTATTTCTATCTTTGTTGGAGCAATCACATTTAGTGGATCAATTATTGCAATGGCTAAATTGCAAGGTTGGCTATCTACTCCTAATTGGACTCAAAGTAAAGTAAGACATGCCGTGAATATTACATTTGCCATCATTTGTTTAATCGCATCGATACAATCATTTCAAGGAATTAATAACGTTATATTTTTACTACTTATAGCCTCATTGTTACTTGGTATTGGAGTGACTTTGTCAATTGGTGGGGCAGATATGCCTGTTGTCATTTCATTGCTAAATAGTTATTCAGGGATTGCAGCAGCTTCTGCGGGCTTCGTCGTTGGGAGTCAATTATTAATAGTTGCAGGGGCAATGGTAGGGGCTGCTGGATTAATTCTGACGCAAGTAATGTGCAAAGGCATGAACAGATCTCTTTTATCAGTTCTTTTTGGAGGATCTTTAAGTAAAAATTCGAATAATAAATCTAAAGATGGTGAATATAAAAATATAACTAGCTGTAGCTCTGAGGAATGTGCATTAACTCTTGAAGCAGCTGAAAGAGTGGTAATTGTGCCTGGCTATGGCCTGGCAGTTGCTCAAGCTCAACATACGCTTAGAGAAGTAACGAGACTATTAGAAGCTGAGGGCATTGAAGTTAGCTACGCAATTCACCCTGTTGCAGGAAGAATGCCAGGACATATGAATGTTCTTTTAGCTGAAGCAGACGTTCCTTATGAGCAGCTTAAAGAAATGGATGTTATTAACCCTGAGTTTCCAGCTACTGATGTGGTCCTAGTTTTAGGGGCAAATGATGTAGTCAATCCTCAAGCAAAAAATGATCCAGACTCACCACTTTATGGAATGCCAGTCTTAGATGTAAACGAAGCAAAAACTATTTTTGTAGTAAAAAGAGGAATGAGTGCTGGATACTCTGGGATCAAGAATGACCTATTTGAAATGCAAAATACTTCAATGTTATTTGGGGATGCCAAAAAAGTCCTAGCAGATTTAATGGTTGAGCTAAAGGAACTTGGAATTGGGAAAAAATAATTACGTAACTCCTATCAATTCACTTAATAAATTAGGAGTAAGTAGTTTTGAAGAACGTCTTCCTTGGTTAGGTGGAGATCTACAAACTTTAAGAGACACTTTTATCATAGATAATTTACCATTAGATGAAGGAGAAAATATAAAAATACCTATTTCTAGCTTCCCATTCCACAAAGATAATTCAGCAAAATTATTAGCTATTTTGGATTACCCCCAAACGACTAATAATATTAAAGGAGTTGTTCTAATGATCCATGGCCTTGGAGGCTCAAGCAAAAGAACAGGCTTAAGAAGAATGGCATTTTGTTTGCAAAAGTCAGGTTTTGCAATATTAAGAATTAATTTACGTGGTGCTGGCGAAGGAAGGTCCTTAGCAGGAGGAACATATAGCGCAAAATGCACAATTGACTTATTTCCTGCTATCAAAAAGGCTAGAGAGATATGTAAGAGTATTTTGGATTATCAAAAAACAAATGAAAAAATTAAAGTTCCACTATTTGGAGTTGGTATTTCTTTAGGGGGAACTATATTATTAAATGCTTGTCTAGAAAGGAAAGAAAATCTTTTTGATGGATTAGCTTGTACAAGTAGTCCTCTTGATTTAAATGAATGTAGTTTATCTATAGAAAGAAATAGGAACAAAATATATCAAAAATGGCTTTTAAAAAGGCTATTAAAACAAACGATTAATGACCCTTTTATAACTGAAGCAAATGATTTTGATCTAATTAAATCAAAATTAGAAAGAAAAGAGATAAATACAATCCGTGATTTTGATCAGATAATTACTGCCCCAAGATGGAGTTACAAAGATGTCGAAGATTATTATCATGACGCGTCCCCAATAAATAATCTTTTAAAAAAAGATATAAACTTACCACCTACTCTTCTACTGCAGGCATTAGATGACCCTTGGGTCCCATCAATATCAACAGAAAAATTACTTAAGGAAGACAAAGGAGGCAGTCTCAAAATCATTATCACCAAAAAAGGAGGTCATAATGGTTTTCATGGTAGAAAAGGCTGCTGGGGAGATTTTTTAGTTAGAAATTGGTTATTAAGTTTGTGCTGAAAAACCTTAAAAATAGATTTTAATTATATATTTTTTAAATAACAGTTCTTACAAACTCTCTTGCCCAAGAATCAACCAATAAAATATCATCTAGCTTAGGTTCTGAATTTATATCTGACTTATGTGCTTCACAAGTTTTTTCTATTAACTTTGGGATTTCAAGGAAATGTATTCTCTCTTTAAGAAATTGTTCTACAACTTCTTCATTTGCAGCATTTAAAACAGCTGGCATAGTTCCCCCTAATCTGCCTGCAGAATAGGCAAGCTCCATACATGGATACTTTGAAGAATCTGGTTTATAGAAAGTTAATTTACCTACTTCAGATAAATTTAATTTTCTCCAATTTGTTTTAATTCTTTCTGGCCAACTCATACAATAAAGAATTGGTAATTTCATATCAGGCCATCCCATTTGTGCTAATACAGATGAGTCTGATAGTTCTATCATAGAATGAATTATACTTTGAGGATGTATAACAATTTCTATATGGTCATAATCAATACCAAAAAGATAATGAGCTTCTATAACTTCTAATCCTTTATTCATCAAAGTTGCGGAATCAACTGTAATTTTTTTTCCCATATTCCAATTTGGATGACTGGTTGCTTTTTCAACAGTCACATTTTTCATTTCTGATAAAGACCAATCTCTGAAAGCACCACCTGAGGCAGTTAATTGAATAGCTTTTAATCCAGGAGTTGCAACACCTGTTGAAAGAGTTGCATTTTTAGCTAGAGGTGTACCTTGAAGACATTGAAAAATTGCAGAGTGCTCAGAATCAGCTGGCAATAAACGACTTCCACTTGCTTTCAGTTCAGGCAGAACAACGGGTCCTGCCGCAATTAAAGTTTCCTTATTTGCCAAAGCAATATCTTTTCCTGCCCGAATCGCCGAAAGCGTTGGCATTAATCCTGCACAGCCAACTATTCCAGTCACAACTAAATCCGTATGCTTCCATGAAGCGGCTTCATTAAGGCCATCAAGTCCTGAGAGCAAAATCGGCTCACTTTTAGGTCTTTGATCTTTCGACAAACGATTCAAACGATCTTTCAAATCAGGCAATAATGAGTCATCTGCAACTGCAACCAAATCAGGAGAGTATTTTTGGATTTGCTTAATTAGCAAATCAAGATTCCTTCCAGCAGTAAGTGCTGCGACATTAAAGAGATCAGGAAAATCATCGACTATTTCAAGTGTCTGTGTTCCTATTGAACCTGTTGATCCCAATACGCTGATTGATTTCACATTCTTTAGGCAATTAATACAAGTCTCCCATTAATTGTTATTCGTTCTAACCTCCAAGAAGAAATACTTAGTTAATCTAGATCTAAGAGGCAAAAAGATGGCTGCAAGGGAACAATGGCGCTCAGGTCTTGGCTTTGTCTTAGCCGCGTCAGGAAGTGCTGTAGGTCTGGGGAATCTTTGGGGTTTTGCTTATAGAGCATCACAAGGGGGAGGCCTCGCTTTTTTATTTTTATATGTAGTAATTGTTCTTGCTGTTTGTCTTCCTATTTTGGTTGCAGAAATGGTTCTTGGTCGCAGTACAGGTAAAAGTCCGCTAATTGCTCCAATTGCAGCTGCCGGTAAGAGATGGCAACCTATGGGTTGGTTGTTTGTAATTGCAGCTATAGGAATTCTTGCCTTCTATGCAGTATTAATGGGCTGGACAGGGCATACTCTTTTTCACTCCATTTTCGTAGGGTTACCTAAAGATTTGGAAGAAGCAAGCAGTTTCTTTGGTCAAGTTAGTAGTGGAAATAGCGTGTTATTAGGACAATTAAGTAGTCTTGTCCTTACTGCGACAGTTGTATCAGCGGGTATTAGAGGTGGCATAGAACGACTTACAAAATTTTGTGTTCCGCTACTATTTTTATTACTTATAATTCTTGCTTTTTGGGCATCATCTTTATCTGGAGCCTGGGAAGGATATAGAACTTTTTTACTTCGATGGGATCCTAATGAATTATTGAATCCAACGACCATTAGAAATGCATTTACTCAAGCATTCTTTTCTATTGGTACAGGAATAGGATGTATATTAGCTTATTCAGCTTACTTAGATAAAAAGAATAAGTTGCCTAAAGAAGCATTCGCAGTTATTAGTATTGATACAACTGTTGGCCTTCTTGCAGGGATGGTAACTTTCCCAATAGTAATGAGTTTTGGCCTTAAAGATGTAATCACAAGCTCTACTGTAGGGACCCTATTTATTTCTCTACCTGCAGGTCTAGCAACATTAGAAGGTACGGGAAGAATTGTTGCAATTATATTTTTTGCACTGGCTTACATTGCAGCAATTACTTCATCAATATCACTATTAGAAGTTCCAGTCTCTTCCTTAATTGATCGTCTTGGGTGGAAAAGAAATACTGCAGTTTGGTATTCAACAGGATTTATTTTCATAGCTGGAATACCCGCAGCTATGGATATTAACTTCTTAGGAACAATGGACGCAATCTTCGGAGGAATATTATTAATATTTGGAGGATTACTTTTATCAATATTACTTGGCTGGATTGTACCTAGATCTTTTGATGAGGAGCTTTTACAATCACAAAGTTCAAAAACTACAAGAGGTTTCTTGAAATTTATGCTCAAATGGATTACTCCTCCTGTAATTAGTTTTGGACTTATAATAAGCATTATTGATCTAATAAAAGGCTAATTATTTAAATAAAAAAAATTAATCTTCAATCCATTCGGTAATACCTCCTGTCTTGTCAATTAATTGTATTCCCATTTCTTTAAGTTCATCTCTAATTTTATCTGCCTTAGAAAAATCCTTACTTAATTTAGCTTGATACCTTTCATTAATAAGCAACTCTATTTGTTCTATTCTAACTTCTTTTTCCTTTAATGAGATATTATTATCTTTCTCTTCAATTTTTAATCCGAGCACTCCGGCCAATTCAACAAGACAGGTCCATCTAGAATAAAGAAAAGTAATCTCTTTTTCAGTAAAACTTATATCTCCTCTTTCTAATCGATTGACAACAGACTTAAGAGGTCGAGCAATTGAAAAAATAACTGCCAAAGCTGCGGATGTATTTAAATCATCATCCATTGCATCAGTAAATTTAACTTTTAATTCTTTACAAACTGCATTTTCTTCTTCTCTAGAAACAAAGGTTTGATTTAATTTAACAGTCTGTATCCCTTCAAAAAACTGAGGAAACTTATATCCTAAACCAAGAGCTGTGTTTAAACCTTTCCAACCTACAGAAGCCGACTTTAATGCATCCTTAGTAAAATCTAGAGGTTTACGATAATGAGCCTGTAAGACGAAAAGTCTTAGTGTCATAGGAGATATACCTTGATCAATTAACGCTCGAATTGTAATGAAATTACCTAAAGACTTACTCATTTTCTCCCCCTGAATATTGACCATTCCATTGTGAAGCCAATAACGAGCAAGTTCTTTACCTGTTATACATTCAGATTGAGCAATTTCATTCTCATGATGCGGGAAAACTAAGTCAGCTCCTCCTAGATGAATATCAATAGTCTCTCCTAACTCTTTTTTCACCATGGCAGAGCATTCAATATGCCATCCAGGCCTTCCAAAGCCCCAAGGTGAAGAGAAGGAGGGTTCTCCCTCTTTTGCTTTTTTCCAAAGAGCAAAATCAAATGGATGCTGCTTCTTTTCTTCTTCTATTGGATCAATCCTACCTTCTATATTAACTTTCTGATCAAGTATTTCTCTTCCACTCAGCTTTCCATAATCAGATTTTTTAAGAACTGAAAAATAGACGTCTCCATTAATAGAATAAGCAATTCCTTTCTTTTCTAATTTTTGAATAAATAAGATTATTTCGTCAAGACATTGCGTTGCTCTAGGCATTCGATCTGGTCTAATTATTCCTAAACAATCCATATCTTTAAAGAATTCATTAATATTTTTCTCACTAATTTGCTCCATTGAACAATTAGCATGTAATGCACGATTAATAATTTTATCATCAATATCAGTAAAATTTTGAACAAAATCAACTTCATAACCTTTCCACATTAAATATCGTCGAAGTATATCCCAAGAGATATAACTTCTAGCATGACCTAAATGACATAGATCATATACAGTTACTCCACAGCAATAAATGCTTACCTTCCCAGGTAAAATAGTTCTAAAAACTTCCTTTTTACGAGTAATTGTGTTAGTTAAATGGAGAGTCACGTTAATAAAGCAATATTAAAAGAAAGGAAAAATGATTTCAATATTATTTTATTTTGCCTCCATCCAATTTGAACCCAGTCCAGTCTCGACAACAAGTGGAACATCCAACTTAATTGCATTTTCCATCGTATCTATAACAATTTTAGTTACTTGATTAGATACTTCTGGGTTCACTTCTAGTACTAATTCATCATGAACTTGTAGAAGTATATTCGCTCCTAACTGAAGTTTCTTTAATTTTTTGTGTAAATCAACCATTGCCAATTTAATAATGTCAGCACTTGAACCCTGAATTGGAGCATTAGCAGCAGCTCGAAGTTTCTGTGCATCCATTCCTGCGCGACGAGCTATCTCAAGATCTATATCATATGGATCTTTTCCCAATAATCGACCTAATCCATTTGGATCAAAAGAAAAATTTCTCCTTCGTCCAAGCAAGGTTTTTACGTAACCTTGACTTAAAGCAAGTCTTTCTTGGAGCTCTAGATAAGAAAAAACCTTTGCATAACGTTCCTTATAACGTTTCAAAAAATCCTTAGCTTCAGCTTGTGATACACCTGTTGAACGCGCAAAACGTTGAGCACCCATTCCATAAATAACACCAAAGTTAATAACTTTTCCCAATCGACGTTCATCATCATTAATAAAATCTTTTTCAAGCAAAATCTTTGCTGTTAAAGCATGAACATCTTCACCTTTGCGATAAGCTTCGCAAAGAACCTCTTCCCCAGATAAATGAGCAAGAATTCTAAGTTCAATTTGAGAATAATCTGCACTTAGCAATTGCCAGCTTTCTTTAGGAAGAAAAGCTTTGCGAATACGTCGGCTAAATTCAGTGCGAATAGGGATATTTTGTAGATTAGGGTTACTACTGCTTAATCGTCCTGTTGCCGTAACTGCTTGATTAAAATCAGTATGAACTCTACCTGTTTCTTTCTCAACTAACTCAGGTAAAGAATCAACATAAGTACTCAGTAACTTACTTAGTATCCTATGTTCAATTACAATAGGTATTATAGGATGATCATTCTCTAATTTATCTAAAACATTAGCATCTGTACTCCATCCTGTTTTTGTCTTTCGTGATTTCTTTCTATCTAATCCAAGTTCATCAAAAATAATTTCACCTAGTTGCTTAGGCGAAGCAATATTAAATTCTCTTCCAGCTAATGCATATGATTTTTTTTCAATATCCTTCAATTTATTTAAAATCTCGAGTGATAAGTCCTTTAAATATTTGATATCTATCTTAATACCTGTTATTTCCATATCTGCCAGGACAGGCTCAAGAGGTTGCTCGATTTTCTCAAGAACATTAACCAGTTCAGTTCCTAGTTCTTCAAGATCTTTTCTTAGTTTTATAGATAGTCCTCTGGTTAAATAAACATCCATGCCACAATATAGTGCGGCTTTATCTATTGCCAAATCAGCAAATGTCTCTCCTTTAGCAACTAGATCATTAAATGAAACTGTTTTAAAGCCATATTCTCTTTCAGCCATAAAATCTAAAGAATGCTTTGAATTTGAATCTCTCACATAATCCGCTAAAAGAGTATCTAGGTAAACTCCTTTTAGATCTATTCCATGCCTTAGGAAAATTAATCGATCATATTTAGCATTTTGAAGAACTTTAGGATGTTTTGCACTCGTAAGCCAAGGTGAAAGTAGGTTTAACGTATCTTCTAATGATATTTGATTCTTTATATGACTCAAATTCAAAACATCTGGGGTATGTCCTAAAGGGATGTAAGCTAATTGATTAAATGCTTCTCCCCAGCAAAACCCTATTCCAACCAATTCCGCCTTAAAAGGATTTAAATTTGTAGTTTCAGTATCTATAGCTATTGGATTTTCATTGTTTTGATTTGACATAAGTTCTTGTAAAAGTATCTTTAAATTATCTATATCTGCAATTATTTCTGGTTTTAAATCTGGCAATTTATTTTGAGAGCTTATTTCAGAATCTATTTTTCTTGGTACTATATTTATTTTTTCAATATTATCTATAACCGAACTTTTATTAATTTTTTCCTTATCTTTATTCTTAGCGAATCCTCCAGATGAAAATACGGCTTGAAATTCTTTTACCTTACTGAGTAGACTATTCAATTCCAAGGTCTGAAGCCTGTCTGCTAATCCATCTATATCAACTTCACCCAATAATAATCTGTGGTCCTTTTTAATAGGAACTTCTAAAGTTATTTCGGCTAAGAACCTTGATAAATATGCATTTTCTTTTCCATCCTTAAGTTTTAATTTAAGCGCACCTTTTATAACTTCGTCAGAAGCATCATTACCTTTTCTCTCAAGTTTTTCTAATGCAGTATAAACTCCATCAAGATTATCATTATATTTCAATAAATTAATCGCTGTTTTAGGTCCAACTCCTTTCACTCCAGGGATATTATCTGAACTATCTCCAGTAAGAGCCTTAAAATCAACAACTTTTTCAGGAGAAACGCCCAGTTTTTTCATTACTCCTTCTTCATTAATAAATAATGGGCCTTTATTTCTCGCATATGGTCCCCCTCCCATATACATAACAGCTATATATTTTTGATCATCAACCAACTGAAAAAGATCTCTATCTCCTGAAAGTATTAAAACTTTCCAACCTTCTTTAGATGCTTTATTTGCAAGTGTTCCTAAAACATCATCAGCTTCATAACCTGGAACTTTACAAATAGATATGCTCAATTGTTTTTCAAGAATTTGCTCTAACTGTGCTAGATCAGTAAAAAATATATCTGGAGCTACATCTCTATTAGCCTTATAATTTAAATCTGCTTTATGACGAAAAGTAGGTTCAGGCGTGTCAAAAGCAATGGTAATTCCTTCAGGACAAAGTATTTTACAGTTATCTAAAAGAGACTTTAGGAATCCATAAGTAACACTTGTAGGTAGCCCATCTTGAGTAGACAGCCCTCCCTCTCCTCCTTTGGAAAAAGCATAGAAACTACGAAAAGCCAAGGAGTGACCATCTACAAGTAAAAGTAGTGGTCTTTTAATGTCATTAAAAATCATATTTCAATTAAAAAATATAAATTAATCATCCTTACTCCTTACTCCAGGAGGTAGGTCAATAAATATTTGATCTCCTGACTTAATACCACTAATAATTGCCGTTCTATTTCCACTACTGGTCCCAAGTTCAACAGGTTGAAACTTAGGTTTTTTATTATCGTCAACCAATAAAACGCCAGGCTGGCCATTTTCAGTAACTATTGCAACTGTGGGGACCAATGTACTAAGAGCTGTTTCGCCTGTCTGAAACTCAACATCAGCATTCATGCCAATTCTTAACAGTGAAGAAGGCTTAATTAGTGACAAGGTCACATCAAAGGAAGTTACATTATCTTCTTGAGATGCCCTAGGAGCTATTTCAGTTACTTTGGCTAAAAATTTCTTGTCAGGAAATGCATCTGCCTTGAAGGAGGCATCTTGTCCAACAAGTATTCTGCCGATATCACTTTCTGGGACCTTAACTATTACTTCGATCCCCTTGGACAATTCAACTATAGAAGAACTTGTAGATCCAGATAATGATGAAACTCTTGTCGTAGGAGCAACAAATGCTCCTGGCTCAGCATATCTAGATGTGATCACCCCATCAAAAGGTGCTCGAATCTCCAATTTGTTCCCCTCTACTTGTATTTGCTGAAGAATGGATTTACTAGACAGAAATCTATTTAAATATTCTTCATAGCTCTCTGCACTGATAGCTCCTTCTAAATAAAGTAACTTTCTTCGAGAAAAAGCTGATTTTTCTTTCTCATAATCAGCTTTAACTTTATTTAAACGAAATTCAAAATCCCCATCATCCATTTTTGCTATTAGTTGACCTTCCTTTACATTTTCTCCCTCTTCTACAAAAAGCTTTGCCAATAATCCTTGCCTTTCTGGACTAATATTGACACTTCTAATAGCCTTCAACTCTCCACTTGATTTAATAATTCCTGACAACCGTCCACTCTCTGTCACTACAGTGTAATCGGATAAATCAAATTCATTACTTTGCCCAAATTTATTTTTTAGGACCCCCCCCCCTACTAGAAGAAACACCAAAATGCTTATTAGAGCTTTTAACCTCTTACTCTTTGGCTTGACCTTATTTACTTGTGTGTTGCTTTCCAAAGTATTCAATGGTCAATCCAATGGGGACTAATAACCTTTTAAGGAAGGATAGGATAACAAGCCTCTTAGATGACACCCCCAAACAGAAATTTATTTTGCCAACCTCATATGACAGCAACCATATTCCATCTTTCACAACATGCTTAAAGCTGGAATTGTAGGGCTGCCAAATGTTGGGAAGTCGACTTTATTCAATGCCCTAGTTGCAAATGCCAAAGCTCAAGCAGCTAATTTTCCTTTCTGCACTATTGAGCCAAATATAGGTTCTGTGTCAGTCCCAGACGAACGTCTCTCATTATTAGCTGAACTTAGTAGAAGCAAAGCTATAGTCCCAACTCGTATGGAATTTGTAGATATTGCAGGGCTAGTTAAAGGGGCCAGCAAAGGTGAAGGTTTAGGGAATAAATTCTTAGCGAATATTCGAGAAGTTGATGCAATAGTACATGTAGTTAGATGCTTTGAAGACCCCAATATCATTCATGTAGCTGGAGATATTGGATCCTTAAGAGATGCAGAAATAATCAATATTGAGCTTGGATTGGCTGATCTAAGTCAAATAGAAAAGCGAAGAGAAAGAATAAAAAAGCAAAAAAGTAACAAAGAGGCAATTGAAGAAGATTTAGTCCTAGAGAAGATTTATAGAGAAATCTCTAATGGGGGATCAGCTCGTTCATTAAAACTAAGTAATGATGAAAAGAAAATCATAAAACCATTAGGACTACTTACTTCAAAACCCATTATATATGCAAATAACCTTAATGAAGATGATCTATCCTCAGGAAATAATTTCAGTAGAGAAGTAGATGAATTAGCAGAGAAAGAAGGTGCAATAGGCATTAAAATATCCGCTCAAGTAGAAGCCGAATTAATTCAACTGAACGAGAAAGATCGAACTGATTATCTTGAAGGATTAGGCGTTGAAGAAGGAGGGCTGCAAACCTTAATTAAGGCTAGTTATTCTCTTCTAGGTCTTCAGACATATTTTACTACTGGTGAGAAAGAAACTAGAGCATGGACAATTAGGAAGGGGATGACAGCACCACAAGCAGCCGGAATGATTCATACTGACTTTGAGAAGGGGTTTATTAGGGCAAATACTATTGGCTACGAACAATTAATAAAAGTAGGCTCATTATTAGAAGCAAAGAACAAAGGATTATTAAGAAGTGAAGGCAAAGATTATATTGTAGAAGAAGGAGATGTAATGGAATTCCTATTTAATGTATAAAGAGAAAAAGCCTTAAGCTATGCAACTAAAATAAATAGACTTATCAACCTAATTGCAAAGGCTTTGACTCTTGAATATTATCAATTAAATGCTGACAAATAAACTGTCCCCCACCAAATATTCTATCTTTAATAGATTTTTTAATAAATATTATATCTATCTGAACAAGAGTATGGTCAATAATATGTATGTCCTCTATCCCCACCGGGACAAAAGAAAAATGCCTCATCATATCAATATATTCATATAATTTTGGAGCTCCTTTGTTGTATTCAATAATAGGTGCTTCTGAAAGAACGATTTTACAATTATTCAAGCAGTTACTAGCTCCTCTAAATATATCAACTTCTGAACCTTGAGTATCTATTTTAATGAAGTCAGGTAATGGGATATTCTGTTCATCAATAAAGCTATCAAGAGTCCTTGATAGTAACTTTTTTGTTTGATGTTTGCCTGAATAAAATCTTGTTTGCTCTTTGTAATAGCTATCTCCTGTATTATTAATCGAGTGAAATAACACTTCTTTGTTATCTAGATCAGAAAGCAACACATTGTACCATTCATGAAAAATATTGGGCTTCTTTAAAGAAGGATTACCCTCAAACATATAAAAATCTGCTCCTTTAAATATCCGAGCATAATATCTTGTCCATTCTCCCCTATTTGCCCCAATATCAAAAATGATTTTAATATTATAATTTTTTGCAATTAGATTAGATATGTCTCTCAGTTTATTGTTCACTTTTAATTAATTTAAAATTCAATTAATTGAATTATAATAGTTACAGTGCATCAATAGTTTATCCCGGTAAAGTGCTGAAAAAATAAGTAACAAAGCTTCTTAAGCTATAAATTAAAATCAATCATAATGGTTGACTTTCTAGAGGAGTTAGTCTTTAAGAAAAGTCTTCTAACACCAAGATTTGATATATAAACAAATTAGAATTAGTAGAAAATCTCAGCAAACACTTAAAGATTTTAAAACAGGCTCTTTCAATCTATGACTAGGTTTCTCAATAAGTAGCTTAATTAAATTAAAACAAACCTTTGAACCCTTATTTCAACTAAGATATCTAACCCCTGTCTTACTTTTTCTAACCCTTGTCTATCCCTCTCCGACAGGGTCAAATCTATTGTTATCACTTTACGTTGTGGAGTACCTATTTAATGTTTGACAGTCAAGTTTTCATGCAGGGCTTACCAGGTTAGACAAGCTATTTTGTCTAACAGTCTTGTCTAACTTTCGAGATTCTGATTATTCATTATTTTCAATTTTTCAACAGCTATAAAACGAATTTTTTTTACTCTTTTTTTTGAAATATTTAGCCTAAGAGCTATCATCTTGGTTTTGAGCCTATATTCACCATTAAGTCCATAAGACAATTCGACAACTTTACGTTCTAATTCACTTAATCGAGCCAAATGTTCTTTTAGTTTATTTAGGCCGATAGTACGGCGTTGGTTATCGGTAGTTAAAGCTACTAAGTTTACATCTTCATCATCCATAAGGTTTGAGACCTCATAAGACCTTATAGAAGCATTAGTTCCTGAAGCAGAATCTTTATAGGTCTTAGAAGTATTAGTATCAGAGGCAGAATCTTTAAATGGTAAAAATATCAACTTAATCAATACCCAAATAACGAATACAGGGGCTGAAAGAAGTATTAATATATGTAGTAAAGGAGTCATAGTTGCAAGTATAAAAATGAATACTCCTAACCAGAAAAAGGCAAGACAGTTAAACATCTTTACTACAGGCAAATGACATTAATAAAAAAATAGAGTTGAAAGTATAACACCATTATAGATGCAGCCAAAAATAAATCATTAGATCCTAATTTAGGATATTTATAAATCAAAAAATTATTCTAGTATTAAGAATATCTATAGGAATTAAAAAGATAATCGAACCTTATTTTCTTATATCATTTATAAAAATCATAATTTTTTAATTTATTTTGATCAATTACTGCTGGATGCAAGATCAAAGCATGAGGTTCACCAATATTAGATCTATTTGAAAAAGACTTAGGTTTAATTCCCTCAACCCATCCGCTTTTATGACACCAAGTAATTGGGAAATTCTTTCCAGACATAGCTGTCTTGTATGAAGGGATGCTTGTGAACTTGCACCAGAACCCCTTACCTTTTCCAAGTTCAACCACGTCTGGAGAATGACGCTTATACAGAGAACCCAGTGATGGATAGGGAACAGGGCAACATGGTGGTTTACCTTTGATCTGACGGCAGCGACAAGGAAAGAAGACCTCTTCAGAAGCATTAATGAAAACCACGTTTCCAGTGTGAGTCACTTGGGAATACATGGGTGCTGAACCATCATCAATATCTTTTTCTCGTAAAACACCAGCACTTACTGCACTACCAATAAATAAAACTGAAATAAACAAAAACTGAAATGAACTACGCAAGGGATGTTCAATCAATTAACTGCCATTCATTTTGACAGACATGAATCAAATAACAAAGCAAAATCCTCTATTAAGGATCTTGAGGTGCTCGCTGGTTGTTAGTTTTTACTGGCTATATCTATCCTCTGAGACAAGATCATCACTATTAAACATTTTAAGGACTCTTTAGATAAGATTATTTATTATTTAGAGTAGCTAGATAAATCCAAATTCTCTGCGATATCAGCGTCTGATATGAGAAGAATTATGAAACGAAAAATAACTGTAATGATTCTCCCAGACATTGAATCCTGCCATGCAAAAACTTAGCCACAAATAACCTACCGATGAACCCGCGACGATATCGCTTGGCCAGTGAGCTCTGCAATAAAGAGTACTCAACCACACAAGAGCTACCCAAAGGCTTGATACAACAAACAACAGCCTCCGAATTTTCGGATAGTGGGCGGCAAGGAGAGTGCAACTCATGAAATAAAACACCACAGATCCAGCGGCATGACCACTTGGAAAACTAGGACCACCTAGAGCTAGAAGTTTCCCGTCCGGGCGAGGGCGATCAAACCAGGGTTTCAAGATTCCATCGACTATCGCCAAGATTCCTGCAGTACCAAAAACAAGACAGATTAGCTCTGGCCAGAAGCGCTTCAAAGCTAAGAAGCACAACATTGCAAATACTAAAACTGCAGTTACATGAACTCCGCTCAGTTGATAAATAATCAGCAACACTGATCCCAATCCAGCAGGTATTAGCTGATGTAACCCGTCTAGTATTTGACTATCCAGTGAAATACTGGAAGGGTTGCTGAAAAGATTTGGTCCAAAACAAACCGAAAGAATAAGCAACGCAACCGCAAAGGTAATTCTGGGGATCCCCAAGGCAAGTAACCACTGACGCGCCGCACGAGTCATATAGATAAAAAGCCTAATTTCAGCTGATGGAGTTTCTATTTAATGTATAGTCAATACTATTTCTCCTGCAAGGGTCTTCAACTTTTATTGACTAATATGGCAATCTCAATAATTTTTAAATTTTTGTAGATGAAATATACGATTAGGAGATACGACGAGTCAGAAGATGAACTAACGTCTCTGACTTTCGATAACTACGACGATGCCTATAACTTGTTGGAAGAGATTTATAAAGATCTTTGCTGCTCTGATGCTGATTATGACGACCGTCCTTACTATGAAATCAGAGAGATTAAGTAATTAATGAATCACTTCACTACTTCCTATATCAATTCCATTCAGATGCTTGGAATGCTAATGATCTTTGGCATTGCAACTTATGCAGTCAAACAAATGCTTCTAAAAGCTGAAGATCGTATAGAGAAAGTAAATGTAAAAGTTGAGGATTAATTAATATGTGGGTTACTAACTGCTAATAATTTTAATACATGAAAGCAAGCGCTCGAATCATTTCATTAGCGATAATACCTGCGCTAATTACTTATGTTCTTATTCTTTACTTTTCCATCAAAGCTGGAATTGATCCTATTTTAGTCTTACGCGACCCTATCCAGGCTTGTGATTATCCTACAAGTGTAGGAATGATTTCAAACATAGGAGTATTAATGTGGGCTTCTGCTTCTGCAATTAGCCTATTTACTTCAACTACAGGACTGGTAACTGACATCAAAGCAAAACAATTACTTATATATGGAGGTCTACTTTCAGCTATATTATGTCTAGATGATCTATTCCTTCTTCATGATCGTCATGTTGGCCAAAACTTCATATATATTACTTATGCAATCCTTACAAGTTTAATTCTAATAAGATTCTACAAGCTTATTATTAGCTTTGATATTATTGCATTCCTTACTTCATCTATATTTCTTGGACTCTCTATAATAAGTGACAAGTTTCAAGAGTCCTTGTTTTTAAGCTATTCAACAATGCAATTATTCGAAGAAGGTTTTAAATTTATTGGAATTGCTTGCTGGCTTTTCTTCTGGTGGAGAGCATCCATTCTTTCTTATCAACAAAATAAATAGTATTCGACAATTAAAATATATTGAAATACCACCTAAAATAATTTGTTATCATTCGAACTGCCAAGCAACACATAAGTACGAAGTAAAGAAATTAGTATACCAATATATAAAAAAAGTTCCGCCCATTCTTGGTCACGATTTATTATCAGATTAGGAATTAATGGATTGGCCACAAAAAATGAAATAACAAGAGTAACTGCAAATAAAGGCCAAGAATACCTTGGTGGCATAAATATATCAAAATAAAATCTATCTTTAGATTTTCTCCTTCGTTGCATTAGAGAACTTATAGAAGGAGCAATAAGTATAAAAATAAAAATAAAAAAACTAATAAAAAGAAAGGAGAGATCAAGAATATTTTGAAAGTATATGAAATTGTGAAAGGTTGTCTCTGATTGAGCATTCAAACCCATTAAAAATTCTGGAGTCCGCCAACTAAAAATAACCTGACCCCAAGCCAATTCTTCTAGGGTTATAAATACTAAAAGGCAAGTAATAGAAAGATAAATAAAATAATTATAATGATATGATTGTTGTAATTTTAGATCATTAATTATAATTTTTGATATACTTATCGAGCATAAAAGGACTAAAACTTGACTCCATTCAACAACACCTCCCTCTCCAAAGAAATACCCTTTATAAGTATCAATACTGACAGCTGTTATTCTAATTAGAAAAATAGTAAGTAAAAAAGAAAGAAAAATAGCTGCCAATAATATAGCTCGTTTATTAGTAAAAGAAATTGATTTTATAGATAATATTCTTTGAAAAAATTTAGAACGCTTTAAGAAATAACCAACTATTATAAAAGCAACTCCAACCATAAATAATTTCCAATCATTAATAATAGTTGGAGATTTACTAAAAAAAGTCTTGACTATGGCAGTTAGTGTCAAAAAGAAGCCAAATATTTGTAATAAAAAGCTTGCTTTACGAGAAACAATAGTTCCTCTGGTAAAAACCACTTCCATAGGAGTGTCTAATTTAGAATGCATAGTTCCAGGAGTATGCTCCAGATGTTGTTACGAGAAAATTTAGTACCTAAGAGCGTTATTCATTTATAACAAAGGATTATAATAAAAGAAGCTAATCTAATGGTTTATTCAATTTAAATAACTTAAAAGTCTGAATCACTTTTTCAAGCGAATCGCAATATAAAGGATAAAGAATAAGTTTATAGGCTCAGGATAATATTACCTAATATTTTAATCTCTTTAATCTTAACTTAAGGCCTTGATAATACTAATAGTAGTTATTACTGATAGGGTTTTCAAACAATTCTTTTGTAGAAATTAATGAACAGTGCATATTTTTATCAATAATAAAAGTCAAAGGGTGAATAGCCGTAATTTTGTCATTAGATAGCAAAGGAAAATCTAATCGATTTTTAGTCTCAGAAATTAATTTGTTGAAATTAATATTTTCATCTTTTTTCAAAAAACCTTTTTTACTTAACTCTTGAAAAACAATTTGGGAGACCTCTGCAGTCAACTTACCCTTAATACATTGTCTATCATTAGATGAATTTAGTCTAGAGTATTGTAAGATATTAGGAAGACTAGAAGCACTCAAGAAAGTGGTTTTAAATTTTGCACTAGTATCCTCGTCTGACATACTAATAAAATCAATATCCTCAAGCTTATTATTTTTATCAATTAATATTTGATTATCTATAGTAACAAGATCTCCATTTAATCCATAATCGAAGATATATCTGTACATGCAATTATCAAAATCCATAAAATCATCTTCAATCCAATCCAAAAGACTATCAACAGAAGAGCACATTTGAGCATACATTTTAATTTGTGAAAGCAATCTTTCATAAGGATTTCGCACTGAACAAATTATTCGAGGCTGAGTATTTACTGCTTTAGATATGTTTTGATATAAATCACGCCAAGTGGAACCGTGAGGGGTAAATATTCCGCCATCGACATTTTTAAAGTTATTATTTCTAGAGATCCAATTGCTTAAGGCATTAACATAGTTATGATTTTTAAGATTTCCTGTTGCAATAAATGAATTTTTATTTGATACTAAAGAGTTATTAGATTGAATCTCAGATAAGTATTCAATAACACGATTTAAAGGATAAAAGAATGAAGTGCCCCCACATTTAGGTATATGTAAATACATAAAGTATCTCCATTTTATCAAGCTTTTATCATTTCCACTTTCAAAGGATGGGTGAAACTGCATACCCTTACTTCTTAGACTAATATTAAGTTTTTGTATCTCTTCATTCTCAACAATAAAATATTTCATACCCTGGCATGTATCAATAAAAGAAATTGGATTACATTGATTTAAATTAATTTCTAAAGCTCGTATTGCAGATTTAGATCTATTTAGTTTGCAGTAATTATCTGAAAGATTTTCATACAAGTCAAAGTACTGCTTATTACTAAAATTTATTTGATTAAATAATGATTTTCTTAATTCTTTTATTGAGTTATTAAATGCTTCATGAGATTCAATAAATTTCTTATTGTGGTCTAATGCTAATCCTAATTTATAGTATATATTCCCGTCTTCCATCAATTCAAGAGACTTCCTAAATATAATTGCTGCTTTCTCATATTGCCTATCATTAAACAATGATAATCCTAAACCCTTATAAGATATATATTCTTGTTTAAGCTCTAAAGATTTTTCAAAATATTCAACTGCTTCTTTATAATAAGTAAGATTATACAATGCTGAAGCAAGTCCAAAATATGCATTCCAGTCTTCATGTAATTCAATTGATTTTTTAAAAATATTAATCGCTTCTATATAATCTTCATTCTTTAATAAAGACCAAGCAAGACCAAAATAAGCACTCCAATTTTCAATTATCGCTAATGATCTACGAAATTCAAATATTGCTTTAGAATAATCCCCATTAGCATAATTCTCCTCTCCTGAGGAAATGAAAATCTTAGCCTGCTCAAAGGAGTTCATCCAAGCTAGTATATCTAGATCATATTAATATAATAACGACATTAGTGCATTCTTACTATGATTTGAGAGAATCATAAATAAACTTACAGATACACTTATATAAATAAAAAGATTTAAGAATCAAAAAGTAAAAGTTAATTATATATTTATAAAAATTTCTTACTTAGCTAAATTCTCGCTAGAGACCCAGGAAATCCTGTAATTCAGATCTTTTTTCCATAGGGCGTAATTAAAACCATCCCAAGCTTCTATATATTTAATGGAAGAATCTTTGATCCATTCCTCACTTATTTCATATCGATTAGGCATATAAATTGTTTTACAATCTCTACTATAAAGTGATAACATTCTTGAAAAACTCGAAGTAGAACAAACCAAGGCTTCTGACCAAAACATTACACCTGCATCAAACATAAAGTCATTACTAGAAATATGTTCAAATTCAATCTTCTGTTTAATACAATATTCCTTTATTTTTTCAGGGGTAGGATTAATTGCTCCTCCAAATTTTAATGGGTCATCTGGCTCAGAAATTAAAATGACTTTCTTAGGTGACTCTAATTGTATAGCTTTAATATAATAACTAAGTGATGGTAGAGAGAAGGCTCCATCAAATAAAGCATCGCCGCCTCTTACATGAATAACTAAACATTCAAATAATTTTAGGTTCTTATATTTAGATTTTGTAGGCAATTTACTAAAAAGATCTCTAGGCGCTTTTTGTAAAATTTTCCTATTAAAGTTAACATCCTTTATTATGGTTTTTAAATATTCATCTATAGAGCTACAAAGTTCTATACCTGGTAAATCTGTATCAAAACTATTAGATATATTTAAGAGAATTCTTTTAGATAAAGAAAGTCTAGATTTGACGCATAAAACTAGGCCTAATTCTTTTTGAGCATGAAGTAGCCTTAACAATTGAGCAAGAAAATCTCCCACTCTTCCAGAAGTAAAGTCTGCATAAACTAAAAATTCTCTTTTAGGGAATCCAAGACCAAAAAAAGCCTCCAAAGGAAGGAAGAAGCCAGACTGAGTCATTGATCTTGCCATTAATATCATTCTTTGATTCTCATTCTCTGAAGAATGGTTTAAAGCATCTTCCATTCCTTTCCAAAATTCTGGAACTTCTCCTCCCACTTCCATTTGCCTCAACTTAGAGAGTGCTGCTGATGAGCCGAAGTTGTTTGCCATTCGGAGAACAATTTCAGAGGCTTCTCTTAGAGAGATAGTTTTTTCTGACATATTATTGAAGCGATAAAAAAAAACGCAAACGAATCCATTTACGCCTATTCTTATTAATAGCAAAATTCTAAAGGTTTTAGAAAACCAGAGGAGAAATTCGAAAATATTTGATTTATTTTTTTAATTGAAAGGCTTCAAGAGACCAAATGATTTTAGCCAATATTAAAATATATAAGCTTTTAAAAAGTTACTATTTTATGATTTGATCTAAATTAAGATCATTTCTAAAAGTAAAACTTGAATTAGAAATGATTTTTTTTTTTTTCTAAACAACAAATTTAAGATCGGACAATTCCATTAAGATTATATTGATTTAAGTCTTTGCAGTATTTAATGATTAAAATTATTCTTATAATTTAAAAAGTAAATTAGCTTGATATTTTTAAAATGAAAATAAATTTATCAGGAACTAAATTCAATCTAACAAGTCTGGAGTAATATTACTAGTCCTATAACTCCAGATTTTATTATTTATTGCACTCAAGGATGCATCTCCAGTTGTCATTAATTTAATTTGGCCGACAGAAAGATCACCTCCTGTATAAACCGCTTCTAATGTTCCTTTAGCATAAATACCAACACCACTGGTACCACGATGTGTGGTCTTCGAAAAGCTCAGATCTGAAGTTGAGACACCAATAATTTTGATTTCATCGAAGTCATCTAAACCTTCAATGAAGTCTGCTTTCTCACCATTGGGACTATTACCTGCTTTTCCATACCACCAGTTTCTAAGATGTTGATCTGACTTGATGGCAATTAGATCTGCCCAATCATCTTCTTGAGATTTAAAAGTGTTCCAACCGAAGTCCCCATGAAGTTCATCTGCCCCTATACCTCCGTCAATAATATCTCTTCCATTACCTCCATGAATCAGGTCATCATTACCATTTCCATAAATAACATCCCATCCTCCTAATCCTCGAAGAATATCTCTACCAAGAGCTCCATCTAAAACCGAACCTTGTCTACCTGTAACGTTTCGGTTATAAGCAGCTGGATTTTGTTTCGCTTGTAGTAAGCCTCCAGCATTGGATGCATTAACTACACGATTGATTATTATTTTATCCTCCCATGTGTCTGCTTTTATATTAAGGTTCTTACCAGACAAATCCTTAGATTCAGACTCATTAGGAATAGAAGAAGAGAACCAATTTATTACAATGTCATTTGCAGAATCGTTTTGTTTGAAATTATATTCATCTGGTAGCTGTTTATCCCATATAGCAATAAGAGCATTATTATCATTATCTGAAAATTGATTAGGCCAAATACCCTCTCTGGGATTTCTATATGACATTACTGTGTCTTCTGGATAAGAACTTTTATATGGATCAGTAATTCCTGCGACTACATCTCCGTCAGAGTTGGAGAAAGGATGTTCTAATCCTAAAGAATGACCGAATTCATGTATAAGTGTATAACGTCTATATCTAACATCTGAGAGTTTAGGTGCATTAATAAATATCTCCCAACCTTTATTCTTCTGAGACTCTTGGGAAGCAATCCCAAGTACTGTACCGCTAGTTCCTAGATCAATCTCTGTATCATAATAGATGGATATGTCACTATTTTCCGAAGTATCTACAAAATTAAAATCTAATTCAATTTTTGCATCTAAATCAGTTACTATATTTTTAAAATAACTAATATCCGAAGGATCAATATTTAATGTGGTGATAGTTTGAGTAAGATATGACTTGCCTTCAGAAACGATCACTTCCCCCGCTTGTTTATGCAAATAAATATCAATAATATAATCCTTAGAATTAAGATATCTTGTAGATTTAACTAGCCTTTCATCAATAAGCTCTTCACTATTAATAATTGAAATAGATCGATTCTCCATCAACTGAGTATTAAAAACCGATAATGAAAAATTATCTAAATATGAATGACCTCCTATATTTTCTTTTTCATGATAACAACCACATGTAAGACAATAGTTTGAGCTCATAACAATATAAACTTAAAAATCATTTAGAATAAGAATCATTAGCCAGTAAAAGCATCATAAAACAGCATTTTCTAAGATTCTACTTATATTTCTTCAAAATTTTGCTATTTATTAAATAAGTACTTTTTTTTTAATGGAACCACTTATTTCTTTGGAACCCTCAAAATTTGAAATTTGCTTGATTTGGCAAATGGCCTTCATGGGATTTGCTATTGCACAACTAAACAAACAAAAATGGGTAGAAAGGATAGGATTAGCACCTCTGGTCTTTGCCTTATGGGTAACTATTCTCTAATGAATAATTAAAGCTCCCTTTTTCAAGTAAACAAAATCACTTGGGAGTATCTAAACATATTTATTATGCTAAAGATAATAAAAAGTTAAATCTTAAAATTAAATACTTAATTAAATTCTAATTAAAATATAAAGAAGATTAAATTGTATTTCAAGTTACTTAGTATTGATTATCGAAATCTAGAGTTTATTATAATTAAAGGAAATAAAACCTTACTGATAAAATTATCTTTGCTGTAATTTATGGAATTTAATGATCCATCTAAGGATATAGACGGTTGGCTTCATCCAATATGTGGTGCAGCAATTAGTTGCTTATTAGAAGTACAAAATAAACATAAATTGCTTGGAAATTTTTTAGAGATAGGTGTTTTTGAAGGTAAAACACTTGCATATTTTATTAGGGCATCTAAAAACCCAGAGAAAGTAATTGGAATAGATCCATTTATAGTAAATGATAATGAGAATAAGGGTAAGATAATAGATAACACAAAGCGTGTACAAAAAAACATCCTGAGAATACGCAAAGAAACAAAAAGCAACTCGGAAATCACTCTAATAAAAGGATTATCTGATGATCCTAATGTCAAAAATCATCTAAACAATCTTCAAGGAACTTTTAGAGCTATATCTATTGATGGCAACCATGAACATAATATTGTATTACAGGATTTATGTTTATCCAGTGTTTTATCTTCAAGGGAAGGCATATTAATATTAGATGATTACTGTAATATATCCGCCCCAGGAGTTACTAGTGCCTTGAAAAATTTTCTTTGTGATTCATTAGAAGGAAAATCCTGGGAAATATTAATGCTATTTACTCCTATGTGTTCGCCAATTCAAGCGTCAACAAGAATATTTCTTCAACATAAAGAGTGCTCTATAAACTATTCTGAGAATATCAAAACTTTAATTAATAGAATTAAATTCAAATCAGAAGAGTTAGATATAAAACAGTACCATTGGCGCCAAATAAATATTTATAATAACAAAGCAGTGCCTGCATTAATTCCAAAAGATATATAGTTCTAATCAAATAGATATACCTTTATTTAAATATTTAAATTCAACCATTCTATCCATTGCTTTGATCTTTTCGCCCATGTATAATTTTCTCTACAAAATTTAATTTGATCTAGAATTTCTTCTTCTATGTCCTTTCTAAAGCCATTTCTAGACAGTTCATAATATGACAAAATTGAGGATATATATTCGTCTTTATACTCTTTTGATCCAGGCTCACCATTCACTAGAGTTCCAAAATTTGCGCAAGTTTCAGGTAAAGCTCCAATATTACTAGTAATAACTTTACAGCCGCTTGACATGGCTTCCATCACAGAAATACAAGAGGTTTCATGAAATGTATTTGAATATGATAAAACACTTGCATATTTCATCTGTTTTGCAAGTTCAGGCTGAGATAATGAACCATAATAATTAACATTTTTCATCTTTTTACATCTTTCATATAAATCTCTATTCTCATCATTTTCAATATTAATTTGATATGTCTTTAGGCACGAGTAAACATTTAATTTAGCTTGAGGTATTTCTTTTGAAATAAATGGAAAGATATCTAATAATAAATCTAGACCTCGAAAAGGAGTACTATTATAAGCTAAATTAAAGTCTAGATATTTTTTATTTATTATTGACTGTATATCTTCAAAATTATTTTCAAATGGTGGGGCAATTGCATTCCCTATTATTGTAGTATTTCTTTGGTCTATATTAAATAAGTTACAAACATGGTCACGTTGCCATTTACCTACAAATATGTAACCATCCCATGAGCCTTTTATTTCGTCAGTTTCAAGTCCATTAAAACTGGGTTGATTATGAGCATGTGAAGTCCATAAATAAATTTTAACTCGACTATTAATAATTTTTCTTAACTCCTTTGCTATCCCTACTTCAGAAAGAACAACTATTTTTTCAGGTGATATTTTATTCAAAAGATTTCTCATCTCGCCTAAAGTATTTCTCAGTGGAATACAATTAACTCCATGTATATGCAAAGGTTTACTTATATTATTCAAAAGGTATATTTCATGCCCTGATAATGCTAATTTTAAACTTAGATAGCAAAGAGCAGATTGAGTTCCACCTAATGGCCTTTCATAAGGTGTGTTTGGGTTGTAATCCCATTTACAAGGGTCTAAAAAGACAATTCTCATCTTCTTGAAATTAAGCGTAATTTATTCATAAATAATTTGAGCATTTAACAATAGTAAAGACATCTTATTTCATAAATTCTATTCAAACATTTATTATTCGATTTTCTTAATCCTTAAGGAGAGTTTAAATTAACTTGTTTAATAACCTACTTACTTAATGTTGGCATTTAATGGATACTCATCATTATCATGAGAGATAGTCAAATTCCATGAGCTTTCAACCAAGAGAAACTATTATTTAACGAAAAGGCTCTGATCATGAGCTTAGGTGAAGCTAGCTTGATACATATAAAACCCATCTACCTCCAAAAATAGTGAATATGTTAAAAATCCAGCTCCTTTAAAAAAAGTCCCCTTAAGAAGATAAGATTTTATGTAAATAACTTATTTGGAGGTTTACTGCTCTTGGCGTTAATTCATGGCTTCCACACTAAGAACATAAGAGGTGACGTTCTAGGTGGATTAACAGCAGCAGTAGTTGCATTGCCTCTTGCCTTGGCTTTTGGTAATGCTGCTCTTGGTCCTGGAGGTGCAATATATGGTCTTTATGGCGCAGTAGTAGTTGGTTTTATAGCTGCTTTATTTGGAGGCACGCCAGCACAAGTTAGTGGTCCAACAGGACCAATGAGTGTAACTGTCGCTGGAGTAGTTGCAAGTCTTGCTGCCGTAGGAGTTTCTAGAGATTTAGGTGCTGGAGAAATACTTCCACTTGTTATGGCAGCTGTTGTAATTGGTGGCCTGTTTCAAGTCCTATTTGGGATTTTAAAACTAGGTAAGTACATAACTTTAGTTCCTTATTCAGTTGTATCAGGATTTATGTCCGGGATTGGGGTGATTATTCTGGCCCTTCAACTTGGACCTTTACTAGGAATTAGTACTCGTGGAGGAGTCCTTGAATCTTTAGGAACACTTAGCAGCAATTTCGAACCAAACTGGGCGGCCGTAGGGGTATCTGTCATGACCCTTGCAATAGTTTTTCTAACACCGCGAAAAGTTAGTCAATGGGTGCCTTCTCCTCTATTAGCTCTTCTAATCGTTACACCTATTTCAGTAGTTCTCTTTGGAGATGCGGCACTTCAAAGTCGAGGATTAGATCCTCTCCCTCGCATAGGCACAATTCCGGAAGGGGGACTTGCCTTCACCATGCCCAATTGGAATGAACACTTTCCAGTCATTTTTAAGGCAGGTTTGGTTCTTGCTGTTTTGGGAGCTATTGACTCTCTTCTAACTTCCCTTGTTGCAGACAATATTTCACAAACAAGACATGACTCAGATAGAGAATTAATTGGCCAAGGTCTTGGTAATAGTTTGGCAGGTCTATTAACAGGTCTCCCAGGCGCTGGGGCAACAATGAGGACCGTTATTAATATTAAATCTGGAGGGCGTACTCCCATCTCTGGGATGGTTCATTCAGTCGTACTTCTTGTGGTTTTAGTAGGTGCAGGCCCACTAGCAGCGGAGATCCCAACGGCCCTTTTAGCAGGAATTTTAATAAAAGTAGGACTAGATATTATTGATTGGGGCTTTCTTTTAAGGGCACATCGTCTTTCTTTAAAAACTGCTGCTGTCATGTATGGAGTACTCCTAATGACAGTTTTCTGGGATTTAATTTGGGCAGTTTTAGTAGGAGTATTTATTGCAAATATGTTGACAATTGACTCCATTACTCAAACACAATTAGAAGGAATGGAAGCAGACAATCCATTAGGATCAAATTCAAATAAAGATCAATCTATTTCAGCTGAAGAGCAAGCCTTATTAAATCGTTGTGCAGGTGAAGTTATGTTATTTAGACTTAAAGGACCTCTCAGCTTTGGAGCGGCAAAAGGAATTACAGAAAGAATGATGTTAATCAGAAATTATAAGGTTTTAGTCTTAGACATCAGTGAAGTTCCACGTCTTGGGATTACTGCATCACTAGCTATAGAAGATATGGTTCGAGAAGCAAAAACAAACTCTAGGAAAGCTTTTGTTGCCGTAAGTAATGAAAACGTTAGAGAACGTCTTGCAAAATTTGGAGTTGAAGGCTTAGTCAATAGTCGCAAAGAAGCGCTGGAATCTGCTTTAAATCATTTGAACAATTAAAATCTTTAATTTTATTATGAAAAATTCAATTTATTGATTTCCACAAAAAGTTAAATGGATACAAGTCTAATTCTTCAAAACGCTTTAACTACTCCAGTATTATTTTTCTTTCTGGGTGTATTTGCTGTAATAGTTCGTTCAGACCTTGAAATCCCTGCACCACTTCCTAAGTTATTTTCATTATATTTACTATTAGCAATTGGATTTAGAGGTGGTCTAGAACTTCAAAGAAGTGGTCTGCAGGGACAAGTTATACCTATTGTAACTGTTGCTATTTTGATGTCATTATTGATACCATTATATTGCTTTGCTGTATTAAGACTAAAATTTGATGTTTTCAACTCAGCAGCAATAGCAGCAGCTTATGGTTCAATTAGTGCGGTAACTTTTATAACTGCCGAAAGTTTTCTAAATAATCAAAATATTCCATTTGATGGTTTTATGGTTGCGGCTTTAGCCTTAATGGAGTCACCGGCAATTATTGTTGGTTTGTTATTGGTGAAATTTCTAGGGTCTAAAAAAAGAACAAATCACAAAGCAATGAAATTAAAAGAAATACTAAGAGAAGCACTCCTAAATGGTTCAGCTTATTTGCTTATGGGCAGCTTGCTAATTGGATTTATTACTGCTTGGCATAATCCATCTGGGATTGAAAAGATGGAGCCTTTTACAGGAAAACTTTTCTATGGAGCAGAATGTTTCTTTTTACTAGATATGGGAATAATTGCTGCCCAAAGATTGCCAAGTCTAAAAAAAACGGGATCATTTCTTATATCTTTTGCAGTTGCAATGCCAATATTTAATGCATTTTTAGGAGTTTTAGTTGCAAAGTCCTTAAACTTAGGGCCAGGCAATGCACTGCTTTTTGTAGTTCTTTGTGCAAGCGCCTCTTATCTTGCAGTTCCAGCTGCAATGAGGATGACTGTTCCTGAAGCAAAAGCTAGCTATTATATATCAACAACTTTAGGTCTAACATTCCCATTCAATATCATTGTAGGAATTCCTGTTTATATGAGCTTAGTCAATAAACTCATCCCAATTGCTTCTTAAATAAATGAAAAGAGTTGATCTGATTTTTGGAGAACGTGAGCTTGATCAAATGCTTAAATCTCTTGAGAAAGCTGAAGTCCCTGGTTACACTGTTATGAAACATGTTACTGGTAGAGGCCCTGAAAGAGTAGTTTCAGAAGATATGGAATTCACAGGTCTAGGAGCAAATGCTCATGTAATAATATTTTGCGAGCAAGATGTAATTGAAAGAATCAAAGAGAATACAATGCCCCTATTAAATTATTATGGAGGAGTTGCATATCTATCAGAAGCTACGAATTTATAATTCAAACAAATAAGAGAGAAAAAAAAGTAGAAATTAGTGATTAGAATATATATTAATTATCTATTTTTAAATCATAAAGCCTATATTTTCACAAAAAAAAGCCTCCTTTAAAAAAGGAGGCTTGAAA
>CACFBG010000006.1 GCA_902564535.1 uncultured Prochlorococcus sp.
GCCAATCTTTTCAGATGAATATCCAACTCCTGCTAAGCGTCCTTGTTATTCATTATTAGATTGCAGAGAGACCACAAGCATTTTGGATATAAGTCAAACTCATTGGAGGCAATCTCTATTTGATGTTTGCAAGCAATTGCGCTTAAGATTGAAATGACTGTGTGTATTAGTTCCTATTCAGGAGTGAATTGAATTGATAGATCTGAATTCTTATTTCCAAGAACCTCCAAGAATTCTAGTTACTGGAGGTGCAGGCTTTATTGGAGGGGCTCTAATTCGAAAATTATTAAAGGAAACACAAGCGAAGATATTTAATCTCGATAAGTTAGGTTACGCTAGTGATTTATCAGGCATAGAAAAAACATTATTTTCTTTAGATAATCAAGATTCCAATCGGTATCAATTTATCAAAGTTGATCTTTCTAAGATAGATACTACTTTAGATGCAATAAAGAGCATTAGTCCTGATTTAATTTTTCATTTAGCAGCAGAAAGTCATGTTGATAGATCTATTGATAATCCTATTACTTTTCTTGAAAGTAATGTAATAGGAACATACAATCTTCTCAATGCTGCAAGATGTCATTGGGATAGATTACCTAAAACAAGAAAAGCTACTTTTCGCTTCCATCATATTAGTACTGATGAGGTTTTTGGATCTCTAGGAGATCATGGAAGATTTTCGGAATCGAGTCCTTATGATCCCAGAAGCCCTTATTCAGCAAGTAAGGCAGCAAGTGATCATTTTGTAAGTGCCTGGAACCATACTTATGGATTACCAGTTGTAATTACAAATTGTTCAAATAACTATGGACCTTGGCAGTTTCCAGAGAAATTAATCCCAGTAGTTATTTTAAAGGCTCTAGAGGGCGAGTCCATTCCTCTTTATGGAGATGGTAAGAATGTTCGAGATTGGCTCTATGTAGAAGACCATGTTGATGGATTATTATGCGCTGCTTTAAGTGGAAAAATAGGCGGTAAATATTGTATTGGTGGTAATAGTGAACAATCTAATAAGCAAGTTGTTGAAAAAATTTGTTTTTTGTTAGATGAAATGATGCCTTCAAATAATTCATATACTTCTTTAATTGAATATGTAAAAGATAGACCTGGACATGACTATCGTTATGCTATTAACCCTAAGCTGATCAATGATGAATTAAATTGGTCTCCTTCTATTGATTTTGAAATAGGCCTTCGTAAAACTATTGCTTGGTATCTAGAAAATTTAGATTGGTGTAATTTTGTTCTAAGTAAATCTGGTTACTCAGGTGAAAGACTAGGGCGAAATTAATTTAGTCTTTAACATCCAAATTTTTTATGTAGTTGTACATTTATAGTTTTGATCACACTTGACCAATTATCTTTAGATTGTTGTCTAAATAATCGAATGCTGGGGTACCATTGAGTGCTGTTGCCTTGTAAACCCCATCTCCATTCTGGGACCCATGGTAATGCCACCCATGTTTCGATACCCATTGCTCCTGCTAAATGAGCAATAACGCTATCGGTAGTTATAACCAGATCACATTGATCTATAACTGCTGCTGTATCTCTAAAGTCCAGACTTTGATTGAGTTGATATTGTCCTTCAACAAATGAGAGATGCAGATTGCTTTTCAGTTGTCTTTGGCCAACACCTTTTTGAAGGGATACAAATTCTATCCCTTTTAAATTCTTTATTTCTAAAAGATCATTAAAATGCATAGATCTGCCTTCATTATAAATACTTTTCTCAAATTCTAGATTTCCTTGCCAGTGTAATCCTATTAGTTTATGATTTTGTTGTCGCATTAATATGCTTTTCCATTTTGAAATCCTCTCTAGATTTGCTTTTATATATGCATTTTGTTGAGGAATTTTAGCGTTTATCTTGCATTTTAATGGCATGCTTAAAAGAGAACACCATTTTGTAAGTCTAGGGTCTTGACTAGGACTTAATGTATTAGTAACGTTTTTAAGACTGCTGCCCTCTTTTAGTAATAAAATCAGTTGGCTTTGACAAAAAAGAATTACATTCACTCCTAATTTTTCTATTGCAATTGCAAATCGACAAAATTGAATTGTATCACCTAAACCTTGTTCGGATACTAAAATAAGGTTTTTAGGAAGTTGTTTATCTTCTTGAAGTCCATTCCATTCTTGACCGTAATAGGTTTTGAAGAAATTATTATCTTCTTTAGTTAACCTGGCTTCGTAAGCGTTCCAACCTTCTTCGAAGTTTTCCGTTAAAAGTAAATCTAAGGCAAGATTTTGTTTGGCTGATTCCTTTCCTTCTCCAGGAATATCAATGCTTTTTCTGTATGCGCGAATAGCTTCAAGTACTTTTCTTTGCATATGCAAGGCAATTCCAAGATTATAATAAGCAACTGATAGATTGGGACTTTTTAAAATACCTTTTGAGATGAGATTTTGTGCTAAAGAAGGATCTCGTGGACAGATAGAATTTCCATAATTTATTAAATCAATACTGCTTAAATGATCCATAAATTTTCTATACAAAAGGTTTTAAGATTGGTCAGAGAATACTTGCTACAGGGAATGTATTTTCCATTCTTTAATTATATATGCCTGTTAAATAAATTTTATGAATTTAGTCAATGTTTGATTCTATATTTCTGGAGCTTAATCAATTTTCTCGTAAAGTTATGATCCTTTTGATGCTTGCATCATTACCTCTACATGAGAAGCTTATATACATAGATAGTCCCTTTAATGAGGATTTTGGTTGCAATAGTCCACCATTGGAACCCTGATGGATGTGGACGGCATGCTTCTCTCAGACCTGATTTTCGTCCTCGAAAGGAGGGCTTGCAGCAACAGCTGCTTGCTTTGAAGCGGCTCGGGCCTTTTCAAGGCACGGTAGATTTCTCCTCCTTAAGTTTTTATCCCACTAATGGTGATTTGGGACATGTCATAGATATCAGATTAATTACTGACGGTCAAAAAACGGTTATTAATCATTTAGATAATGCTTATAAGTCCTACTTTATAGAAGTACCAACAAATCCTCTTACTAGTTTCCATTTGGGATTTGAAGCTCAGAAATTTTTAGCTTCTCAACTTGATGAGAATTATGATCTTTATTGTTATATGGAAGATGATTTAGTAATACATGACCCAATGTTTTTTCATAAAATAGTTTGGTTTAATAAAGAACTTGGTGATGAAAAATTAGTTTTGCCTCATCGAGTCGAATTTTTAAAGCATCCATATTTTCTTCAGAAGCTTTATGTAGATGGTCCTTCACAAGAAGTTGCGAAAAAATTAATTCCTAATCCACCTCAATCATTAGTTGCTGGGACACCTGCTGGAAGAATCAAATATGAGTCTCCATTAAACCCTCATTCTGGATGCTTCTTTTTGACAGCTTCTCAATTAGATTTTTGGCATAAACAATCTTCTTGGCAAGATGGTGATGTTAGTTACATATCACCACTTGAAAGTGCAGCGACACTTGGTATTGCAAGAAATTTCATGCTATATAAACCTACTTTGCCATATGCTGCTTGGATGGAAATACAACATTGGGGAGGTGGGTTTATATCACAAATACGACCTCCTGAAAATGCTGAGAAACAAGAAGATACTTTGAAAATTGAAGAGGCAAAAAATTAACTATGATTTCCTTAAAAATTTTACTTATTCATCAAAATTTCCCTGGACAGTTTCGTCAGTTGGCACCATTTTTATATAATCAAGGTCATGAAATTATCTCTATATGTTCACATAAACGTCCTGTTATTGGTAAGTTTAGAGTATTGCGTTATGAAGTTCCAGAAAAGCTTCCAGAAGGATCGCCTCATTCCTCTCAGTTATCTCATGAGGCCTTTATTAGGGCCTCAAATGTTGCCAAGATTTGTTCACAATTAAAGGCGGAAGGTTGGTATCCAGACTTGATATGCGCCCATACAGGGTGGGGCGAAACTTTGGCAATTAAAGAAGTGTGGGAGAATGTTCCTCAAATACTTTGGCCTGAGCTTTGGCTGCGTCCCGAGCATGCAGGATGGGGCTTGGATCCAACGAAATTAAGACCTTCTTTAGAACAACAGTTAGAACATGTTCCTAGAAATACTCTAACTAGGGCAGCATTATCTCAAGCAAATGGTTGGGTGGTACCAACGAAGCATCAAGCACAGAGTTTTCCTAAAGAATTTCAAGATGAGCGAATGCAAGTTATTCACGAAGGTATAGATACTTCTTTGGCTGTTCCAGATTCTTCAGCAACATTAAAAGTTGGAGATATAAATATTACTCAAGAAATTCCAACAATTACTTTTGTCAATCGAAATTTAGAACGTTTACGAGGTTTTGATACTTTCATGCGAGCCTTGCCAGAAATTCAGATGAGAAATAAAAAAGTACGTGTGTTAATTGTTGGCGATAACGAAGGTGGTTATGGAGGAGGTCATCCAAGTGGAAGGATATTAAAGGATGTTATGTTAGAAGAAATGGCAGGAAAATTGGATTTAAATAGAATTCATTTCCTAGGACGAATTCCTCATCATTTATTAATTAATTTATTTCAGATAAGTACTGTTCATGTCTATTTAAGCTATCCATTTGTTTTAGGATGGAGTTTGCTTGAAGCGATGTCTTGTGGTTGTTCTATTATTGGTAGTCAAGGTATGCCAGTATCAGAAGCTATTGAAAATAATGTTCAAGGAATACTGATACCAATTAATGACTATAATCAATTATCTAATTCAATTATTGATCTTCTTGGCAAACCTACTTTATGTTCGCAGTTATCTGTGAATGCGAGAAAAAAATCATTAGAATGGGGACAATCATTAACTTTGGATAAACTTTATAAATATCTCTTAAGTGTTATTTGATAATAGGATCATATCTTCTTCTATTGTGGTTGTTTATTTGAAATTTAAAAAAATTTCTTCTATTTTCTTTGCTGATGACAGAGTACTAAAATTTTCGTACGCAATTCTTTTTCCATTTTGACCAAAAGTATGAATTAGTTGCGGATTTTTAGCGAGTTTAAGCAACTTTTGACTAAGATCATTTGGGTCTTCCTTCTTAAATAGCCATCCATTTATCCCAGGTTCTACTAGTTCCTTGCTGCCTCCTACACCACTGGAAATCAAAGCAAGACCACTTGCCATTGCTTCTGCTTGAACAATTCCAAATGCTTCTGGGTAAATTGAAGGGAAAACAAATATATGATTTAGTCTAAAAAATCTTGAAAGTTGTGATCTGGTTAAAGACCCTGTAAAAAAAACTGAATCTCTAATGTGATTTTGATTGAGAAAGTTTTCTAGCGCTTCTTTATACCCATGACCAAATTCTCCTCCTGCGATGTATGTTCGCGTAAAGATACCTAAGTCTTTTAGTTTGACTAAAGCTTCTATTAATGTATGCAACCCCTTTGATGACATTAATAGACCTGCAAACCCAATACATAGAGGCTTATTTTGAGAGCCATCTGGCAATTCAGGTAGTTTTCTTTTATTCAAATTATTGTCAAACAATTCTACTCTTGCGCCAGGATAAATAATATTAGAATGTTCCACCTTGAATCCTTTTTGCACTAATGATTCATAAACAGCATAACTTGCTGATAATAAGACATATCTTTTTATTTTTGGTATGCCTAATGAGCTAAAAGAAGGCTCCATGAAACCTATATGATGAAGTATGGGTAAACCTGTATTGATTAATGTTGGAAGAATTTCAAGACCAATTAGATCTAGATTTCCAATTAAAATTCCTGTCCAATTTTGATCTAAAAGAATCTCTTTTAAGAGAGCAATATTATCTTGATCTATTTTTGATCTTTTGATGGGATCTAAAATATTATTTACTCCGCCTTCGTATGAACCTTTGAGGGAAAGAGATCTATTAATTTCATACTCTTGATTTTCGTGAGTTGTATTTAAATATGGTGCATTACTACATATAACAGTGATTTCGTGCCCGAGTTTTCTCAGCCCCCACACAAAATCTGCCATCGCTCTTCCATATCCTCCTAATTCCTGAGGGGGATAAAGGTTGGTTATAAGAAGAATTTTCATGGCCAATCTTCGGTTTTTCTCATAGGCTGTCACTTCAAATTCTCATTCTTGTGAGTAATCTGCCCGCTCTTGTTGCTAGTTCAGATCTATTGCCTGAAGGAGGACCTTTAAATGGTCGTCGCTTAGCTGGGCAAACTTTGTTATGGCTTTGGTCTAAATATTCTGCATCTGATCCTTTAGCTTTGCTTTCTTCTAAGGATTTAAAAGCAGGCTTTGAAAGATTTAGCAGATTGGCTGGCCATAGAGGAAAGCTAAATATTCTTGATTTTATCAATCCAGCAGAAATAACTCCATATGGGGCTTTGTTTCTACCCGACCCTTCTATTGGTCGATGGGCTCATTGGCGGGCACTTTGTGGCCCAGCAAAATTTTCTCTTATAGGTCAAATTCATACATTAAGTACACCGGTTTCAATGCGTTTAATGCAGGAGCTTGTGACTGAACCTATTAAACCTTGGGATGCTTTGATTTGCAGTAGTCATGCAGGTAAAGCAGTTGTTCAAGGCGTTTTGGATGATAGAGAAGAGCAGTTATTAAATAGATTTCAACAAAATATTCCTGCAAATATTGAAAGACCTCAATTACCTGTAATTCCTCTACCTATTGATACTGAACAGATTCAAAAGGCATTACCCAGCAAAATCTCAGCACGTAAAAACCTAGGTTTGGATCCGAATGCGCATGTAGTTCTTTGGTTGGGCAGATTATCCATGCTCACAAAGTTAGATCCTTGGCCTACTTATCTTGCATTGGAACAAGCAGCATTACTACTCAAAAAACCTTTGATTTTGATTGAATGTGGGCCAGATGATTCGCCTCATCAAGCAATACATTTTAATCAATTAAAGTCTTTATGTCCCCATGTTAATTTTGCTCGTTTTGGAGGAGATAAACCGGTTTCTGAAAGTACCAAGTATCAATGTATGGCTTCATCAGATATCGCAATTTCATTAGTCGACAATACTCAAGAGACTTTTGGCTTGTCCGTAGCTGAGGCGATGGCATCAGGTTTGCCAGTAGTTGCATCAAATTGGAATGGATATAGGGATTTAATAAGGGATGGAATAGATGGTTTTTTGATTCCTACTAAATGGAGTTCTTCGGCCCATGATCTTTCTACTCGCCTTGGTTGGGCAAGTTCATTAGGGATAATGAACTATCCAATGTCTGCTGGATGCCTCGCTCAACTTGTTCAAATTGATTTATCAGCAGCTGTAGCGGCAATTGTTTCTCTTTTGACCCAGCCAGCGATGCTTAGAGCAATGAGTGAAGCTGCAAAGTTTAGAGCTGAAAAGCATTTTGGATTTGCATTTGTCATGGCTAAATATATAGAGCTTTTTGAATTACTTAAGGAGAAAAGACAATTAGCTTCTGAGAAACATCAAATTCCCCAAAAACCTTCTATCACTATTAATCCGGTTCAAGCTTTTACTAGTTATCCATCCTCATTTTCTGAATCAATATTCAATGATAATATGGAATGCAATGATCTACCTGAGGTAGTTAAAGAAGGGAGATCGCCTTTATGGAATGAATTAAAAAATGGATTACCATCTAATCTCCTAACTAAATTAGAAAAGGAATTATTACTTAAACATCAAATTAACAAATCTAATTTATTTTGAGACACTCAACTGTACGACATTTCTTAATTCGAACCCATTGGAAAAGATGGCTTTTACCTTGCTTGTGTTTACTGCCGTATATCCTTTCTCTTCTTTGGCTGGTTGCATCTGGTCTTTATTGGGTTGCCCAAGTAATGCTTGCTCCTTTAGCAATGGGAATAATTTTAGCTGCTTTGACTTATTTGTTAGCTGTTATTGAATTTCGAGGAACCCTTCGCTGAGATATCCTTTATCATGTAATTGAGTGTATGCAATCAAGTGGTGCAAATACCAAATTCAGCATGGTCAGTGCAAGGGGCAAAGGCCCAAGGTCAACGAGAGCTTTTGGCTAGATTCTGGATTGCAGCTCCAACAGATATGTTGGAAATTTTATGGGAATCACAGTTAGGACAAGCAACTGTTGAATTGGTTCAAGTCTTAAATAATGACTCTCAATTAACTCCACAGGAGATTGAACTCAGGACACAAATTAATGAAAGGCTTGGTCAAGGTTTGCAACAGCCTTTGTCCCCTCAGCTTCTTTTAGCTGCTTTTCTTTTTTCTCCTAAAGATCGTCTAATAATTCAAAATCCAGAACAGTCTTTACCTTCTTGGCTGGTTAAAATATATCAGACTCTTTATAGCAATACTTCAGTTAATACAACTTTTACCCCTTCAAATATTTCTGGGGTACAAGGAGATAGTCAAGTAGAAGATTTAAATAAGTTTCCTAATACTTTGCAGGAATTAATTACTAATAAAATTCAATTAAATAGGATGCTTGGATTGGCAAATTTATATTATATTGATCCTGAAGATAAGGAAATATATGATGAACTTGTAGAAGTAAGAAGATCCTTTTCCCATGCAATAGATAGATGTAACGAGGACGCTTTAGAAGAAATATGGACCAATCATCTGCAAGATAGATATTGGTCAATGGTTAGATCTGGTGTTCAATCACAATCTCTTTCATCGGAAGATGAGGATATTAAACAAACTGCTGTCAGCAAGTTATCTCCTGCAATGGGAGGAGGCTTCGATAAGCCTGGTGCAACTAATGCTCTACTAATAGCAATGCTTTATTTTGAGCCTGGATCTATGACAGTTAATGATCCTGATCAAAATATTCCTTCTTGGTTAAAAGATAATTTCCAAGAAATATTTATGCAACCATTATCTTCAAATTAATAGAGAGAATAACTCTCTTCATGCGGTTACTTTTTTCTCACTCAAATTTCCCTGCTCAGTTTCGAAGATTATTACCAGCTCTTCAAGCTAAAGGGCATGAAATTGTATTTTTATGCACACAGAAAGAATGGCATGCTCCAGATTCTGATGGTTTAAGGTTGCTTCCTTACAAAATCCATAGAAATTCAAAGCAGCAATTTTTACATCCTTATTTAAGACGTTTTGAGGATGTGGTGCTTAATGGTCAAGCAGCATTTCGTGCAGCAACTAAATTAAAATCAGAAGGTTGGGAACCTGACGTAATTATTAGTCATATAGGTTTTGGCAGTGGTTTATATCTGCCTGATTGTTTTCCGAACTCAAAAAAAATAGGAAATATTGAATGGTTTTATAGGCCTTATGGAAGCGATGTCGATTTTTTAAATAAAGGCCATGTTGAAGATGATCGAAAATTAAGACTTAGGACTTGGAATGCACAACTCTTGTTAGAAGCTGAGTCCTCAGATGTTTTAGTTACGCCTACCAAATGGCAATGGGAGCAATTACCTTCCGATTTGCAATCTAGAACAAGAATTATTCACGAAGGCATTGATTTTGCTTTTCTGTCTGCACTTAAGAAAAAACCACCATCGCTTTTGGATTCTTTACCTGATAAACCTGAAATTGAATGGGTTACATATGTAAGCAGGGGATTTGAAGAATATCGAGGATTCCCTCAGGCTATGCAAGCTCTTGAATTGATTCAGAAAAGACGACCTAATGTGCATCTCGCAATTGCTGGGTCAGATGTAGTTGCATATGGTTCTGGCAGAGAAGATGGTAGAAGTTGGAAGCAATGGGCTTTAGATGATCTTGATTTAGATCCACTCCGCACTCATTGGCTTGGTTCATTACAAGAAGCTGATTATCACGTTCTCTTGGCCCATTCAAAAGCTCACCTATATATAACTGTTCCATTTGTTTTAAGTTGGAGCTTGTTGGAGGTTATGGCTGCAGGCTGTTCGATTGTTGCTAGCAATACGCCCCCTGTTGAAGAAGTGCTTCAAAATTGCACAAATGCTTTTTTGGTGGATTTTTGGGACCCATTGGCTCAGGCAGATGCTATTGACAAGATTCTTTCTGACCCTCTAAACGCCACTAAAATGGGACTAAAGGCAAGTGAAGCAGCGAAAAAATACTCATTTGATGCTTCTTTTAAAGCGTGGGAATCGATGCTTTTAGGACTCTAAAAATCTCTTTTCTAGCATTGTGATTTTCAGCACAATTAATTTAATCTTGTTAGGACACCCTAACTACTGGGCTAATCCATTTGCAGTAAGACATTTAAACAGCTATAAATATGCCGCCTAGTCTCTTATTTATTTAGGGACTTTTTTAAGGCACACTCCGCCCCCTTGGTGGGTGCGGTTGTGACATATAAACCAACCCACCAATCCACGAAGCCTTCAAAAGTGAGTTACACCAAGTACACAGGAACCAGCACCGCGGACACCCTTCTCGGAAGCTCAGGTGCAGATTCAATAGCCGCTCTGGCGGGGGACGATACAGTCCTCGTTAACGGTAATGACCTGATCTATCTCGACGCAGGAAATGACAGCCTGACGATGGACAGTGGCATGACCTCAAGTACCGTCTACGGCGGTGAGGGTAATGACACCATCAACGGATATCACGTTTTCGATACCTCCCTTGTAGACGGTGGAGATGGCGCTGACACCCTTTCATTCGGTTCAGCCCCTGTTTCTTCTACCCTCGAGGGTGGAGCTGGAGCAGACTCCCTTTACATCGCTAAGAGCGTAACGGGATTAGAAATTTCAGGTGGTAGTTCAACTTCTACTACTGATGACGGTGCTGATACCCTCTATCTTTCTGGAAGCCTTGTAAGTTCTACCGTTCAAGGTAACGGTGGTACTGACACCTTGTACGTTGGAGGGGCAGTTAAGTCTTCCATCGTTCGTGGTGGTACAGGTAATGACACCCTCAGCTTCGGGACAAGCATCTCCAGTTCAACTATTTACGGAGACAAGGGAGCTGACACCCTAAATATTGGACAACAAAATGTTATTTCTTCTTTAATCCAAGGGGGAAGCAATGTTGATACAACCACTGATGGTTCTGACAGAATCTCAGTTGGTGTTGCTATTACTTCTTCCACCATTCTTGGTAATGCAGGAAATGACACCATTAACTTGGCTGGTACTGGTTTAGTAACCAACTCAAGTGTTCATGGTGGTAAAGATAATGACTTAGTTACTGCTGGTGCAAAAACTCTTACATCAGCTTATTTAGCTGGTGATTTGGGTAATGACACCATTAGTTTGGCAGCAACATCCATTCATGGTTCTACAATTTACGGAGATAATTCCAAAACTTCAGGTGGCGCTGATGTTATTAACATCGCTACTGCCACTTCAGGTGTAGATAACGTATCTATTTATGGTGGAAGCGGAAATGACACCATCGTTCTAACAGATGGTGGTGATGATGTAGTCAAAACTAGCTACTTCCAAGCTAATGCTGGCGCAGACTCCCTTGTATTCCTTGGATCTGCTCTTTCCTCCACTCTTAGAGGTGGTGCTGGTAATGACACCTTAAGCATCACTTACTCTGGATCTGGTGGTTCACTTTCATCCCAGTTCTATGGAGATAAAGGTGCTGACAACATTACAGTTGCAACCGGTTGGGGCTCAGTAACCCTTTACGGTGACCAAGACGCTACTGGATCTGGTGGTGGTAGTGACACCATTGAGATCGGATACCTAACAACTGGTGGAAGTATCGTTTATGCAGGTGAAGGTAATGACACCATCAACGCTGCCAGTGCAACTTCAACCACACTTTATGGAGGAGCTGGAGCTGACTCACTAGCCTTAGGCGCTGGTGCGGCAACTAAGCTTTACGGAGATACTGGAAACGATACTCTCAGTATTGGTTCTGGAACAACAACTCTTTACGGTGGAGCTGGAACTGACTCAGTACTAATGGGTACTGGTGTATCAAACAAAATTTATGGTGACGCAGACGCTGACACCTTTAGTGCAGCTGGTGCCTTTAATACATCTACAGTTACTGGTGGAGCTGGCAACGACGTCTTCCACTTCACAGCTAACTCTGCTGCGAACTTCACTAGTTCCGCTATCAGTGGTGGAACTGGAAATGATTCCATTAACTTCGGTAATGCAGTCACAACCGCTAACCTTTCAAGTACTATCTACTTCGGATATGGTGATGGTGCAGACTCCATTAACTTCGGTATCCACGGTTCCAGCGCCGCAGCTGGTGGCCTAGTCATCGCAGTTGATTCACAATACGGTGCTACAACAAGCTTCGGTTATGGTGGATCAGGTGGTTCAACTAGCAGAACTATATCCTTCGGTTCTGGTACTAAGAAAGGAAGCATTTCCTTCACCAACCTATACACCAAGACAACCAACACTGGTTTAGGTGCACAAGGTATTTCCTTCACAACAGTAAGTACCTCTACTATCACCGCTTTAGGCTGATTCAAATAACAAATAATCAAGAGCCCCAAATAGTTCTTGATTATTTAAATAACCAAAGGGAAGGAGTAAATCCTTCCCCTTTTTTTTGCTTGAAATGCAACCAAACTGGCAAAAATTATTGTTTATCTCTCCTTCTAAGGATGAAATTCTTGCGTTAAAGGATCAAAGAAATTTAACTCTAGATAATATTGCTTTATTAATCCTTGACTCTCAGTTTTTAAAAGCAGAGACAGCATTACTTGCTCAATTGAATAATAATAAAAAAGATACTCTTTTATTACTTGCTTTTCTCGATTTAAAAACTAGGAATTTTGCGCGTCTAAATCGCTTGATGCCTAGTTTGGTAGATAATTATCAGAAAGATCCATTCTTAAGAGCATTAATTATTTTTTGGTACTTATTAAATGGAACCATATCTCAATTAGACATTCCTTTGCCATTGTTTTGGAATGATGAAACCAATTGTACTTATTTAGCCTTAGCTCATTGTCATTGGCTGATTGAAAAACGCTCTTATCATGAATGCCAACAGATAATCAACAATTTATTAGTTCATAATTCATTAGACACTAAAATTATAGAAGCTAAGATTTTAACTACTCAACGCCAATATGCTAAGACCATTGAATTATTAATTCCTTGGCGGCCTTATTCTTATGGGAATCAGGAATATTGGAGGCTTTTTTTAAATGCTCATTTTCAACTTGAACAAGGTAGAGATTTAGATTTATATATTCGACAAGCTTTAGATGAGATTCCTATAAGAGAAGAACTTAATCATCTATATGCATGGGGATGCTTGTTGAATAAAAAACCAGCATTAGGAAGATATAGCCTCTTAAAACAACGTTTACTCGGTTGGAATTTACTAGACGCTACCTCAATAGCTCATTTATATAATACTCATGAAATGTTAGGGCAGACTGAGAATTTAATTCATATTTTGCCCCAACTGAAATCTAATCCCATTGAATATTTAGATGTATATTCTAATTTGCTTATTCATTTGACTAGTTTAGAAAATCCTCAGGTTCAGGAAGTTAGCCAGCAATTAATGCAAGGAATATCTTGCACACCAGGTTTTGATAAACATTCACCCTCCAAAGTTTTTCCTTCTATTAAACAAAATAAAAAGAGAAATTTACGTATAGCTTGGATTACAGGAGATTGCAGATATCATCCTGTGGCTAGGTTCCTTTTAGGGGCTCTATTTAAATCTGCAGGTAATTTTACACATAATCATCTCTTAGTTTCTACAAAAAATTTGGAAGATAAAATTCCTGATTTATTTAGTGATATTAAAGGATTGGACTTTTATGATTTTTCTGAGCACAAGGCTCATAATTTAACTAATTCAATAAGGGCCCTTGATGCAGATATAGCCATTGATCTTTCAGGTTGGACTCATGGTAATGCTGCTGCTTCTTTCATAGCTAGAATTGCTTCAGTTCAAGTTAATTATTTAGGATACTTTGGTACCACTGGTATACCTTCAATGGATTGGTGGCTTGGAGATTCAAATTTATTTCCTACTAAAATGAATCAGTGGCATAGTGAAAAGTTACTAAGACTGCCGCGTTGTTTTATTGCTTGGACTCCACATCCTGCTTTACCAGAAGCGGAAGCTCATATTCCTGAAGCACCTAAAGGCCCAATTCGCTTTGGATGTTTCAATCATTTGCGCAAACTTTCCGACTCCACACTTCGAGCTTGGTCTTCAATACTTTCTGCAATTCCAGATTCTAGATTAGTTTTAAAGGCACCTGGTTTTCAGGACCCAATGACAATAGCTTTATTCAAGAGAAGAATCCTCAGAGCAAATATTGATTTAGAGCGTATAGATTTTTTGCCTTTTTCATCAACAGTTTCAGAACATTTACAGCAATATAAATATGTTGATATTGCTTTAGATCCTTTCCCAAATGGAGGCTGTACAACTACTGTTGAAGCTCTTTGGATGGGTGTTCCAGTCATTACACTTAAAGGAGAGTCTTATGTTAGTCGCATGAGTACTGCAGTGTTAATGGGGGCAAATCTTAAAGAGTGGGTCGCTAGTGACCTTGATAGTTATATTAAACTCGCTTTGGATAATGCAGCTAACTTAACTCCTTTACGTTATTCAAGAAATTCATGGAGAGAGAAGTTAAATGCATCTGAGTTAGGCGATTCTAAAGGGCTAATTAGAGCTCTTGAGAGTTCATTTACTCAGATGCATGCATCTTCTTAATTTAATCCTAATAAATTTAATTTTTGCATAATTTGATCTTCTATTTGTGAAGAAACGCGCTTACCATTGGCTAAATTTGATTGACTAATTTTATGCCTTAATTCATTTCGCCTTTCAACTTCTCTTTGGCCCTTTAAAGCCAAAGATTTTGCAATATTTTCATAGTCTTTTAGATCTTGCGCTATCCATTCTTCACAGCCAGCACTTTTTAGAATGCTACTACTTAATCTGCCAACCATTCCTTTACCAGCCAGAGTAATGACTGGGACCCCCATCCAAAGAGCTTCAGCAGTGGTTGTAGCGCCTCCATAAGGGAATGTATCTAAACCTATGTCTATCCATTTATATAACTCCATATGAGCTTTGGTTCCCTCGATCCAATCTAACAAAATAATCTGATCATCTTTTAAGCCAGATTTTATGAATGATTGATAAATTCTTTCTTTTTCTTCGGCTTCTAGAAAGGTAATACTTTTGATTACAATCTGGCTATTGGGTATGCTTTTTATTAATTTAGAAAAGAAATTAATACATTTATTATTAAGTTTTCTACTATTATTAAAAGATCCAAAACTGATCTTTTTGCTTTTTAATTTTTCTATTTTAGGCAATCTTACTGGCTCAT
The DNA here is from genome assembly GCA_902564535.1 of uncultured Prochlorococcus sp. Taxonomy (GTDB): domain Bacteria; phylum Cyanobacteriota; class Cyanobacteriia; order PCC-6307; family Cyanobiaceae; genus CACFBG01. Next base: position 15,180 of record CACFBG010000006.1, read on the forward strand.
ATGCCATATAACCTCCATGAATTTTTATTAGCTTTTCTTGCTTATCTATATTACTTAGCCCTCCAAAAAGTTCTTCGTCGCCTATCCATCCATCAATGCATGATAAATAAGTGGGAGCAAAATATCCAAGATAACTTAATTGAATGGGTGCAGGCTTGTGAATAAGAGCGCTTAGTCTACTCCCTCCCGTAAATCCACCCAGTTCAATTACAGCATCTATCTTATGATCACAGATAAGACGAGCTATGGTCATATCATCAACTTGCGCAAGATTAATCCATTGATTGCATTGAGTGGCAACAAGTTCTGTTATTCCATCTTGTTTATAACCGCAATGCAAACCTATAATATCGACTTTTTCTTTGTTATGATTTTTTAGAATTGGGAGTAAAAATCTAGAGACTGGATGATTTGAAAAATCAGCGGATAAATATGCAATTCTTATTTTTCTATTCCCAATATTTTCCCTAATTGTATCTTGCCAAATCGGACCAATTCCATTTTTTTCTTTTTCTTTTTCCCAGGACTTAGTAATATTTAGAAGAATTTTTGAATCAATAATAGTAGAAGCTGCACCGATAAATTGGACATTAAAAATATGTTCATCAGGCACTTTATCCCAATCTTGACGTTCTAAATCTAATAGCTGTAAAGCTTTTTTTATTTCTCCACTTTCAGATAGACTTTGGGCTAAAAATTGCTTTAATGTTTCATTATTGGGATTAAAAATAAGTCCTTTTTTGAGCTTTTTTTGACAAGATAGATTATTATGATGTGCTTTTTCGCAAGCTGCAAGATCTATCCAATAACTTGCTTCATGGGGTTTAAGCTCGGTTAGTTCTTTTAATATAATTTTTGCTTCTTCTATTGATTCCATTTTTAATAGAATTCCTGCCCATGCACCTTTAATATGAACATTAGCTTTTTGATTTAATGATAATGATTCGTAAATTTCAATGGCTTGGTCGAATTGCTTAAGTTCTTTCGATAAAGTTAATCTATTAGCTATTAAACCGCAATGATCAGGTAATACTTTGCTTCCATAATTAAAGGCTTCTAATGCTTTTGGAATTAGTTTGAACTTATAATAAGTTGCCCCTAATTCTAGCCATGCTAATCCTTGCTTAGAATTTTTCTTGCAAAATTGCTCTAATAAATTTATTGCCTGTTGATTATTCTTTAGGTGCAGTAAAAGATTTGATAGTTTTAAAACAGGTTGAAGTGCTTGTGGTTTTAGTTTGATGGTTAGTTTTAATAAATGAATTGCCTTATCAAAAATACGTAATTTTATATATGTATTGGCTGCATTGAATAATAATTGGTAATTATTTGGCCATATAGTTAAGTATTTCTCATAAAGAGTAATTGCCTCATCTAATTTGTTCTCATCTGATAATAATGAGCCAAGATTACCTACATCTTCTGCAATGCATTCTGTATCTAGCAGCTCCCTATAAAGTTCTTTGGCCATTTTTATATGACCATTCATATGAGCAGAGTGCGCTCTTTGACGTAATGTCATGCCATTGGGACCTCTCAGCTCTAGTTCAGTCCAAATGTCTCCTAGTCCAGCCTACAACCAAGTCGATAACTGGTCGAGCTTATTGCAACTGGTTAGTTCATGCCCTCGAGAGGAGCTTGAGCAGCATCGAGCTTTTGCCGATAAAACATTAAAGTCATCAAAAGATGTTGGTTGGGCATTACCTCTAGGTTATGCGCTTTATAGGCTTGAACTTTATAAAGAAGCCTTAAATGTCCTTGAAATGGCTGAAGTATTTGCTGATACAGATACTGAATACAACATGATTATGGGCATGTCAGCAAGGAAAATTCCTGGTAAAAAAGAAATTGCAAAGCAGGCGTATTCAAGAGCATTAAAAATAAGTCCTTATAGAGCTGATATTTTTTATAATCTTGGCAATCTCATGAGAGATGAGAGTCCTAAAATAGCTGAAAGGGCCTATAGATTTAGTCTACTAATAGATAATACCGCTTATTTAACTTGGCATAATTTGGGTATTTCATTGAATGAGCAAGATAAATTTTATGAAGCATTAAAAGCATTTAGACAGGGAATTAAAATAAATCCTATGCATGCTGATGGATGGTGTAACGCAGGACTATCTTTATTTGGTATGGAGCAATTTAAAAGAGCAATAAAATATTTTCATTGCACACTTCAAATTGATGAAAAAAGTGAACCAGGACATGTTAATTTAGGGTATGCTTTAATGAATGATAGAAGGCCTTATGAAGCATTAGATTATCTTAAGAAAGGTTTATCTTTGAATCAAGGTTCAGTCAATTCTGTTTGGAATTTATCATTAATTCATTTGATGTTAGGAAATTATATAGAAGGTTGGGATTTGTATGAAGCACGTTTTGGTACTGATCAATTTAAAGATCATGTTTGGCCATCTTCAGGAGTTAGAATTACTGCTTTTTCTGAACTTAAAGTAACTAAAGATAATCCATTACTGGTTTGGAGTGAGCAAGGCATGGGAGATGTTATTCAATTTTGTCGATATCTATATTTACTTGAGGAAAAAGATATACCATTTGTTTTCTCTACCAGAAAAAATTTGATTGAATTAATGAAGACATGGCTACCTTTCTCTGATAAAATAATTCTTGAAAAGACCTGGACTCCTGAAGAAGATAATCGCCCCCAGATTCCTTTAATGAGCTTGCCACGATTATTTGGTACTGAGACTCATACCATTCCTAACCATTGCCCTTATTTAACACCAACAAAGAAAATTCCAGATCGTCTTTTATTAAATGAAGCACCAGGGGGATTGAAAGTAGGTTTTGCTTGGGCCTCCAACCCTGATAATAAGCAAATGTATCGCCATAAAACTATGCCCCCAGAACTATTGTTGTCACATTTTATAGATTTAGTTGATTTGGATCTTATAGATTTACACTCTTTACAAATAGGTAAAGATTCTAAGAATATAGAACAATACAAAGATCATCAGAGAGTATATAATTGGGATGGAAAATTAGATGATTTTTCTGATACAGCTTTTGTGATTAATCAGCTTGATATGGTTATTAGTGTAGATACTGCTGTAGCTCATTTGGGCGGAGCGTTAGGCAAGCCTACTTGGCTATTACTCCCTCATAATGCAGATTTCAGATGGCTGCTTGACTCTACTGATAGTCCTTGGTATCCCACAATGAGAATTTTTAGGCAACCTCAACGAGGTGATTGGGAATTTGTGGCAAAAGAGATTAAAGAAGCTTTAGGAATGCTTTTTGCTTTAGATCTTGATTCATTATCAAATTCTAAATTAAAATAATGAAGGATATGTTGACAGATAAAAAAATAATAAGTCTGATCCATAGAATGGAACTTATGCCTTCCATCGTTAATAGATATATAGAGGAAGAGATAATTAATTTAGTTTCCTTGCCTAAAACTTGGCATGACAATGCTTTAAAAGAGTTTTTAGAAGGAGAAAAATTATCGAAAGATGACCTAAATTCATGGTTAGAGAAAAAATGTTGGAATATTGATGACCTGACTTTGCATTTGGCTAGGCCAGAGGCTCTTTATCGTTTTTCGAAGCAAAGATTTGGCCCAGGTTTAGAAGAAAAATTTTTAGCTAATGCAAAGGATTTAGATGATGTAATCTATTCTCTTATTAGAGTTAAAGATCCATTTTTGGCAAATGAGTTGTGGATGCGTTTATGTGAAAGAGAAGTAAGTTTTGTTGATTTAGCGGCTAATTATGGAGAAGGGCCAGAAGCACAACGTAAGGGTTTAATTGGTCCAATTTCTTTTGGATCATTACAACCTTCTATGATTCAAGATCTTTTAAGAGGTCTATCTCCAGGGGAATTTACACCACCTACACAACTTGGAGAATGGCATATATTAATTAGGCTAGAACAAATTAGTCCATCTTCATTTGATTCAAAAACACGGGATAAACTGTTAAGTGATCAGCTATCTGCTTTCATTAAAGATCGTTCTATAACCCTTTTGAATGGGGAACAATTAGAACCTCTCCATTATGATCCTGAATCATGATTGAAAAGGCAATTTCTCAGCAGGATCTATTAAAGCGGTTTGAAGCTTTTGCTTTATTAGAACCTGACCATCTTGAGTGGCTATCCACTCGAGTTATACAATTTCATTCAAATGTAGGACAAGAATTATTAGTTCCAGATCGTTTACCCGAGCATTGTTTTTGCATTGTGCAAGGAAGAGGGAGATTATTGCATCAAGACCCTGGTCTTGAAAGACCGGTCACCCTTGCCTTAAGTCAACCTGGAGACTTAGTTGGCTGGATTGGGCTTACTAGACGAGCTCCATGTGAATGGGTAACTGCTTCAACTCCAATGAAGCTTTTAGGAATTAAATCAGAAGATTTTTATTGGTTAGAAAATAATTCTCATGCTTTTGCAGATTGGACGTCTAATCATAATTCCCCAGCAGAATTTATGGATACATTAGGCCCTGCATTAAGACGTCGATCTAAAGCAGAACCACCAGAACGAGATGTTCTTAGAAGTCTTCTACCAGGAATGCAAACAGTTACATTTAATTCTGGAGATCCATTACCTTCTGAGCCAGAAGATTCGATTTGGCTATGGAATGGCTTTCCCACTGGTCAAAATAATTTAAAAATAGATATAGGAGATTATGTTCAAATTGATGAGCTAAAGAAATTGCCTAATAAAATAAGTCTTAGATTATTAAGAATAGATCTAAATCTTTGGGAACAATTTATAGATTCATCAGATGATATTGAAGAAGTTGAATTCAGTATTCCACAAGTAAGTGATAGTGCAGGGGAAGATAGGTATAGCGATTTGTTATTACCTGAGCCACAAGGAATGAAGGTAGATAGAAGTAATACAACTCAACAAGAAGAAAGAATTGATGATTTAAAAACTAATTTAAAGACACCTGTAAGAACTGGGGTTGGATCCCTCGCTCAGGTTATGGCATGTTTAGAGATGTTTGCTATATATTATAAAATACCTTTTAGATCAGATATAATTGAAAGAATTACAAGGGATCAGCTTCGAGATAAAAAACCAAATTTATTAATGGTTGGTAATATTGCCACAGTATTAGGATTAACAGGAGCACTAACACCTATAGCTGAAGATCAATTACATAGGGTTCAGTTTCCATGTATAGCTTTAATTGCCTCACAAACATCTGTAATTTATGATATAAGCAAAGGAATCGTGAAGGCCGTTGTTCCCGAATATGGGAAAGTTTCACTTTCTTTGGCTGAATTTACTGAAGGTAAAGGTGGTGCCGAGATATTAACTTTAACCCCAGGTCGTGATGCGCAAAAACGTAAACTAAATTTTAAATGGTTTTTGCCTCAATTAAGCAAATATAGACGAAGTTTAATAGAAGTTTTCTTGGCTTCATTGGTTTTACAATTGACAAATCTTGCTACTCCTTTAGTTTTTCAGCAAATTTTTGATAAAGTAATAGGCCAACAAAATCTTGATACATTATATACTTTGGGTTTGGTATTGTTAGCAATTAGTGTATTTCAAGGGTTGTTAGGTGCTGTAAGAACTTACCTATTTACAGACACTACAAATCGAATTGATATAGCACTTGGAGGTCAAGTAATACAACACTTATTAAGACTCCCACTTAGTTATTTTGATAGAAGACCTGTAGGTGAATTGCAAACTCGTATTGGAGAGCTAGGAAATATTAGAAGTTTTCTTACTGGAAATGCCATAACTTTAATTTTAGATGTTGTCTTCTCTGTAATTTATGTAGCTGTAATGTTAACTTACAGTGGTGTACTAACTGCGGTCTCATTAGCTGTAATACCTTTATTTTTGGGTTTAACAATCGTTGCATCACCTGTAATTAGAGGTCAGCTTCGTAAAGCTGCTGAAAAAAATGCTAGAACCCAGGCCTTATTAATTGAGTCGTTAAATGGTGTTCAAACTATTAAAGCCCAAAATGCAGAGAATTCAGTTCGTTGGAATTGGCAGCAGAGATATTCAGCATTTATGAGCGAGAGTTTTAGAACTCTTTTGATTGGAATTTCGGCAGGAACAGTTAGTGGATTTCTTAATCAATTAACTGGTTTATTAACTTTATGGGTTGGAGCTTATTTGGTTATAAAAGGGGATTTAACTATTGGTCAACTTATTGCTTTTAGAATTATTTCTGGCTATGTTGTTGGTCCCTTGTTAAACCTTGCCACTAGTTGGCAAAGTTTTCAAGGAGTTGCATTGTCAATGGAACGTTTAAGCGATGTTGTCGATGCAGTAGATGAATCTGGTGGTGAATTAACTGATCAATTACCATTACCTCCAATTGACGGAGAAATTACGTTCCAAAATGTTGATTTTAGTTTTGTAGAAGGAACTAAAGTTGTTTCAAATGTTAGTTTTAAGGTAACTCCTGGTTCTTTTGTAGGAATAGTAGGAAGAAGTGGAAGTGGTAAAAGTACAATTATGAAGTTACTGCCAAGATTATATGAGCCAGAAAAAGGGAGAATATTAATAGATGGATATGATATTTCTAAACTTCAACTTTCTTCTGTTCGGAGACAAATTGGCATAGTTCCTCAAGATAGTCTCCTATTTGATGGAAGTATTAGAGAAAATATTTCCCTTACTTCTCCCGATACCACTAGCGAAGAAATTGCGGAGGCAGCTCGAATTGCAGGTGCACATGATTTTATTATGGAACTGCCAGAAGGTTATGCAACTCGTGTAGGAGAAAGAGGCAGTAGTTTGTCAGGTGGACAACGTCAAAGGATTGCAATAGCAAGAGCAGTATTGCAGAAACCTTCTTTATTAATTCTTGATGAGGCGACCAGTGCTCTTGATTACATTACTGAAAGACAAGTGTGTTTGAATTTAAAACGGTATTTTTCCGGAACAACAGTTTTCTTTATTACTCATCGCTTAAGTACAGTTCGCTCATCTGATGAGATCCTATTATTAGAAACAGGAAGCTTGGTTGAAAAAGGAAGTCATAGCGAGCTTATGAAATTGCAAGGTCGTTATTACGCTCTTTATTCACAACAGGAGGCAGACATTGACTAAAGAAAACGAATTGAATTCACTCTATAAAAAAATATTGAGTATCAAATCTTTTTTAGTATCTAATATTAAAAAAGTAGATTTCAAGTCTAAATCATTACTATTTTTAGATCAATTAAAATCATCTAGTACTAGATTAAATGTTTTTATTAATTCTAAAATTAGGCCCAGAGCTTCACGATTGAAGCAGAAGATCAAGGGAAAACTTCCACCTAAAGTAATTATAGCTAAAAATTATATTTATGATAAGACTTCTTCTAGTTTATTATCAATTAAGGGTTATGTAAAACCGAAAGTATATTCTAAATATACACAATGTAAAAATTATATTTTAGATATAATTAATACAAGAGGGGCTTCGGTAAAAGTATTAAAGAGAAGTACTGATGATGTTGAAATACCAGTTCCTGGTACACCTTTTAAAGAATGGACTGATCATTCAGCTTCTCTTCGTCAGGGCAGACATTGGTCTTCAACAATAATTGCTTTATGTTCAACAATGTTTGTTGGAGCGTTACTGTGGGCCTTTACTGCTCGTATTGATCAGACAATTACTGTGCGCGGGAGATTGCAACCATCTGGTTCAGTTAGAGAAGTTGAATCACCTAGCGCAGGTGTAGTTAGCAAGGTTTATATAAAAGATGGTGATGTTGTTACTAGTGGACAACCTTTATTTATTGTTGAATCGAAAGGATTAGCTAGTAAACGTTCTGGTTTGTCAAATACCTTGGCAATTTTGGAGGTTCAAGCTGCTTCTTTAAAAGCAATTATGACTGCTAAAGGTGATTCAAATAAAATTGTTACCATGCCACCTTTGCCAATTATTGATGATCCAGATCTTTCTTCGAAATTAGTTATTGCTCAACAACAATCTCAGTTGATTTTATCTCAACTTTCTCAAATAGCTTTCAGATTAGAAAGTCGTGAAAAAACCTTAAACCTTCAAAAACAAATTGCACAGAATTTGAAGCCTTTATATGAGGTGGGAGCTATTGCTAGAAATCAATATTTAAATAAGTTAAATCAAGTCCAAGTGGTTCGAGCTGATGTTCAAAGCCTTAGGCAAGAAAGGACAAGGATCCTAGGACAGGCTGCGGTTCAATTAAATCAATTAAATACACAAATGATAAATTTGCGTTCACAGTTAGTTCAAATTGGTGAAACCTTAGCTTATCGGACAGTTAAAGCTCCTATAGATGGAAAGATTTTTGACACTAAAGTCTCTCCTTATTCAGTAGTTAATGGTGGAGCTTTAGTTTTAAAGATAGTTCCAGATAATCGTTTAGAGGCAGCAGTTCAAATAAGTAATACAGATATTGGCTTTGTTAAAACAGGGATGAACGTAAACGTAGCAGTTGATTCCTTCCCTTCTGGCGAATTTGGATATTTAGAAGGAACTTTGAAAAGCGTTGGATCAGATGCTCTTCCACCTTCCCCAGATTCTCCTGGATATAAATTTCCAGCAACTATTACTCTTAAACAACAGGAAGTTGAGTCGGGAGGGAAATTACTTAACCTTCAAAGTGGAATGGGTGTAGCTGCTAATATTAAATTACGATCTAGACCAGTGATAACACTTTTAACAGATTTATTTACTAAGCAATTAGAAGGAGTAAGCCGTTTTCGTTAGCTTTTAGATACTTTATTGATTACATCATTGTATAATTTAATTGTTGAATCTGTAGTCTTTTCCCAATTAAATTCTGTGAGCACTCTTTTCTTTAATTTACTGACTCTTGGATGTTGTTTACCTTCTTCAAAGGATTGAATTACTGATGTCAGAACTGACTCTGAGTCTGCAGGATCAACATATAATGCATCATCCTTAAGGTATTCTAATTCATGACCAAAAGTACTTCCAATAACAGGGGTATTATTGATAGCTGCTTCTAAACTTACAAGGCCACATGTTTCACACCAACTTGGCAGTATATGTACTGCCGCAGCTGCATACGCAGATCCTAATAGGCTTTGAGGCAGATGATCAATAATAGTCAATTTATCTCCTGATATTTCCTTACATAATTCTCCATAAGCAGGCCAATTTTCACTGCTACCAATTAATACTATCGGTATGTTTGTTTTACGTAATGCCCAGCAAAGCATTGCTTGATTTTTGGCAGGTTCAATACGACCAGCTTGCATTATAAAAGGTTGATTAATGCCAGTTTTATCTTTAAATTCTTTAGGGTCTGAATCCAAAAAGATTTTAGGGTTAACACCATAATTAGCAATTTCAAATGAGTTCCCCTTCCAGAAAAGATCATCTCTTATGGCTTTCATTTCTAGGTAACTATTAGGAAGTAGACCATCAACTTTTTGCATTAGCTCTCGAAGTTTTGGTAGGCCAAACTTTTTATCATGACCAAATCCATTGCTGTAATGGGCTTCGCCAGATTCCTCAAGCACTAGAATCCTTTCTTTTAGAAGTCGTAAATTATCTTCTTTGCCAGATTCCATGGCATCTTGTATTGCACTAAAGGTTGCTCGACTACCCCAAAAGGCCTTAGGGATTGAGATCCATATAGGTGAAGCGACTACTGGAACACCTTCTTTGTCACAACTTTGTAATTGTTTCCCAAAATTATTAAATTCTCTACAATTGAATAGGTGTACTAGATCAAACCCTTTTGTATCAGGTTGATCGTTATTTGTAATTGCGATTTGATGCCCCCTTTGGTAAAGACGTTCTGTTGTTTCGCGAATTTGAACTGAATCTCCCCCCTTCCAGCTAGCTGCCCCACTATGGTTCACCATTAGTACTTTCATATCTAGCTTCCTTTAAACATGAAACTACTATACATTTTATGATTTATTCTAATTATTAGAAGTGAATTTATTCCATAGCTGATATTTCTATATTTTGTGATAGTTCTCTAATTGAATAAAATCTAACAATTGCACTTTATTTATTGTAGATAAAATAATTAGATTTCTGGAAATCTTTGAACAAGTTTTTGATCCAATTCAAATCTATTTGACCAAATATCCTGATAAATTTTAATTCGAGTAGGCAGTAAATTTCTAAGATTACAATTATTTTTCACATAATCATGAGAAGATGAAATGATTTTGAGTCTTTTATCTAAATTATTACTTAATTCTTCGGCCATAGGTATAATTTCATTAAGTTTAGATGAATACATCCCATTTTGATGATGCCCTAGAATTTTTTTATATAGTCCTGGGCCTCCAACCGTTGCAACAGATTCAGCAGCAGCCTCCATCCATTTGATTTCTGTTTTACAATTGTTGGGTAAATTGTTATCTAGTGGCAGAAGTGCAATGTGACAACTTCTCATGACTTTTCTATATTTAAGATATTTTAAAAGAGGATAAGATTCAATATTTTTGCTAGGTAATGAATTAGCCATTTTTCTGTCTCCTATAATTACAATCTTAAGAAAAGGATTCTTATCACACCATTCTTTTAAAGGAGCCAAAAGTGTTTGGTGCTCCAATATACGATTTTGGTTGCCAATAAATATACGGATATTATCTTTATTTGTATAGTGCTTCTCAAGATTTATTTCTGGTATTCGCCATACAGCATTCTCAAAAATATAACTTATTGGTTGAATATGTTGTAGAGAATTAGCTAATATATAGGATGAAGTATGCAAAGCATGGCACAATTTAAGAGGTGCCATTGATATATTATTAAGTGCAATTTTGATCTCTTCGGGAAATAAATCAGGATGATCATCCCATTCTATAAGGAGAATAGAATTTACTCTCCTTATTCTTCTTATAATATAAAGTTGCTCTTCCCAGCTTGATGGTCTAGGCCTTTGCCATATTACTAAGCTATTTGGTCTAACTACTTTACTTAATCGAAATGGATATTTAAATATTCTGCAATCAACTCCTAATCTTTGAAGACCACAAAATGGTTCACGAATTCTTACTTGTTCGTGTGGTCCATGACTATTGACAAGAATCTCTAGTTTTAGAGTCGAATAGTTATTATTCAAAATAAAGCAAGTTTGATCATAAAATCATACATTTTCAAATGGGTGACGACGCCATAATTGATCCAAGTGATTGACCATTAAGAAACGATATTGTGAAGGAATAGGCTTCATTATTTTTAGAATGGGTAACAGTAATCCACTACCAGCTTGCTCTAGAGGGCCTGATAATTCGAAATCAGAAATCCAATTTTTATTAATCCAGTAATCTCTAACTTTTAATGCTTGACGCTGAGTAAGAAAGTAACAACCTGAATGAGGATTTGTAGCTCTATAAAAATATTGATTACCAAGTGGCCAAGGGATTTCAATTTTCTCTCCAGTATCCCAAAATAAGTCAGGTCTCCCTCCTTCTGGATCTCCTGATAGGATCACATCTCCTTCTCCTGGAATAGATTCGCAACGATGTGGCATAAAAGCAATATTTCCATCTGTTTGCTCATCTAAATATTTTATTTTCAAAAAGAAATCTCTATCTTCAATGAGTAAATCGTCTTCCATATAACAGATTATGTCATAATCATTTGCTTGGCGTAATAAACTTTGGCTAGTAAATAGAGGGATCTGAGTGTAGTCATTAAATGTCGTATGTATAATTTGGATGCTTTGATGTTCTTTAAGTTGAGTTGAAAGAGTTGCTATTTTTGGACAGTATAATTGAAATGTAAGATCCACCTTATGAGCTATTTTTAATTCTTTTGTGAAAATATTTGTTCCTAACCCTTTAGAAGTATGTATAAAATATTTTTGATTATGCCTAATTCTATTACCATGAGTAACTTGAGATAGAGCTTGTTTTTTGACCTCTCTTTTTTCTTCATTTTGAGAGGAATATATTGACCCTTCTACCGGATTAAAGACATGTGGAATACCAATCAGAATTCTCATTTTAACTTTGTGAAATAGGTATGTTGCTAATCATCTTTCCCAATAAGAATTAAGAGCTTTTATTTTCTTGAAAATAATACTTCATTTATGACTTCTTCGCAATAGTTTGATTATTTCTTACCAACTTTTTTAGCATTTTCAGTAATTTAATCATCCCATGTGATCCCTATCTCTTCTTTTACCCATTTGTAAGTACTAGAGAGCTCGTTAATTATTTTATGCTTTATATCTAATGAAACATTAGTTGATTCTCCAGCCCCAGGATTTCCTATGGGAATATTGATATTTTCACTAAAGGGCTTTATTCCTAAGAAAGTACTTAATAAATTAAGGCTAGATATATTGTTTTTAAATATATCCTCGCTTTTTAGTATTAATAAATTCTTTGCTTTAAATAGATTTGTATAGCGTTGAATTTGGATCTCATATCTACTACGCGATATATAGCTATGTTCTTGATGACTTTTGTTGGTTTGACCAGGAATATGAATAAGAGTCTGGCTATTTTCTAAGCGGTCCTTTTCTGCTTTTAAAGCTTCTTCTAAAGTTAGATTTTCCAACCCTAATCTGACTGAATGAAAATATTGTGATAAGGCTCTTTCGACTGGATTACGTAAAAGCAAGATCAACTTGATATTCTTTTTGAACTTATAAATTCTTTTTGGAACTGCCTCATGATAGATATAATAAGGTGTTATTTCACCTCTTATTTTTCCTGCACTTGCTTCTTTAAAATGGTTTATGTACCATTCATCACCATAATTATAAAACTTAGTGAAATAATGAATCTCTTTATTGTCTGGAAGGAATATATCAGGATGCTGCTTCAGTATTTGATATAAAGTTGTAGTCCCACCTTTTTGTGTTCCTATTCCTAAAAAATGTGGTTTAGGCCTTTGAGATCTGATCCCCCAAAATGCTTTTAACTGTTTATTAAAGTCAAGAAGTTTAGCAGAGTTACTCTTCATGATTATATTATCTAATACTTAAAATTTTATCATTAAAAATTAATCGCTTAATATTTTTTTTGACCATATCTTTGATTTTTTTGATGATACTGCTATTAATATTTTTATTTATCTCTTTTGTATAATTATTTCTTGGAATCCTTTCATGAAATGCCTGCCAACTTAAGTTTATTTTCCATGGATCTATTTTTGCTCTTAATAAATACGCATGTTGATCAGTATTTGTAAGTGCTTCATTTAGATGATGAGCAAGTTCATTAGGATTGGGCTTTGCAAGCCATTTTCTATCAACTTCTCTCACCATTTCTTTTATACCACCTGTATCAGTCGTAACTACTCTAAGATTACTGTCTAGCAATTCCTCTAATACACATGGACTATTCTCTATGATGGAAGGAATCACTACAACGTATTTTAACTTTTCTATTAATTGCAGTGCTTCTAAGCGATTTAAAGTGTTTTGAAATTCATATTCAATATTTAGATGATTTAATTTGCTTTTAATTAACTCAGATGAAAGAGTACCCTCATCTAAATAACAATCGCTACCGACAAATAATATTTTGGCAGGCTTAGATTTCAGTTGTTCTAGTGCCTTAAGAAATAATTTTAAACCTTTTCGAGCTTCTAGTCTGCCAAAGAAGATCAATTTATTCTGATTAGATGAATTGTATGAAGCATTATTTATCAATCTTTTACTCAGAGTACAATTTCGTTGACTCACAATATTAATTTCTTTTTGAAGAATCTTCTCTTTGACCCATTTAAGCATGAATTCTGATGGAGATATTAATAGATCGGCATTGTTAATAGAATCTTCTTCTAAGGCCCTAATCAGACCTTCTTCGTATAAATGCTTTTCATCTATTTTGAGACCCCCATTTTTCTCCCTAGGCCAAGGATTCCCACCCCTTGTCCATGCTGTAGGCCCATGTAATCCAATAAATACTTTTGAAGATTCTAGTAAATTATTTTTCAACCCACTGCCTAACCCTAGCCAATCATGGACATGTATCACATCAGGTTTTATTTCACTTACTTTTTTATATATAACCCTATTTAATTCTATTCTTGTTAGGCCATTTGGATTGATTTTCAAGATATTAATTCGATGATTAAAATCTTCGGATATTTTTTCATCTGACGAATTTACAAGTATTATGGATGTAGAATGTCCAGCTTCAATAAGAGAATTTGCTAGTTCATAATAAGCTGAACCTATCCCTCCGCAATTAACATAATTTTGAAGTTCCGCTGTGATAATTATCACTTTAACCTTTGGCTGAAGAGTTTGTGTGCTCTCGTAAATACTATTTAGCCCAAGTTTGCTTTCATTACTTTGCATTATATCCTTTATTTTGTTAGGAAGGTTTTTAGCCTTCCTATTTAAATTATATTCAAAGCTTTTCTTATTTAAAAAATCAGTTAATTGTATAGTATGTTGATCCATCTCATATGATTTATCTATTAGTTGTTTGCTTGGTAACTTCATGTCAATATGATCGTGGATTCGTTTTTCTAAATCTTTTGCAGGCTTCCAATTTAAAAACTTGCAAATATGAAAAACTTCACGCTCAGGATTTTCAAGAATATCTTCAAAATTAGTAATAGAATAATTATCTTTTGATAACATTCTAATTGTCTCAAAAGTATTAATATATGTCCTTTGCCATAGAGCTTCTGCCCATAACATAGGCACTTGTCCTTTTTCACTGAATGACTTAATATTTCTCAAGGGATCTCTATGAACTATTAGAAGCTTTATTTGTATTTTCATCTCTGTTAAAACTTTCACCCAATCTTTTAATAAAATTGCTGATCTGGGATCTTTTACAGCCCACAAGTTTGTATTTTTTAATCTTCTTTTAATGATATTAGATAGCTCTACCTGAAAAGTTTCTCTAATTGAATTATGTTCAGTTTCAAGTGAGAATGAACCTTTATAGCTGCTCCAATGTCTTTTTAATAGAACAAGAGTTTTATCTTGTAGATCAACGATATCTTTATCTTCAAAATAATCATAACGCGGCCTTAAATGTTTTGGAATACCACTTTTCATTAACAACTTATTTCCCATTGGAACTCCTGCTGAATTCAATAGTCCACCTAAGAGAGAAGTTCCACTATTGTGCATCCCTATAATGAGGCAGCAGGTCTTTTCGGATTTTTGTCTTGGGATCACTTGTATTTAAATGTTGTTGGGGCTCTTAAGGTGAGCATGGCCTTTAAATAAGGTATACCACTCATGCTTAGATAGAATCGAATCCAAGAGAGTTAGATTAACTGTGTTTGAGTATTGACTCAAAAATCTGTTCTGATTCGTAAGGCCCTTGTTTGCAGATTTGCTAAAGCTAGTTGCTTGGATACGCAAAAAAACACCTGCGTCATTAAAACGTGCTCTTTTGACTTATAAAGCGCTTGGAAAGAGTAATACTCTTGATGAAACTAGTAGTTATAAAAATATGCATGAATATTTTGATACTTTTACTGAAAAATCTCCACCAATTTACAATCACAAGATCCCTTTATTTGATAAGATGCTAATAACTAGCTTTGGCTTATCATTTAGAGAATGGCAAATTCATTTTTGGCTTCAGAAATTACCAATCCCTGAATTAGGAAATAGTGAAATAATTAATTCTGATTATAATTTCACTATTTTGACTATAAAGCCTTTGAATTCTCAAGATAAATCTTTGTCAAATTTAAAAATAGCAATAAATTTTGAATCCCCTTCTTCTGATAATTATGAGCAATGGATATTAGGACTAAAAAATCAAGACATTATTTGGGATATTAATCCTAAAAGAACTTGTTTTCTTGAGGAGATGGGATTACCTGCATACTGGTTAGATGCAACTAACATTTCAAATAGCTGGCTTATAGAGGCTAAGGCTAATGACAAAGAATATTGGGGTAAATATCTTGGATTATCAGTATTGGCTCCTGAACAAATTATGGTTTTGGGCCATGGAGGATCAGAATTAGACAGGTCTTTGGCTAAAGATTACATTATTAATAATCAAGTTATTGAACCTAAAATATATTATCTTCCTGGATGGAAGGAGATTATTATAGCAAATAAATTAGATTCCTATTATCAGGCAAGATGGCTATATAAAATTTCAAGTTCGCTGAATAGTGTAGTATTAATGGATAGTGATAGTTTTTTTGAAGATTCTTTTCGAAAGTTATTTCCGAGTGACTTATATTTTTGTAAGTCTCCAATCACTAGTTCTGAACTTCGTTTATACTTAAAAGGTCAAGAAGCTTATGCTATCGCTGAAGAACGCAGGGCCTCCTCTTTTGAGAAAGTTTATATTTGGGAGACATCTTTACGACCAAAAATAGCAGTATTAATTAGTCTTTATAATTATGAGAGTAGGATACGTGATGCACTTGAAAGTGTTGCTAATCAAACGCAATCAAATATTGAGTTAATAGTTGTAGATGATGGCTCTAGTGATCAAGGATTAAATGTTGTCCAAGATTGGATGGAGAATACTATCTTAGAAAAATCTCACCCATTTGTAAGATTGCTTTTGATTAGGCATCAAACTAATTTTGGCTTAGCTGCTGCAAGAAATACGGCTTTTGCAGAGGCTCTTTCTGAATGGTGTTTTGTCCTAGATGCCGATAATGAATTATTCCCAAATGCCCTGCGGTCATGCTATGGAATTACTCAATGTAGTTCTGAACAATTAGCAGTAGTTCATCCTTTGTTATTAGTTGAAGCAGAGAACGGCCGTGAAGATGACGATCGCAGTTTAGTTGGCTTGGCCCCATGGCAAAAACACCGCTTAATGCATGAAAACACTATTGATGCAATGGCTTTAGTAAGGCATTCAGCTTGGAAGCTAGTTGGTGGTTATACCCACATTGATGGAGGTTGGGAAGATTATGATTTTTGGTGCAAATTGATTGATCAAGGTTTTTTTGGAATTCAATGTCCAGAAATTCTTGCAGTGTACCGAAGCCACAAGAAATCTATGAGTCATATATATACTAATACCAGCTGGCGCTCACTTTCTAGAACTTTAAAGAAGCGTCATCCCTGGATGCAACCAAGAGCATTAGAGTGATCTAACATTACTTAAAGAAATGAACCCAAATCTTAAGTTAATATATTTAGTTAAGTCGTTATCAGAAGACCGTGGTGAGCGAAGAATAATTTCTGCTTCTTTAGTTATTTTATTAAGAAAAAGAAAGATATTTATGAAACTTATGGTTCCATTTGCGCGTTTTTTGCCTCATGTTAATAATTCTAAATTCATTCTATGGCATAGTTTGATATTATGCTTTTCGGGTAAGAAAAATATTAGTTATAATCCTAATTTTATTCTTGATTCTCTGAAAGCCACTAGTTCTTATGATTGTGCTAAGTCTGCGAAAGAGTTATACCTCCATTCAGGTTTTGGCAGAGGCATTAACTACAAGCAACTTTTTCATAAATTAAAAGAAATTCTTCCTAATCGATTATTTATATTTCATCATTATGATAAGCGAGGTTTTCTTGAGAAGTCTTGGATTAATCTTCTTTCATTAATAAAAGATTTCGGCTGGACTGTAATCATTTCAACTAGTTACCTTGACGATAATATTTCAAAGCAACTTGAGCAAAAAGGCTTTCTGATTGCTAATAGATTAAACATTGGTCTTTGCCTTGGAGCTTATAAGGATTTGGTATTAATTCTTTCTTCTAATGTTCAAATATCTTCTAACTTGCAATCATTGATTCTGTGTAATAATAGTACTTTACCTATTTTAGATGAATCTTACTTTACAGATAAATTATCAATTTTGATAGATAATTATGAATCCTCTAAGCAGCCTACTTTAGTTGGGTTGACTGATTCTTCAGAAAGAGGGTGTTATCATTTGCAATCTTATTTCTTATATGCAAATACCTTATGCTTAAAAAGTAAATTTTGGAATAAGTTTTGGCTATCTTTTAATTTATTTCAAGAGAAGGAAGAATTGATTAATGCTGGAGAAATAGGTTTATCTCAATATGTTCTTTCAAAAGGCTTCACTTTAAAAGCTCTTTATCCATTAATAGAGAACTTAATATACAATGAAGATATGTCTATTAAATTATCGAAATTAGGTTTTTCCAATCCAGGGCAATTAAATCAATCACTATTTGCATGGGAAAACCTCCTAGATAAAGGCTGCCCATTAATTAAGAAAAGAGTAATATTTGATTTGGATAATGTCAATGATCAGATTTTCCCTATTACTTCCATTGAGAAATATATAAATAATGGACGAAAAGACATTATAATAGAAGATATTAAGGAAAATTTTATAAGTCGAAATATTAATTTATAAGAATACATTTAATGAATTATTTAATTACTTACTTTTTCATTAATTTTTCATGATGCAACATCTTTTGCGGGAATTTGCGCCAGGTTATGGAGGAGTTGAGAGAGTCGCCCATTCTATAGCTAATGAACTAGGTGGAACAGTATTTTCCTTGCGTTTTGGTAAGCTTTCTTTTGATCCTTTGCAAGTCAAATACCGTAGAGCTCATTTAAAAAGCTTTGAATTAGGAAGACTATATTTGCCTTTAATCTCAAGGAATTTGATAGATTTGGTTTTTAGTAAAAAGCCATTAATTGCTCATTTGCCTTGCCCGACTGTCTTGATAATTGGCTTGATCTCTAGGATTATCAATCCAAAAAGATTTATTTGCTTTTACTGGCATTCTTTCATTGAATCTAAACTAAGCTTTACAGGGATTTTAGAGATAATATATCAATTCCTTGCTCTTAAAATTGGCATATTTTTTCCAGTTATTGTCACTTCACCTGTATTACAAAATACTCTCATATCCAAGGGATTATGTGGTAAAAAAATATATATTCTTCCTTGTTCTTTGCCTGATGAACTAGAGCATTTATATGCAGAGATTAGTCAAAATAGAAAAATAAAAACCTCTACAATAGATACAATAATAGCAATATGTAGGCTAGATAGTTATAAACGAGTTGATTGGTTGATTGATGCTTTTAGTCAAACTTTAGCTGCAAAAAGATTAATTATATTGGGCGATGGACCTAATAGAAATGGTTTAGAGTTGCAGGCTCAAAATTGTATAAGAACTGATCAAAAAGTTGTTTTTTATGGAAGAGTCGATGAAGAGTTGAAACGTCGACTTCTGATAGAGGCTGATTTATTAGTTTTGCCTTCTGATAAATCCAATGAGGCCTTTGGCATTGTTCAATTAGAAGCTATGGCTTCTGGTATACCCGCTCTTGCTTACCATTATAGGAATTCAGGCATGTATTGGGTTAGTAAATTGCCTTCATTGGAATGGTCTGGTAGACCTAATGATTTGGCTTCATTGATTCAAAAACTTTTTACTCATCCAGATTTATATAAGCTTGCTTGTGAAGAATCAATAATTCGATATAATCATAAATTTGCTATTACTAAATGGAGGAAACGTTTACATGAAGTCTTGGATAATTATCCCCAAATAAATTTTGTTCAATCTAATTAATTTTGTGTTATCCTTATGCTCTTATTAGAATAGAACTTTATCCTTCATTGATGAGATAAGTTTTTAAAAGGATGACAGAATCTAAAACAGCTTTAATTACAGGGATTACAGGCCAAGATGGAAGTTATCTTGCAGAGTTTCTTTTAGCTAAAGGTTATTCAGTACATGGAATAAAAAGGCGATCAAGTAGTTTTAACTCTGCAAGAATTGATCATCTTTATCAAGATCCTCATCAAATAGATTCTGAAGGTTCTCCTCCCTCCTTTCAATTGCATTATGGTGACCTTACTGATAGCACTAATTTGATTAGATTAATTCAGCAAATTAAGCCCGATGAAATTTATAATTTAGGAGCACAAAGTCATGTAGCAGTTAGTTTTGATAGCCCTGAATATACGGCAAACACAGATGCTCTAGGTGTATTAAGAATATTAGAATCTGTTCGTATCCTTGGGCTTTGTAATAGAACAAAAGTATATCAAGCGAGTACTAGCGAGCTTTATGGTTTGGTTCAAGAATCACCTCAGACAGAACAAACTTCCTTTTATCCACGTTCACCATATGGTGTTGCAAAATTATATGCATATTGGATAACAGTTAACTATCGAGAATCTTATAACATGTTTGCTTGTAATGGGATACTTTTTAACCATGAATCTCCTAGAAGAGGAGAAACTTTTGTAACTCGAAAAATTACACGTGGATTGGCAAGAATTGAGGCAGGTCTAGATGAATTTCTTTACATGGGAAATTTAGATGCTTTAAGAGATTGGGGTCATGCTCGTGACTATGTTGAAATGCAATGGTTAATGTTACAACAAGAAAAACCAGAAGATTTTATTATAGCTACTGGTCGTCAAGAGTCTGTGAGAAAGTTTATTGAGTTAACTGCTATAGAGTTGGGGTGGGGTGGTATTGAATGGGAAGGTAATGATGTTCAAGAATTAGGTAAACGTGCTGATAATGGTCAAACTGTTATACGTATTGATCCTAGATATTTTCGGCCATCTGAAGTTGAAAGTTTGTTGGGAGATCCAACTAAAGCGCACAAAAAATTAGGCTGGAAGCCAAAAATTAATTTAGAAGAACTCGTCTCTGAGATGGTCAATTTTGATAGAGAAGAGGCACAAAAAGAAGCTTTACTGCTAAATCAGGGATTTAATATTTTCTCAGGTAGAGAATGAATAAATTAATTGACCCAACTGATCGTATATTTGTCTGTGGGCATAGAGGAATGGTTGGTAGTGCAATAGTTAGACGTTTAAAAATGAGTAACTATGGCTCTTCAGAGCAAGGTTCTATACTTATAGCATCAAGGTTAGATTTAGATTTAGAAGATGTGACAGCAGTCAATATATGGATGAAGGAAAATAAACCTGATGTTGTTATTCTTGCAGCAGCTAAGGTTGGTGGAATATATGCAAATTCTACTTATCCAAAAGACTTTTTATTGAATAATTTAAAAATACAGAATAATGTCATTGAATCATCATTTTATAATGGAGTAAGAAGATTTTGTTTTTTAGGAAGTAGTTGTATCTACCCTAAATTTGCAAAGCAACCTATTACAGAAGACTCTTTATTGACAGGTGAACTAGAAGCAACAAATGAGCCTTATGCAATTGCAAAGATAGCTGGAATTAAGTTAATAGAGGCACTTATTAAACAATACGATTTTGATGGCTTTAGCTTAATGCCTACTAATTTATATGGTCCAGGTGACAATTATCATGTACAAAATAGTCATGTTATGGCGGCTTTTATTCGTAGATTTTGTGAGGCGGCAGACCAATCACTTTCAAATGTAACTTGTTGGGGCTCAGGGAGGCCTCGTAGAGAATTCTTACATGTAGATGATCTTGCTGATGCAATAGTTTTTTGTCTTGAATCATGGAAACCAGATCCTCTTGAGCCAAGCTTCTTAAATGTTGGAGCTGGTAATGATTTAACTATTTATGATTTGGCTCACAAAGTCGCTTTGGCCGCTGGTTTCCGTGGAGAAATTAGTTGGGATCATTCAAAGCCTGATGGGACTCCAAGGAAATTATTAGAAATTTCTAAATTGGTTTCTAAGGGTTGGCTACCTAAAATTTCTTTGGACCAAGGGATCAAAAATACAATAGAGGACTGGAGGCAGAGCTAATGTATGAGTCTGTGATTGCTTATTTTCATTAACGGTTAATTCTTTATAGTTACCTTTCAACTCAAGTAAGGGTTTGAAAACTTCTACTGTGGGGTTAATCTAATCAGCCTTAGCGCATGAGCGCAATAGGATCCTTTGCAAACAGTTCTTCCAATCGGGTCAGAATCAAGCCCACCACTAACCTTAACTTCTGGGAAAAAGCATCTTGATAATGCTTTCCCTGGAGGAGACCCTGCAGTTCTTATGCAACTTAAGGATGTTGGTTTAGATATTCCCGTATACACAACTGAGACTCGTACTTTGAAGTCGAGTTTGATTAGATCAGTTACTGGAGGCAAATTAAGTCGGAGGCGAGGCGGTGCTGTGATAACTGCTCTTCACAAAGTTAGTTGCACAGTTCGAGAGGGAGAAAGAATTGCTTTGATAGGCCATAACGGTGCAGGCAAGACAACTTTTTTACGATTGATTTCAGGCATTTATAGGCATACCACTGGCACCTTTGAATCTAGAGTTTCTGTATATCCAATGCTCCATAAGAGCTTTATTACAAGTCCAGACTTAAGCGGACTTCAAGCAATTAAGGCTCATTATTTAATGGTTAAGGGCAATTTAAGAAATTTTGAACAATTTAGTGAAGATGTTATTGGTTTTTCTGGCTTAGGTGATTTTATTCATTTGCCTGTAAAAACTTATAGTCAAGGAATGTCCACACGTTTGTTATTTGCTGTTCTTACGGCCTGCAGACATGAATGCTTGGCTCTAGATGAAGGACTAGGTGCAGGAGATAGTGTTTTCTTTGAGAAAGCTCAACAAAGACTTCATGATTTTCTAAGTACTACTGGAACAGTTTTTATAGCATCTCATTCTGACTCACTATTACGTAGTTTTTGTAATAGAGGATTAGTTTTTGAGGAAGGAAGAGTTGTATTTGATGGTTCTCTTCAGTCAGCTTTAGATTATTACCATCAGGGAAATTGATGTTGCATTCTATTAGTCGTACTAGATCTGTTTCCAATACTTTGCGTGAAGCTTGGGCTATGCGAAGAGTTTGGTGGTTTACAGCAACTGCAAGAACTAAAGCTCGTTTTGTTAGAACTTTATTTGGGAGTTTTTGGCTTGGCTTTTCTAACCTTTTGTCTATTGCCGCTTTATCTTTTGTTTACGGCGCAGTCTTTAAAGTGCAAAATTTTAATGAATATGTAGTTTATTTGGGAATTGGTTTAGTTATTTGGAATACAATTGCATCTGCTATCGGATCCGCGCCAAATTTATTTGAACATAATCAAGCACATGTACATAATACAAATTTAAATCCAGTCTTTTATACACTTGAGGAATGGTCTTTTCAGTTGCAAACATTTGCTCAATCATTTTTATTGGTTACATTTGTTCTTTGCTATTTTCAACATAATTTATTTATTAATATCTTTTTAGTTGGTTGGTTGCCAATTCTTAATTTATTTCTTTTTCTTTATTGGGGACCTCTTTTTGTTTGCTTGCTAGGGGTAAGATATCGAGATCTTTATCAATTAGTTCCTATAGTTTTACAGCTTATTTTCCTTTTATCTCCTATCCTATATATTAAAGAGAATCTTGGCGGCTTAGAATGGACTGCCAATATTAATCCCTTATATCGAATTTTAAGCCAAGTCAGGAATGCTTTGATTACAGGGAACATTGAATGGGGAGATGGAATTCTACTGTTGATTTTTAATTTAATTCTGATATGGATGGCTATTAGACGATTGAATAAGGAAAGTTCAAATCTTCCATTCCTGATTTAATCCTTATAAATTCATCTAGCTTATTAAGCTAATTAAATCTTTTGTAAATTGATAGTTTATTGATTTTGATTTTTCTAAGTATCTATTAATTCTAAATGCTCTTTCTTCTTCAGGATTTTTGTATTTTAACTCGTTTAGATTATTAACTGACTGAATAGCAGTTGCCCATTCCCTGGTATTAAGTGTATTGATAGTTATAATATATTCTTTGAAATCGTCTATAGATTGAATTTCATTATGTGCATCACAAGCACTAACTATAGCTGGCATTCCTAAGCAAGCAGCATCTAGAGCAGGAATTCCAAAGCCCTCTACTAAGGAAGGACTTAAAAGTGCAATTGAATTCAGATATAGATCAAGTTTCGTGCTCTCATCTATATATCCTGTTAATATTATTCCAGGCTCTGTCTTTACAATTTCTTTCACTGCTTTACTAAAAGAATCTTTCTTTAATTTACCGGTAACACAAAGCTTTATGCCTTCTCTACCAAGATTAGACTCAGCATAAGCCTTAACAAGAAATAGCAAGTTTTTCCTCGCTTCTACAGATGAATTAAATAGTAAATATTTGTATGGCTGAAGAATTTGTTTTTTACTTTCAGATAAAAGATAGCTAACAGGCCTCATGTCATTCTTTATATTAGGAGCTAAGTTAATCCAGTTAGGTAGTTCAAGAGATGGGGGCTGTATGATTACTTTTTCGATAATATTTTTATTTTGATTGATCAAACTATTTTTATCTGATTGAATATTATTTTTGAACTTTATGGCTGTTGATTCTGATACATAAATTCTTCTTGATGGAATACATGCTTGTAATCTATGACTAAATTGCAACATATTTTCATTGTGAGGGGCATATTCTATTGCTATCACATCATGAATAGTTTGAATAAATCTAGGCACATTAATAGGCTTGATATTTAGTGGACAACTTGTAATGAATACATCAAAACCATTAAGATCTATTTTGACTGGTTTTTGAATATTTAGTAGTGCTGCAATTTGACTTGCATGAAAAACTTTTTTTGCACAAAGTATCCCTTCAACATCTTGCAAATATGATAATCTTTCTTGTCTTAGATTTGGATTGTCAAATAATGAACTCAAATTAATTTGATTAATTTCTTTTTGTCGATAATATCTAGGTCTTCTTATCCATTCTATTATTTCAATTAATAAATTCCAAAACTTGTTTATTTTATTTGCAATTGAAAATTTTTTTTCAAACCATTTTAACTCTGAATAGTCTATTCCCGTTGTTAATGAGCCAAGTACTTTTGAACTATGAATTATTTTTTGAGTCGCAATGGGTAATCTATTTAATCCAGCTTTCTTTTTTGAAACATCGAATTGTGTAAGTAGCCAAACTTCTGCTCCTGCCTCTTTGAGATTTCTGATGACCGCCTTCGAATAAGTTGCTATGCCACGATGTTCTTTTTGCTCAAGATCAAGAGCTGTCAATACTATTCTCTTCCCCTTAAGGGGCTTTTGATTGACGTAATTGGAGCCGTTCAGTTGCATGTAAAAAACATAACCCCTTTACCTTAACCCTCCTTTAAAAACTTAGGAAGCTTTGGGAATTTCTCTTTTCTCTTAATTGATTGACTAATCAAACTGAAGAGAAACCAGTAAATTTCTTGAAAATTTACTCTTTATTAGTATACCAATTCTGTATTTTGAAACGTTAATTTTTTTTTAACCGCTCAATTTCTTCTGACATTTGGATTCTTTTTAATTGTAATGTATGTGCTTGATTCTTCCAATATTCTAACTCTTGTTTGATCTCTTTTTCATCCCTATCATTTTCCTTTGAGATATTATTTTGAATGGTAATCATATCTTTATGTATCTTAGCTAATATCTCAATTTCTTTTCTGTTGGAATTAATTTCAGCTAAAAGATCTTTTTTACTTATATTTTCTAGGAATTTTCTTCTTCTTTGTCTCATGAGGCACAAGTCTTCTGAGTTATTCCCAAATTGGTTTTTTTCTTTTCTTGTTGTTGATATAAAGTGAATGCCACTAAAGTCTGAGCATAAAACTATTTTTTGCCCAAGTTTTTCTCTAATGTCTAGACAAAGTTCTACATCTTCACCACATACATTATAATTTTCATTGAATAATATTGATAAAAATGTATTTCTTCTAATAAGTGTGAGGGCGCCTGTAGAAGCAGGAATTACCTCGTTCAGTTCATTATACTCTTTATTAGCAAATGGAACTAATCCCTCAAGCCTATGATAAGGAGAATTTTTTCTATCAAAAACTATTCCAGTATGTACTAAATTTTCATCTTGATCTCGTAATTGTGCAGCAACAATTCCATGATCTGATTGTTGCATTAAACAATTGATTCCATGATCAATACTATTACTATCTAGAATTATATCGTCATTAATAAATAGCAATATTTCTCCATTTGCTTTTTGAGCAAGTTGGTTCATATTTGTTGCAAAATGATATGGCGACCTTTGAGTGATAAGAAATTCATATTGCGAATTATTTTCTATCTCTTCTTCTGCCTTTTCTTCTCCATTCCAAGAGCAAAGAATTTCTACATCATGTGTTCCTAATTTGGTTGCTTGGGAAATACTGTTAAGCATTCCATTCAGTAGTGACGGATTACAGGAAACTACTAAGATCGATAGACGCATCTTGACCTATCTGAATAGATAAGAGAATATCAATTCAGATAGCATTTTCTGGAATTTGCTTGCCATCCTTCATTGAGAGCTTTACTTATTGCTTGATGTAATGAGACTTTCACGATCTTAAGTTTTTTACTAACAGACCTCCTGAACCCAGTTAATCTGGATTTATATAATTTTTTTCTCCCTATAAGTCATGCTCAAGCTACTGCTGGGTGATCCAAATGCCCGCAAGCTGAAGCGTTTTCAACCAATTGTCACTGACATCAATCTCTTAGAAGAGGAGATCATTCCTTTAAGTGATGATCAACTTCGAGAGAAAACAGCAGAGTTTCGCCAGAGCCTTGCCAACGCAGGTCAGATGGATAAACAGGCTGAGTTACTTGATGAGCTTCTTCCAGAGGCATTTGCTGTTGTTCGAGAAGCGGCAAAGCGAGTTCTTGGCATGCGACATTTTGATGTTCAGTTAATTGGGGGCATGGTCCTTCATGAAGGGCAAATTGCTGAAATGAAAACAGGGGAAGGCAAAACTTTAGTTGCGACTTTGCCTAGTTATTTAAATGCTCTAATTGGAAGAGGAGTTCATGTCGTCACAGTTAATGATTACTTAGCTAGAAGAGATGCTGAATGGATGGGACAAGTTCATCGCTTTCTTGGCTTGAGTGTAGGTTTAATTCAGCAGGATATGTCGCCTGAAGAAAGACGAAAAAATTACTTATGTGACATTACTTATGCAACTAATTCAGAACTTGGATTTGATTATCTTCGTGATAATATGGCTACAGATATGAACGAAGTAGTACAGAGAAACTTTCAATATTGTGTTATAGATGAAGTTGATTCAATTTTGATTGATGAAGCTAGAACACCATTAATTATTTCTGGACAAGTTGAGCGCCCACAAGAGAAATATCAAAAAGCTTCTGAAGTAGCAACAGTCTTAGAAAGAGCTGCTGAAATGGGTAAAGATGGAATTGATCCAGAAGGTGATTATGAGGTAGATGAGAAACAAAGAAGCTGTACTTTGACTGATGAAGGCTTTGCAAAAGCAGAAGAAATGTTAAAAGTTAATGATTTATTTGATCCATCTGATCCTTGGGCTCATTATATAACAAATGCTTTAAAAGCGAAAGAATTATTTGTAAGAGATGTGAATTACATCGTGCGCGATGGAGAGGCTGTAATTGTTGATGAATTTACTGGTCGTGTAATGCCAGGAAGGAGATGGAGTGATGGACAACATCAAGCTATTGAAGCTAAAGAGCATTTAGATATACAGCCTGAGACTCAGACTCTTGCTTCTATTACTTATCAAAATTTCTTTTTATTATATCCTCGATTGGCAGGAATGACTGGTACAGCGAAAACAGAGGAGGTAGAATTTGAGAAAACATATAAATTAGAGACATCAGTTATACCAACTAATATGCCTAGAGCCAGGCAAGATTGGTCTGATCAGGTTTATAAAACTGAATCAGCAAAATGGAGAGCAGTAGCAAATGAAACTGCTCAAATCCATAAACAAGGAAGACCTGTTTTAGTTGGAACAACTAGTGTTGAAAAAAGTGAGCTGTTGAGTTCATTACTTTCAGAACAATCAATTCCTCATAATCTCCTTAATGCTAAGCCTGAGAATGTAGAAAGAGAGGCTGAAATTGTTGCTCAAGCTGGACGAGCGGGTGCAGTCACTATTGCTACTAATATGGCAGGACGTGGGACAGATATCATCCTTGGAGGTAATAGTGACTACATGGCTCGTCTAAAGTTAAGAGAAGTTTTACTTTCACGTTTGGTGCGGCCTGAAGAGGGACATAAACCTCCTATTCCATTGCAAAGGAACTCTATATCTTCGGAAGGTTTTGCTAATAAATCTGAAAGTTCTAAATTAAAAAATAAGGCTCCTTCCGAATCGAAAGCAATAGGCAGTCTTTACCCCTGTTCTCTTACCGAAGAAATTGAAAATGAACTTTCATTATTGGCAAAAGATTTAGTAAAAGCTTGGGGAGATAGGGCATTAACTGTAATTCAATTAGAAGATCGAATTTCAACGGCTGCAGAAAAGGCTCCCACAGAAGATCTTCAGATTTCTGCATTAAGACAATCTATTTCCAAAGTCAAAAATGAGTATGATGTTGTTGTTTCTCAAGAAGAGATAAGAGTTAGAGAAGCAGGTGGGCTTCATGTTATAGGTACTGAAAGGCATGAATCTCGTAGAGTTGATAATCAATTAAGGGGTAGAGCTGGTAGGCAGGGTGATTTAGGTAGTACAAGATTTTTCTTATCTTTGGGAGATAATCTTTTAAGAATTTTCGGAGGAGAGAGAGTTGCTTCTTTGATGAATGCTTTCAGAGTCGATGAAGACATGCCTATCGAATCAGGAATACTTACACGTTCTCTTGAAGGTGCTCAGAAGAAAGTAGAAACTTATTATTACGATATTCGTAAACAAGTTTTTGAATATGATCAGGTTATGAATAATCAAAGAAGAGCCGTTTATTCTGAAAGAAGAAGGGTTTTAGAAGGTTTGGATTTAAAGAGGCAAGTTATTAGTTATGGAGAAAGAACAATGATCGAAATTGTCGAGGCATATGTCAATCCAGATTTACCTCCTGAAGAATGGGATTTATCTCAATTAGTGGAGAAAGTTCAGGAATTCATTTATTTATTAGAAGATTTAAAATCTGAGCATATACGTGGGTTAAATATTGATGAATTAAAATCATTTTTACAAGAACAATTAAGGAATGCCTATGATATGAAAGAAGCTCAGATAGAAGAGAAGAAACCTGGATTAATGAGGGAAGCAGAAAGGTTTTTTATCCTTCAGCAGATTGATACGTTATGGAGAGAGCATTTGCAATCAATGGATGCTTTGAGAGAGTCAGTTGGATTGAGAGGTTATGGACAAAAAGATCCTTTAATTGAGTATAAAAATGAGGGATACGATATGTTTCTAGAAATGATGACTAATATGAGAAGAAATGTTATTTACTCTATGTTTATGTTTCAACCTGCATCATCTGCCGATTCAGGTGAAGCTACTTCATAATTCTTTGATTCCTCTCCAAGAAACTCGATAATTTCTTTATCTTTTAGACTTTGAGCTGCTCCTGAAAATATATTTTTAGGACTCCTTCCTTCACTAATATCTTTTAATGAATTTTGCAATGTTGATACATAACCTTCCAGTTGATCAATTCTCTCCATAAGGTTTCTAATTACACTCGCTTCAGCATCTGGAAGTGCAGAGTGGGCTAGAGGATTGATTTTGACTCCACTTTGATGAAGAACTCGGCCAGGGATCCCAACAACTGTGCTATTAGCTTCAACATTTCTTACTACCACTGAACCTGCACCAATTCGAGTGTTTTCTCCAACGGTAATTGCGCCTAATACTTTTGCACCTGCTCCAACCACTACATTCTCTAAAAGGGTTGGATGTCTTTTGCCATCTTCTTTTCCTGTACCTCCAAGTGTTACACCTTGATATAGAAGGCACCTATTTCCAATTTCAGCTGTTTCCCCAATAACAACACCCATTCCATGATCAATAAAGACACCCTTTCCGATTATTGCTCCAGGATGAATTTCTACTCCAGTGAATGCTCTAGTGATTTGGCTGAGCAACCTAGGCGCAAGAGGAAATCGATATTTCCAAAGCTTGTGACTAATTCTATGAAGTGTTAAAGCATGAAAACCGGGGTAGCAAAGCAACATTTCCAGCAAGCCTCTGGCGGCTGGATCTCTTTCTTTAATTATTGCCAGATCGGCCTTGATTGCTTTGAGCATTGCTCAGCTTATATCGTCAACTTTAAGAAACTAAAAGACCTATCTCTTTACGCAGCTGTTCAATCGTTGCATTGCTTAAGTAGCTTTCGGCACAGTGTACTTGAGGCATTCTCATTAATTGAGAACGATTTTGTCTAAGGCTGTGTTCGACCATTGGCAAGCTTGGGCGATCACAAAGTACGTGACTAGAGGCTCTTAGCAATGCAAGTAATCTACTTCCAACATCAGGTGTTGCGGTCATTAGAAGGAGTTCATTTCCTCGCATGCTGTGAAGGATAACTTCAGCTGCTCGAAGAATACCTGGGCTAATGCTTACCAGTCCTACGCAGCTTCCAGGCCTCAACTCTTTAAGCATTGCAAGTTCTTCTCTGAAGTCATTGAGATCTACCGCTACTGCCCTAACACTATGCTTTTTGGCGAGTTCTTCTAAAGGTTGAAGAAAATACCTGCTCGTAACTACTGTCCCATTACTTGAGCTATCTAGTACGCTTTCAAGTTCTTCCATAGGAACCACTTCTACAGGTACATCGAGACAGGGTGCGAGCTCTTCTGCAATTAACATTGAAGCCCCAATATCTTCTCTTGGAGTGCTTACAAGCACTCGTGCTCCACATCTCAATCTCCAGTCAATTTCTCTAGTTAGAAGTTCTCTAGTTTGTTGGAGAGTGCATCCTGCATTGAGTAGTCCATCTACACATTTGCGTACTTCCTGATCCAGATCTTTTACGACTCGATTCCTAACACTTGTTGAAGCTCTAATTTCTCGTTGTTTTTGTTGATCTCTGACATAAATACCTGAACCAGCCATTGCTTCTACAACCCCATCAGTCTCAAGTTGTCGATATACTTTGCTAATCGTATTTCTGTGAAGACCTGTCTGCATCGCAAGTTGGCGAGTACTTGGAAGGCGATGACCTGGTGGGTAATGCCTTGCAGCTATTGCAAAGCAAATCTGGTTATATAACTGGCTTGATGCAGGGATGTCACTTTCCTGTTGTATATGGAATCGCACGCTGCTTGGACAGGTCGCTATTCGTCCACCTTAAGAACTAGTGGGCCCGGTGACAATCTTTTGCGTGTCATGTGACACTGTGCCAGTGTATTTCTTATTAGTAACTATTACTGCTCCTACTTCAGTAGGAATATTAAAGAACTATGTTGAGGATAGTCTTCTCGAGTTTATTTATTGATTTAGGAAATAATCAATCTTTTATTATATAAATATTTGTTATTTATTGTTGCGGTTAGGTTTCAAGGCTTTTATTCATTCTTTTTTAATTATTGTTGGACGAATTAACTTTAGAAGGGGTCGTAATGGTTCGTATTGCTTTTTTAGGCGTTGAATCTTCGCTTTCTTTTTTGATTAAAGGAGTTTTTCTTGGTGTAAGGAACATAATCATGTTACGGCCTTCTCTTTTTGGGGCTTGTTGAACTTCCGCTTTTTCTTCAAGATCCTTTGCCATCCTTCTTAAAAGAGTTTCAGCAAGAGCAGTATGTTGAATTTCCCGACCTCTGAATATCACTGTGCATTTGACTTTGTCCCCAGCTTTGAGAAATCTAATTGCATGACCTATTCGAACATCGTAATCATGTTGATCGATTTTGTACCTCATTTTGACTTCTTTTACTTCAGTTTGATGTGATTTTTTCTTAGCTTCTTTAGCTTTTTTTTCTTGTTCAAATTTAAACTTCCCATAATCCATAATCCTGCAAACAGGAGGATCAGCTTTTTCGCTTACTAGTACAAGATCAAGTTCTCGTTCTTTAGAAATCTCGAGAGCTTCTTCTCTAGTAATTACTCCAAGTTGGGATCCATCTGAGTCGACTACCCTTAACCTTGGGTACTCAATTCTCTCATTGATGTTAGGAAGCTCCCTGACAGGAGCGCGGCGGTCAAAACGAGGACGTGGAGGCATTCAGTAAGTATGGGAAATATGCAGACAAAAACAAGGTCTTCGCTTTCTCTGCTTTATAAGCCTAAGCCTGACTTGATCAAAGATAGTGCTTCTCTTAGAGGTTCCTCATCTTTTAACCAAAAAGGATCATGTTGGTTTCGGAACCATGTCCTTTGCCTTTTGGCTAATTGTTGAGTTCTCATAGTAGTGATTGCAATGGCTTCCTCTTGATTTGAATTACCATTAATTACATCTATAGCTTCTTTATATCCGATAGTTTGCAGCATTGGGAGATTGACTCCATATCGTTGAATAAGAACTTTGGTTTCATCAATTAATCCATTTTCATATAGGTTGATGGTTCTATTAATTATTCGTTGACGCAAATTGTGAGGATCTAATCCCAATTCTAAAATCCTCCATGGGGGTTTTTTGAATTTTTGCTGAGAACTGATTGGGTTACCTGTTGCATAAATAACTTCAAGTGCTCTTTGTGTACGTATTTTGTCATTAGAGGAGATTTTGCTTGCCGCTATTGGATCTGCTGCTCCAAGAATTGAGTAAGAAGCTTCCTGCCCTAACTCTTCTAATTGTGTCCGTAATTGTTTTTGTGGAGGTACTGCTGGGGGTAATAATCCTTGTGTAATCGCTTTTATATACAAGCCACTTCCTCCAACGAGAAAGGCTTTCCCTTTTGCAAGGATTGATTCTTCAATATTTTTTTTAGCAATTTTATGAAATTCGTGAAGAGTTATAGGTTGGTTAGGAAGCCGAAGATTTATGAGGAAATGAACAACCTTATTTAATTGATCTTCATTAGGTTTTGCTGTTCCTATATTCATTCCTTCATATACCTGACGAGAATCAATATTCTGGATTGCAACATCTAAGGTTTTGGCGAGTTCTATTCCTAGAGATGTTTTCCCGCTAGCAGTTGGTCCTAGCAAAACAATTACAAGGGGCTTGGAATAGTCCATATATGTTCCTTACAATAGATATTAAGAGTTTGAAGCAAGTCAAATTAAAACTCCTTTCAAGATTTATTGGCGAGCCTTTTGGATCCACTAGTGATAAATTGAGTTTGTCAGGTTGAGGTT
Organism: uncultured Prochlorococcus sp.; assembly: GCA_902564535.1. Taxonomy (GTDB): domain Bacteria; phylum Cyanobacteriota; class Cyanobacteriia; order PCC-6307; family Cyanobiaceae; genus CACFBG01. The sequence continues at coordinate 47,923 of CACFBG010000006.1, forward strand.
TCTGTTTAGGAGGCCTCCACGAACAGCCTTTCCTGACTACGTTTCCCCGAATGAGTTCAGACTCCAAGGCCCAGAAGGTCGACAACGCCTATGGTGCCGAACAAATACAAGTTCTAGAAGGTCTTGAACCTGTAAGAAAACGTCCAGGCATGTACATAGGCTCAACTGGGCCTAGAGGACTACATCACCTGGTTTATGAAGTCGTTGATAATGCTGTTGATGAAGCTTTGGCAGGCCATTGTGATGAAATCATTGTTCTTTTAGCGAATGATGGGTCAGCATCCGTTTCAGATAATGGCCGTGGCATTCCAACCGATATTCATCCAAGAACTGGAAAAAGTGCTTTAGAAACAGTATTAACTGTGCTTCATGCTGGAGGTAAGTTTGGAGATGGTGGTTATAAAGTTTCTGGTGGTCTGCATGGCGTAGGAGTCTCAGTTGTAAATGCTTTAAGTGAGTGGGTAAAAGTAACAGTTAATCGTCAAGGACAGATTCATAAACAACGTTTTGAAAGAGGAGCTCCAGTTGGAACTTTGATTTCTGAAGCACAGTCTTCTCAAGATTCTGGGAAAACAGGAACTACTGTTTGTTTTAAGCCAGATACGGAAATATTTACAAGTGGTATTGAATTTGATTACTCAATATTATCTTCAAGACTTCGAGAATTAGCTTATTTAAATGGAGGCGTAAGAATTGTCTTTCGCGATGAAAGAAAGACAAGAGAACTTGAAGATGGGAAAATATATGAGGAGGTTTATTATTACGAAGGAGGAATTAAAGAATATGTAGAATATATGAATAAAGAAAAAGATGCATTACATCCTGAAATTATATATGTAAATTCAGAAAAAGATGGAGTTCAAGTAGAGGCAGCTTTGCAATGGTGTGTTGATGCTTATTCTGATAGTATTTTGGGTTTTGCAAATAATATTCGGACAGTTGATGGAGGCACTCATATTGAAGGTTTGAAAACTGTATTAACAAGAACTCTCAATACATTTGCTCGAAAACGTGGTAAAAGAAAGGAGGGTGATAATAACTTAGCAGGTGAAAATATACGAGAAGGTTTAACAGTCGTTCTTTCTGTAAAAGTTCCTGACCCTGAATTTGAGGGACAAACTAAAACTAAATTAGGTAATACAGAAGTTAGAGGAATTGTAGATAGTGTGGTTGGAGAAGCTCTAGGAGAATATTTAGAATTTAATCCAGGTGTAATAGATTTAATTTTAGAGAAGGCTATTCAAGCCTTTAATGCGGCGGAAGCAGCAAGAAGAGCACGTGAACTTGTAAGAAGAAAAAGTGTATTAGAAAGCTCTACTTTGCCTGGTAAATTAGCAGATTGTAGTTCTAGAGATCCTTCTGAATCTGAGATATATATAGTTGAGGGAGATTCTGCTGGAGGTTCTGCCAAACAAGGCAGAGATAGAAAATTTCAAGCAATCTTACCCTTAAGAGGAAAAATATTAAATATAGAAAAAACAGATGATTCAAAAATATATAAAAATACGGAAATTCAGGCTTTAATAACGGCTTTGGGATTGGGTATTAAAGGCGAGGAGTTTCAATCAAAAAATCTACGTTATCATCGAGTGGTAATAATGACCGATGCTGATGTTGATGGTGCGCATATTAGAACTCTCTTATTGACTTTCTTCTATAGATATCAAAAGGCTCTAGTGGAGGGAGGATATATTTATATTGCTTGTCCACCTTTATATAAAGTGGAAAGAGGTAAAAATCATACTTATTGTTATAACGAAGGTGATCTGCAAAAAACTTTGGCAGGATTTGGTGAAAAAGCAAATTATACAATTCAAAGATTTAAAGGTTTAGGAGAGATGATGCCTAAGCAATTGTGGGAAACTACAATGGATCCTTCATCAAGAATGATGAAGAGGGTTGAAATTGAAGATGCTCTGGAGGCTGATCGAATTTTTACAATTTTAATGGGGGATAAGGTTGCTCCAAGAAGAGAATTCATTGAGACACATAGCCTTGAATTAGATATGGCTTCTTTAGATATTTGATAAATTTAATTTCCTTTTTTCTTCGTTTTGGATGGCTTTTAGTAGTTGCACTAATGGCTCCAATTTCTTTGCCTGCAGGAGGAGCTGCGATTGATAAGAATTTAATTCAAATTCGGCGTTATTCGAATTTTTCTCCTCTTATCGCTTGTGAAAATTGCTTTTTGCAAGTGAGTCCTTTAGATGAAGCACCTTTGTTGAGAAAATTAGATAAAGGCACCCCCTTGAGATTCTTGAGGACATGGACTTCTCCTGAAGGACAAATGTGGCTACAAGTTCAAATTTCTACTTGCGAAATATTGGACCAACCAGAATTGGGAAGACGTGGTTGGATTAATATATAAATATTGACAATGTTTAGTTGGCAAGATTTATCTCTTGTTTCTTTTGGCGCTATTCTTGGCACTTGGTTGAGGTTCTATCTCTTAAAACTCTTTCAATTGTTTTTTAAAAGAGAATTCTTGGGAACTTTTCTTGTGAATTTTTTGGCGACTTGTACTTTGTCTTTTATTATAACTTCTAAAGATATTGCATTAGAATTTAATAAAAGCTTTAATATATTTTTTCTGTTTGGCTTTTTAGGCAGTCTTAGTACTTTCTCAACATTTATTTTAGAAACATCTGAGGCTGTTATGAATAATTGTTGGAGAGAAGGTTTATTTATTATTTTCTTATCTGTATTGGCAACTTTTATCGCCGGATCAATTATCTTTCTTTTTAATTGATTAATCTTTAACTTTGAAATCAAATCTTTCTAATTTATCATTAATAGCAATGGGAGCAATCCCTGGTGCTTTGTTGCAACTCCATTTTCAAAATTATGTAATTGGTAATTTGCTAGGCTCTGCAATCTTAGGTTCGATTATTGGTTTAAAATTATCTAAAAGATTAAAGCTTATAATAGGATTTGGTTTCTGTGGATCTTTAACAACTTTTAGTGGATGGATGGTCCAAAGTCTGCAATATGCATCTCAAGGGTATTTCAGTAAAGCAATATTTACGATATTTGCTCTTATTATTCTAGGCTTATTATTTGCGTTTTTTGGATTTTATCTTGGAAGAAAAATTAGGCTTTTAATGCATTCTCAATAGATTCTATTAATTCTGGATTATTAGGTTCAATTGCACTTTTAAATCGTTTTATTACTGTTCCATCTTTTGATATGAGGAATTTTTCAAAATTCCATTCAACATCTCCAGATGGTTCGACTTTATTCAAAGTTGTATATGGTTCAGTAGTAGACCCTTTGGCGTGTACTTTTTCAAAGATCTGAAAATTTACATTAAAAGTTTTAGAGCAAAAGGCTTTGATTTCAGAAATTGAGCCTGGTTCTTGCTCTCCAAAATCATTGCAAGGAAAGGCTAAAACCAGAAAGCCTTTATTGCGATAATGGTTTTGGAGCTCTTGCAAACCTTCATATTGCTTTGTAAAACCACATTTGCTAGCAACATTTACTATTAGAAGAACTTTCCCTTGAAAGTCACTAAGCTTCTTGTTAGTACCATTTTCTGTCTGTACTAGGACTTGGCTGATATTCACGCTCATTGATTTAAAGGTAGTAATAGATCAACATAGCCATAAGATAAACCTACCCTGGCTGCAGGTGTATGAATGATGCCACGGGGGTGCCCATAACAACCTCTGCTGAAGTTAATGGTCCTCAACTGGCTGATGTTGTAGTGCAGCAGCTAGAAGGAATGTTAGCGGCTGGGAATTATGACGGCGTAAAAACTTTGCTTGAGCCTGTTCAGCCTGTAGATATTGCCCAAGCTATTGGTAATTTGCCTTTAATTTTGCAAGCTTTAGCTTTCAGGCTATTGAACAAAAATGAAGCAATCGAGGTTTATGAATATCTTGACCCATCCGTTCAGCAAAGTCTTTTAGACAGGCTCAGGTCAGGAGAGGTCCTTGAATTAGTAGAAGAAATGTCTCCAGATGATCGAGTCAGACTCTTTGATGAGTTGCCAGCGAAGGTCGTTAGACGCTTGTTAAGTGAACTAAGTCCTTCGGAGAGGAAGGTAACTGCTGAGTTATTGGGATATGAGCCTGAAACTGCAGGCAGATTGATGACAACCGAGTTCATTGATCTCAAGGAATTTCATACTGCTGCAGAGGCTTTGTCAATTGTTAGAAGACAAGCCTCAGATAAGGAAACTATTTATAGTCTTTATGTCACTGATAGAGAAAGACATCTGACAGGCATTCTTTCTTTAAGGGATCTTGTTACCGCCGAACCAGAGGATTTAATAGGCGATGTAATGACTAGGGATGTTGTTCGAGTTAGTACAGTTACCGATCAAGAAGAGGTTGCTAGGGCTATACAGCGTTATGACTTTCTTGCATTGCCAGTTGTAGATCGAGAACAAAGATTAGTTGGCATAGTTACTGTTGATGATGTGATTGATGTTATTGAGCAGGAAGCTACTAGGGATATTTATGCAGCTGGTGCGGTTCAGGCAGGAGATGAAGATGATTATTTTCAAAGTAATTTATTTGTCGTAGCAAGACGCCGGGTTGTGTGGCTAGCTGTTTTGGTAGTTGCTAATGGATTAACTACGCAAGTAATTGCAATGAATGGCGAAGTACTTAGGCAAGTGGTTCTTTTAGCTGCTTTTATCCCTTTACTAATAGGAACAGGAGGTAACGTCGGAGCTCAAAGTTCCACGGTTGTTATTAGAGGTTTAAGTACTCAGAGGATTCAAGCTCTGGGGTCTTTTAAAGCTATTTTTCGAGAAGCAATTGCAGGCGCACTTTTAGGTTTGCTGATGCTAATCATTGTTGTTCCATTTGCATGGTGGAGAGGGGAAGGACCATTAGTAGGAGCAGCAGTCGGTATAAGTCTTTTTGCAATTACTACTTTGGCTGCTACGGCAGGAGCGGCTCTTCCGTTGATGTTTGATCGCATGGGACTAGATCCAGCATTAATGTCAGCGCCTTTTATTACCACTGCAACTGACGTGGCTGGGGTTTTAATTTATCTGAGAACAGCTTCTTGGCTTTTAGCCAAGATAGGCGCAGCAAACCTGTCTTGATAGGTATTTATACTCATTTTTTTGGGAATTTACGCTTTTCGACGCTTCTTAACACTTCTTCGTAGTACGCTTAACAAAACTCAATAAAGACCTTTAGGTGCTTACCTGTGTCTTCTCAAACGTCTGAATTACAAATTGAAAAATCTCACAAAAGTAATGCAGAAATTGATTTAGTGCGTTCTTATTTAAGAGATATTGGACGAGTGGCTTTGCTCACTCATGAACAAGAAATCACTTTGGGGCGACAGGTTCAGGAATTGAATGCTTTGGAGTCTCTTCAAGAAGAACTCGAATTGAAGCTTGGAGAAAAGCCAAATCTTTCAACTTTGGCTAAGGCTGCAGGATTCTCTGAGGTTCAGGTTAAAAAGAAATTTAGAAGTGGCCAACGAGCAAAAGAGCGAATGGTTGCTGCCAATTTGCGTTTAGTTGTAAGTGTTGCCAAGAAATATACAAAAAGGAATTTGGAATTATTGGATTTAATTCAAGAAGGGACAATAGGTTTGGTTAGGGGGGTTGAGAAATTTGACCCTGCTCGTGGATATAAGTTTTCTACTTATGCGTATTGGTGGATTCGTCAAGGAATAACAAGAGCTATAGCAGAAAAGAGTCGCACCATTAGATTGCCAATTCATATAACAGAGATGTTGAACAAGTTAAAAAAGGGGCAGAGACAGTTAAGTCAAGAATTATCTAGAACACCTACTATTTCCGAATTAGCAGAGTTTGTTGATTTACCAGAGGATGCAGTCAAGGAGGTGATGTGTAGTGCACGCCAACCTATGAGTTTGCAAATGAAAGTTGGTGATGGAGAAGATACTGCATTAATGGATTTACTTCCAGGCAATTTGCCATTACCAAGTGAGCAAATTGAAGATGATTGTATGAAGGGTGATTTAAATACAATGCTTGAACAATTGCCCGAAAGACAAGCAACTGTTTTGCGATTGAGGTATGGGATGAATGGAGATGATCCTATGACTCTTACTGGGATAGGTCGAGTTTTAGGGATTAGTCGAGATAGAGTTAGAAATCTAGAAAGAGATGGATTAAGAGGTCTTAGACGTCTTGGTGATACTGTTGAAGCTTATTTAGCTGCTTGAATAATTTTCAATAGCAAACTATTAACTTTTTCTGGATTTTCATCATGAGGACAATGTCCTGCTCCATGAACAACTTCTAAGGAACGAATACATTCTATATTTTGAATCCATTTTTTTGCTTCATCGATAGGTTCCCAAGGGTCTTTATCACCCCAAATCATGTCAACCGTTATTGTCATATTTTCCATTAGAAGAGGAGCTAAATGATCATCAAAAAGATTTATAAAACCTCTAAAGGCTTCTGAAGCATTTTCCCTTTCACTTGGCTTATGTAATAGTTTAATTAGTTCTTCATTAATATTATTACCACTTGGATAAGCTTGTTCTAAAATGCTTTTGATCACTTTAGGATTGGCAGCATTTTTAAATAGAAGACTACTTAACCACCTTTGCTTAACTATTGTTTTAAGAAAAGGTCTAATGTATTTCATGAAAGATGATTGTTCATCCAATCTTTTGTCATCCATTGCACGTTGAGCGCAGTCAATAAGAACTATCCCAGTACAATTATTTTGAAGTATTTGTGCTGCACGAAGAGCAACTACACCTCCTATAGAATTGCCAACTAATAGTACAGGTTTTTGAATTATGTTTAAGCAGAAATCAGCTATTTGCTCTCCCCATGTATCAAAGCAATAGATAAATCCATCAACATTAATATCCTCTCCTCTTAGCTTTGAATAAGGTTGACTACTCTCTCCAAATCCAATTAGATCAATTGCATAACAAGGATTTATATCAGATAAAACTCTTTGATTATTGCGCCAGTGTTCTTTACAACCTCCAAAACCATGTATTAGTAAAGTGGCAATTTTGGATTCCATTCCTTTATCTTCTAGTGTCCATGCAACTTCCATATTCTTCCATTTCCAGATATTTATAGTTTGTTTTTGAGAAGCCAATCGTTTTATTTTCAGATAAAATTAGTATATTAAATTTTTGAAGAATTAGTCTTCGATTTATTCATCATAAACTTAGCTACATTATTTTATCAATTTTTTTAAATTAAAATTTATTGAAGATAATCAAAAACTTTTTTTATGGGTTCAATCCATGAGAAATATTTCTCTTGTTGTATAGTAATCAAATTATTATGATAACAACTATCTTTTTTATTCAATTCAAGCCATCTTTCATCTGGAGAGAATGGTAATAGAACGAAAGCTTTCTTGCCAAGAGAAGCACAAAGATGTGCCAAAGCTGTGTCAATTGTTATGACTTCACTTGTTTTTACTAAATCAATCAAATCCTTTAATTTTCCTTTATCTGGTCTATACAAATCAATGCCAATATTGGTTAATGATTGGGATTCATTATCATTCCAATTTGATATATCAATGATTTTTTTATTAGATTTAAAACTTAGCCATCTATACATTTCTAATACATTTTGAAAAGCAACAGATCTAACATGACAGGAGAATTTATCTGTACCAATTGCCGCTTTCCAGCAAAAAAGATAGGAATCTAAATTTCTATTAATACGGGGAAGTGAAATCCATGAATCAAAGTTGAAATTAGGCTCATTATCATTAAGCCAGTAGCGAAAAGCGCTATAATTAATCCCTTTTGTACTGCTTATTTTTATATTTTTCTTCAATAAAATTATATCTTTTAGGATGTCAAGATACTTTTGGGAAAGATCAATTTCTAATAATATATCTTTCCTTTTCGTGAAATTACTTAATAGAGAAATTGCTTCCAAATGATCACCTAGACCACCATTTAATGCAACTTGTAAACGTCTAGTTTTTAAACAATTTGTTATTTCATCATTAATAATCTTATGCCAATAAGAATGATAGAGATATTTGTGTGGGTTATTTTCTTGGAACTTACGAGCTATTCGAAATCTTAAACTACCTTGTAATGCGTTTTCTATATTCGCTGACGAATCTAATAATTCAATTATTAGATTCGTCAGGCCCACATTTAAAGCTTGGTGCCCATTTGAGAAGTTTAGTCCGTATTTCTTTAGATTTATTTTCACCCAATCACGTACAAAATTAATATCATTAGTGTAGAGCTGCCAATCATTAGAATTGATTTTCATAAAAGTATTCTACTGCATCTGCTATTATAAAATATTATATAACATTGATCTTTGTAATGTAGTTATGAAATAGTTAGATTGTAAAGATAAAACAGACTAATTATATTTAAATCTTATAAAGTCTTCTTCATATATTTTATAAATTATATCTTGACTTCTATTGCTTAGAAAGATTTCTTGATCCTTTGGCGGCAATTCATTATCTTCCTTTTTTGGAATTGTTGTATTGTTGCTTTGCCCTAATAAATTTAGATCTAAATAATTTTTGATGAGCTGCATTCCTTCTTTTTCAATTTGAAAAATAGAATATGCCTGATCAGGGTATAAGAAGGATGATTGACTTAAGAAGTGATTATCTAGCCAACCTATTGATTGATATTTTAGAACAAGAATTTCCTGTATGAATGTATCAATAGATACTGCATTGTTGATTTTATTCTCTCGAAACTTTTGGTGCTTATAGGCACTAATTACTCTTTCAAAAGGGTTTCTAGTTATAGTGAAATATAGGTCGAAGAATGTTTTTGGAAATAATCTTGATAATGATTGGCCATCTATATGCTGTGGTGAACTAATATTCCATGTTTTTTTGTTCGGTTTTAAATAATAAAAGTCATCATGAAATCCTATATGTACATTTTTAAATGATGACAAATATTGAAGGATTGCAGTCCCAGCACATTTTGGAATATGAGCGAAATGCATAAGCTTTCCATTGCATTTAATAATCGCCATTTTGCCTATTCTGTCTTTTATACTTAATTGTGGCTTAAATTAGACTATATTTTGTAAGATTTAATCTATAAGATGTAAAATTTAATGCAATAAATTTTTGTTTTGGTTCCAGTAAGAATTTATAAAATAAAAGTCTGAATTTATTATGCTTCACGAAATTAATTATAATTTAATTAAAAAAGTCAGAGTTTTGATCGAATTTATTTATGTTAAAAACTTTGTCTTGATTTAATTCTTCCAATCTTTGATACTTCTTTTTTAAACTAGGCATGCCTTCATCTGATTCTTCCTGAAACCAACACCTTCAAATTACTAAATGATTATTCAACTAGATTGGCGATAATACAATTAATTTGATCCTAAGTTAATATGAATAACTGTCAAACTTTCTTTTTTTATTGATAAAGTCTTTATATAAATCTTTTGTACCTTTTCATAATTTATTAATCAAGATATTAATTATGAAATTATCGATGAAAATAGATTTCTTAGACTTTTAAATATTATTAAGATAATGTCAATATATTTAAATAATTTGATTACTTTAGACTGATATATTTTAGTTTTTGGTATTTTACTTCTATGCACATTTGAAGCTTTTCTATTAGCTAATGGCAAGAATGCATTTTGTGACAGCACACTTTGGTGGAGAGATACCATGGTTTCATCAATTACAATCGGAAAAGCATCAAATCTCGTTTAATTATTATCATGATGGAAATTTCCCATCTCGCCACCTTTCTATGCATCCCAGGCTAAAAGCTAAAATTCCAAAGATGCTTGAATGGAAATACGTTGATTCAGATTGGTATGTATGGATGGATTCTTCTGTTAAATTATTAGATAAGGACCCAGTAGATAAGATATTAGAAGCATTGCAAAATAAACCTCTTTGTTTATTTAGGCATTCTTATGGAGGCTCTATAAAGTTCGAAGCTAGGAGGGTTCTTAAATCACTTGAACTGAAGCATTCATATACTCAAAATAGATACCTTGGAGAGCCAATTAAACAGCAACTCTTGCATTACCTTGGTGATATTGATTTTGTGGATACAAATCTTTTTGCTATGACATTTTTCGTTTACCATAAATCTGTTGCAGATTTAATGCAGAAATGGTTTCTTGAAAATATACTTTGGACAATTGAAGATCAGATTTCTTTCCCTTATGTTTTGCACAAGTCAGGTTTAGAATTCTCTTTATTTGATGGCTTTATTGATGATAAGAGAGGTAATAATCTTTTTGAATGGGATTGGAAAAGTAGAGAAAAATCATTATTGACAAAATAATTAGATTAACTATAAAATAATTTTTAATAATATATCATTACTATTTATTCCATGTTGGAGTATTTTTGAAATCTTGGTATTAATTCTTCAAATTAGATTAGGTAACTCATGGCCAGAGTGCATTTTGTGACAGCCCACTTTGGTGGGAAAATACCATGGCTTCCTCAATTGCAATCAGAAAAGCATCATATCTCATTTAATTATTATCATGATGGAAACTTTCCATCTCGCCATCTTTCTATGCACCCTAGGTTTAAGGCAAAAATTCCAAAGATGCTTGAATGGAAATATGTTGATTCAGATTGGTATGTATGGATGGATTCTTCTATAATGCCATTAGAAGGAATTGATCTTGCCGATTTAGTTGTTAAGGAGGCTGGGGATAAACCTTTATGCTTCTTCCGTCATTCTAAGGTAAATACAATAAGAGAAGAGGCAATAAGGACAATACAGATGTTAAAGAAGGGCCATAAATACTTTATTAATAGGTATTCTGGAGAACCAATAATTAATCAACTTATTCATTATTACGGTGATATTGATTTTAAAGATAAGATTTTATTGGCGGGTAATTTTTTTGCTTATCATAGGTCTGCTAGTGGATTGATGCAAGAATGGTTTAACCAAATAGTTCAATGGAGTCTGAAGGATCAAATTTCATTGCCATATGTACTTTATAAAAGTGGTCTAAATTACTCAATATTTGATGGTTATACTAATATAAAAAATAAATATTTTACCTGGGAATGGAGAAAACGTGAAAGATCATTATTGCATAGACCCTAGCTTTATTTTGCAGTTGTTTGAATTTTACTGATTATTTTACCTTCAAATTTCAGCTATTTTTCTAATTGTATTCGCTTATGGGTTTAAGACAAAAATATTTTTCTTCAAGTATTTTTGATGATGAGGATATACAGAATTTACGAATTTCACTTTTGAATTGGTTTGAAAATCACGGACGACATTTTATTCCTTGGAAACTTAAAGCTGATGGTAAATCTCCAAATCGCTTAGATATATTAGACGTTTATCCTATTTGGATTGCTGAAGTAATGCTGCAACAGACTCAATTAAGAGTTGTTGTGCCTTATTGGGAAAAATGGATGCTTGTTTTTCCAACTTTAGAGGACCTTGCTAGTTCAAATGAGCAGAAAGTTCTCTTGATTTGGCAAGGACTTGGTTATTATTCAAGAGCCAGAAGAATTCATCAAACAGCTAAAATTTTGGCAACTAAAATTGGCGAAAATTCTTCATTAAATTTAAATGCTTGGCCAAGAAATATGGAGTTTTGGATGGCTCTACCTGGAATTGGTCGTACTACATCTGGGAGTATTCTTTCTTCTGCTTTTAATTTGCCTTATCCAATATTGGATGGCAATGTTAAAAGAGTTTACTCAAGGCTGTTGGGCCTTGCAACTCCAGTTTCTAGAAATACTTCGAAATTGTGGGATATTAGTGAGCAGTTATTGGATAAAGATCAACCTAGAAATTTCAATCAAGCTTTAATGGATCTAGGTTCAATAATCTGTACTCCTTATGCTCCAAATTGTGACAATTGCATATGGCATAATAAATGTAGTGCTTATTTAATGAACCAACAAACTAATCTTCCTGTGAAAGATACTAAAAAAAAGATTCCTTATCAAGTAATAGGTGTCGCAGTTATTTTTAATTCTAAGGGTCATATTTTGATTGATCAAAGACTAAATGAAGGCTTGTTAGGTGGTTTATGGGAATTCCCTGGAGGTAAAAAAGAAGAAAATGAATTAATTGAGGAAACAATTCATCGAGAAATCAAGGAGGAGTTAGATATCGAAGTAAAAATAAATCAAAGTTTGATTAATTTTAGACATAATTATAGTCATAAAAGGCTGAAATTTGAAGTTTTTATATGTGACTGGGTATCAGGCAAGCCAAAACCTTTAGAAAGTCAAATAATAGAATGGGTTAGGCCTCAAGAATTGCATAAGTATCCCTTCCCTGCCGCAAATGCCAAGATAATTAATGCTTTAATAAAATATCTTGATTAATTGAGATTTGTTTATTTTAATAAATACCAAAGCATTTTACTCATTGATGCATGATTGAATCTCAACATTTAAAGCGACCACAAGTTATTTGTCTAGGCGAGGCACTTGTAGACCGCTTAGGAGAGCCTGGAGATCAATTGATCAATAATAGTTCCTTCCAGGATTTCTTGGGTGGAGCACCAGCCAACGTTGCATGTGGATTAGCAAGATTAGGGATCAATGTATCTTTTTTAGGACGTATTGGAAATGATCAAATTGGTATGAAATTTTCTAAACTTATGCAGGAACGAGATATTAATCTAGATTGTTTGCAGCATGATTTCTTAAGACCAAGCAGAATAGTACTTGTATCAAGAGATCTTAATTGTGATAGAACTTTTGCTGGCTTTTATGGAGATAAGGGAGAAGGTTTTGCTGATCAAGCTCTCACATTAGAGGAGTTAAAGAAGCATTGGGGATCTATTGAATCTTTTGCAGATTGGCTTGTAATAGGAACAATTCCACTCGCAAGTAGAGCTTCAGCAGAGGTTCTATGTTGGAGCGTGAATGAGGCCTTGAATAAAAATCTGAGCATTGCTCTGGATGTGAATTGGAGGCCTACTTTTTGGGACCAAAATACTTCTCCATCTAGAGGCCCAGAGCAAAATGAAATTGAGGCGATTAAGCCTTTGATAAAGCAGGCTTCATTGTTGAAGCTTGCTGAAGAGGAGGCTAATTGGTTTTTTAAGACTAATGATCCATTGAAAATATCAAAATCCCTTTCTAGAAACCCTGATGTTGTTGTTACTAATGGAAAATATCCTATTAAGTGGTATTTAAAAGGCTTCGTTGGCGAGACTTCTACAGTATCCAATTTTGAAGTGATTGATACTACTGGTGCTGGAGATGCCTTTATGTCAGGCCTTTTATACAAGATTATTTCCAATAAAGTGAAAAATCAATCCATTGATGAAATGAATTCAATAGTTCGCTTTGCAGCTGCATGTGGAGCGTTGGTTTGTCAGGGTGAAGGAGCTATCAATCCTCAGCCAAATCTTCAAGAAGTTGAATCATTTTTATCTTCCTTTTAATTTACCAGGCGGAGATAATTCAGCTCTTCTTTCTCCATTAGGTAGATATTCAATTTGCATATGCCAGGCATCGTCAATATATCTTTGTAATCTTTCAGGCCATTCAATAACAATTAATGCGTTCATTTGATTAGCCTCTTCCTCTTCTTGAAGAAAAAGCTCATAAGCTGAATTCGCATTTTCTAATCTGTATAGGTCAATATGCACTAAAGGAGGTTTTCCAGAGCTGTAATGCTGTGAAAGATTAAAAGTCGGACTGGTAATAGGTTCCAAAATACCTAAGGTTTTTGCTATCCCTTTCACTAATGAGGTTTTGCCAGCACCTAAAGGTCCTTGCAGAAGCAGTATTTTTAAGTCAGTGATATTTCGTGGCATTGTTTCTCCAAGGGCAATTGTGTCCTCGAGATTCTTTAGAATCCATCTTTGTTTTGTAGATTGCATTTTTATATAGTCGAAAGGCTCAACAGTTTTGCTGAGTTCACTTTCGAATATTTCCTTACCAGTGATTCAACCATGGTGGCCGTCCCAACTTCAGATTCTTCATTAGAGCTCTTTAATGATTATTGCGTTGCAGATATTGATCTGGCGGATTTTGGGCGCCGAGAACTTGCTGTTGCCGAAACAGAAATGCCAGGTTTGATGGCTTTGCGCGAAAAATACCAGGATGAGAAACCTTTAAAAGGGGCTTTAATCGCTGGGAGCTTACATATGACAATTCAAACAGGAGTTTTGATTGAAACGCTTCTGCATTTAGGGGCAGAAGTCCGTTGGGCTTCTTGCAATATTTTTTCAACACAAGATCATGCAGCGGCAGCTATTGCAGCTCGTGGTGTTCCGGTGTTTGCAAAAAAAGGAGAAACGCTTGAAGAGTATTGGGCTTACACCCATCGAATTCTTGAGTGGGGACATGACAGGTCTCCAAACATGATTTTGGATGATGGTGGGGATGCAACTGGCTTGGTAATACTAGGTTGTAAGGCCGAACAAGATGTTTCAGTCTTAGCTAAACCTTCTAATGAGGAAGAGACCTATTTATTTGCGGCGATCAAATCAAAACTTGCCGAAGATTCAAGCTTTTATTCGCGCATTAAAAATAGTATTAAAGGAGTAACCGAAGAAACAACTACAGGTGTCGCTCGCCTTTATCAAATGGAAAAAAGTGGAGAATTACCGTTTCCTGCCATTAACGTTAATGACTCTGTCACGAAAAGTAAGTTTGATAATTTATATGGCTGTAGAGAGTCGCTTGTAGATGGAATTAAACGTGCGACTGATGTAATGGTGGCAGGTAAAGTAGCGCTTGTTTTAGGTTATGGAGATGTTGGTAAAGGTTCTGCACAATCTTTAAGAGGTCTTGGTGCAACTGTAATGATTTCAGAAGTTGATCCTATATGTGCATTGCAAGCATCCATGGAAGGTTACCGAGTTGTTCGTTTGGAAGATGTTGTTCAAGATGTTGATATTTTTGTAACTGCCACTGGCAATTACCAAGTTATTAGACATGAACATTTGATTTGTATGAAAGACGAGGCCATAGTTAGTAACATTGGCCATTTTGATAATGAAATAGATGTAGCTTCATTGAAGAAGTATCATTGGGAGAATATTAAACCTCAAGTTGATCATATTACCTTGCCAAATGGGAATAGAATTATCTTATTAGCAGAAGGTAGGCTGGTAAATTTAGGTTGTGCTACTGGTCATCCAAGTTTTGTTATGAGTAATTCTTTTACTAATCAAGTCCTTGCTCAGATTGAGTTATTTGTCAAAGGAAATGAATATTTAAATAAGGTTTATGTTTTACCAAAGTATCTTGATGAAATGGTTGCAAGACTTCATTTAGAAAAGATAGGTGCGAAATTAACAGAATTAACACCTTCACAGGCAGAATATATCAATGTTCCAATTGAAGGGCCTTATAAGCAAGAGCATTATCGATATTAATAACATTTGATTTTAATTAACTATTAAATAAAATATTGATTATAATGATTTTATGGAATTCAATGAAATTATAACAAATTTGCCTCAATTAATAGGTAATGCTGTAGAAGCGAACGAATGGATTGGTTATTCGACGATTTTGTTGGCAATGTTTCTTGAAAATATATTTCCTCCTATTCCTTCTGAATTAATTATGCCTTTGGGTGGATTTTATGTTCAGCAAGGACAATTAGATTTTGTACCAGTTGTTATTGCTGGTTTGTTAGGAACAGTCTTAGGGGCTTTTCCGTGGTATTGGATAGGTAGAGTAATTAATGAACAACGTATTAATAATTGGTTAAAAAATTATGGGAGGTGGATAGGAATTAGCTCTGAAGAATTTTCTAGAAGTAGGCGATGGTTTAACAGATATGGAACATCTTTAGTTTTTTGGGGAAGATTGGTGCCAGGGATACGAACTTTGATATCAGTACCAGCAGGGATTGAAATGATGCCTTTACTTCCTTTTATTATTTGGACAACTGCAGGTAGTTTGATATGGACTTTATTTTTAACTATTGCAGGTCAGATTTTGGGCGAAAGTTATCAGCAAGTTTCAGTTTTGATTGAGCCTTTCTCAAAAATAATAAAAATAAGTTTATTATTTCTATTATTTTCAGGCTTTATATTCTTGCTTATTAGAATTATTAGATCTAATAGAAATAAATAAGAAGTTAATTAAAAAGGAATTTCTTCACTAGTTGGGCCGCCACTAGCATAATTATTAGAACCAGTTGTGTTTGCCTCAGAGTCTCTTTTAGATCCAAGAAGTTCAAGCCTATCTACTCTAACTACAGGTTTTTGCCTGGTTTGTCCTGATGATCTATCACTCCATGTGTCGATTTTAAAACTGCCAGTAATCCCAATTAGGGACCCTTTCTTTACATAATCAGCTGCAACTTGAGCTTGTTTACCCCATATTTCAAGGTTGAACCAGTCGGGTTCATCTTCTCTACTCCTTCGATTTACAGCAATTGTGAGATTGGCTACCACACTTCCGGATTCGAAATAACGAACCTCTGGGTCACGGCCTGCCCTTCCTACAAGGGTTATTGAATTAACACTCATTGGTTTAATAGAAATTTTGCCCAAGGATGAGCATATTTTGTCTTGAGTTTATGCAAGGACTTCCAGACTCTTGGCTAAGAGAAACACGTGGTAACCAAAAATGCCTTTATGATTCGCCGACTTGATATAAACCAGTGTTTTTTAGTCGATTCAAATTATCTCGTGATATTGGCATTGATCTTGGTACTGCCAATACTCTGATTTATGTTTCGGGGAAAGGAATTGTTCTTCAAGAACCTTCTGTGGTGGCATTAGATGTTGAGGATGACATCCCTTTGGCGGTTGGGGAGGATGCCAAGCTGATGCTTGGACGAACTCCAGGAAATATTCGTGCTTTGCGTCCTTTGAGAGATGGAGTAATTGCAGACTTTGATGCTGCCGAACAAATGCTTAAAAGTTTTATTCAAAAGTGCAATGAAGGGAGGGGAATTATTGCGCCTAGATTAGTAGTAGGAATTCCAAGTGGAGTTACTGGTGTTGAGCGGCGTGCAGTTAGGGAGGCAGGGATGGCTGGAGCTAGGGAAGTTCATTTAATTGATGAACCAGTAGCAGCGGCAATAGGGGCATCATTGCCGGTTACAGAGCCAATAGGAACAATGATTGTTGATATTGGAGGCGGTACTACAGAGGTAGCTGTTTTAAGTCTTGGAGGAACTGTTTTAAGTGAGTCTGTACGTGTAGCTGGAGATGAAATTAATGATGCAATTGGGATTTATTTGAAGAAAGTCCATAATTTGGTTGTAGGGGAAAGGACTGCAGAAGAAATAAAAATTCGTATCGGTTCTGCTTTCCCAGACAATGAATTTGATTCAACGTCTATGGATGTACGCGGATTGCATCTTTTATCAGGATTACCTAGATCTGTGAATCTACAAGCAGGGGATTTGCGAGAAGCGATGGCAGAACCCCTTAGCAAGATTGTTGAGGCAGTTAAAAGAACTTTGGAACGAACTCCTCCAGAATTAGCAGCAGATATTGTTGATAGGGGAATAATGCTTGCTGGAGGAGGTGCATTAGTTCGTGGGATTAGCGATTTAGTAAGTCATGAGACTGGTATCTTTACTCATGTTGCAGAAGATCCACTTTTGTGTGTTGTTAAAGGATGTGGACAAGTTCTTGATGACTTTAAAAAATTAAGAAGAGTTCTTGATACGCCTGATTTTGCGCGTAATTCATTAAAGGATTGAATTGATGTTGAAGGACCCTCTTTCGATGGGTTTTATGATTTTGCGAAAGGGTCGCAAAGTTAAGTATTTGCTTTTCCTTGCAGTTGTAATTTTCTTTGTTCGTTGGACAAAGGGAGCAGGTTTCTTAGATGCTTTTTCATTCTTGTCTAGACCTTTTTGGCCTGGACCTGCACAAAGTGAATGGATAGATAGAAGCATTCAGTTTGAATATAAAGCAAGAATTTCTTTACTTGAGGAAGACAATCAACGTTTAAGAGAACTTTTATCTCTTCAAAAATTGTCTGGGAATGATGTGGTTTCTGCCGCAGTAATAGCTCGTCGAACAAATGGATGGTGGCAGCAATTGGACTTAGGCAAAGGTAAATCAAGTGGAGTAAATCCTGGTGATTCGGTCGTAGGACCTGGTGGCCTAATTGGCATAATTCATAGCGCAACTGATACAACATCAAGAGTTCGCCTTTTAACTGCTCCTGGAAGTCGAGTTGGAGTTTGGGTGCCTAGGACCAAAAAACATGGGATTTTAATTGGCCTCGGAACAAATCGCCCTTACGTCAATTTTTTAGATCGAGAACCTGCAGTTATTCCTGGAGATCTTTTAAGTACTTCTCCTGCAAGTACTTTATTACCTCCTAACATACCTATTGGGGTCATTCAATCAATTAATACAGAAAAGCTGTCTGCGCCAACTGCTATTGTTCAATTAATGGCGGCTCCAGAGGCTATTGATTGGGTCCAAATTAAAATAAATGGTAAGTAAGAACCTAAATTTTAATATATTTTTATCATTAATCTTGGTTCCTTGGTTGACATTTTTAGCTCCATCTTGGTTGAATTTAAATGGTATTTTACCTGTCTGGGCAATATTATTTTTATTGCCATTTTCTCTTAAAACAGGAGAGTCAATAGGTTGTTTACTAGGATTGTTCTTGGGCTTGTTATTAGATGGCTTAAGCTTAGATATGGCAACGCATATACCAATTTTAATTCTTTTAGGCTTTTGGTGGGGCAAGTTAGGGAGAAGAGGGCCAGAAATTAAACAAAGTTTTGTTTTGGGCTTATTAGCATTTGTAGGTTCAATCTTTTTCGGTTTAAGCTTATGGTTGCAAATGATTTTTTTTCATTCGAATGAATTTTTATTTATTTTTTGGGGACTTAAGAATTTATTATCTCAATCTTTTATCACAGGGTTATTAGCGCCAATTTTATGTACATGGATATCATTTGTATTCGGTACTAATTTATTCGTTAAGTCAAAGAGGTTTATCTAACTCGATGTGATACATATGTTTAATTAGTTCATATTTATTGTTAACTTAGATTTTGATTATTAAAAATTTACGAGTTGCTTTTTGATCTCTGGTTTGCTTTTCAGGAGCCTTGAGGCCTTATTTTTAAGATTCTTCTATAAGCAGGTTTAAAATCGCGTCTTACAAAGAAATATGTATTTCATAAGCAGAAAACAAAATCGACTTAAATAATATGCTCTACTTTGTGCACGAGATCCAAGGCTGGAATTGCATTCTCACTGCATATTGTGATAAGTGAGGCAACAAAATAAATAACAAAAATAAGTTTTTATACCTAGGTATAAATTACCTTCAAATCTTAAGAAAAGCGGAAAAACTGTCAAATTGCACCCCTTTTAGCTTCTTTTTTATTGGGTTGGAAGGTTATGGTTGCATTTCTTGATAGAGGAAAAGCCGATGGCAGGGGGAGGCCCATCTCAGCTCAATAGCATTGATGGGCCTGTTCAAAGGCCTCCAGCAAATCCCAAGGCTTCGATACTCGTAGTAGATGATGAGCCGGCAGTGTTGCGGATTTTGGTTACAAGACTTCAATTAGCTGGTTACAGAGTCCTTTCAGCTCAAGACGGGGAAGAGGCATTGTCCATCTTTCACAACGAATCTCCTGATTTGGTTGTTTTAGATGTCATGTTGCCCAAGATTGATGGATTTGCTGTTTGTAGAAGATTAAGAGCTGAATCTTGTGTACCTATTATTTTCTTGACTGCTCTTGAAGCTATTTCTGAAAGAGTAGCTGGTTTAGATTTAGGAGCAGATGATTATCTTTCTAAACCTTTTAGTCCGAAAGAATTAGAGGCTCGTATAGCCACAATTTTGAGAAGAGTTGGCCCAGGAGCTTCTGTAGTTGAGCCTAGAGAATTGCCTGTTGGTCAGGGTGTGATGCGATTGGGCGATCTAGTTGTAGATACGAATAGAAGACAAGTAAGTAGAGGAGGCGAAAGGATTGGATTGACATATACAGAATTCAGTTTGCTTGAGCTTTTATTTCAAGAGCCTGGAAGAGTTGTTCCTCGTGCTGAGATTCTTGAACAATTGTGGGGATACCCTCCACGTAGAGCAGCTGACTTAAGAGTCGTAGACGTTTATGTGGCGCGTTTAAGAGGAAAACTGGAACCAGACCCTAGAAATCCAGAGCTTATTTTGACTGTTAGAGGCATTGGATACGCTTCTCAGCGCATGGGAGAATTTCCTACAGCAATTGCCAGTTGAAAATCTTTAAATTGAACTTTGAATTGAAGGTTTAAACAGAAACGTTTATCTTCAATAAGCCTGAAAGATGAACAATTTATTTTGTCTGATTTAAGAGAGGTTCGCTTAGAAAAAGCTGAAACACTAAGGCAATTTGGAATAGAACCTTATGCTTTTACTTTTCAGCCTACTGATCATGCATCTTCATTGCAGAAAAAGCATCATGATCTTCCAAATGGAGAAGAGAGATCTGTAAAGGTTTCAGTCGCGGGAAGAGTTATGTCTCGCAGGGTTATGGGCAAACTGGCCTTTTTTAACTTGGCTGATGAGACCGGAACTATTCAATTATTTTTAGAAAAGGCAACGCTTGACAACAAAATTACTGGCGAGAAAAATTTTGGAACTTTTAAGCACATTACTGAACTTGTAGATAATGGAGACTGGATAGGAGTTTCAGGGATTCTTCGAAGAACTGATAGGGGAGAACTTTCAGTCAAGGTTGAAAAATGGCAAATGCTGACTAAGTCTCTTCAACCTCTTCCTGATAAGTGGCATGGACTTGCCGATGTTGAAAAAAGATATAGACAGCGTTATTTGGATTTAATTGTTTCACCTAAATCACGAGATACATTTCGTAAGCGGGCACTTACTGTCAGTGCTATTCGTAGATTTTTAGAAAACAGAGATTTCTTCGAAATAGAAACTCCAGTCCTCCAATCAGAGCCAGGAGGGGCAGAAGCCAGGCCGTTCACAACTCACCACAATGCACTCGATCTTCCTCTTTATCTACGAATTGCAACTGAATTGCACTTAAAGCGGTTAGTAGTTGGAGGATTTGAGCGAGTTTATGAATTAGGCAGAATTTTTCGTAATGAAGGTATTAGTACTCGACATAATCCCGAATTTACTTCTGTAGAGGTTTATCAAGCATTTGCAGATTACAACGACATGTTGAAACTTACTGAGGAGATGATTTCTGAAGTTGCATTAAATGTTTGCAAGACAACAAAACTTACTTATCAAGACATTGAAATTGACCTTACTCCTCCTTGGAGAAAAGCTACTATGACTGAATTAGTTTATGAATTTACTGGTATAGATTTCAGGAAAATTCAAACTTTCAAGGAAGCTTCAAAGGCTTTGCTTGACTTAGGTCTTGAGGCTCCTGTTACTGCTGATAGTGTAGGAAGATTATTAAATGAAGCTTTTGAGCAAGCAGTAGAATCAAAATTGATACAACCAACTTTTGTAATTGATTATCCGAAGGAGATTTCTCCCTTAGCTAGGAGTCATCGAATTAAAAAAGATATGGTTGAACGCTTTGAACTTTTTATTGCAGGAAGAGAAATGGCTAATGCGTTTACCGAACTTACTGATCCAATAGATCAGAGAAGGCGCCTTGAAGAGCAACAAGCGCGAAAAAAGGCTGGGGATTTAGAAGCTCATAGCTTAGATGAAGATTTTTTGAATGCTCTTGAAGTAGGAATGCCTCCTACAGGTGGCTTGGGTATAGGGATTGATCGCTTGGTAATGCTTCTTACCAATAGCCCATCTATTCGTGATGTCATAGCTTTTCCGGTTTTACGTCCTGAAGGAAATTAGGAATATTTTCCGTTTGAGCCATCAAAGTGGATAATTGAGCGAGTGTTAAGTTCCTCTTAAGATGAGTGGCGAGCGCGTAGGTTTCCGCTTCAAACACACCGATGCGGTGGTCAAGCGCAATCCTCAAGGCCGTTCCCGGCGTGGCTGGGTAATGGAACCTGTAGAACAAACGACTAGCAGGGGCACAAAAATGCCTGCTTATCGGATTCGATGGCGTGATAGTGAGCGCCCCGAGATTGTCCTTCAGCATATGTTGATTGCAGATCCTGACCCAACACCTCCTCCTGAAAACGTGAGCCTTCAGCCTCCTTCCTGAGGGCTCTGAGAAGGCTTATTTTTCCCTTCCTTGCTTTTTGCTACGGAGGTAATCCAGTTCTTTCTCTATTTCGAGCTGTATCAAGGTCTCCTCGAAATCGGAAGTTGCTTGAGCATTGTGCTCTGAGAGTTTCTTGATTTCAAATTCAAGTTTCTTGAATTTGATGCCAAGGCGCTCAAGCTCGTCCCATGACTTTCTTCCATTTATCATTAATAGTTTGATTTGATAAGAAGCTTTTTCTGCTAACAAATTGGCTCCAGCAGCTTTTGCTTTATTTGATCTATCCTTCCATTCTCTAATATTTTGAGACGTATTAATTATTGTCTCTCTCACTATTTTAGCTTCTTTTAGAATCTTGAGCTTTTCTTTTTTTAAATCAATATATATATCTTTTTCTAGTAGTGACTCTTGATATGGATTATTTCTAAGGAAAGTTGAG